>WYBU01000020.1 GCA_011525745.1 Planctomycetaceae bacterium | reverse complement strand
GGCTTTGCCGGCGGAATCCACGGCACGATCAGGTTCCACTGACCGTCCGTCACGTCGGATGGGTAAGAACTCCGTTCCATTCCCATTCATCGGCATTCTCCGGGCTTTTCAAACACTTTCTAAGAAAAAAGAGGCAGTTCACGCCGCTTGCCGTACACGGCTTGACACAATACCATGCGCCGCCGCCCTCGAGGAAAGTTCCATCGCGCGGCTCATCGGAGCGATTACCCTTAAAGATGCAATTGACCATGTTCAGGGTGCCGCCCATGGTGTACATCGCGCCGCCATTGCCGGCGGTGGAGGGATAAGGACCACTGAGGGCACTCGCGGTGTTGTCGTTAAATCGGCACTCCACCAAGTCCATGTGTGCCGTTCCCAGCTTGAGGATCGCGCCACCGTTGCAATTCTTCGCCAGGTTCTCTTCAAACGTGCAGCGGCGCAGCAGGGAGCGCGGTGGCGGCGGGGGAGGATTGGGCGGCTCGGCCGGCTCTTGCGTGGAGTCGCAGTACAAGGCCCCGCCGCCACCGTTGTCGAGCGGCGAGGATGATGAGGCTTCGACCTCGTTGCCCCCGAAGTAGCAATCCATGAAGAGAGCTTGGGCGTGCGTGCGGATGGCGACTGCGCCGCCGCGGGTGGCGATGTTGTCTACAAACATGCAGTTTTCGAGTCGCGGGCGGGAGCGGTCTGTAATGAGGATCGCCCCGCCGTACTCCACGCTGACGTCGTATCGCGAGCCGTTTTCCGTAAACAGAAGATTGCGGAACGTAGCGTGGCTGAAATTGTTCACAATCGCGTGTTTGCGCGCACCCGTCAGGGTGAAACCATCGAGACGCGTGGCTTCAGCAATCGGATTAAAGGGCGGGGTTCCTTGCAGCGTGACGAGCGCGTCGCAGGCGGTGCCCTGAGTGATGTCCGTAAACAGCACGGTGTCATTGGTCAGCGGATCGGGGTTCCGCTCGTCCCGTTCGGTCTCAACTCCATCGAAACCGCCGAAGATTCTCACGCGATCCTTCAGGAGGAACGTCGCCGTAGTGGTTTCTCCGGGCGTGTAGATGCCGCGAGCGACCCATATCTCGTCCGGCGGGAAGCCGTTGGTGCTTGCGTCGGCGATGGCTTGCTGAAGAGTGGGGTACGCGGTTGCCCAGCTTGTGCCGTCGTTGGCCTGATTCGTGTTCACGTCGGCGTCCACGTACCAGATCGTTTGCGCTGAAGCAGCAACTGTGAACGAGAGCGTGAAGAGCAGGGCGAGTCCAGGCTGTCGAATCACTGTCATTGCGGACATGTTAATACTCCTAACCTGAGTGTTCCCTTCAACGTGATTTGGCCACTTGAAGAAGCGGGGGCTTCTGGTTAACCTTGATTACCGGCTAACTGACCAGACTGGGGATCAGATCATGGGGTTCTTCCGACTGGCGACTGGTAGCAGCCTGCTGTTTCTCGGTTTCGCTGGGAGTGCTTCCGCGAACGTCGACGTTTCTTCCTGGGTCGTCTACGCGTACGTTTACAACGGCGCAAACGGTCAAGACAGCATCGTGGGTTACAATCAGGTGATGAATCCATTCCAGGCGAGCCATACGGCGATGCTCGGCATCTCGTACGCCACGGGCACGTACGACTTCGCATGGTCCGCGGACGGCGGTTCGTTCAACGTCGGCTCGTCGAACGGCGCGGCGGGCAACCCGATCAACCTCTTCTCGTCGAGTTCCGGCAACATCATTCTGACCACGACGTCGGCTTACCTGCTCGACGTGGACGCCTTGTATAACTTTCACCTGCTCGGCGGCGACCGTCAGGCGTTGCTGAACGTGTTCGTCGGCGACGGCACGACTGGGCAGTTCCTGTTCTACGGCACCTGGATTTCGGCCCCGATTACCGGCGATCCCGCCATCGGCTCGTTTGCAGTTCAACTCACATTTCAGCTTCAGGAGGGCCATACGTACGGATTGGGCTACACGATGGCCATCGATTCCTACTCCGGCAGTCCCAGCGTGCTGGCCACGGGTGACGGATTCATCAACTTCACGTTCACGCCCATTCCCGAGCCGGCGAGCGCGGCCCTGCTGGCGCTCGGCCTGCCGTGGTTGCTGCGCCGCCGTTGATGGCGCGGTGGAACAGGGCTTGAGGCAGTACCACGCGCCGCCGCCGGCGGGCGCGCTTCCGCCGCGCGGATTTTTGGAAACGTTGCCTTTGAAGATGCAGTTGATGGTGTTCACGTCTCCGCTGAGGGTGCACAGGGCGCCGCCGTTGCCTTCGGTGGGTGGATAGGAGCCGCCGTGGCCGCGCGCGGTGTTGTCGTTGAACTGGCATTCGACGAGGTCCATGCGGGCGTCGCCGGTCTTGAGGATGGCGCCGCCGTCGCAGGCGTCGGCGAGGTTGTTTTCGAAGATGCAGCGGCGCAGGATGGTGCGCGGCTGGGTGACGGCGGTACCCTGACTGGCGTCGCAGGCAATGGCGCCGCCGCCGCCAGAGATGAACGTGTCCGTGGGAACGGCCACTTCGTTGCCGCCGAAGTAGCAATCGGTAAAACGTCCCTGGGATCGGATGTTGATGGCGACAGCCCCGCCGCGCGTGGCGATGTTGTCGACGAAGATGCACGTATCGAATGTGGGTTTTGAGTCGACCGTGATGAGAATAGCGCCGCCCTCCTCCGGACTCACATTGTAGCGCGAGCCGTTCTCTATAACGAGAAGATTCGCAAATGCGGCCAGGCTGTAGTAATTGATGATCGCGTGTTTTCGCGCACCGGTCACAGTGAATCCGTCGAGTACCGTGTCGCTGTCGATTTCATTGGTTGGCCAGTCACCCTGAAGCGTGACGAGCACGTCGCACGCAGTGGCCTGCGTGATGTCTGTGAACAGCACGGTTCCATTGGTCAGCGGATCGGGGTCGCGCTGCTCAAGCTCGGTTTCGATACCCTCGAATCCCCCATAGACCGCCACCCGGTCTTTCAGGACAAACGTTGACGTGTGTGTAGGACCGGGCGTGTACACGCCGCGCGCGACCCAGATCTCCTCTGAGGGATCCTGGTTGGCCTGAGCGGCTGTGATCGCCTGTTGCAGCGTCGGGAAGGCGGTTTCCCAGGAAGTGCCATCCGGAGTCTGGTTGGTAGACACATCCGCGTCGACGTACCATATCGTCGGCGATTGCGCCATCACGGTGGAACAGGGTGTGAAGATTACCGCACACGTGCATGCGATTAAGCGCAGGATCGTGCGAGTTGACATGTCATTTCTCCTTCCGAGGTTCGAGAAACCGCTTGAGCCTGTTGCCCAGAACTGGTATCATTCGTTAAGGCCGCTGTGGACAAACCACTTGGCCAGATACGTGTGGAGCACATCCCATGAAGGCCAAGGCGATGCTGCCTGTTTTCGTGGTCACCGTTGTGCTTTGGCATACTCACGGTGCTGCAAATGCCGATATCGTTGTCACAAGTTGGGTCCTCGGCGTATCGGTACGCGATTCCGCCACTAGCCAGATGCAGTCCCGGGTCATAAACCAAGTGCAGAATCCGCTCGACGCGACGCACACGGCCATGCTCGGCATCTCGTACGCCACGGGCACGTACGATTTCGCATGGACTGCCGCGGGCGGCGGGTTCAACATCGCTTCGTCAAACGGCGCGGCCGGCAATCCCGTGCACCTGTTTTCGTCGAGCAGCGGTCTCGTCGTCATGACTACGACGTCGGCCTACCGCCTCGACGTTGACGCGCTCTACGCCTTTCACTTGCTCGGCGGTGACCGGGAGGCCATGTTGAGCCTGCTGATCGGCGACGGCACGACGGGCCAGACGCTGTTCAACGGCACGTGGATTTCCGCGCCGGTCACCGGCGACCCGGCTATCGGGACATTCACGATTCAACGCTCGTTTGACCTTGAACCCGGCCATACGTACGGCGTCAACTATTGGATGCGCGTCGACTCGTACTCCGGCAGCCCCAGTGTGTTGGCAACCGGCGACGGTTACGTCAATTTCACGTTGACTCCCATCCCGGAGCCGGCGAGTGTCGCGCTGTTCGCGTTCGCCCTGCCTGCCCTGTTGCGGCGCCGTTGAAGCGTCCGCCAGGCTCAACACACTTCCGCGAAACGCACCGCTGGCCTCGCGAAGGACGTTGGCCGGGGCGTAGAAGTCGATGCGATAGGAATAGTCGTCTTCGACGACGATATCGGCTAATGCCTGCGGGGCGAGGATTTGGCGCAGGGCGTCCTGCTCGTCGAGGATCACGGTCACGTCGTCGCGGTGTACGTTGAACGTCAGGGCCGCGGGCGTGGCGATTGATGCGCCGGGCAGGGCGGCGTGCAGCCAGATCAGGCCGGCGGACTCGCCGTCGGCAGCCTTTCCCATCTTGAAGCGCGCGTCGATCCCGTTGAGGTCCATGGCGCCTTAGCCCGCTCCGCAGTCGCCGCTGGCGCAGGAGCCGCAGTCTTCGACGCGGAGGTCGGCATTGGCGTAACAGTCGGGGTCCTCGGACAGACTGGCGCGAATGGTCACGCGCCCGATGGTCAGGGCGCGGGTCGGATTGGCGCGGCGGAGGACGCCGGTCTGAAGGTCGATGTGAAGCCCGCGCGATTCGCCTTCGATGCTCCAGACGATCGTGCCTTCTTCGGGCACGGGCGAGACGACGGCGTACAGGCGCTGGTTGGCGTGGGCGCAGGTGGGGAACTCGTTGCCGTCGAACTCGACGGCGAACGTGGGGCAGGGGTCTTCGAGCGCGACGACCGTCTGCGAGCCGCCGCCCAGCAGCAGCGCGATGGCGAGGATGGCGAGGCCGAGGAGCAGAAAGAAACCGGTGCTGTAGGCGAGGCGCCTGGCGGCGACGGACATGGCCAGCCCTCCTGAGGCACGCTGTGGGTCAACTCAGCGGCCGGGCTGCCGGGATGCGTTGAAGCGCTCACCGCCGCGCGCATCCGCGGCGCGGACGAACAGGCAAGTTGAGGCTCAACGAGCGGAAACGTGAAACGGATGACAGACCGGAACCGCGCATGGATCGAACTCTGTTCCGGCCCGAACGCCCCGAGGGGGCGTCACTCCTCGATGCGGGAAACGTGTCGTGTTCAAAGAAAACATACCACAGACTTTCAGGTCCGGAAAGCGGATTTTTTGAGAATGGGCGGTTTGGGCGTCGTCAAACGTGCGTAAGTCAAGATGCAGCATAAGGTTTTGTAGTTGTGGTGAACTCCAGAAGATCTTTCGAATTCACCCGGTCGGGTGATGGCGCAAGATTGAATTCGACCGCGTGCAACTGGCGCACGTCGTGCGCGTATGCCGAATGGCGGCGTCGCTGTCGGCGGCCGGCCGGCGGCTGTTCGCGGCGTCGCGCCGGCAGCGGAAGTCGGCCAATGACGCCGATCGGCTGCGGAAGTACCTGGAGCGATTCGGGCTGAGCTGGGCGGGTGTGAAAGGCGCGGCGATGTGAGTTGATCCGAGCCGCAAGCGCCAGCGCTGCGGTACGCCGCACCAAAGCGGGTGTGTCATCCGACTCGCGAGAATGGACTCCCGCCGAAAGTAGGTGCGGGATGGGAATCCCGCACCAGCGAGGAGGAAATCCCGCACCAGCGAGGAGGAAATCCCGCACCCGCGAAGTGGTCCGCACAGCGGTCCCTACGGCTCGTACGTCAATGCTGCGACCCCGCCGGCGTGTCATAGACAATGTCGCTGGCGTCGTGCAAACAAAAGCGCCGCTTGTAATAGAGCAGCAGCGCGGCAAAGCACAACAGAAACGCACACACGCCCAGCCCGACAATCGTCTGCATGCGACGCTGCCGCACCACTTGATCGAGCAGGTCCTGCGTTCTTTGCGTGCGCTCCGCCAGGGCCGTGATTTCGCCAACAAAGTCGTTGATCTCGCGCATGTTGAAGCTGTGGAACACGCGCCGCAGGCGCGAATGCACCTCTCGCCCGTGCTCGGCCAGCTCGGCAAGCTGAATGCTGCGGTAGCCGCGGTGCACAAGCTGTTCGTACTGCGTCGACACTTTGTCGATCGTGGTCGCCGTGCGGGCCAGCGTCTCCTTGATCTGCCCGACCGCCTGCATCGTCGGCGCCTGATGACACGGCGAGCAACGGCCGCCCTCGGCCTGGCCGCGCGTGTCGATGATGTCGAGCGTGGCGGTGAGGATTTCATGCGTGCTGTAACCGTCCGGACGCCGCGCGTGACAGTAGAGACACGTCGGATCGCCGTTGTCGCCGTGCGGGCTGCCGAGGTGTTTTTCCTTGACCATCGTGTGGCATTTGCCGCAGAAGTAAGAGACCTCGCGTCCGCGCACCTTGCTGACGAACTGATCGCTGCTGCGGAACGCCGTCAGCAGGCGCGGATCGCGCGACAGGTGCGAGGCGTCCTTGAAATCGTCGGGCCGCGGGAAGTTCTCGGCCCTAACGGTCGCGTCGCCGCCGTGACAGCCGTCGCAGCCGACGCCGTTGGCGAAGTGCACGCTGTTCTTCCACTCGCGCACGATCTGCCCGAGCTGGCCGGCCTGGTTCTCGTGGCAGCGGACGCAGGCGTTGTTGGCGAAGGGGTCGTCGGCGGATGCGGCTACAGGCCATGGCAGCAAGACAGCGGCGACGGTGAAAAAGCGACGAAGCGACGGAGCGACGAAGCGACGAAGGGAAACGTTGAAACGTCGAAACGTCGAAACGGGGGAGACGTCGGGTGAAGGCGCCGTCCGGCGGGTTTCGCCCGGGGTATGAGCGGGGGAATCGGCATTGTGCGTCGCCTGGGAAGTCATCGTTGCACCTTCGATTCGTGATCGTCGTGCAGCAGACGGCGGATGTTGCGGCGCTCCTGAATCATCAGCGCGGTGAAGACCACGACAGCCAGGGCGGTCAGCGCGACGAAGAGCGGATTGGGCGGCCAGATGGCCCAGATCGTCAGAATCAAGAACAGCGCCACGAAGATCGTAACGACCGTGTAGTAGGCGATCGTCATCGCGCGATGCGATTTGCGTCGATACCAGAAGGGCAGCGCGACGACGGCCACCACAAACACGCCCTGAGACAACACGCCCAGCAGCTTGCCGTCGATGCCGAACCACTGCTGCGGATATTCCATCAGCTTGAGATACTGATAGACCGCCAGGAAATACCATTCGGGTTTGATGTGCTCGGGCGTGACGCGCGGATTGGCCGGCTCTTCCTCGTGAACCAGCCCCTCGACGCCGGCCCACTCCAGCACGGTCGGCAGCGCCACGAAGGCCATGATGACCGTCAGCGTGCAAAGCACGACGACGACCATCTTGATGATCTCGTTCGGCCAGAACGGCTCGAGCTGCTTGCGGGTGTACTGATCGCGATAATCGACCGCCACGGGCGGTTCCTCCTACAACGGCCGGGAGATGCCGGTCCGGCGAATCATCAGAAAGTGCATGACCATGAAGCCGCTCATCAAGCCCGGCAGAATCCAGATGTGCATCGCGTAGAAAAACCCGAGCGTCTCGCCGCTGATCACGTTGCCGCGACGCAGCCACTCGACGATGGCGGGTCCGATGCCGGGCACCGCGCCGGGGATTTCGGTGCCGACCTTGGCGCCCCAGTAGCTGAGCTGCGTCCACGGCAGCAGGTAGCCGGTGAACGCCATCAGCGTCGTCAGCACGAGCAGCACGACGCCGCTGACCCAGTGCAACTCGCGCGGGGCGCGATAGATCTTGAAGTACAGCACGCGGGCGAAGTGCATCAGCACCAGAACGATCATCACGTTCGCGCCGACGGCGTGCACGCGCTGAATCAGCCAGCCCATCGGCACGTTCGATTTGATGTACGTCACGCTGTCCCACGCGCGCGCCGGATCGGGCTTGTAGTACATCAGCAGCAACATGCCCGAGAAAACCTGGATCAGAAAAACCAGCAGCGACAGCCCGCCGAAACAGGCCGCCCAGCTCAGCGTGCGCGGGACGAGCTTCTTCGTCACGTTTTTTTCGATGAGCGGCGTGAGCTTGTAGCGCTCGTCGAGGGCCTCGGTGACATTTCGGATAACGCGCATACGGAATACTCCTCAGCCGATCACAATGTGACCGTCGGCCTCCTGAAACGGGATGGCCGTCAGCGGCTTGCTGACGGGTCCGCTGACGGGATTCCCCTGGTCGTCGAAGACGGCGCCGTGGCACGGGCAGTGGAAGACGTGCTTGACGTTGTCCCACGCCACGAGGCAGCCGAGATGGCTGCACGAAGCGCTGAACGCCTTGGGCACGCGGCCGGTGAAGATCACCGCCACCTGTTGTCCCTGCCAGTCGATGTAGCGGGCCTGGTCTTCGTTGAGTTCGTCGATGGGGATGCGAATCGTCTGAGCGCCTTCGAGCGACGCCGGGCGGCCGAGGAACGAGACGACCGGATAGGCGACGGCGCCGGCCGAAGCGACGCCCATGCCGCCGATGCAGACTTCGACGAAGCGGCGGCGGGATACGTCTTCCTTCTTCTCATGCGGGTGGTCTGTCATGGCATGTTCTCCCGTCAGCGGGCGGCGCCCTGCTCGAACAACAGCTCGGCGGCCTTGCGATAGCTCGCGGCGGCTTCCTTGGGCCGGTCGGACTGCTCGTGGATCATTCCCAGCAGATAGTGCGCCTCGGCGTCGTTGGGCCGCCGCGCCAGCAGCGAGCGCACCTGCTGTTCGGCCTTGGGCAGCTCGTCGCCGCCGCGCAGCGCCTGGACGTAGGCCAGGCCCAGCGTCGGCTCGGGGGATTCGGGATCGACGGCCAGGGCTTCGCGAAACTGCTTCTCGGCTTCCGCGAGTTGGCGGCGCTGCAACGCGAGCCGCCCCAACGCGATGCGGGCGGGCGCGAACGTCGGCTCGATCGTCAGGGCTTCGCGGAACTTGTCGGCGGCCAGATCGTTCATGCCGCCGCGCGACAACTGGCGGCCCAGCTCGGTCACGCGGGCGGCGCGGCGGGCGGACTCGGATTCGGCCGGTCCGCTGGCCGGATGCAGCGTCCGCTCGAACTGATCGGCGGCGAGTTTCTCGCCGGCCAGCAGAATCGCGTCGGTAAGCACCTCGCGAAACGAGGCCGACAAACCGGCGGCGGCGTGCACGACCCGGCCGGCGCGGTCGAGAACCACCACGCTGGGCAGGACCGAAACGCGATAGACGGCGAACACGTTGCGGTCGCGATCGTGCAAAACCGGCATCGTCACGCCGGCGTCACGGGCCGCCGTGCGAAGGGCCTCGCGCTCCGCCTGCTGCGCGGCGATGAGCACGCAGTCGGGGTCGACCTCGTCGATTCGCGGGTCGGAGCGGATGGCATCGACGATGCGGCAGGCTTCGAGCGTGCGGGCGTGATACAGCTCGCCGAAAAGCAGAACAACGACGCGCCGGCGGTGCGATTCGATCGTAAAGGGCTGGTCGTCGAGCGTGCTCAGCGCGATCGGCGGGGGCGTGTCGCCGCGGCGCAGGTGCGTCACGGCGAGTGCGGGCGTTGAGAGAGAAAGAAAGACGGTCGCGAGGAGCGCGGCGAAGACGTTGTGTCGCACGGGCTGCAAGCCCGTGCCACGCGGCGACGGAACACGGCCACGCCCTCGCGAGAACCGTTTTTCGGAAGCGCCAAGCCCAGTCAGGGCGAGGGCTTGACCGTGCCACCCGAGCGCGAGGGCTTGGCCGTGCCACCGTGGCGGAATGGTTTGGCTCGATTCGTTACACTTTCTATAGACAATTTGTGGCGTCATGAGCCGGCTCCTTGGGGGCGCGTGGCAGGCGCCGAGGCGGCGTCGCCGCGGTCATACGTGACGGCGGCGTGGCAGCCGGGCGCGCATGAGCCGCCGGTGTCGCGCTTCTCAAAGTTGATCTCCAGCGACCAGTTGGCCGCGCCGAAGGGCGTTGCGTCGCGCATGTGAAACGGCCGCTTCGAGGCGTGCACTTCGTGGCAGGCGCGGCAGGTGCGCCCTTTTTCCTGATTCACATGGAGCGCGTGCAGATTGCGGTCGCCGTCGCGGAAGTTGGTGACGCCGCGTCCGCTGGAGACGGTGACCATTTCCGCGCGATGGCAGTTGAAACACAACCGATAGCGCGCCTCGTCGAAGGGAGCGTAGAACTCGCGCGGATAGTCGGTCGACAGCAGCCGGAAGTGTTGCGAAGCGTGCGCATCGTGGCAGGCGGTGCAGTTGCCGTCGCGCACCGGACCGTGGTGGTTCGGATTGTCGCGCAACAGCGCCGCCATGTCGGCGATGTCCCGGCCATCCGCGTCGCGCAGCGGTTGGTTGTGACACGACAGGCAGGCGGCCGGCTGCGCTTCGCGCTGAAGCGCCGGCAAATCGGAGGCATGGCCGACGTGGCAGGCCGCGCAGCCCTCGGTCCCGAGAATGGGACCGTGACGGACCTTGCTGGTGGCGATGGCGTGCCGAAGCGGCTCGTGGCAGTTGAGACAAAGCGTGACGCCGTCGCCCTTGAGCTGGCCGCGAAAGTCGCTGGCGTGCGGGTCGTGACAATCGGTGCAGACTCCATCGGGCACCGCGCGGTGCACGTAACGGCGGGACTTGAGCGATTCCTCGACCGGCGTGTGACACGTGATGCACATCTGCTCGGCCGGCTTCTTCATCAGGGCCGCGTGCCACGACGAATGGGCGTCGTGACAGGCGATGCAGGCGCCCGCGGCGACGGGGCCGTGAACGTGCGCGCGGTTCTCGAAGCCGAGGCCGTCGTGGCAGATGAGACACAGCTTCGTGGCCGGATCGGCGCGGAGCATCATGCGATGATCGGCGCCGTGCGGATCGTGACAGCCGGTGCAGTCGCCGACGGCGACGGGCTTGTGAATCGAGTCGCGCAGCGGCATGACGTGACAGCCGACGCACATCTGCGCGCGCGGCATGGCGTCGCGAAACGTGTGCTGCCGGGGTTCAAGCTCGGCGTGACAGGCCTGGCACTTGCGCTGAGCGACGGGGCCGTGCAGGAACGGTCGATTGACGATCGAGTCGTGACAGCCTGCGCCGGCGCAGTTGGCGACCCGTTCCTGCGGGCGCGGTCGTGGCGCGGTCGCGGCCGGTTGAGCGCCGGCGGAGGCGGCGGCGGGCAGCAGGGCGGCAAGGCAGAGAAGACGCCGGGCCACGGCCGAGGGCCGAGAGCGGAAGACGGACCGGACGTGTGCTGTCGCGCTCATGGCTGCTCCATCGTTCGCGGGACGACGAAGAGCGTCCATCCGTTTCTTGCGGCGCCTCGACGCACTCAACCCCTTACGCCGGCCCTCTCCCTGCCAGGGTAAGGGGGCCTGTGGGTGACCCTCGCTCCGCCCCCTTCCCATCGAAGGGGGAGGAGGGTCGGTCACGACCGCGCACGATGGGCGCGCGGCTGCTTGCGGCGCGGGCGCCGCGCGCGAGCCGGAGTAAACCGGTTCGCGGCGAGTGTGCCGTTCCGCGCCTCGAAGGCCGCGACGCTGTCGAGCGTACGGCGCTGCAACTCATCTTCGATTCGGGCGCGCTCGGCTTTCCAGAACGTGTGCATGGGACACGAACGCTCGTCGGAACATTCGACCTGGCCGAGCAGGCAGCGCGGGCGCATCCGCGGACCTTCGACCGCCCGGGCGATGTCGAGCAGGCTGATGTCGCGCGGATGGCGCGCCAGGGCGAAGCCGCCGCCGTGACCGCGCTTGGTGAGGATGAGGCCGGCCTGACCGAGCCAGCAGAGCAGGCGCGACAAGTAGGGCTTGGGGACGCCGGTTTGTTCGGCGATGTCGCGGGCCAGCAGGAAGCCCTCGCCGGCGTGGCCGAGGGCGCACAGGGCGCGAATCGCATAGCCGGTCGTTTGCGAGAGCGACAACATGGCCTTTCCTCAATATCGGTTAATTGAACATATTGATGATTAGTTTGTCAATAAAGAAATGAATCATTTTAAGGACAGGCCCGAAGGCCAAAAAAGAAGGCGAGGGTACGGGGAACCGGGAACGGGCGCCGAGGCCGGGAGACCATGTGGCGCGCGGGCGGCAAGCCCGGTCCGCGCGGCCCGGTCCGCGCGCAAAACGAATCCCCCACGTCAGGAAGCGTTTACCCGTTCTCGGCCGAGGGCGGCCGCGCGACTTGGGCGCGCAGACTGGTCCGCACAGCCGACGCTACGGCGCCGTGCGCAGCTCCACGTAAAACTGTACGTCGTCGCCGTCCACGATCCCGTCCAGGTTCAAGTCCGACATGCACTCGATGACCGCATCGACGTCGTGGTTCAGCAGCGCATCGACGAACTCGGCGACTTCCGGCAACGGCCAGCGGCCCTGGCTGGCGTAATACGCCTGCCGGAACGCCTGCCAGTCGTCGCAGTCGATGTCGACGTCGCCGTCGAAGTCGCCGGCCTGACACGTCGGATCCACCGGCCCGGCGTCCGGGCCGGTGTAGCAGAGCCGGAACTGCTGCGCGTCGTCGTCATCCACGTCGCCGTCATCGTCAAAATCGCCCAACAGCAGATCGGTAATCACGATCGCTATCTGCCGCTCATCGAACCGGCCGGAGGAGTCATCCAGCCGGAAAATCGGCAGGAATGTCCCGGCCCGAATCGGCGTGCCCGACAGCACGCCGCCCGACGTCAGCGACAACCCCGGCGGCAGCGCGAGCGGGCGAATGAACTGCGACGCCGCATCGGTAAGCTGCGTGGCGTTGTTGTAAGCCGACAGCAGGAAGCGCACGTTGTCGCCGGCGGAGATGCCGATCGTCGGCGTCAGGCCGGTGTTGCCCGGGCCGTAGTGAAAATAGATCGAGCCGTCCTCGACGAGCGTGGCGCTGACGTTGCGCGTCAGCACGCCCGGCTCCGAAAGCGTGGCCCAGCGGATGGTGATCTGCCCGGACACACTGTCGTCGATGAAAATGTCGCCCACGCCGTTGGCCGTCGTCATGTTGTCCCACAGCGGCGCGATGCGCTTGTTGGCCTTCAGCAGGGCGTCGCTGTTGTTCCACGTCGAGCCGACGAACGCGCCGAAGTTGATCCAGCCATCGACGGCGATCTTGATCTGCGTGTGCGACTCGCTGTAGAACGGGAACGCGAACGGCAGCGTGTAATCGAACACGGCGTTGTTGGCCGTCGGTCCGTTCCAGCCCTGCGGCGCGCCCACGACGTCGAAATCGCTGCCCGTCTGCTGCTCTTCCTGATAGATGTCCAGCACCGACCACGTCAGCGGCGGATCGCCGCCGATGCTCGTCATCGCCACCGGGCCGTACGGTTCGCCCAGCCGGCCGTCGGGCAGCGACGCCGTCGTGATCAACGGATCGGATGTCCCCTGAATGAGCCGGATGTTGTCCAGCGCCACGCCGTCGCTGGGGATCGAGCCGTTGTCGTACTGCTGGAATCGGATACGGAATGTCCCGTTGTAGCTGATGCCCGCGGCGGCGGCGATGGCGTCGAGGTCGAGCAGCACCGTCTGATAGGCGCTGGGGTTGCCCTGCACGCCGAACAGGCTGGCGGCGCGATGCCAGTTGACGCCGTCGGCGCTGATGGCCACGCCATCGGCGTTGGTGGTGTCGGACCAGAAGGGGGGCATGGGGTGGTCTTCGTCGCCGAACTCCTTGTAGTCGTATTGCAGCAGCACGTTGTGCGCGCCGGCGAGGTTCACGACCAGCGTCAGTTCATTGAGGCTGAATGAGGTCGACGCCGAATCCATCAGCACGTGATACTGGCCGATGGGGCCGTCGGAGTTGGTTACGCGCGTGCGGCCGGTCGACGTCGTGCGAAGCTGCCAGTGGATGCCTGGCGGCGGACCGGCTTCGAAGTCCTCGGTAAACGGGAACGGCGCCGGATGGAGAATCTGCACGTTCACCGGCGCGACGTTGGAGTCGAGTTCGCCATCGCTCGCCCGATACGAGAACGCATCGGCCGCGGGGCCGTTCGCATCGGGCGCATACACGACGACGTTGCCGTTGGCGGCCAGCACGTAGGGCGCGGCCGTAATCGGGCCGGCGTTGGGATCGTGCAGCGTGCCGGTCTGCGGCAGCGACACGATCGTGTAGGCCAGCGTGTCGGCGTTGGGATCCGAGGCGTCGAGGGCGATGTTGACGTTCTGATCGGCCGCCGTGGAGACATTGAGCGTGCGGGCCAGCGGCGGCTGATTGTTCGGCGGCGTGCCGATGGCGCTGATGACGATGTCGTCGATGTTCCAGCCGCTGAACGACGTGCCGGCGTCGGTCGGCCCCATCCCCCAGCGGATCATCACGAACGGCTGATCGTCGGCAATCGTCGAAAGCTCGTACGACTGCTGACTCCACGCCGTTTCCTGGAGATCGGCGCCGGTGTGCTGCCACACCGTCTGCCAGTTCACGCCGTCGGTCGACGCCTGAATCGTCGCCTTATCGAAACTGCCGGCCTCGACGCCCAGCCAGCGCGCGAAGTCCAATGTCACGCGCGACAGGCCGGTGCAGTTGAGCGGCTGCATCGTCAGATAGCGCGGCGGCAGGTTGTTGGGATACGCGCCGGCGAGGTTGTATCCGTACACGCGCAGTCCGGTGAAGCCCGCGATGGGATCGCCGCCCTGCCCCAGCGGCTGACCCCAGGCCCAGTCGCCTTCGGTGTTCCATCCGGGATTCGTGTCGAGGTTGAAAGAGTAGGCGGCCACGGGCGTGCCGACCGACAGCGACACGCGCGCCGTGTTGCTGAAAAGCGCGCCGTCAAATGCCTGATACTCGAACTGATCGGGGCCTTGATGGTCGATCGCCGGCGTGTACTGCACGGCCGAGCCGGCCGCGTTGAGCGTGTAGGGCACGGCCGTGATCGGGACCGCGCCGTTGGGATCGGTCAGAGCGCCGTGCGCGGGCAACGAAACGATGACATATTGCAGCGTCGTGCCGGTGTTGGGATCGTTCGCCAGCAGCGTCGCCGTTGCCGTCGCGTTCTGCGCCAGATTGACGCGACGGTCGTTGGCGACGGGCGGCAGCGCCGTACCCGCGCCGGCGACGACGACGCGCACTTCGTCGATGAACCACCCGTCGCGCTGAAACAGCCCGTCGCTCTGAATGCGGAAGCGGATTTTGACCGCCTGATCGGTGTAGGGCGACAGATCGAACACGCGGCGGGTCCAGTCGTAGTCGCCGCCGGCGTCGGGGTCGAGCACGCCCACAACCTGGTCCGCGGCGTCGACGACTTCGACGCGGCAGGTGTCGTAATACGTCTCCAGCAGGCACCAGTCGTAGTACTCGAGATAGACCGGCGCGGTGACGCCGGCCAGATTCAACAGCGGCGTGGCCAGCCACGAATCGGTGTGCGGCGAGTAGGTGGAAAGCAGGTCGGTCCCCCAGCAGCGGTTGCCGCCGAGGGCGCGGGTGCCGTTCATCCCGGCCAGCGGGCCGCTTCCTGATACAGACTGTCCGAAAAGCGAATTGGCCGAAGTCGGCGTGCCGCGCGCCCACTCGTCGAACAGTCCGCCGTGCGTCCAGCCCGGATCGATCCCCTCGCTGTTGTCGTAGAACAGCGACAGCGGCTCGCGAATGACGTGTGCCTTGGCCCCGAAACCGTAGCGCAGCGCGGCACTGTAGGGATAGACGGCATAGAAATAGCCGTCGGGCGGCAGGTTGGCGTCGGTATACGCGGTCGTCACGCCCTTGTGAACGACCGTCACGCCGGGCGCGACCTCGTCTGACACGTTGTAGTCGACGAGGTCGGTCGGCATCCACGCGAACGGCTTGTTGCCGCGAACCAGCAGACTGCCGGCGTAGTCGTTGGGCGGTGCGCTCCACAGCAGCGCATTGTTCGCGCCGCTGACGTTCGCCGTCAGCGTGCGGATGCGATCGGGCCAGCGAATGCCGGCGGCGGCCGCGACGACGGCGTTGGCCGCGTCGGCCTTGCCGAATCCGTAGCGATGGCTGTGCCCTGTGATCCCATCGAAGCGCCCGTAAGGTTCGTCAAGTCGTACGGCCGTGTGCTGAAGAATCGCGCGGGCCTGGGCCGCCGACATGCCGGGGTCCTGCGACATGATGAGCGCGAGTACGCCGGCCGCCAGCGGTGTGGCGGAACTTGTGCCGCCGAATGCGTTCGTATAGTCCAGATCGCTGGGAATGCCGTTGTAGCCGCTCGTGCCCATGTTGTCCGTGGTCGTGATCCCCAGCCAACTGAAACGAACGCCGTCGTCGCCGCCGTCATTCGTGGGCGTGGCGATTCCGACTTCCGGCCCCACGTCGCTGAACTCGGTGTGCGTGGCGTTGCTGTTCGTGCCGCCCACGGCCATGACGCTCGGAAGCTGCGCCAGACTCGATACGCCGTTGACCGTGTGGTCGTTGTTGGCCGCGGCAAAAAGCACCAGGGTCCCCAGCCCGTTGCGCCCCTGCGTGGCGGCGAAGTTGATCGCGTTGACCAGATCGGGCGGCTGACTCGTGGCGTTGATGAGCGACCAACTGTTGCTCAGCACCGCCGCGCCGTCGCTGTGATTGCCGTCGTTGTCGGGATCGACCGAGAAGTAAAAGCCGTCGGCCATTTCGCTGATCGTCGCGCCGAAGAACTTCACGCCGATCAGCCCGCAGCGCGGCGCCGCCCCGCGCACGCCGATGTTGTTGCCCGCCGCCACCGCCACGCCGGCGCAGGCCGTGCCGTGACGTTGACCCGCGTCGGGGCTGGGATCATCGTCCGGCGGATCGGTATCGAGATCGATGCCGGCCCAGTAATTGGGCAGCAGGTCGGGATGATCGCGCTGAACGCACTCGTCCAGAATCGAAACGCGCACCTGGGGCACGCCCTCGGCGGTCGCGCCGTTCACGTCGTCCCAGGCGGCTTCGGCATTGATGTCGCTGCCGGCCGCGGCGCCTTTGGTCGTGTCGCCGTCGAGGTGCCATTGATGGCTGTGATAGAGCGGATCGTTGATCGGCGGCGTATCGCAGGTTCGCTTGACGAGGAAGAAATCCGGATGCGCGTATTGAACGAGGTCCTGCCGCGCGTGCAGCGCGGCGGCGACCGCGATCGGATCGTTGGCAACCGTGTCGCGCACAATCAGCCGGTAACGGCCGACGCCGCGCTCGCACGGCTGCGCGTCGCAGCCGTGGGCGGCGGCCAGCGCCTGCACCGCGATCGCGGCGATGCCGCCGCGCGTCGCGAGGATGATGCGATTCGTCGGATATATCGGCACGTCGGCATCGGCTTCGCGCACGACGGGCAGGGCGTAGGCGACGTCGGGGCGGCTGCGCAGCGCGGCGGCGTCGATGCCGCGCACGACGTGGATGCCGCGTTGCGACAGTTGCGCTTCGAGCCGAGCGGCGGCGGGATGCAGATTCTCGGGTGTCAGGGCGGGCGGCAGATCGGCCGGACGTTGCGCGATATCGCGCGTCGGTGCTGGCTTCAATGCCACAACGACGGTTTGGTCGTCGACGATGAGCGTGCGGGGACCGTTGGCGTCATACCAGACCGGCGCCGGCGTCGCGTCGGGTGGGGAACCGAGCGTAACGATCGGGTTGTGAACGATAACAGCGCTGATGGCGAAACAAATGGCGCCGAGGGCGTGGCGAACTCGCTTCACGTGAAGGTCTCCCCAAAGGATGCAGGCGGTATTGCGCGTTGCGCGTGCCGCGCGAATCGCAACGCCGCGCAAACAGGTGTGCTCAATTCCTCCAAGCCCATTGTAGGAAGTTGCCACCAACGGGGCAACGAGCCGCTGTAGGGTGGGTTGTACTCAACCCACCATCGCCATCTGCGCGCGGCCGCTGTAGGGTGGGTTGCACTCAACCCACCATCGCCGTCTGCGCGCGGCCGCTGTAGGGTGGGTTGTAATCAACCCACCATCTTTCCTCGATCGCCGGCACGCCGCCTGCGAGAAAAACCCCAATTATCAGGATCATCGGGGCTTCAGCCGCTGTAGGGTGGGTTGTACTCAACCCACCATCGCCGTCTGCGCGCGGCCGCTGTAGGGTGGGTTGTACTCAACCCACCATCTTTCCTTGACGTCGGCCGGCCGTTAGGCTGACGGCTATAGTCTCTCGCCACGAACGCGCGAGCGCCCCGCACAGGTAGGGGGGCAGGTGCTTGTGACAATCTGTATGTAACGGCGTCGGTCAAAAAGCCCACGGACCGGACCGCAAGAAAGCACTCCGCAAGTTTGTGCCGCCTGGTCCGTTGGGTGGTCACCGCATCGGCTTCGATGTCGGACGCCGCGAGGAAATCAAGTAGGAGACGATTCGTAACGGCGATACAAGTCGCGAAAGTTCATCGGAAGCACTGTTAACGTTCTCAGCTCGAACGAACCGCGCGGATGCGTTCGGCCGGAAACGTGCACAGATCAATCCACAGGAGGTTCACGAATGTTCCGTTTGCTCCTCTCCCACCACATTCCCAGGATCGTTGCGGCCACGCTCGCCTTCGCCTGGACCGCCGGCGCGCTTCAGGCGTTGCCGCCGGCGCCGCAAAACGACGAAGTCGCCGACCGCCAGGACGTCGGCACGTCGTTCCCCGTTCGCATCCTGGGAACCACCGTGCTGGCCAACAACTCCATCAACACGTCCGGCGGGCAACTCGCCGCGCTGGACAGCTTCATGGACGGCCCCGACGTCTTCTACAGCATCACACCGGCGATCACCGGGACCTATCGCTTTCAGCTCGCGCCGTGGCAGTTCGCGCCCCTGCGCTCCAGCGATCGGCGATTCCTCATTTACGCCTTTTCAGGTCCGGTAGGCGGGCCGTACACGTTCCACGCCGGCGTGCGCGCTCCCGGCGACGCGCGGCCCGTGAACCTCGACGTCGCCCTCAACGCCGGCACGACCTACACCATCGGCATCGATCACGACGACATCGCCCACGACAACTTCGAGTTCACGCTGGTCGTCGATCTGCTGAATCTCACGAATCCCGACACCTGCGCGCTGGCCACCACCATGTCGGCCACGCTCCCGTCGATCGTGGTCAACAACATTAACGGCGCCAGCGCCGACTACACGCTGACGCAGTCGGGCGGGCAGTGCGCGGTGTCGACCACGACGACCGCGGCCGGCATCGACCACGTCTATGTGTTCACGCCCAGCGTGTCGGGCCGCTACGCGATGGAACTGATTTCCGACAACTTCAACGCCGTTCTGTACGTCGACGACTCCTGCCCGCCGTTCTTCGGCGACGGCTGCATCGGCGCATCGGACCATGCGGCGACCGCCACGTCGGGGGCGCGGCACGAACTGCTCGTGGCCGATCTCCTGGCCAACACCGACTACTACATTTTCGTGGACGTCAGCACGGCCGGCGCGGCGACCGGACCCTACGCGTTGATCATCGACGACGCCATGACCTACGAAATCAACGAGATCGAGCCGAACGATACGCCCGCCACCGCGACGCCCGTCAGCACGCCGCTCAACGGCGGGTCGATCATCGGCCCCGGCGACGTCGACTTCTGGGCGGTCACCGGCTTGACGGGCGACCGCGTTTATGCCTGGGCCAACAACGGCGGGTCGCTCAACAGCACGCTCGACCTCGACATGGGGTTCTACGCCGCCGACGGCTCGACGCTCATCGAGTTCGACGACGAAGACGCCGACGGCGCTGACGCGCCCATCGAAGATTTGCGATTCATTTACTCAACCACTTCGCCGGTTATCGCCGGGGCGCGGATGACGTCGAATGGCACACACTATTTCCGCGTCAACGCCGTCAGTGCGACCGGCACGGTGCATCGCTACCGCATGCACGTGGGCGTCGAGCCGGCCACGCGCGCGCCGCTGTCGGAGTGCGAGCCGAACGATACGCTGGCGCTGGCCGATCGATCCGGCAAGCACTACTACTCCGGCGTGATCGACACGACGACCGACCTCGACGTCTACGGCTTCTTCGCCGCCGCCGGCGACCGCGTCTTCATCGCCTGCGACGGCGATCCGGAACGCGACTCGACCGGCAACGACTCCGCAAACACCGATCCCAAGGCGTTTCACGCCAAGTTGGTCGTATACGATCCGGCCGGCGACATTCTGATCAGCGATGCCAGCGACGCGAACAGCGTCACGTCGCCGCCCGATTATCCAGCCCAGGGCGCGTACTTCGTGGCCCGCACCACGGGCCTGCACTACGTCGAAGTCGGTCCGCAAAGCTCGGCCTCGCAGGTCGGCCCGACCGAAACCTATGAGCTGGCCATCTTCCTCAACGACGCCGCGCCGGCCCTGACCGATGAAGTCGATCCCGACGTCCAACTGACCCCCGACTATCAGGCCAACACCATCGCCGGCGTCGCGACCGACGCCGACAGCGGCGTCTGCGCGGTTGATCTGATCGCCAACAGCAATCTCCAGATCACCAACCTCAACATCGTCAGCGGCACGGCGACCTTCGATATCGAACTGGTCGACAGCCAGAACAGCGGCTTCGCCAAGCTGCTCGTGACCGACTGCGAAGGAAACACGGCCTGCAAGATCGCGCGGATCGACGTCGATGCGCCGATCTGTTCCGGCCAGAACCGCGCGAGGCGGATTCTGAACAGTCTGCATCCGCCGATGTTCGTGCCGGACAATCAACCGAGCGGTCCCGGTATCGACAGCGTGCTGACGATCAACGAGCCGGGCAACGTGACCGACGTGATCGTCACGGTCACCATCGAGACCACGTCCGTTCAGGACCTCGACGTAACGCTCATCAGTCCGCAGGGCACGATGGTCGATCTCTTCTCCGATCGCGGCTCCAGCTCGGCCCACAACGTCATCGATGCGACGTTCTCGACGGCCGGCACCGTGATCATGTCGATCCTCTCCGGAGACGAGCCTTACACCGGCGTATGGCTGCCCGAAGGCAGCCTGGCCGCGCTGAACGGCGAACAGGCGATGGGCAACTGGACGTTGAACGTCCGCGACGACTCTTCGTCGCAGAACGGCGGATCGCGCCTGGTGCGCTGGACGTTGAACGTCGAGGCGACGTTCGACGGGCCGCAGACGTTCGTCGGAACGGCGAGCGACGCGACCGGATTCGACTCGGGCATTCAGTCGATCACGCTGTCGAACGCCAACAACGTACAGCTCAACCTGCCTCAGAACTTTACGCCGGGCGATTCCGTCGTCAACTTCACCGTGACGCTGCTCGATACGACGCAGGACGGCACGGGCACGTTGACCGTCGCCGACGTGCAGGCCAACACGTGCGAGACGGCCATCGATCTGAACGGCCTTGTCGACGTCGATCCGCCGAGCAACTCCGGCGGCGTCACGACCGATCTTCGCGCCGAGCGCGAAGTACAGTTGAGCGTGCCGGCCAACGATCTGACCGGCGTGACTTCAACGATTCAGATTCCGCAGGGCCAGCTTGTGTCCGAAGTCGAGACGACCATCACGGTCGACACGCGCGAAGTCGGACGGCTGGCGGCGACGCTGGCGCACGACGGACGCTTCGCCGCGCTGGTCAACCGAGTCGGCATGGACGACCGCGATTCGTCGGGCCTGACGAAGAACACCTTTTCGATCACGCTCGACGACGACGCGCCGGTGGCGGATGACGCGCATCTCGAACCGGCCCTCGGGACGATCGACTTCATGGGGCTGCACCAGCCCGATGGGCGCGGCGAGTTCATCGGCAACGGCATCACTTCCGACTCGCGCGAGAACATGATGCTCGATCTGGCGGGCGGCACGTCGGCGGGCGACTGGGTCATGACGGTGCTCGACGCCCGCGGCCTCAGCGCCGGCAGCGCCCGGTCCGAGTTCCGCCGCTGGTCCGTCACGCTGAAGAATCCGTGCGGACCCGAGCGGTACTACGGCCGCGCGACCGACGTAGCGCCCGGTGCGGGCATCTGCAATCTGAACCTGTCGGGCGCGACCAACCTGGCGGTCAGCGCCAGCTTCTCGACCGGCGATGCCGTCGTCGATTACACCGTCTCGCTGATCGATCCGACGCAGCCGGGCAACGGCACGCTCGAGGTCATCGACTGCGCCGGCAACTCGGCGACCGTGCCGATCAACCTGGCGGCGGCCGATGCCGATCAGAACCTGCCCGACGTCGGCGGCGCGGTGAATCCCGCGACGTATGAGTTCGAAGGCACGGCGACCGACGCGCTGGCGGGCGACACCGGCATCGCCGACGTAGCCCTTGGGCCGTGGTTCGACAACCTGCAAATCGTCTCGGTCACGCCCGATCCGCCCAACGGCGCGGCGTCGGTCGATTTCGTCGTGGGGCTGGTGAATCCGGCGGCCAACGGTCGCGGCTACGTGCGCGTCACCGACGTGTGCGGACACCGCAACTATGTGCTGGTCGAAATCGACGCGCTGGCGCCGCAGTGCCTCGGCGAAGTGAAGCACACGCGCCGGTATTACAGCGGCGACACGCCGCAGGCGCTGCCGGACAACAACGCGGCGGGCGTCGTGTCGAACATTGTGGTTCCCGACACGGACGTGATCGTCGACGTCGACATTACGCTGAACATCACGCACGCCGCCTGCTTCGACATCGACGCCTTCCTGATCGCGCCGTTGAGCATCGAGCTGTTCACCGACATCGGCTCGACGGCCGACAACTTCCACCATACGACGCTGGATGATGAGGCGGCCGGGCCGATCCCGAATTCGTCGGCCGCGGCGCCGTTCGACGGCAGCTTCCAGTGCGAGTCCGGCCCCGCCCTGTTCGCCCTGGATGGCGTACCGGCGGCGAACACCTACTCGCTGCGGGTGGCCGACGACGCGGCGTTCCACTTCGGCACGCTGGACAGTTGGTGGCTGACGATCGAGTCGGCCACGTTCGTCGAACGCTACAGCGGCCAGGCGCGCGACAGCGCCCTGAACGATTCGGGTCTGGCGTCGCTGGCCCTGGTCGGCGCGACCAACCTGCAGCTCATTCTCGAGCCGGGCGCGTCTTCCGGCGACCGCGTCATCGCCTTCGAGGTGGCCGTGGTCGACGAGTTGCAGGCCGGCACGGGCACGCTCGTCGTCACCGACGGCGCGGGCAACACGTGCGAGACCGCCATCGCGCTGTGCCGCCGCGGCGACACGGATCAGAACGGCGTCGTGGACCTCAACGACGTCCCGTCGTTCGTCACGGCGCTGCTGACCGACAGCTCCAACTGCCAGGCCGACGTCAACCGAAACGGCGTGGCGGACGGCGACGACATCCAGGCGTTCGTTGACCTGCTGATTCCGTAACGATGGCGGGCGAGCATCGAATCGCCCGTTGAACGCAACGTAACGTGACAGCCGCGCGGGGCGCTCGATTTCGGGCGCCCCGTGTGCGTTTGGGGTAAGGATGGCAGTGTCAGGCCCGCGCGCTCGGCGGACCTCGCGACTCGAAGAAACATGCTTCGCGAGGGCTTGGACATGTTGAGATTCGTCGTGCGCAACGGGCAATGATACGTCCGGGCTGCTTCCGCGCATCCTTGGCCGCGATCGGATGCGCGCGCCCTGCCTCTGAGTCGCCAACGACGCGCAAGTCGGTGGTGCAACGCTCACGCATGGCGGCGGGTCGCATCGAGAAGCGTGCGTTGCGGCGGCGCGCGCGCAAGAAGTGCCGCCCTGTCTACGGTTTCTTCGCTTCCCGGACCGCCGGCGGACCACTGAGCGTGAAGATCACGATTTCCTCCCCTGTGACCGTGCTGATGTCGTGATGCAAGCTCAGTACCGTGTCGCCGGTGACTTCGAGAACAATCTTCTCCAACGCCGGCCGGGCTGTTTCGATCAACTGCGTGCGGACCTGCTTCAGCAGGTCGCGTCCCTTGTCCGCGGGGAGCGATCCGACCAGTTGCTGTTCCGCTGCGGTCAAAACGCCTCGTAGTCGAACGACAAGCAGATCGCCGATCAAGTGGGTGTGAATATCCTTCGGGCCGCGGCCCATGTAGCCTTGTTCGAATCGGCTCAGTGCCGTGCAGATGGCTGCTTCGATTTCTCCCTGTGTCCTCATGGCCGCTCTTTCGATCTGGGCATGAACCGACGTGCGGACCGGCCGGAACACGGAGTCGACGAATTCCCGAAACGCCGACTTTTTTCCGTGCCCTTGTAAGTCGCGCGACAAGGGCTATACTACCACGGGCGGTTGGGTCGGGCTATGACCTGGACCCGACTTGTCGGGTGACTGATTGAACGGCAGCCCGGTCCGAACCGGGAGGCCTGCTGACGAGTAAACCGACGGGGCTGAAATCCGCCAGATTTCAGCCCTGTCGTTTTTTTTACCGCCTCCTGCCGCCAGTCGGTCGCAGGCCCGAAGGACGCGCCCTATGGATCGACCCACAGCCCGCATGGCGCGGCAGATCGCTGCGGCGGCCCACGTGTTTGAGCAGCAACGTACCGGTCATGGTCCCCAATCGGTGACGGTCGTGCTGAGCGACGACACTCTGGTGATTACCTTGCACGGCGCGCTGTCCGAGGCCGAAAAAGCGCTGGCGAAGAACCCCGAGGGCGCCGCTCAGTTGCAGGAGTTCCATCGCCGTCTCTTCGCCAGCGCCGGCGGAGCGCTGCGACAGGAAATCGAGCGCATCACCGGAGCGAAGGTGCGCGAAGCGACCGCTGAAATCGAGCCGAACTCGGGCGCGGTGGCGCCGGTGTTCAGTTCCGGCACGGTGGTGCAGGTGTTCCTGCTGGCCGACGGAATCGAGCGCGGCGCCTGGGGAACGGCGCGCTGGCCCGAAGAACAGGCGCCGGGCGGCGCGCGCGAAGGTGCGCGGGGCGCGCCCGCCGGCCGTCGAGACGGAAACGAACACAGCGAATGAACGGGGCGCTTCACATGAAAGCGCGGCATCGCGGTGGGGTGAGGTCGCCGGCAGTCCTGGGGCGATCCACCAGGCGTGACACGAGGACCAGGCGTTGGGAGGATCAATCGTGCTTACGGTAACGGCGGCGGCGCTTGAGCGGCTTTCGCAGAAGCTGGCGCGCAGGAAGGCGGCCGATGACGTGTCGCTGAGGTTCCGGCGCGTGGCGGGGCGCTGGCGGTTGCGTCGTAGCCGCGTGCGGCCCGACGACGCGACGTTCAGTCACAAGGGAAGAAAAGTATTGCTGCTGGACGAGGC
>WYBU01000001.1 GCA_011525745.1 Planctomycetaceae bacterium | reverse complement strand
CGCGCCCGCGAGGCGTAGTCGATCGCCAGGCCGCGTTCATCGCGGGGGGTCTGCTTCTCGCCCCAGTCGATGCTGCGGGCGATGTCCTGCTCCGCGCCGGCCAGGTCGCCGCGAACCTGGCGGATGCTCGCCCGCGAGGCGTACCAGATGGCGAGGCCGCGTTCATCACGGGGGGTCTGCTGCTCGCCCCAGTCGATGGCGGCGTCGATCGCCTTTGCGGCAGCGGGGAGGTTGCCGGTGATTTGAAGGCGATGTGCGAGTTCGGCCCGGAGGCGGGCGGCCCGCGCGCCGTGCGCCTCGGCCGACGAGCCATCCGCATGGCGCAACGCCGACTCGGCGTGCGGAAAGGCCGCGACGCGCTGCGGCGTGCGCGTGTGGTCGACGAGTTCCTCCGCGACCGTGCCCGGCCAGCGGTAAAGCGCGATCAGCGCGCCGAGCGTCCGGCCGAGGGTCGATCGGCGCTGGACGTCGTCCTTGCGGTGCGCGACGATCTCCTGGATGAGCCGGTGGACGCGGAGGCTGGCGCCGTCTTCCGAGCGGTGGGCGAGGCAGAACTTCACCAGGGGGGTGAGGCCGGTCTCGAGATCGGCGCCAAGCTCGGACGCGGCGAGTTCGAGCAGCTCGACCGGGATCGGCGCGGGCGCCAGCAGGGCGCAGACGCGAAGCAGGTCGACCGATGCGGGCGTGAGCTGGTCAAAGGTGGATTGCCAGGTGGTGGCCACGCTGCGGGGGTACTTCATCACCCGCGAGTCGTACCAGTCGCGGACCTTCTCATCGAAAGCGGCCCAGCGCGTGCGGTATTGGGCGAGGGTGGCGCCATTGGTGCGGATGTAGGCGGCGCTTTGTTCGAGGGCCAGCGCCAGGCCGTCGACGTCCTTGGCGAGCAGGCGCGCGTCGGCCGCGTCGGTGGGGGTGATGGACCGGCCGGAGGCGCCCTTGCGGGCGGTGGCTTCGAGCAGGAACTCGACGGAGGCGTCTTCACTGAGCACGTCGAGTTCGAGCGTCTCGACCGAGGCCGGCCAGTGCCCGATCCGGCTGGTGATGACCACGTACCCGGCGCGGAGTTGGGCGAGACGGGCCTCGACGGCGACCGCGGCTGCTTCGGAATCGACGTTGTCGATGATGAGGAACCAGCGGGGATGTGCGTCGAGCCAGCCGAGCACGGCGGCGATCTTGACCTCGGGGGCGGCGTTATCGGGGAGGCCGGGCAGGTTCAGCACCAGCGGGCCGGCCAACTGGGCGAGGTTGGACTCGAACGCTTCGGGGGAGTTGGCGCCGACGAAAAGCAGTGCGGAATATTCGTCCTCGTGGAGCAGGCCGAACTCGATGGCCAGGCGGGTCTTGCCGATGCCGCCTTCGCCGTAGATGACCTGGCTGGCGACGATCGCGGTGGCGTGAGTCGATGCCTTGCGGAGCGAATCGCGAAGCCGGGCCATGTCGGGGTCGCGACCCTTGAAGAGTGTGCCGATGGTATCGAAATCCTGGCAGCGCGGGCGCGGCGTGATTTCGGCCCGGGTGAGCACCTGATCGCGGAACAGGGCGGTAATGGCGGCCTCTTTGAAATGGTTCTGATCACGAATGCGCTCGTCGCGATCCATGCCGGTCTGCTGCAAGAGCAGGAAGTGGTCGGACTGAGACAGCCGGTCCGCGCGCGGCCCGGCGTTGGGAAGAAACTCGGGATGTCTGGGGGCGGTAGCGTCGACATGGAAGACGAGCAACGGCTTGTTGTGATGGATGGCCAAATACGCTTCCCACTGCGTGTAAGAGATGCCGCGAAAGCTGCGCGCGAGCAATTGCCGGCGCAGTTCGGGCCGATGAGAGAGCAGCGCATCGCCGTATTTTTCGAGCAAGGCATTAACGGCGTCGCTGCACGTGGCTGAAGCGGCGCCGGCGGGAAGATCATCTTCGGGGCACCATCCGGCGGCGTGGCCGACCAGGTGAATAACGGCCTTGCAGTCGCGGCGGATGTATTCATCGAGCTTGGCGAGTAGATCGCCGCCGCCCTGTGCGAACTGCTCCTGATACACTACGTGCTGGCCGCAGCGATCAAGGAAGCTCGCCAGTTGCCCGCGGTACGAGCCCGGCCACGCCGTCGCATCCGGCGACGTGGGACCGTGAAACTCGCGTGAAACGCAACTGAGGAAGATGCCGGTCACGACATACCTGCTGATGCGGCAGGATACTCCGTTGCCACCTGCCTCGCACTGCCGCCACCGATTATCGAATCACACCTGGCCGCACCGCACGTAATGCAACGCCTGCGGTTGAGCCGTCGTTCCACCCACCGGTCAGGGCGGCCCCGGTGCGAGTCTGCGCGCCATCGCGCGAAACTGCGGGCAGACGTCCGCGGCCGCGAGTTCATCGGCCGTCATCCAGGCGAAGGCGTCGTGTTCTTCGCTGAGGCGCACCTCGCCGCCGCGCGCCCGCGCGAGCATGAACAGGTAGGCCACCTTGCGGTCGGGCAGCTCCGACTCGCCGGCGCCGAGCACCTGCTCGAGCTGCACGGTCAGGCCCGTTTCCTCGGCGACCTCCCGGATGAGGGCCGCGTCGAAGGCCTCGCCTGCGTCGAGCTTACCTCCGGGAAAGTCCCATTGGCCAGCGTTGTTTTTCGATGCGGCCGACCGCCGGATGGCCAGGTAGCGGCCATGCCCATCGTGGATGAGGGCCTTCACTGACAGGATGAACGGTTTCGGTTGCATGATAGCGCTCGATGGCACGCGCCCCATCGCTACGGCGCATGGGTCTCACGGTGGCGGCGGAATCAACTCGTACCCGCCCTCCGCAAGGATTCTCGGAAACGCCCGGACGGATTTCCGGTCGTAATCAGCGATTTTCTCGCGTTTCGGTGTTTTCTGTGAAGTGATACGCTGCGAATCGGCTTCTCGTGAGCGTTGACTTTCCGGCATAGCACCAGGCAGATCGACCCATGGAACGATATAGGGGGAGCGCTTTCTCTCGTCGTCCTTCGTCGGGGCACGCCGCCATCCACATTCCAGCCGCTCGAAGTTCCACCGGCCATGTTCCTGCTCGGCCATCGGCTCGACGAATTCTTCGGGCATGGCAATCGGCGTTGGCTTCCCGCCTACCTTCTGGATTTGGAAACCCCACCCGCGGAGGATTTCGAACGCGTACGCCGCCTGGTCCCGGCTGGACTTCTTGTACTGCTCCGGCAAGCACTCCCATGGCAGCGTATTGGGCTTACGGTAGTCCGGCTTCATGTTATTCACTTTGCGATAAACCTCATGGGCAATCTCACCCATACGCTCCAGTTCATCCGGCGGCAGGTCGGATGCGCCCACGCGCGTAAAAGCCTGAGCTGTCATCGGGTCTTTCGGCAGGGGCAACAACCGCGGATGTACGGGCCACAGTCTTGGGTTTTTGGACCAGTCGGGATCGCAGAGAACGGAATCAGCCGAGCGCCTGCTGGATTCGACCAACCCGACCAGCGCACCGAGCGCGAGCGCCAACGCGTACTCAAACCGGCTGATGCGACCGCCGTTGATTCCCAACAGTCGCACGGAGCCAGGGTCCACGCCGGCGGCCAGGAGATCGAGCCACATCTGGAGCGGCTCGCCCAAGCCGAGGGCCTCCTTTTGGCCACTCTTGACGATGTGGTTGTAGTGTCCGGAAAGACTGCGGACGTATTCTGGTCGATACCCGATCAATGTGAAGTTCTTCCGTCGCTCGTCTTGAAGTTCGGCTGACACCTCACCGACGAGACCGGGTATGCCTTCGGTCGTGCCACCCGAGATGACCACGCCTTCAAAGCGGTCCAGTGCGGCCTTGAGCAGACCGCGATACGTCTCCATTTGAACTTGCACATCCGGACGCGTGCCGCCCGCGACGATAAGGACCCGTTGTCCGGGGGCGAATTCGTTGCAAGTGATCCCCCGTTTCAGGTACTCGACTATCGCCTGATCGGGCTTGGTCTTCAGCCAATAGCCCATCCGAAGCAGTTGCCGGGCCCATTTGTTTTCGGGCCGGATATCCTTCTCGGTTCGTCCAGCCACCTGTTGGAGGAACGCGATCTCGGCCTCAAAATCCTCAACGCGCCAACTCGGCGCGCCATCAGCCAGGTAGAACCGAATCGCCTTCGCGTAACTGTCGAGCGCCTCCGAGTCGCGTCGCAGCAGGATCAGCAGCCGGCCCATCGTGAACCACGCCCGCGGCAACTGAATCCCCACGCCGACGTGGGCCTGACATGTATCCAGAGCACTGAGGATGGCCGGACGGGCGCTATCCAGAATAGCCGGCTGATTCGTATGTTCGAGATTGTGGGCGAGCTGTTCACAAAGGACGTAGGGGTCTTGTGGATCGAGTTGCAGTGAATCGGTGTAGTGATCGGAAACCTGCTCCGGCTCGCAGCAACGTGCAGCCAGAATCGCCAGGGCCGTCGCTCGCAGCTTACGCTCGTAGTTGGAGACCGTAGTCTGCTCGTCTGCACCGTCACCGACTCCGATCTTGATCGCTGCTTGAAGAAGTGTGCAGCCTTCCTTGTCGCCTTTCGCCAGCAAGACCGCGCCCAGTTCGACCAGGACGGGCAGGCGAATTGAGCCTGTTACGTTCCGAAACGCGGTGAGAATTTCAACGGCCCGCGTGAGTTCGCCCTTCGCGTGCAGCAAGCGGCCCAAGCGCAAGGCGGTCGACGCCTGCTCCTCTGCTGGACGCTGTCTCTTCTTCAGCATCTCCAGGACAAACTCAGCGACCTTGATCTCCCATTCGAGGTCCTCCGGCTTCAGGTAGGCGGAGTAACTGCCCAGAAACGACTGCATTTGATCTTCAAACGTGTTGAGCACCTCGTCCGCGTCCTCCAACAAGGCCGCAGCGCGATGAGCAAGCCGTTTGAGCCGCGAGGGCGGCGTGAAGGTCCCCTTGAGCAGGCGGTCATGCGTGACGGCCGCCCATGCGTGCTGAGCGACGGTGCGGACCTGAATTTCCGCCTTGCGCTCATCGATCGCCTCAAGCCGCGTGGCCTGTCCGAGGATCTCCGGCTTGTCGATCTGCACAACGAAATGAATCGAGCGGTAGCCGAACTCTTCTTCCCGGAGGCGAGCACCGGCGTCGTCGGAGTTGGCCTGGTCGATGACGAATTCCCGGCGGATAAAGCCGCAGATCGTCTTCATCTCGTCCGACGTGTTGACGATGACGCGCGCCCCGCACAGATCCGTGAGCTGGTGCACGGGGTCGTCGTACTTGTGCGCCTTGCGGACCGCCTTCTCGGCGAAACTCGCCACTGACTTGGGACGGGCCTGAACGATGCCGAGCGGAGCGTGAATGGCGCAGGCGGCGTTGAGGATAGCCTCCAGCACATCGCCGTATTCTTTGTAACGCGGCTGCTCCTCCTCGGCAAAGATGCGCACCTGATCCTTGAGTTTCTCGATGTCGATTTTCTGCCGCGCCATGAGGCCTCCTCCAGCATCGGTCGTGCGGTCCGGCCCCCTTTCGCAAGTGACTTGACAGAGTGCTCGGCACTGCCACGGAAAGGCATCGCAGCCGGCGAGCCGCAGGTGCGCACGTCTCAAGGAATTCCTTGAGTTTGGGGGTCAAGTTTAACCGCGGTATCTCGTCCGGGGCAACCCAACGATATTCGTCGTGCTCCTCGCTCAGCCGAATCTCGCCGGACGCGACGTGGGCCTCCATGAACAGGATGGCCAGCCGCATCTCCGGCGTCTTTGACTGCGTCTCCCTCGCCCCGCGTACCAGCGCGATAGTCCGCCCCGACTCCACGGTCACGTCGCGCACCGTGGCCGCTTCGAATGTTTGGCGGGCATCGACTTTGCCGCCCGGCAACTCCAAAGTTCCGGCGACCACAATCGCACATGCGCCTCAACTTGAACCGCGCGCAACCGATCGGGTCGTATTACTTCCAATCGCGACGTGACTCCGATGCAACTCGATGCCGCAAACAGTGTCGCCAGACGTGGACCCGTCGGATGGCGCATGCCCCTCCCATAGGCGCTGAAGGCGGTCGAGCCAATCTCGCTGTGCGGAATTCAAAGCCATGTTAGTTTGATCGAATTCTGACCCCAACGTGCGTCGTGGTGTCATACGCATGGATGTTGTTAGGGCGCGCAAAACAATAACTTGGACGATTTTTTCGATTCTGCTCCGCAGTTAGCTAAGTCAACGAGACACGGTTGTTCAGTTTATTTCTTTGCAGGCCCTTAGGCACCGTTAGAAGGAGGGCGCAGTTCACGGATCTGCTTGCGAGCGACTATCGAATTCGATAATAAGCGACCGTGCTTGCTCAGCAAAGTTTTGGGCGAAAAGCCGTTGCCTTGGGTGACGACTGCATTTACTGGCCTGCTCTGCGTCGTTCAGGCCGCAAAGGAAGTCGTTGCGGTCGTTGTTACCCTCACCACGTACTAAATATGCTCTTGACCTGTTTAGGAGTGCATCTGCGCTTGCCGGATCGAGATTCAACGAGTCCGTGAACGACTTGATTGCGTTATCGAGATCGCCTTCATTGGCGAGTTTCACACCCTGGTCAAACAACACCATAGCACGCTGAGCGGCCCTGTCTTCGGCAGTCGGGGTTGCTGGATGACCTGCAGGTTTCCGACTCGTAGAAGTCCAAAGCAGTGCGAACAATCCGACACACGCCATCGCAAGACATGCTGCACCAAGAAACCACGCTCGGCGCGGTGTAAGAGCGTCCGATGCGGGGCTGGCGTTGATAGGTGACTTAGATGGCAGGTGAAGCGAATCAACTGGGCCGCGCCGCTGTCGAATAAGCCATTGAGCAGACTCGCTCACGCGATGTAGGTTCTCCTTCGTTGGTGGGCTGGCGACGTCGATCCAGTTTGGGACACCGAGAAAGTACGCGAGATCGCGTGACGGACGGACGTCTTCAAGCCGCACCGTCAACAAAGGCCGCCCGCAGCGGTGTGCATTGGCGACTTCGTTTAGCACGTGGTCGCTTTCGTTCGCGGCGGCGGAGAACACCAGTAGCAGAAGGCCGCTGGATTCGATGGCGGCAACGATCTGGCCGGGAAACTTCGCGCCGCCGGGGATGTCCCGCGCGGCAATCCAACAGCTTAGTCCGCGTTGCTCCAGTGCGGCGCAAAGCAGGTTAGCGATCGCGCGATCCTCTGTGGCGTGGCTGACAAAAATGTCGTAGGTCGTTGCACGCACCTTCACAGGCGCACCACAACCGGGGCAGTAAACAGTAGTGGCACAATTACTGTCCGGAACGTCAAAGCGAAGTCCGCAAGTACAGTTCACGGTGCTGGCCATGGGGAAGTCCCATTTCTACTGGTCACGCCCGTAGCCGCTTCCACCAGTATACAGACAATCTTGCTCGCTGCGGACGAACTTTAGTACTTCTCGATATCCCTTTTGAATGTATACCTGGCGCGCTTTCAAGCAAGCGTCATGCGAATCTGGCCATATGAAACAAATCACTCTATGACGTTCATGTGAAAAGCCTGACAATCCGGTAATAAATAAATGCGCGAAGCGGGAATCATTCGCACGCAATCCCTTGTGATTCTTGGGTTTCAAGCTCAACTGAATTGGATTTACCTGCTGCAATTCGATGTCGTCTTCGTTCCATCCGATTGGAGAGGCGTCCGCGCCGTATTTTCGAAGCCAGTACAGTCGGCCGTAGCGAATGAACAATTCTATGTCGGAAAGGCTAGCGCTTTCTGCTGTGTCGCTCTCACGCGGCACTCGAAACGTCCGCGGCTTTCGGCCCGATGCGGCGTCAGCGAGCTTGTCTCTCAGGTCCCGCACCGTTCTTTTTCGTTGTGCAATCTCGTCCTCCAACTCGGCTTGGCGTCGGCGCAACTCAGCGTGGTCGGCGCTTGCGATACGGTTTTCCAGATCGCGGAGTTCGTCACGCGACCGACGTGACTTCACAACGACCCGGTCGTAGGTCGCCTGATCGACGCCATCGGCTGTCGCACGGCGCGGCAGCCTGGCAATCTCATGGTCCTGCCGATCGCGGATCGCCCGAAGCGAGGCGACCTCGGATTCCAGCGCGCTGGCCTCGCGGTCGAGTTTCTCGATTCGGCGTTTCTCGCGCTGCTTCAACTGCTCTGGATCCTGCCGCGACAGAAACGGCAATTGAATGCAGACCAAGAGCATGATAAAAATAATGCCCCCAAACGCGTTGCACAGCGTGTCGAGGAACAGGTCGAAGGGGTCCGAAACGTCCGTGCCGCGTCTACTTCGCGCCATATCATACCTCCCTGCCGGGGTTACCGACGGCGGGTGTTGCGGTCCGCCGCGCCGCGTCGGTCGGATGCCATCAGCGAGTCGCTTGCGGACATCGGCTCGTGTCCGATCAAATGGTTCGCCTTCCGCAACTCACCGCTGGCATGTTCCCAGGCCTGTGCGCCGCCCGGCGCTACGCGGAGCAAGAAACAGACCCGCCCTGGACGTTGGGCCTTGGCCCAACTCAGAAAATACTCGGCCGTTGCGAACGTCTTGTGCGGCTCGATGTTGCCTTTTTGTGGTTCGTAGTGTCCGACGCAAACGCCGCTATCCGACAGTTCAACTACAAACACTTCCCCCTCGAAGAAACGGTCCGGTTGGAACGCGCGGACCGGCGGCGTGTTCTTGAGTTTCTCCGCGGTCTGTCGCTGAGCTTGCTCTAGGGAGTCTAATTCTATTTCGAGTTCCTTGCCGTGTTGGGTCAACTCCTGCTTCTCGTCATTGAGTTGGGCCAGATGCGCGCGGGCTTCGGCGACTGCGCGTTCCTGTGTATTCGCCAGGCGAAGTGCCCGCTCGAACTCCGCCTGCGTAACATCCGGCGCCTTGCGGCGACGTTCGATTTCGGCGGCCTGTTCCGCGATACTCCGCTTCAGTTCGTCGCGGCGCCGACACAGTTCATCTTTGCGAACGGTGATCTCCCGCTCGACATTGGACGGGGGCAGAGGAGGCGTTCGAACAACAAGCTCCAGAACCAACATGAGTGTGACGATAATCATGATTCCGGTGGTGCATGCGATGATGTCCTGAAAAGAGAAAAAGGACATTGCAGATGCGCTGCTTCGGTAACGACGAGTCATCGTTGCGTCCTATTCGTGCTAGCGGTCGAATGCCATCATGCGCAGCCGGCCGACAATATATCTCTGACAGTATTCGCGGCACGCGTCAAGCATTTCTTCCTCGCGTTTTCGAACAATAGTGACGAGCAACTGGCATATCAGGGCCGATACCAATGCGACAAACGTTGTATCAAAAGCCGTGCTCAGGCCGCCCAGAACCTCTTGTAAGCCGGCAATAATGTCATCCATATGAGCTCCGCCGCCCGCGATGACGCCGCCGAACCTGCCGATAGCTGTGCTCAGCCCGCTTACCGTACCAATGAACCCAAGCACAGGGATCGCCCAAATCAGGCCCTTGACGAAGGAATAGCTCGATTCCATGACGTCGTCATCGTTCGCGGCCTGCGACTGAAGCACATGATCCACATCGCCAATCTGCCCCATGTTCTTCAAGTTGGACAACGCCAACTCAATACGGTTGAACAACACGAATCGCCCGGGATCGTCGCATTCCGATCGAAGACGTTGCAGGACGTAATCTACAGTGGCTGGCCCAAGTACAAAATCCGCATCGGCGGGCACTAGGTCGCGGAATTCGAGTGCAATATTCTGAGTACGCACTTTCATGGACTTGATCAATATGATGAGCAGCACCCAGAAAGTGAACGCCATCGTGGCATGCTGAACACGGCCCCGATGGGTAAATACCTCCACAATAGTAGAATCCGGCCAGCGCATCAGTGACACGTAGAAGCCAACCGTCAGAAGTACGGCCACGGCGCCCCATAGGACATGATTGACCCGAGTAAACCGGCCGCCCCGCAGACCGATCTTGGACTCCACGTCGTCTCGGATCCATGAGAATCGGAATTGCGGCGAAGCGGCTTTCTGGCTTGGTATCACGTATGACACTCCTTGTGACGCTGTGTGTTGTGTGAGGAGGCTCCATCCGATTTTGCCTGTGTACGGTCAGGGTATTGCCGAAGCCACATTGTTCGATCGAGTACTGGCACACTACGGCTCATTGGCGGCGCCACTTTTTCCACCAACCCCGCTTTGGGGATGCGGTCTGCAATTCGCTGGGAAACAAATCCGACAGAAACGGTAGCTCTCGCGCGCGAACGGCGCTGGTGTGATTGCGTGCTCGCACACGATCGTCACTGCGCACCTCACCACGGGCCGCCATCTCGCGAAGCTCGCCGGAAAGGAAAGGCCCCAGCATTTCGGGCCCGCGCCATAAATAGTATGAGTCGCCCCCGGTACTCGGCTCAGGTACGGCGGCACGACGGTCGGCGCCGCCGGGCTGTTGTTCGGATATCCCGGTTCCGGAGGCCTTGTTTGCGCCATCGTCGGCGCTCGTCGTCTCCGCCGCATTCGCAAAGACCAAGGGAAAGCTGCGACCTGGCAACCACGTAACGGCGTCAAGCGAAAGTTCCTGAATCAGCGACAGCTCACCACGGCGCGCCATTCTGCGCACCGTCTCGAGATCGAACGGGCCGCTGATTCGGCCGCGCGTCCTTATGTAGTACACGTGTGCGCTCATGCGGCTACCTTTGCTGCGTGGGCTGCGGCCCAACGATAATCACCCACGTGCCCTCGGGGAATCCGCCGGCGGCGGTCAACGTCTGCCTATCGCCAACGACGCGTCCGATCTCCACGAGCGGTTCCAAGGGATCTCGGGGTGGGGTTGCAACGACGAGGAAACGCGCGCCGTCGAAAAGCAGGCCGGGGTCGCAACCTACCGTCGCGACGTTTCCCGGTTTGATCAACACGCCGTGTCCACGAAGCGGCCAGGCCAGGCGCGACAAATAGAATTCCCGCTCCTCAAGTATTTTCCTCTTGGCCTCACCTATCCCGGGAAAGCTGTTTAACAATTGCTTCACGCGTTCGCGCGTCTTCTCAACGGTACCATCGATATCCTTGGGAGGATATACCCAATTAAGCTCGTTTACGCGCGGGCTTACTTCTGCGAGGCGGTTCGATAACTCCTTAAGCGTCAAATCTTCCTTAGCTCGATCCGTTAGCTCGCGCGCAATGGCGATCAGCAGAATCAGACGAAGAAGCGGGTCCACACGGTCGTCGCGACGAATCACGTCCATGATGTCGAGGACCTGCAATAATGGCTCCGCCGAGCCGTCCAGCTTCCGTTTGCATTTATCTCCGAGCGCGCATTGTGGTGCGGGCGCCGGTGTGGTACTTTGATCGAAGGGGAGCTTTTTGGTGCCGCCAAAATTCGGGTCCTCATAAACCTGGTAGCATCCCTTCTGCGGCTTTTGAGTCGCGTCGAGATAGAAACGACGTTCACCATTCACGATGCATGCGAGATCCCTCATTGGTCTTCCCTCAAGACATCTCTGAACGGCGGTGACAAGGTTCTCGCTCTGTTCCTCCGTTACTACGAAGTGGGGCTGGATCGTCGCGAGGAATGCCTTATACGCCGCCAAAAGTGGAAACATCGGCGATTGCGATTCCGGGTGTCGGGACATGTGGCCATCCAAACTTGATCTAAGCGAATTGAGGGCATTTAAGGATCGGGGTACGAGTTCGCCCCGGTGCTCCTTAGCCACGATGGCCTCCCAGTCTCTAACTGCTACCCACAAAGCCTTATTCTTCGCGGCGGCGGTTAGGTCTCGCTCGCGAGGCGTTCCGGCGGCACAACGAATAGCCGCCTCTTGGAGTTCTTGCAGCCTGTCGGCCAATTCGCCTGGTTTCTCTGCGAGTTCGCGCAATGATTCGATGTCGCGGTCGAGCTGGATGGCCATCTCTATCTGTTGTCGAATCCTGTCCATCTCCTCCAGACCCAACTCGATCGATTTGTTTAGCAAGGCAGCTCTGTCGTGAAGATGGTCGCTGGCATGTTTGAACGTATCAACGAGACGAACAAGTTCGGCTCTTGCTGCGTGCAGCTGATTTCCCCACTCCTCCAATTGAGCAGAGTCGTGAGTCTGGGTTAACGGCGGCGACTGCTTGACTGAAACGTCGATTGTGTTGAGTTCCCTCTCCAACGCCACATCCGCGGCGCCTCTCACTTTACTTCGTTGAATGTCAATGCGATCCCAAGCATCGGCGATCTTCTCTGCTTCGTCCTTCAGGCCTTTTCGGCGCTTGTTTTTCTCCATTTCCTTAATCGGCCCGTCGCTCGGCCACTCGTTAGTCGTCCAGGCATCGGCTGCCTTTTTCCACTGCTCCCACAACTCGGCGAATTTCGCCGCGCGACTCTTCTCTGTCTGTTCACTCGTCTTTAGCGCGTCGAGAAGCTCCTCGAGCAATGGATACCGAGCCAACGCGGGCTGCTCGGTCGCAAGCCTGTTCCACTCGGCCCGAGCGTCCTCGATGCGGTCGTCCTTCAACATCTTGGTCAGCCGTTCGGCATACTGTTGCACAAAGTCGAGACGTGTGCGGTGCTGAATCCATAATGCCGTAAGTAACACAGCGGCCAACGAAGCCCCTACGATGACGGACATTCGCATGCGATGCCGACGTCCTCCTAGTACGCGTTGGCGGTCGATTTCGCGTCTAAGAAGCTCGCTTAGGTCCTCCGGTACGGGAAGTTCGAATGATTCAAGTTGTCGCTGCAATCGAAGCAGTTCCGACACGGGGCGCGATTCTTCGGCGGCCGCGCGCAGTTGGGCACACGTGTTGCGGAACTCGTGCTCTCGCTGGCGGTATGCTGCCTGCTGATCCACCCACAGGGCAATCGGGTCGATGCGTTGGGCCAGGTCTGGCGGCACCGTAATGCCCGCACCCCGTACGATCCGACGCCATTCGTCAACAAGGGCGCTGGCGCTGTCGAAATCCTGTTCCAAATAGGCGTCATCGAGCCGCGGGAGCAGCTCGCGAAGCGAGCAGGCGGTTGTCTCCAGCTCCAAACGGCGAAGAGCCTTCCTCGCGTCCGCCAAAAGCGATTCGGGCACATGCGTGCGCCAAGGCTGCTCAGTCAACTCGGACAGTAGATCGACCAACTCGACGACGGCACCCGCTCGCAAGTGCTGCGAAATGTGCTCAGGGATTTCACGCAACCGCTCGATTTCGTGCGCTTCAAGGTCCTCCGTCCATCCGGCAAAACCCGGCGCGGTTGAGGCGAGCGCCCGAAGCACCTTGAGTCGCACGCGCAATGGTTCGCGCGAGAGATTGACTTGCCGCCATTGCCGCAAGATCTCTCGCCGGGCGACGTCCTCGGCAAAGGCGTCGTTCAGAGCCGTGACGACGTCTTCTCGAAGTGGCTGGGCGGCTGGAAGGTCAAGTTGCTCACAAAGACCCGCCCATTGATCGAATTCCGGTAACGCAAGTGCCGCCGCGGAATCCAGCACATCCGGTTCGATCTCGGCGTGATGGACGGCTTCCGCAATCAAGCCTCGCCGCAGGAACTCGTGGCAGCGACCAAGGCGAGTGTTGGCACGCGCACACGCTTCCGCATAGACCGTGGACGTCGAAAGCAATTCCTCACGCCGTGGCGGCGGCGCACCGGGTCTAAGTGATTCGCGAATGCGCGCGACGTTGTCGGAAAGGGTGGACATTTGTCACGCTCCTGTCGACGGCCGGGTGTGAGGCGCCGACGCTGGTTGGCTGGCTGCTGATTCGGACCGTGGCCGCTTCTCAAAGCGGAATTCACAATGAACGGCGCCATTCGGCGCCACCAGGCGCACCCGGCACGGTGACGGGCGCGGCGAGGGGTTGTTTTTGCGCGTCTTACTAAACTCTTGCAGATCTGTGGAGGCTTTTTCCAGCGCCTTCTGCTCCGACGGCCACCTTCGTTGTAGTTCCATCAGCTCGAGCTGTTTGCGTTGCCTAATAGCGGGGCTTGACTCGCCCTTGATCTGCTTTTTAAGGGTCGCTATGCTATTGTCAAGGTCTGTTGCCCTCTTGCTACACGCTTGCCAATTGGTCAGTGCGGCCTGGTAGTTATCTTCGTGCAAATTGTGCTTCCGGGCCGTGGCACTGTTGGTCCTCCGGTCAATTCTCCAGTCAATCCAATCGATTTTGGCGCGCCCGAATCTAAAACAAATACTGTCGGACTCGACTTCAGCGACGCGCCACGCGGGGTCGCTACACACACCTACAATCGTCAGCGGCCACTTGCTTCGGGGGATGGCCTTTGGGACGGCCTCGCGGTCATCATGCAGAGGCATGTAGATGATACGCGGTATTCCTAACTGGCAGCGCATCGCAGTGACACCGGATGGCGTTCCTACGTGCGCAATGCACGAGGTCAGCCTCGTTCGAAGCAGCTCCGTTACAGTTGCTTTACTCTCTGCAAGGAACATGTCTGCCGAATTCACTTTTTTCCATTCCCAGATAAGTTTCCCCTCGACGAGCATCATACTTGCTATCGAAACAGGTTTGGCAAAGGCGTTCCGGGAAAAGAGAAAGTCGACGCGATCATGTTCCTTCGACGTAATATGACCAAACGCGATGCTATAATGCTCTTTCGATTCCGCAGGAAAACTCAGGGACAGCGTCTTGCCGCTTTCGCCGACAGACGCAAGGTCGGTCCTGGTGAACACAATGCCGCCGAGTCCATCAGGTGTGGGGTCGGGCACGGGCGTAAAAGTCAATTCACCATCCGGCAAAACATCGGCACGCTCCGCGGCTTGGGTTGCAGTGCGTCCCGTGGCTTGCGACTTCGGTCTGGTCCCCGGCGGCGTACGCCCTGTGGGTCTGCGCTCTCCCGGTCGCTGCGGGACTTTGCGATTCGAACGCGCGGCCCCCTCGCCCCCGCCGCCTGCAGAAGCGGTGCCCGGCCGCTCCGCAGCGCGTGAATCGCGTTCCGCTGGCAGCGTTGCACGTAGTCGGCCCAGTTCGCGCTTGAGCTGATTTATCTCCTGGGTAATGCGAACGCCCTCTCCTGAATTGGCTAGCGAATCGCGACCAAGACGACCTAACAACGTATAGAGTGCCTCGAGTTGACGATTGATTTCCTGAATGCGGACGTAAATGCGCTGCGGGTCCTCGTTGGGTTGCGAAGCGGGTTGCGACTTGGCATTGGCGTCGCGGTTCGGCTTGGGCGGCGCGGCATTTGCTGTTGCGGCGCCAAGAAAGACCAGGAACGAGAATACTGCAACTGGGCGAACGCTCACAAGAGTGTGCATGCGAGATCGTATCATGATCGCCTCCCAAGTTGGCTAACATATCGCACAGACGCAAACGGCGCGCTTCGATGGTGGGGTGGCGCAGTAGTTTAGGGACCGATCAGGTTGGCATCCTGTTGAAGTTCCTCGTCTTGCAGCAGACGTACTACGGCTGCCACGGCACCCGTTTGTTTGTGTATTACTCGACATTCCGTCTTCGTAAATCTTGGCCTCGAAGTCCGCGCGTTTTGAATAAGTTGCTCGGCTAGGCCAACGGCCGCACCCGCTTCCTCCAACTTTTTGCGCTCAATGTTGCGCTTGTCTTCTGCTCGGCGCTTCTTTTCATCCAGAGTCCGTCGGCGTGGGTCCCTGGCTCGTTCGATATCCTTGCTTAAGTTCATTAGTTCAACTTCAATATTGCGAATTGCGGTCGCCGCCCGCTCTTCTTCTGCTTTCGCCGATTGCAGCTCGCGCCTTTGTGCGCGAACATCGATATTGTCGGTCCAGGTCGCTGAGACTTGCCTGTCGCCGGCGCCGCTTCGCGTCAAGCGAGCCTCGACGGATACCGGCTTGCCCTCCTGTCCGATCGTGATGCCACCATCCGGCAATGGCTCCCGGCGCAGTTCGGTTGAGGTATCCATTTGCAGCGCCAGTGCGCCAGAGACTTCGCCAGCGGCAAATAACGTTCGTGGTGGATCGCCGATAGTGAGTTGCGCGATAATCGGCGCAGCCAATTGAACACGGTGCTCTCCCCTTTTACCGTAATCAATCGTGACGGCCGCAAACCGCAGTGCGGATCGAACCGCACCAACCGATTCGGCCAGTTCGTCTGGCCACCTGCTGTTGCTCCACTTCCACCGGAGCGTACCGTCCTCGGTTAATTCGATACGTGCGACCACATTTTTCTTAAAGCCCGTCTGGACCAGCTGAATAACCCGATCCGTGGATTCGGCTTCAATCGGACAGCCCATTCCGCTTTCACAGGACAGCTCCAGCCAAATGCCCTGTGGATTAGGTGGCAGTCGCTCCGCCAGCGTACACTCGACATTATGCTGATCGAATTCGAGCTTGCCGCTTATAGGATTGATTGGGGGTGTCTCGACCGGTTTGACAGCCAGCGCCGGTGGCCCATCTTGTGACAATTGGCAAGATCCGCCCCCCTCAAGCAGCGAAATATCTTCCTGAGCCGTGCTCCCAAACGGTGAGTCGCGGGCCGTTGACGCAGGCAGTTCGACTGTTGCAGCCGTGATGTTGCGAGCATCATTAGTTTGATCGGGCGCGCTGCCGATCGGGGCAACCGCGGCTGGGGGAACCGAATGTCGCGGCTCCACAGGTCTTGGCGTTGTCGTATTTTGGGCACGAGCGAGTGATCCTTCGCGCGACGCACGAGTGGCGGACTCTAAGGTCCGCGTGCGTTCCTCAAGAGATTCCAACCGTGATTCTACGACGGCTTGGCGCTGCTCGAATTCTGCCAGCACGAACGTTTGAGCTGGTGACCGGCGGAGCGCGTCCCAACCCAACGCGACTAGGACCGGCCAGATGAGAATCGCAACCGTCACAGGAATGAGGGTAATGCGTCGGTGGTGCGCGCGCTCATCCACCGTAGCGCCAACTGGATCGGACGGTGACGTAGCGTGACTCCCGTCGCGAAACCGTTCGAGGTCAGCGCGTTGCATCGCGGCGGGCAGTGACTCCGATTCGGTTCTGGCTAGATTGCGCGATTGAGAAACCCTATCGCTTTTTTGTGATGGTTGCGATCCGCCGCGGACGGTATCAGGCGCGGGACGCCGGAGGGTCTCGGACCAGGCCGCTTCCGGCGGCGGCAGCCGACCCGTGCGGGCTGCCTCGGTGTACCGGCCGCCCCGGGGTGGCACGGGCTTGGACGATCCGGTCAGGTCAATGAGGATCCCGCTGGTCGCGTTCGCGGGTGCATTTCGTGCGGCGGCGCCACCGGCGATGCAAAATCGCCAAGTGCAGGAAAGATCGCTCCGCAAATTCATGAAGTGCGTGCTGAAGGTGACGTTCCATCGTTGTTTAGGAGGAAGGAGGGCCAAGGCCTCATCGATAAGCGGCAGGACATCCATGGGCGGCTGATATATCACATATACTGGCCGGCTCGCGTCAAGCAGGAACGCTTCTACCAGCGTGCCGGCCCACCCGGGATCTCCGGCGGCCGATTCCCAACGCGCACAGGTTCGGGGGGAGTTTTCACCAGCCGGCAGCGCCTTGGGCGTCATGATTGTACGCGGTTCGCCGGACCAAGTGCTTTCGATGAAACCCGACTGCATAAAGACCCAAGCCGGGCCAGCATCGACTTGTTCGTGCGCCTGGACTACGACATGATGAGCAAATTTATTTCGACGTTTGCTGTAATCGAACCCCTCGGAGCGTACGTGTGACAGAACGCTGTACGGAAGCCCCCCAAGCACGATGCGCCAATGTGCATAAGACGGTGGATTGGTCTGATCGTCGGACACGCCGGGTATCTGCGTACGGTTGTACCCGCTAAGGTCTTCGAGTTGCTGTATGAGCGGCGGTGGCATTCCATTTGTGACCGCCACGGTGCAATAGCCAAAGGAGCCGGGCTTTAGCCCACGCGGCGCCGATGTGTACATTAGCTCCATTGCCATCAGAGGCTCCGATTCGCTCGAAATTGCCGTCGCTAGGAAACTCCCAATACAGGAGTACTCTACCGCCTGCCGGTCACCCACAGGAGTGGGACAGAAACCCAGCGAGGTGAAATGTTCCGAGGGTAAACGACGGTTTCTTTCTTTTCTTGGTCAAGTTCCGGAGCGTGGCCGAGCGCCGAAACCGGTAAGTAAACGACGCGCGCGCATGTTCCCTCCGCGGCAGACACGAACTCCGGCGTGTGCGCCAGCAGCAGGTTGCGCACCTTCACGGATATGCGCTCGATACGCTCAAAGTCGACGGCATCAACTTGCGCGCCTAGGCGGGACCGTGGGATGATGGGATCGGTCGTTGTCTCTTCATCGAGCAGGCTCGCCCACAAATCCGACTTCGACACCAGGACAAGCAATGGCTGGCGTAACTTCTGAAGCGAATCCATCTGCGAGTACTGGCGCACGCGCATTGCAGCCTCTGTCATGATCCGGTCCTGCCGGTTTGTCGCGGATGATTCGTCGCTCAACTGAGGGCCGTCACCATGAGTACGGCACTGAAGACGGAATCTTGGTGATTGAGTTGGATCGAACACAAACAAGAGTGCGCGTGACCTGGCAACGTGTTGTGTGCCAGGGCGAACGGCCGAGTCGCCCCCCGGTAGGAAGTGCTCTCCGGCGTTATCGTAAAGGCACAAAACCCGTCCCAAGGGCTCCCGGCCCGCCAGATCCAACGGCCTGTCCGGCGCCATGTGAAAGATGAATGGCTGGGGCAGGAGGACAGTCTGGCCACCCAAAGACACGCTGGTGTAGACCCTACTTTCCATTGGCGTCTTTTCGAGACGTGCGGGGGTGTCCGGATCGCCATGAAAAAGCGTATTCTCGTAGTCCGCGAGAATTGCATTAGCGATAGGGTCGGCATCTACAAAAGTCGTAGCGAACCGCGTCTTTAGTGTTCGACGAAGCTCCCACGTCATCGCCGCTAGCAGGTAAGTCTTTCCGCTGGCCGGCCCGCCGATGATGGAGATGAATCGCGGCTCGTGTTCGAGCATGAGTCGCGGTACGCTAAGATGGCATCGGGGACATGCCAAGTCCGAACAGGGTATATTGCGCGCGTCAATCGCCTCCCCCTTCACGTTGAAGCGGCTCGGTCGAAATCTCAACGGTGCGTTTGGTCCGACAACGGGGTCGCCGGAAAGATCCTGGTGTCGTGCGATCCAAAGAACTTCATCGGGAGCGAACTGATACCAGCAGTGATGACAGGTGACCTGCTTGAGTAATCGCGACGTAGGCCCGTCATCCGCAACGGCCGAAGGTCCCGGATCCTTCCGTGATGGTGGCACGGCCGCAGGCGCATTTGCCACGGTCAGAGTAAAAGGGCCGACGCCGATTTCATCGCCCCCCTTGAGACGGTGTCGGTCCACACGGACTCCTCCCACTCGAATTCCGTTTTGGCTTCCCAGGTCGATGATTTCCCAGCCCTCTTCGGTGCGCACGATGCGCGCGTGATTCCTGCTTACCTGAGCGTGATTCAGGGGCACGTCGTTCGTTGGGATTCGACCGATCGTAAGTGGCTGGTGGGTCAACGGCCGCCGGACAATCTCGCGGCCCTGCTGCGAAACGCTAAGAATGAACGGCTCATGGTTCACGGCGCGCCAATCCTTGAAACTGGTAAGAAGAACGCGCTTTCGATGCCCGAGCAAAACGTGTGGCTGGGGATTGTAACATGCCCTCATGGCCAGATTCAATCCCTGTTTCCTTGCTCGAATTATCCCAGTTGTCCCCCGTTCTAACCTTGCGTGATGACTCCCATGGCGCCGGGACCGGTGCTAGGGGTCGCCTTTATCGGCCGCACCGAATGACTTCGACGCGGCGGGAAACGTTACGTCACAAGTCCACTCCATACGATGGCGGCGTCCGCGGCTCCCACGCTTCTCGCCCGCGCCCACAAGCCTCCCGTTGAAGTCGGAAAACGCCCGCCCTTCCTCCTTCACGCAGTCTGGGGTCAAATCATGACGATCCCCGGCGCCTCCCGTCTCGGCGCCAGCATCGCGCGGCCCAGTCCCATGATCGCCGCCACGATCCCGTCGATGCGGTCGGTGCTCTTCTTCTTGCTCGGTTTCAGATTGCCCGCGGTGTCGGTCTCGACCGAGATCGCCGAGGCCATCCAGCGCAGAACCGGATGGTCGCCGTGGCGCAGGCGGCCGCGACGACGATCGACGGCGTTAGTCGGACTCGTCGTTGTCCCATGATGCAACGCCAACCGACGAACCCTCCCACCTCTCGCACCGATCGGCCGCGCCACCTCAGGTTCCTGTATGCTCGGCGGTGATATAATGCCCGAACGAAACGCCGGCCGGTGCGCGTTGCGGTCCGATTGCGTTGAATGGGCCAGTTCCGGCCGCCGATCGTGGTTGTGAACGCCACGGATTGATGACGTGATGCCCGTATCGGACGCCCAGCCAGTTCACCTGATTGACAGCAACGCGTGCCCGACGACTTCGGCCGCCGCCGGCGCATCGACTCATGAACCTGGCGAAGTCGCAACGCCGCATGTCGATCCGCGGGAGGCACGCGGCGAACCGCCGAACGGTCCCGCAAACGGCGGGAACGGCAGCGCGGAGGCCCGCGACGAACGCGGGCGGTTTACGCGGGGCAATCCCAACCGCTGGCGGCCCGGTCAGAGCGGCAATCCCCAAGGCCGGCGGCGCGGCACGGTCAGCTTCGCCGGCGCCCTGGCGCGCCACGCGCTGGTCCCGGTCGGCGATCGCGAGGAAATGGCCAAGCTCGCCCGCGTCATCGGTCTCGACCCGGCCGAGGCGAACAACCTCGACGTCGTGTGCGGCCTGTTCTACGTTACGCTGTGCCGGCTGCTGTTGCGGGCGGCCAACGCCGATGGCCGCGTCGATGAGCGGCTGGTGGGCATGCTGACGGTGCTGCTGCGGGCGCTGGACCCGGCGGAGG
>WYBU01000019.1 GCA_011525745.1 Planctomycetaceae bacterium | reverse complement strand
TGCGCAGTGAAAGCCGGACCGAGTGCGGCGATCTGCTCGGCAGTCATAACTCACCTCCATGTGCTGGAGGTGAGATCGGCAGGTTCATTGGTTAAACTTGAGCCGATTCAGCGCTGTAGTGTTAAGTAGCATGTCGTTTGAGTCGTGGTCTTGTTTAGCCGGGTTGATATTACGGCCCAGAATCGGAATGGAGGCGAAAACATATGTTTCCCGGCGTCCTGCTGCTCATCTTGGTATCCAACTCTGCACCCCCTTTGTCGAGCCATCAATCAACTGATCGAATCCTCAACTTCTTTCTTATTCGGCAAGATTGCCGGATCGCGGTTAGGTCTCATTTTGAGGCCTACCGCCATGTATGGAGGATCGCCTCTATTTGCGACCCATCGCGTCGATTGTCCTACGAGTTCTCGGAGGCATTCGCAACACCAGACTTCTATGCTGCACGGGCCGTGCTGCGCGTCGGCGACCAAGTGCGGTGCATACAGTCCCCCAAGGATTTGGCGCGACTTGTGCAGGTGCCTCATGCCAATGGCGCGGAAGAGTACCTGAATGCGTTCGCCAACATCTATTCAATACGTCTGTTTCCACAATACTCCTATGTCGCCGTGAAGCCAGACACCGATGTGGACAACAGATTCGCACACGCTGATTATGTCACACTAAACAAGCGTACGCGTTTTCCGTGTTTGCCGGCGCCCATCGAGGATGATGCCGCCTTCATATTCACACGGTATTTACTTGAGTACGACGTGTTGAGCCCAAAGACCATGCATGCGACGGTGGAGCGCCTATGGCGTGACGGCGCCTATGAAATGACGGTGCTTTTTTCCATTCCGTACAATGATATTCAGGATATAGTCTCACTGCCGCGCGCGCCTATGCCCCGGTAGCTCCAGCAAACAAACAACTGCGATAATTCTCCGGCAAAGGACGGCATAGTACTAGTCGCCACAAAACTCGGCCTGATTCGATCGAATGCGAGTAAATTCACCCTCCGGGACTGATTCTCGCGATGTATGTTTCGTCACGTAGTGTAGTGTGTAGCTTTAAGGTGGACGTCGTCCTTGTAAGGGCAAAAGGTGGCACAGCGTCCTTCGACCCCGCGATTCCCGACGTCGGTACGCCGTGCAAGAATGCCGAATAGGCCCCGGCTGCGCCGCGCGCCGGTGGGCCGCAAGCCTGCGCACCGTCCATTCCGCGCCCCGCTGCCTCTCCGCGTTGCCTGCTCGTCGGCCGCCGCGCTCTGGCCTTACGTTTCGACGTTTTGATTTTTCGACTTTTCGACGTTTCATTTCGACTTTCGACTTTGTGCTTTCGACTTTCCCTCCGCCCCTGCCCCGCCCCTGCCGCGCGATCGCTGTTTCACGTGAAACAAGCTTTCGCCCGGGGTTCCTGTTTCACGTGAAACACAAACGCGGCCGGGAGGGTCGCGCGGGCTGCAAACCCGGAGCTACGCGACACAGCCGGGGGCGGCTGTGCTACTCTTGTTGTTTCACGTGAAACCGGTCCTTGTCGCACGAGCCGATCGCTGATCGCTGACCGCTGACGTCTGATGGCCGAGCGTTTCCCTGTTTCACGTGAAACACGACCATGCTTAAGCTCCGAAGGCGGCTCGGTCTGCACAGCGGTCCCTGCGCTCTACCGGCTGACCCATGACCCGCGACGGCCGCAGCGCGGCCTTGTGTCCTGCTAACCGGCGAAACCGGTGTCGCGTGCCGAGGACTGATAGGTGATAGCTGACCGCTGAAAGCTGTCCGCTTTGGGCTTTGATGCTTATGGCCTTAGACTGGCCGGTCACGACTGCCCGATTCCGATACCCGCGTTACGTACCATGCTCGGCCCGACCGGTCGCACGACATCCGGCCGCCGACCGGCGTCACTTTCGCCCTCGTTGCACGTACGCGATCAGCTTGTACGCCAGCTTGGCCGCCAGAAACTCCGTCTGCATCGAACCCGGGATCGGCATCACTTCCACGATGTCGGCCGCCACGATCCGCTTCTGCTCGGCCACCTGCCGCAGCAGTTGCGCCACGTGAAACCAGTGCAGGCCGCCCGGCTCGGGCGTGCCGGTCCCGGGCGCGAACGCCGGATCGAACCCGTCGATGTCGATCGTGACGTACACGTCGTCCGTCAGCCCCTCCAGCGCCTGGCGCATCCAGTCGGCCTTCGCGTTGACGTGCCACGCCGTGATCGGCGCGAGGTGCCGGCGCTTCATGAACTGATGTTCCTCGCGCGAGTAGTTGCGGATGCCGACCTGCACGATCGGCACGCCCATGTCGACGATCCGCCGCATGACGCAGGCGTGCGAAAACGGCGTGCCCTCCCATTCATCGCGCAGGTCGGCGTGGGCGTCGACCTGAAGCACGCAGAGACTCTTGTGGCGCTGCCGCACCGCCCGCACCAGGCCGCTGGTGATCGAATGCTCGCCCCCGAGCGCCAGCAGAAACTTGCCGTCTTTTGTCACTTTTCTCGCCGCCGTAAACACGTCGTCGAGCTGCTGCTCCGGCCCGGCCATGTTGGGGGCCAGCGGCGGCAGTGTGACGATGCCGGCCGTGTGGAACTCGTCGCCCAGCTCATCGTCGAACAGCTCGACCTGCTGACTGGCCGTGATGATCGCCCGCGGCCCGTGGCGCGTGCCGACCTGAAAGCTCGTGGTCGAGTCGTACGGAATCGGCAGCACGGCAAAGTGCGCGGCCGCGTAGGCGCTGTAGCGCTCCGGAAGGCCGAGGAAGTTGTCGGGAATGCTCTCCAAGCAGGTATCTCCGAAAAACTATCACGAAATGTCGCCGACGCCGATCGCGCTGGCGGCGCCGTATTGCTGCGTGTGCGTGATCGAAATCAGCACCCGCTCGATGCCCAGCCGCCGCGCGATCTCCGCGCACGGGCCGTGCAGCGTCACGTGAGGCTGACCGGCGGCGTCGTTGAGAATTTCGACGTCGGTCCACGAGATCGGCCCGCGCCAGCCGGTGCCGAGCACCTTCAGCACGGCCTCCTTCGCGGCGAACCGACCGGCGATGTGCGGCAGCGGCTGGGCCAGTCGCTCCGCGCCGGCGCGCTCGGCCGGCGTGAGAATGCGTTGCAGGAAGCGTTCGCGATGTCGCTCCAGCAGCTCGCCGATGCGGGCGCACTCGATCAGGTCGATGCCGTGGGCGATGATCGTCATGACGTCAGCTTAGCTTGAGATACCCGCTGATCGCGACGATGGCCGCCGCCAGCACCAGATTGATCGCCAGCCAGCGTGACGGATCGCGTCTCATGAACTCGAACGGCGGCGCCCGGCCGATCAACCCCTCGGCGATCGTAAACACCGCCAGCGCAAGGATGAACTTCACAAGGATCATCAGATGATACGCGGGTTGCTCCGCATGCGCCGCGCGCGTAACAAAGAAATAGTTGTAACCGCCGCTGATGAGAATCAGCAGGATGCAAGGTCGCACGACCAGTTTCCAGCGGCGCAGAACGCCGGCGCGCAGCGCCTGATGCGGTTCGTCCGGAAGGACGGCGGCCGACGGCAAGAGCACAAAACGCAGAAAGAAGCTGCCGCCGACCGCGACGAGCACGGCGGCGACGTGGGTCCAGCGAAACAGCAGGGCCAGTGGGTCCATGTGGGCATCGTGTATCGGCCCCGTGTCGGCGGGTCAAGGACGCAGCAGGCGTCGGTCGCAATTCAGGTTGCGGCTCAACTCGCCGTCCAACGACGACGGCGCGTGTGAGCGTTCGTCGTCCGCAAGCGTAATGTCGCGTAGGCTGTGCCGGCCGTGTCTCGGAGCGTCAATCGAACCGGATGTAATCATCGACCGCCGCTCGTCGAAAAACCGGATAAAATGGATGGGTCTCACAGGATGTCGGCCCGCCGGGGATGAGGGCCGATGTTTCGACCGGCCAACGGCGTAACGTGAAGAGGAGAGGTAAGTTCAGGCGAGCCGAGGGTAACGATGCGGATGATGCGCGGTCGTGCAATCGGGATTATTGCCGCAATCGCCCTGGTCGCCGCCGCGGTCGGGCTGGCGGTTCGCGGTTGGACGTCGGGCGAAAGCAGCGGCGCCGGTGCGCAATCTGCGTCCCCTTTTCCTGATCGCATCGAAACCGGCGCGAATCGAACGTCGGTGCTGCTCATTGTGCTCGACACGCTTCGGGCCGATCGACTGGGCTGCTACGGATATCCGCTGCCCACGTCGCCGAACATCGATGCGCTGGCCGAGGAGTCGGTGCGCTTCACGCGCGCCATCTCGACGGCGCCGTGGACGCTGCCGGCTCACGCTTCTTTGTTCACGGGACTGTTCCCGTTCGAGCACGGTGTGCACCGCGTCCAGCGGACGGCCGAACATCCGGGCGATTCACCCGCCGAGAACAGCGGCGACCCGACGGCGCCGCAGCCTGAGGCGAGCGCAAGCGCGCCGGCGGCACCGGCGTTCGATCCGAACGTGCGCTCGGTGTTCCTGCCCGAGATGGACGCGCAGCACGCGACGCTTGCGGAGTTCCTGCTCAAACGCGGATACCGCACCGCGGCGTTCATCGCCAACGCGGCGATGCTCGATCGCCGCTTTCGTCTCGACGCCGGATTCGAGCAGTACGTCATTCCCAGGACCTACGAACTGCACGAGCCGCGACTCAAGCCGCCGGCGTCGGAAATTGTCGCGCCGTACCTGGCATGGCTGGACGTGCGTCAACGCGAACGCGATGCGGAGCGGCCGAATTTCGTGTTTCTGAATTTCATGGACACGCATGTTCCATTCCGATCCGGCCCGCGACCAGGTCTGCCCGAAGCGCCGCTGCGACCGATCGGCCACAAGCGGATGTACGAAGAAGTGGATCGCATGCAGCGCGGGCAGCCGCTGAGCGACCGGTTTTTCGAGTCTTTTTCGCGTCAGTACGACCAGGCGGTGGCGAATCTCGACGAGGACGTGGGACGAATGTTCGCGGCGATGAGAGAGAAGGGATGCTGGGACGACTGGATGATCATCGTTTTGGCCGACCACGGAGAATGCCTGGGTGAGCATTCGTACGCGGGTCATGTGGCCAGCATGCATGAACCGGTGCTGCGCGTTCCGCTGATCGTCAAGTATCCACGGCGCCGTGCCGGATCGGTTGACGATCGACTGATCTCGCTGGCCGACGTTCCGCGGCTGATTACGGCCGCGATCGGCGAAATGGACATGGAAGCGAGTCGCGTGTTTCCGCACGCAATCGGGTCGCATCCGGTCGTAGCTGAGAATTACTACCCGGCTGAGCAGAGGCCGGCGGGGTACCCGGCGGCCAACACGATCTTCCGGGCGGTGTATCAAGACGACTTCAAGCTTGTTTTCACGCCGACAGGGTGGCGGCAGTTGTACAACTTGCGTGACGACGCTTCGGAGCTTCGCGACCGTTCCGAGGAGTTTCCCGACGTGTGCGACCGGTTAAAGGATTCCTGGACGGCTTTTGAACGAAGCCGACCGACGTTTGCAGGTTTCCGGCCGGCTGCTGGAACGTCCGGCGCCAAGCGTAATCAGTTGCACGGCCTGGGGTACCTTCAAGATGATCAGCCGGGGGACGATCATCCGGAAACCCAGCCGTTCCCGAGAGCGCCCGCAGGAGGGATTTGACGGTTATTCCGGGTGTAACGTCTGGATCGGGCACCAAGTCCACGCAGATACGCAGGCTCTATGAGAGATATACGGATGCTGTAGTTGTGTTACACGACCAGCCTTCTCACGTTCGCACGCCCGTCAGGGTTAAGATGCGGGGCGCTTTTTGAAAAGTCCGGAATCGATGTTGACATGTGGAAAAAAGGGTAGCATAATTAAATAAGCGTAGGGGTCTGATCGTGGGTGGCCCCGGTATTGCCGAGCAAGCGCACAAAGTGCGTGTCGGACGAGCTTTGAGAGTCATCATTATTCGTTAATACCGCCAACAGGCGGATGATTCGGTGGCTCGTACCGTCCTCATTCGAACGCTTGGTTTGAGCAATCCGCGGTTCATCCTACCCAGGACTCCACGCTGAAAAAGAAGGTGAGGGACAGAGATTGCCCACGCCGTTTCGGCGTCACGATCGAAACGCATGACGTCGAGCAATCGGACTGCGACGCGAGTATAGATCATGGGCATGGTCCCTGTGATTGTTGACAGGAAAACACGTGATATTGTGTTGGACGTTGCGGCGCATCGGCAGCGTTGCCGATGATTCGACGTCGCAACAGGCATTCGTCCGCGGCATGAAGCACCACCCGCCGTCGGACCAGGGAGGCCGCATCGAGCCGTTTCGCCTGAAGAAGTCGGCAGATCCGGTGGCAAACCGAAATGCCGTCCGCCTCGTGCGCGGGCGATAACGCATTCGCAATCATGCATCCAATCCCGCCCCACGTGGCTGGGGCGAAGGACTCATGGGTTTCCTTGTTGAAGAGGTTGTGCGAAAGGAGAGCTTCACGTGAAGAAACGCAAGGGTTTTACACTGATTGAGTTGCTGGTGGTCGTGGCGATCATCGCGCTGCTCATCTCGATTCTGCTGCCGAGTTTGTCGAGAGCCCGCGAGCTGTCGAAGCGGACGGTCTGCTCGTCGAACCTGCGTGGAATCGGGCAGTCGATGTACATCTACGCCCAGGATGGCGACAAGTTCCCGGCTTCGTCGGGCCGCCACGCCACGTCGGCTGCGACGTACTGGTTCTTCCGGACGATTGTTCCACCGACAACCGGCATCCCCAGCCCGACGGCGGACCTGTGGATGCTCGTTCGTGCGAACAACAGTACGCCGAAGCAGTTCAATTGCCCGAGCACCGCGGACGTTCCCGATCCGGCTCAGGACACTCTGGCGTATTTCGATTTCTCCAGCGGCGTAAACCTGAGCTACGCGTACCAGTATCAGCACGACAAGGATCGGAACATCCTGGGCACCTCGGATGATCCGACGTTCCCGATCGCGGCGGACGCCAACCCCTACATCAAGGGTGCGGTTCAGAGTACGCCGGTCCAGGATCGCAGTTCGCAGTGGCGCGGCAACAGCACGAACCACACGAATCGCGAAGGACAGAACATCCTGTTCATCGACGGCCACGTCGACTTCCTGAAGGCGCCGGATGCCGGTCCTTCGGGCAACTCGGGTGTCGCCGCACAGTTTGGTCCGCGATTCCGGGACAACATCTACACCGTCCACGCGTCCAACGCCAACGTGGACGCGGGCGTCATCGGCGGTCTTCCGAACCAGGTTGACCTCGGCGATCCCTCGGATGCATGCCTCGTTCCGTAAGGCCATCCGACACTGAATGTAAGGTTTGACATGCAGAAAGCGGCGGTCGCGCGAAACAACGCCGGCCGCCGCTTTTTCTTTTCTTCGCGGCACGGCGCTGATAAAATCGAATCGACCGCGAGACGCGCTTCCCCGGGGATTTTGACCATTATGGATGATTCGAGCGAGTATCGTCTCCAACGCGACACTGCCATTCGCCAGTTTGTATCGCAATTCGCGCCCGGTCCCGACGCGGACCTGTTCATCGGAATGATGACCACGATTTGCCGCCTGTCGCGCGACGAGTGCGGACGGGGCGAACTGAAGATTCTCGATTCGGCGCTGAAGGAGTTACGGTACGCCTTTCGCGTTTTTGCGCCCTATCGCCAGATTCGCAAGGTAAGCATCTTCGGATCCAGCCGAACGCCCGAAGGGCATCCCGATTACGTGCAGGCGGTCCGCTTTGCGGAACGCATGCGCCACGAAGAGTGGATGGTGATCACCGGCGCGGGCGACGGCATCATGAAGGCCGGTCACGGCGGAGCGGGGCCGGAAGCGAGCTTCGGCGTGGCCATCCGGCTGCCGTTTGAGCAGAGGACGAACGTCATCATCGAGAACGACCCGAAGCTGGTCAATTTCAAGTATTTCTTCACGCGCAAGCTGATGTTCATGAAGGAAGCGTCCGCCGTGGCGCTGTTTCCGGGCGGGTTCGGCACGCAGGACGAGGGATTCGAGGCGCTGACGCTCGTACAGACCGGCAAGGCGCCGATCGTGCCGATCGTGATGATCGATGCGCCGGGCGGCACCTACTGGCAACACTGGCGCACGTACGTGGCGGCCGAGCTGGTGCGTACGCACATGATCAGCGAAGAGGACATGAACCTGTTCCACGTGTTCGACGACGCCGACGCCGCCGCGCGTCACATCGTGCGCTTTTATCGCAACTACCATTCGAGCCGGTTTGTGCGCGATCGACTCATTCTGCGTCTCAACGCGCCGGTGACGCCGGAAGTCCTGGATCACCTCAACGGGCGCTTCGGCGACATCGGCAATGGGGGGCGCATCGAAACCGTTGCCGCCGCGGTGGAGGAGGCGGACGACTTCCCGGAAAAGCCGCGCCTGGCTGTTCCGTTCAATCGTCGCAGTCACGGCCGCCTGCGCAAGTTGATCGACGAAATCAACGAGTTCGATCTGGCGACGGAACCGGACGAAGCGTCGTTGAGCACACGTTAACGTCATGTCGGCCGACACGATGGGGCGCCGCGCATGAACACCGAGCCGCCTGATGGACGCGCGGTCCGTTCGCTTCCGAGGGCGGACGTCTGGGTGACGGTCGCGGTCACCGTCATGACGGCCACGCTGGCGGCGTGGGCCGCGCCGCTCGGTCAGTCATCGAAGCCTCGCCGGTTTGCGGAAGTGGAGCCGGGCGCGTTGTATCGCGGCGGGCGCGCGTCGCCGAGCGCGCTGCGCAACGTGGCGCGAGATCATGCGATTCGCACGCTCCTGACGTTCACGGCGGAACCGCCGGAGACACCGTTGGCGCAGACACAACGCCGGCTCGTGGACGAGTTGCATCTGAAATACATCAACATTCCCATGCCCGGCGACGGACGCGGCTCGTTCGAGGCGCTCGATCGCGCAGCCGACGCGCTGGCCGATGCGTCGAACCGGCCTGTGTTTTTCCGATGCGCCGCCGGCAAGCAGCGAACGAACGCGGCGCTGGCGGCCTATCGAATGCGTCATTGCGGGTGGACGTTCGAAGCGGCGCTGGCGGAACTGGATCGGTTCGGCCTGGATCGTGAAAAGGAAGCGCCGCTTTGCGATCATTTGAGGCGCTACGCCGAGGAGCGGCACTACGCTATTTCAATCCCTTCTTCAGCGCCTTCTGCGCCCGATTAGCGTCGGACTCGGTGGCGAACGCGAAGTAGATCACCGATCGCTTTCCCAGCGTGGCGGCGGACCAGCCACGCAAGTTGATTCCGGCGTGCGCAACCAGCCGCGCAATGCGCGCCGCCAGTCCGGGCTTGTCTGGACCTTCCACGCGCAACGAGTGCATTCCGAGCGCCTTTTCGAATCCCAGGGCGCGGGCGGCGCGATTCTGTCCTGCGCCGTGGAGCGGGGCTACGAATACAACCGCCCCGGGTTTGTTCCACGCCCGGCGGGCGATAATGAACTCGAGGTTCGCACCACCCAAGGTCACGCCCTCGAGCTTCTCCGCCAGCGCGCCCGGACGATCTTCCATTTCGGCCACCCAAACGCTTTCTTTGCGGATGTCGTATGGCATCGTGCTTCTCCTGAGGAACCCGATCTTCACAAGTCGAAGTGAGTGAGGCCGCGCGCCTCTTGAGCAGCGCTAGCCGCTTCTGATCGAGTGCGTTCCGGGCACCGGGGGCGCAGCCGGCGGCGCGGCGATCACGGGGGCGTCGCTGGTCGGCGCTCGTTCAAACATGCGAAGGATGAAGGCCGACGCAGCCAGGGGCCATGCACGCGCGGGCTGCGCACCATACGATCGCGCAGCGCGAAAGAACCGCAGAGCGTCATGGAACGCTCCGGCCCACCAGGCCGCCCGCCCGGCCGCGAAGTGCACACGCGACAGCCGCCTTCGGGCGTCGGCGTCATTCCAGCCGGCGTTGGCCCCGTTGGACTCGTAGAAGCGTTGCAGCACATGGGCCTTGACGGCGAGGTTGCGACGCATGGAGGACTTGCTCAGGCGGCCGCGGTGCAGCCGGCGCAGCGCCAAGGGTGATTCAACGCGACCGAATTCGCATTTCAGACTCATGCGCAACCACAGGTCGTAGTCTTCGCAGACGCGCAATGACTCGTCAAAGCCGCCGAATGAAAGAAACGTTTCGCGCGGACAGACAACCGTCGGAACGTGAACGAAGCTGCTGTGGAACAGCGCCTCGGTGATTTGTCCGCCGTGGCAGGGCTTGGTGCGTCCCGGCACGGGCCGCAACGCAGAATCGACCGGCTTCATGGGTCCGTACCAGATCGACGTGTCCGGTCGATCGCGCATGCGCTGCGCGTAAACGCTCAACTTGTCGGGCAGCCAGAGATCGTCGCTGTCGAGGAACGCCACCAGCTTTCCGCGCGCTTCCATGACGCCGCGGTTACGGGCGGCGGCGGGTCCGCGCTGGTTCTGCCGAATCATGCGCGGCCGCGTCACGTGGTCCATGACCGCCTCTGCGACGTCCTCGGTCGAGCCGTCGTCGACCACAACCGTTTCGTAATCCTGATACGATTGCGCGGCGACGGAATCGAGCGCCTGGCGCAGCATGGCGGCGCGGTTGAACGTGGGAATAATGACCGTAAACGTCGGCGCCACGTCGACTCCTTGGGCCGCAAACGAGGGTATGCTGGTCGCTTTTCGGTGCGCGGTCAAGCGCCGGGCAATCGCCGCCGCAACCGCGGCGGGATCGGACGAACGTGTTCAAGCTCAGATCCATTCTGGCGACCGACTGCGGCAGCACAACCACCAAGGCCATACTGATCGAACGCGAAGACGATCGGTACCGACTGACGGGGCGCGGCGAAGCGCCGACGACGGTGGAAGCACCGTTGAACGATGTGACGCTGGGCGTGCGCCACGCGATCGTCGAGCTTCAGGAACTGCGCGGTCGGCCGCTGATATCGCCCGACGGCGCCCTCATCACCCCGCAGGACGGACCACGCGGCGTCGATCTGTACGTGACGACCAGCTCGGCCGGGGGCGGTCTTCAGATGCTTGTGGCCGGCGTCGTGCGGCGGATGTCGGCGGAAAGCGCCGAGCGTGCAGCCCTGTGCGCGGGCGCGGTGGTCATGGAAACCATCGCGCTGGACGACGGCCGGCGCACGGACGAACGCATCGAGCGCATTCGCGATCTAAGGCCAGACATCGTGCTGCTGACGGGGGGCACGGACGGGGGCACGATCCGGCACGTCGCTCGGCTGGCCGAGACGATCGCCGCCGCGCGACCGCGCGGTCGCGCGGGTGACAGCCTGCGGCTTCCGGTCGTTTACGCGGGCAATCGCGAGGCGCGCGACATCGTCATGCAGCGCCTTGGCGAAAAGGCGGATGTGTCCGTCGTCGAAAACCTGCGTCCGGACCTGGATTATGAGAATCCCGGTCCGGTTCGCGATCGAATTCACGAGCTGTTTCTCGGTCACGTCATGGCACACGCCCCGGGCTATCCCGCGTTGCAGCGGATGGCCGCGCGGCCGGTCATGCCCACGCCGGCCGCGGTGGGTCGGCTGATCGAGTCGTATGCGGCGACGCGCCGATTGAACGTCGTCGGCGTGGACATCGGCGGCGCCACGACCGACGTGTTCAGTTGCGTCGGCGGCCGGTTCAATCGCACGGTCAGCGCCAACCTGGGTGTGAGCTACAGCATTTCCACCGTGCTGGCGACGGCGGGCGCGGACAACGTCATTCGTTGGATGCCGTTTGATGTCGACCCGCGCGACCTGCGCGACCGAATTCGCAACAAGATGGTCCGTCCGACGACGATTCCCGAGACGATCGACGATCTGAAACTCGAACACGCCGTGGCGCGCGAGGCGCTGCGTCTGTCATTCGAGCAGCATCGCGCATTCGCGCGCGACCTGGCGGGGGCGCAGCGCGAGCGGGGCATCGCCGATGCACTGCGCCAGCGCGGTCGCGAGACGTTGGATCCGCTTCGAATCGACCTGATGATCGGCTCGGGCGGCGTGTTGTCGCACGCCCCGCGCCGCGCCCAGGCAATGATGTTGATGATCGACGGCTTGCAGCCGGCGGGCGTGACGCGGCTGGTGGTGGATCGCGTTTTCATGATGCCGCATCTGGGTGTGTTGGCGGAGGTCGATATCGAGGCGGCCATGCAGGTTTTCGAGCATGACTGTCTCGTGCCGTTGGGCACGGTGATCGCGCCGGTCGGCCGGGCAGCGCGCGGTACGAAGCTGTGCCGGGTCGAGCCGCTGGAGACCGAATATGGGTTGTCACCGGTCGAACTGTCGGCCGGCGAGTTTATTCGCTGGGTTCCCGGCGACGGCCGCACGCTTCGAGTGCGGATCACGCCGAGGCGGTCGGTCGATGTGGGCGCGGGGTGGGGACGTGCGGTTGAGGTGACGATCGAGACCGGCGTCGTCGGCGTCGTGCTCGACGGTCGGGGACGGCCGCTGGATTACCATGCCGATTCGAATGCGAGCGGCAGGAACGAATTACGTCGCTGGCTGGCGGCGATGGAAGCTTATCCGTAAGGCCGGTTCCCCCGGCTCCGGCGCGGGCTGCGTCGCGTCGCCAAGCAGGCGATCGGGCATTAGAATTCAACAGGTCAACGTAAGGAACGCCGTCGGCCCCGGTCAGCCGATCCGACGGCGGGAGGCACGCAATATGACGGACGCCCAGATTTCGCAGCAACTCCGGGAAGAATACGCCAAGCTGAAAGTCCTGGCCGGGCGCGTGCGTGAGTGGGTCGGTCGACCGATGGGCGACGGCGCGTGGCTGGCGGAGTACCGCAAGACATTCGAGCACTTTCGCGCTCATCTGCACAAGCAGCTTGCGCTGGAGGAAGCCGGGGATTTTCTGCCGCACGTCGTGGCCCGCCGGCCGACGCTGTCGCGCGAAGTCGATCACTTGCGCGAGGAACATCGCGAGATTCTGAGCATGGCCGACGAGATGTACACCGAGCTGAATCAGTTGCAGCCCGGAAACACCGCCGGGTGGGAAGACTGTCGGCTGCGCCTCCGGCACCTGCTGTCGGCCATCGACCATCACGGCCGGACCGAGAACAACCTGGTGGTGAGCGTCTTCGGAATTGACATTGGGGCGGGGGATTGAATGAGATCCGGACGCCCGTCGCTCGCCGATCGGGGTTGGATATCCGGCCATCCGAATTCAATGCAGCGTTGACGAACGCGGAGCTTGCACGTCTATAATCGACGCTCGCGCCGAAGTGGCGGAATTGGCAGACGCGCCGGATTCAAAATCCGGTCCCCGCAAGGGGGTGTGGGTTCAAGTCCCTCCTTCGGCAGTCTTGTTTTTCAGTGGGCAAAGTGCGCCGGCGATGGAGAAACGGCGCAAAGCGACTTTGCCGCGGTGTTGTCGGCGTCCTGCGCGATATGCTGACCGCATTGTTCCGAAATCACGCCACCGGCTCCGCGGGCGCTAGTCGAAAACGCTCTTCGCCCTCGCGATTCACCGAATAGGCCGTGTGTTGCGCATCCTGACCCAGCAGCAGCGTCCAGCCGCCGCCGGCGGCTTCGTTCAGCAGGCGCAGCTTGTTCTTCATGTTGTCGTAGGGCAGCAGGTCGTAGGACATGTTGTAGCGCACGCCGGCGTGCGCGGCGGTGGGCATCAGATCGGCGGGTTGAATCAGCGTCCGGGCGCCGTCACGAATGATCACGCCCTGCTGATGGCGGGTGTGCCCGGGCAGCACGCGCAGCCAGACGCCCGGCGCAATCTCCCCGTCGCCTTCCACCAGCTTCAGCCGGCCGGACTCGGCAAGCGGCGCCAGATTCTCGGTGCGATAGGTGGCCGACATGACGCAGTAGCCGCTCATGGCGTCTTCCCATTCGCCGCGCTGCACAACGTACTCGGCCCGTGGGAACGTCGGGACCGGCTTGCCGAGCGTGTCATCCATGCGCGTCGCGCCGCCGGCGTGGTCGAAATGCAGGTGCGTCAGGACGACCGTGTCGATCGAAACCGGATCGATGCCCCGCGCGAGAAGCGAATCGAGCAGCCAGTGTTCCGAGAGGGCGAAGATCTCGCGGTCCCTGGGGGTGTATTTGTTGCCGATGCCCGTTTCCACCAGGAGGCGACGGCCGGCGGACTCGATCAGCAGGCAGGTCGTTGTAAGCTGAATGCGGTTGGCCTCGTCGGCGGGGGCAAGCCGCTGCCACAGGGCCTTGGGGATGATGCCGAACATGGCGCCGCCGTCGAGCCTGAGCCGGCCGCCGTCGAGGAGCGTGATTCTGATCCGGTCGGAGGTCATTCGACGGGACTGTAGGGCGGGAGTGGGGGCGGGGGCAAATGGGAAGGGAAAGTCGAAAGTAGAAAGTCGAAATGGCCGGACATGGAGGAGAGATTCAGCCGCGAGGTGACGACGACGGCCGGCATCGCCCCCGGTGGGCTTGCCGACGATCGCCGGCTTGAGTCGCGGAATTGGCTGCCGCTGGGGTGGGTTGGGACTTATACTATATGCAGGTCAAGAAATGCCCCTTCCGGTTGGCCCGCTGGGCGGGCGGCAGGGGGCGTGTTTCAGGACTCGCTCGATGTGTGGTCCCGGGCGCATCGTTTGTCACGAAGCGAACGGACCCATGAGGGAGACCGGTATGTCGCAAACCGCCGCTCTGCTCGCGCTGCTGGGTCCGCTGGGCACGACCGAGGTGATCGTCATCGGCGTGGTGCTGCTGCTGCTCTTCGGCAGCCGCCTGCCGGAGGTGATGCGCTCGATGGGCCGCGGCATCAACGAGTTCAAGAAGGGGCTGAAGGAGACGGAGTCGGACCTCAATCGGGAAGAGCCGCCGCCGCGGCTGCCCGAGCGGCGGGCTGACGCGCCGCGGTCGGCGCTGCCGCATTCGGGATCCGATTCGTCCGAAACGCCCGGCCAGCCGCCAGCCGGTCGCAGCGTCAATTCGTCGTCGGCGTTTCAGAATGGCGTGCGGTAGTTGAGCCGCAGGCGCTCGCGGAACCGCGCCGCCACGCCGAATCGCGGCGCGCTGCCCGGCGGCGAAAGTGTCGGCAAGCGCATGACTCGCAGCACCTCGGCCTGCGCCGAAGCGCGGACTGAATAGGACGAGCTGCCCGGCGCGGGCGGGAGCGTCATTTCCAACTCGATCGTCTGACCTGATTTCAACGACTCGTCATCCGTCTCGAAATAGACGCCGCTCGGAGCGACGTTGCGCGCCAGGCCGCGCGCGTGATTCGCCAGTGCGGGCTTCTCGCCCGTGGCCGAATCGGCGGGCGGCGGAGCGGCGACGTGCGGCGCGGAATGGAACGCGACGGGAAAATCGATTTCCAGCCGGCGGTCGGCGCGGCGGTCAACAAGTTGCAGTGGGACGGGGTCCATGTCGAGCGGTGCGTTCTTGGCATCACCGGCGGTTGGAGGCCGTAGCGATCTTTCGGGGATGGCGGGCAAGGCGGATGCCACGTTGCCTGCATGATGCGTCCGCGGATTGCGACGAGCTGTAAGATTCGTTGGCATAATAGTTTACCGGCGGGCGACGGTGTCCTCTCGCAGGCGTTCGAGAACCGCGAGCGTTGCCTTAACGCAACACCCGTTGTTTTGCCGCTCCGTCTCAGAAGGTATCGGCAAGGGGGTAGCCGCATGGTGAGTTTCAGATGCGGCCCGCTGGAACGAGGCCGTTCGCCGCGGAGGCGGCGCAGGAGGATCGGAACAAGCCGGTACTTTAGAGCAGACTATTTCTTCGCCGGATACTCGAAGAACCCTCGCCCGCTCTTTCGCCCTAGTCGGCCGGCGTGGACCATCGTGCGCAGCAGGGGGCAGGGGCGGAACTTGGGATCGCCCAGCTCGCGTTGCAGCACTTCCATGATGTGAACACACACGTCGATGCCGATCAGATCGGCCGTGGCCAGCGGGCCCATCGTGTGAGCGCAGCCGAGTTGCATGACCTGGTCAATGGTGACGGGGTCCGCGACGTGCTCCATCACGCAAAAGGCGGCCTCGTTGATCAGCGGCATCAGCACGCGGTTGCTGACGAAGCCGGGCATGTCGTTGACGTGCAGGGGGGTCTTGCCCATTTTTTTCGCCAAGGCCTCGATCGTCTGTTTCGTTTCGTCGGCGGTGTTCAGGCCGCGGATGATCTCGACCAGCGCCATGACCGGCACTGGGTTGAAGAAGTGCATGCCGATGAAGCGCGGCACGCGGCGGGTCGCGGCGGCCAGCTTGGTGATGCTGATGCTCGACGTGTTGCTGGCGAGGATGGCGTCGGCCGGCAGGCGCGGCTCGAGGGCGGCGTAGAGGGCCTTCTTGGCGTCGAAGTCCTCGAAGATCGCCTCGATGGCCAGGCCGATCTTTTTCCACGGGACGCTGTCGAGCGATTCGGCAATCGTGAGGCGCTTGCGGGCGGCGGCAGCCTGATCGGCGGTGAGCTTACCCTTTTCGACCAGGCGACCGAGGTCTTTTTCGATCTGGCCGGCGGCGCCGGCGAGTTGCGTTGCGACGGCGTCGTGCAGCCAGACGTCGAGACCGCAGGTGGCGGCCACTTGTGCGATTCCGCGGCCCATGGTTCCGCTGCCGATGACGACGATGGAGTCGATGTTCATGATTCACCTCGTGGGGCTATTGTACCGCGACCGTTGCGGCCTACACTGCGCGGGACGGGTCCGGCAGGAGCGAAAACGATGTCCGCGGTCGCCATCATCCCAGCGCGGTTTGCCGCCGTACGATTTCCTGGCAAGCCGCTTGCCAATCGCACGGGCAAGCCGATGATCCAGCACGTGGTCGAGCAGGCCGCGCGGGCCAGGCGCGTGTCGCGCGTCATCGTGGCGACGGACGATACGCGGATCGCCGAGGCGGTGCGCGGCTTCGGGGGCGAAGCCATAATGACGCGAGCGGACCATGCCAGCGGCACCGATCGCATCGCCGAAGTGGCGGGGACGCTGCGCGATGAGATCGTATTGAACGTGCAGGGCGACGAGCCGGAGATGGATCCCGAGAACATCGACCGGCTGGTGGAACTGATGGACTCGAACGCGGAAGTCGACATCGGCACGGTGGCGTGTCCGTTTCCGGCCGATCGCGGGGCCAGTGGGCCGGGGTCGCCGGGCGATCCGAACTGCGTCAAGGTCGTGCTCGACGGTTGCGGGCGCGCGCTGTATTTCTCGCGGGCGCTGATTCCGTTTCCGCGCGAAGGGGGCGGGCAGGCGTCGCCGGCGTCGGACTGGCTGCTGCACCTGGGGCTGTACGGTTTTCGGCGCGAATCGCTGTTGGATCTGTCGCGGCTGAAGCCGACGGCACTGGAGCAGACCGAGAAGCTCGAGCAGCTTCGCTGGTTGTATCACGGGCACGAAGTGTTCGTGGCGATCGGCAGGCGGCCATCGGCGGGGATCGATACGCCGGAGGACTATGAGGCGTTTGTGGCGAGGTACCGAGCGGGAAAGTCGACAGTCGACAGTTGAAAGTCGAAATCACACGTCAACACGTCAAAAAGTCGATACGTCGAAACGGGGGAATGGGGAACAGGGAACGGGCCGCTTGCCGATGGTGCGCGGCTTTGGTTTAGGCGGGGGAACATCCGTCGCGGGTGACGGATCGGTACGCACAGCGGACCCTACTGGATCGCGTACACCGCGGCGAAGGCGGCGGCGGCGACGATGAAACCGCCGATGAGGAAGCGGCCGGGGAGAATCGCGGATTGGGCGCACGTGACGCGCAGTTCGTCGGACAGCAGCCGTCGGCACTTCGGGCAAATCTGAATCGGGTCATCCGTCAGATCGCAACCGCACTTGACGCAATAAGTGCGCAGGCCGGGACGAGGCCGCAGCGCGGTGAGCATCAGCGCAGCGCCGCCGCAGAATGCCAGGATGGATGCGATCAGTGTGACGGCCTGGGTCATGTTCGTTTCAAGCGCTTCGAATGAATCGCACGATGGCCAGCATGGCCGGTACGAACAGCAGCACCGCGCCGAGGGCGAACCGGCTCCAGCGCATTTCCGAGTATTCGCCGATGCACCGGTTTTCGGGTGACAGCACGATGCCGCATTCCGGGCAGCGCTCGCTGGTCAGGTCGGTGAGGTTATAGGCGCACTTCGCGCAGTGGGGCGCGCCATCATCGATCCGTCGCCGCGCGGTGATCAGCATCCAGCCGCCCAGAAACATGGGCGCGAAGATGGCCAGACTGCCAAGCAGCGTCAACAGTTGATGGCCGGCCGGCGGTGGTGGGTTCATGTTCCTGAGACTCAGTCCCACTTACGGGAAGTCACAGCCGCAACGGTTTCGAGACGCTAGATTTGGATGTGTCCGCCACATGTACCGATGATGCGGCAGGGCGGGCGGCGCGTCAAACGACGGGCCGCGATGTCGAGTTTAAGCCTATGAACGGCCGTACGGATCAGGCAACGGTTATCGCGACCGATGATCGGGTCGCAGCGAGTGATGCGCACGTCGCGGACACGACGCCGGGCGAAGCCGAGTGCTTGGCGTCCAGCGCGGCGTCGTCGGCTGCGCGGACGGACGCAACGACCATGTGGCCGCTTTCGCGCGAAACGGTACGACGGCTGATCGTGCGGCATCATATTCTGGTCGCCGCCGCGGTCGGCGGCGTGGCGCTGATCGTTGCGTGGTGGGCCGAGCACGTCGACGTCCGACCGCGGCTGAGCCTGGCGGCCATGAGCGTGACGCTCGTCACATGCGGCGCGTATGCGGTGGCCCGCGCGTGGGAGTCACTGCGGCAGCGCGACATCGGCATTCACTTCATGATGCTCGTCGGCGCGGTGCTGGCGGTGTTCGTCGGCCATCCGATCGAAGGCGCGTTGTTGCTGTTCTTGTTCGTGCTGTCGACGGCGCTGGAGGACCTGGCGACGGGGCGCGCCGAGCGCGCGGTGCAGTTCCTGGGCACGCAGTTTCCGGCCGAGGCGCTGGTGGAGCGCGACGGCCGGCGGGTTGTGTTGCCGTTGCCGCAGGTCAGGGCGGGCGATCGGCTGATCGTGCGGCCCGGTGATCGCGTGGCGTGCGACGGCGACGTGTTCGAAGGCGTCAGCCACGTCGATGAGTCGATGATCACGGGGGAATTCATGCCGCGGTCGAAGTCGCCGGGCAGCCCGGTGTACGCCGGCTCGCTCAACGGCGAGGCGGCGCTGCACGTGCGCGTGACGCGGCCGGCGGCGGAATCGACGTTGGCGAAGGTGGCGGAGCTGGTACAGTCCGCGCGGCGGCAGAAGACGCGGCTGGAGTCGCTCATCGATCGGATCGGGCGGCACTACGGCCCGATCGTGCTGTGCGCAGCGCTGGTCATGACGCTGGTGGCGCGCTACGGCTACGGCGAGGTCTGGACCGCGGCGGTGTATCGCGCGATTGCCATGCTGATCGTGGCGTCGCCGTGCGCGCTGGTGCTGGCGACGCCGGTTCCGATTCTGGCGGCGATCGCGACGGCGGCGCGGTCGGGCATCGTGGCCAAGGGGGGCGTGTACTTTGAGCGGCTGGCGACGGCGCAGCGGATGTTCTTCGACAAGACGGGCACGCTGACGACCGGGCGGCCGCGGCTGGCGCGGGTTGCGTCGCTCGACGGCACGGATGCGTCGGCGGTGCTGCGGCTGGCGGCGGAACTGGAACGTGATGGGACGCATCCGCTGGCGGAGGCGATTCGCGAGGGCTGCGATCATGCAAACGGCTATGCGGCGCAGCGTGCGTCGAAAGACGCGCGCGAAGCCGCCGCGGATATTCGCATTCGTGCCGGCATGGGAGTGACGGCCCGCATGGGCGACCGCGAGATCCGGCTGGGTCGGTGCGAATGGGCGGCGGAAGTGCTGAACGAGAGCCAGCGCGCCGCGCTGGGCGCGCTGCTGGGCGACGAAGCGAGCAACGGTCGCACGACCGTTCTGCTGGCGGCGGCCGAGCGGTCGGGGCTGCTGTGGTTCGACGACACGGAACGGCCCGGGGCGGCGTCATGCATTCCCGGGCTGCGGCGGGCCGGCATTCGCCGAATCGAGCTGCTGACGGGGGATCGGCGGGCAGTGGGGCGGGCGATGGCGGAGCGGTTCGGCCTGGATGACGAGCACTCGGAGCTGCTGCCCGCAGACAAGCTGGCGCGAATCGACGAAGCCGTCCGAAGCGGCGAGGGCGTAGTGATGGTGGGTGACGGCGTCAACGATGCGCCGGCGTTGGCGCGGGCGGACGTGGGTATCGCGATGGGGGGGATCGGCTCGCACACGGCGTTGGATGCGGCCGACTTTGTGCTATTGCACGACCGGGTCGATGCGCTGCCGGGTTTGGTACGGCTGGCGCGTGCGGCGCGGCGTGTGATGCTTCAGAACGTCACGTTCGCGCTGGCCGTGATCGTGATGCTGGCGGCGTGGGTGGCGCTGGCGGAGCGGCCGATTCTGTCTCTGAGCGTGGTAGGACACGAAGGAAGCACGCTGCTCGTGGTGCTCAACGGTTTGCGCGTGTTGTCGCGGCCGAAGCGGGATGCGGGGTGAGCGTTTCGCGCGTGTGCATTCACGGGCGGCCACGGTTCGCGGCGTGCGGATCTTGCTTGCTTACGCCGCGCGGCGCGGATTCGCGCGGGCTGCAAGCGCGTGCTGCGCAAGAATGCGACCTCGCTTGCGCGAGGTGGACGGTTTGCTCGCGTGACTGAACGGGCGGCCGCGGTTCGCGGCATGCGGATCCTGCTTGCTTACGCCGCGCGGCTCGGATTCGCGCGTGATGCAAGCGCGTGCTGCGCAAGGACTGCGACCTCGCATGCGCGGGGGTGGACGGTTTGCTCGCGTGACTGAACGGGCAGCAGCGGTTCGCGGCATGCGGATCCCGCTTGCTTACGCGGCGCGGCTCGGATTCGCGCGTGATGCAAGCGCGTGCTGCGCGGGGTGATTCCGGACAATTTCAATCTGTTCGATGCGGTTGCCGGCAGAAAGTCAAACGAGGCCCGCCGATCGTTGAGGAACGGCGGGCCTCGGTGATTGAAACGCGAATGCGGCCGGTCGCGACTACGGCGTCAGAGCGTTCAGGGCGTCCTGAAGGTACTGGTACACGACGGCCTGGTCGGTGCAGTCGGTGATCCAGTCGCGGCTGGGGCCGTTGCCGTCGGGCGCGCCGCGCAAGGCGCAGCCGTCGGTTCGCATGATCGCCTGGTTCAGCTTGTGGATCGCAACCTGCGTTTCGCCCGACTGAATCGCGCTGATGGCCTGGGTCAGGAAGTTGCCCAGAGCGTTCTGGTTGCCCTTTGTTGTCACGGCGGTCGCGGGAAGGGCGCTGACCGTATTCAGCGCCTCCATCGTGGCGAACTCGGCGTAGTCCTGGGCCGAAATCACCGAAATCACGACTTCGTCCGCAGCGGAGTCGACGAATCCGTCGTTGACGACAAGCTGCACGGTGTAGCTACCGGGCAGATCGGGCACAAACGACGGGAACGCCGTGTTCGCGTCGTTTAGCGTCGCCTGGCTGCCCGCCGGGGCCGCGGTGATCGACCAGGAATAGCTGAGCGCATCGAATTCCGGATCGCTGCTGCCGCTTCCGTCGAGAACGACGAGATCGCCGACAACGGCGCTGGCATCGGCGCCGGCGTCTGCCGTCGCAGCGAGATTCTGCGACGAGATCGTGACGGTGGCGGCCGCGCTGGTGAGGTTGCCTTCGTCGGTGACGACGAGGCTGGCGATGTATGTGCCGGGCAGGTCGGCGACAAAGCTGGGCGTAGCCGTGTCGGCGTCGAACAGCACCGCGTTGCTGCCGGGCGGCTTCTGCGCGAGCGTCCATGCATAGATGAGGTTCTGCGAATCGGTGTTGTCGTCGAACGAGCCGCTGCCGTCGAGGAAAACGACGTCACCGGCGTGAATCGACTGGTCGGCGCCGGCGTTGGCCGTGGGCGCCTGGTTGTCGCATCCGTCGGGCAGGCCGTTGGTGTTGGCGTCTTCGTGATCGTCGTGGCCGGGGCAGACATCGCAAGCGTCGGGAACAGCGTCGCCGTCGGCGTCCGGCTCGCACTCATCGGGAACGTCGTTGGTGTTGCAGTCGTCGCTGAAGTTGCTGATGAGGTCGAGCTGATCGGGCACGCCGTTGCCGTTACAATCGGCGCCGATGACAAAGCTCATCGACCCCGTGGCGGTTGCCGTCGCGCCGGCCGAGAAGAACCGAAACAGCAGGAATTCGTAGCGCAGGCGAATCTGATGGCCGGCCGGCAACGTGCCTGTTAAGCTGCCGGCGAGGGTATTCGTGTCGTCGCCGCCGAGTTGGCCGAGGGTGAGAGACTCATTCGCGGTGGCGTCGCTGAACTGGCGATTAGAAAACAGCACGGAGTTTGCCGTGACATCGAAAATCTCGACTTCCACTTCCAGCCATTCGTTGCCCAGCATGGCATATTGGCCGCTGAGGCTGTATTGAAGAGTGCTCGTGGTGGTGAACTGAATCTCGCCGGTGCTCTCGGCACTGGCGAAGCTGGCGGCCGCACGGGCGTGGCTGAAGGAAAACTCGAAAGCGCCCTCATCGCCTGAGAGCGTGAAGTTGTAAGTCGTGCTGCTGCTCGACGCGCCGTCGGTGCGTGTGTCCGTCTGAGTAAACGGCAAAGATACCGTGGTCGTGAGGGTCTCAAGGCCCGATCCCGTCCCGCGATACGCGAACGTACGCAAGCCCCAGGAATTAATGGTCACCGAGGCAACAGCGGATGACGTGGGGGCGAGGAACACGAGTGCGGTCAACGCGGCAAGCAAGAATCGACGAGGTTGCAGCATAGGCGATCCCCTTTAACAGAAGGTCTTTTTGGTGCGTGTGCAAAACCGGACCCGTCGTATCGGAAAGCATGAGCTTATCAAAACGACGTTTGCGATGAAAGTACTCGCGAGGAAATTTTGTCGCAAACGGGTACTCCATGCCCACTGTTCCACGCCGCGCCCGCTTGTCGCAGGGCATGCCGTCGACGTCAGTCGGCGGTCGCTCCGGGTGGCAGCGGCAGGCAGTGCTGCGAATCGGGCCTCCGTTTCGAGCTTCCGGCTCCTCCAGAAGCAATCTCCACCCATGGGAGGGCTGGTGCGGTGCGAAACGCAACACAGGCTGTATGACCGTGCCACTCCGGCGAAATGGCGTCACCGACTTTTCGATGAATCCTCGCCGTCACGAATGAGCCTTCGGGCGATCCGCGATGATCGGCAATCAAGACCCACCCGCGCCGGCGTCGATAAACTCATGTGAGCGAAAACGTTTTAGCAATCATCCCGGCCCGCGCCGGCAGCAAGGGGCTGCCCGGCAAGTGCGTCGCGCCGCTGCTCGGCCGCCCGCTTATCGAATTCACCATCCGCCATGCCCTGGCGGCTCGGCGCATCAGCGCCGTGTGCGTCACGACCGACTCGGCTGAGGCAGCCGACGTCGCACGGCGATTCGGCGTTTTTGTCGTTGACCGGCCGGCCGCGCTGGCAACGGACACCGCCCCGGTCGATGCCGCAATGCGGCACGCGCTGGAGGCCTACGAGCGCGATCACCCCTCGTTTCGTGCGGATGTCATCGTTCTGCTGTACGCCAACGTTCCGATTCGGGCGGCGGACATCATTGACCGCGCCGTCGAACACCTGATTCGCACCGGGGCCGATTCGGTCCGCACGGTCGCACCAGTCGGCAAAACCCATCCCGACTGGCTGCACCGGCTGGATGGCGATCGAATGACTCCGTTTCGCCCCAACCTGATTCACCGGCGTCAGGACCTGGAGCCGCTCTTTTTTCACGACGCCGCCGTAGTGGCCGTCACGCGCGCCGCGCTGTTCACGACGCCCGGCGGGCCGGACGATCATCACGCGTTTTTCGGTCGCGATCGGCGGGCCGTGATTCAGGCTCCCGAGGCATGTGTGGATATCGACAGTGCGCTCGATTTGAGAATAGCGGAAGCGCTGTTGGCCGCTTCGAACGATTTCGCCGGCTCGCCGTCACATACGATGCGGATCGGCCGACACGAAATCGGAGCGCCCGGTCGAGTGTTCATCATTGCCGAGGCGGGTGTGAATCACGATGGCGATTGCGGGAAAGCCCGGCGACTGGTCGAGGCGGCGCGCGAAGCGGGCGCGGATGCGGTGAAGTTTCAGGCGTTCTCCGCCGACCGCCTCGCGGCACCCGACGCCGAAGCGTGCGCGTATCAGCAATCCCATGCGGGTGCGATCTCGCAGCAAGAGATGCTGCGAAATCTGGAGCTGAGCGAGGGGGTCTTCGACGAGTTGCGACGCGTGGCGGAGGAGAGCGGGCTGGAGTTCCTGGCGACGCCCTTCGGCGTTGCGGAAGTCGAGATGCTGGCGCGACTGGGAGCGCCGGCGATCAAGCTGGCTTCGAGCGACATCGTGAACGTGCCGCTGCTGCGGGCGGCGATTCGCACGGGGCTGCCGCTGATTCTGTCGACCGGCGCGGCGGAGTTGTACGAAGTCGATGCCGCCATCGCGCGACTAAGCCGCGCGCACGCGGTTATGCGGTTCGCGTTGCTGCACTGCGTCAGTCGATATCCGACTGAAATCGGTGGCGCGAACCTGCGGGCGATATCAACATTAGTGAGCCGATACGGCCGGCCGACGGGGTTTTCGGACCACACGTCCGACGTTGCGACCGGCGCGCTTGCGGTTGCCGCCGGGGCGGTCATCCTAGAGAAACACCTGACGCTCGATCGCGATGCCGCGGGTCCGGACCATTTCTTTTCACTGACGCCGCGCGACTTTGCGCAGTACGTGGCGCAGGCTCGTCAGGCCGCGGCCGCGCTGGGCGACGGGTGTATCGGCTGTACCGAAGGGCAGCGCGAAGTGCGCCGACTGGCGCGAGGCAGTCTGATCGCGCGGACCGATATTCGGCGCGGTGAAGTGTTGACCGAAGACATGCTGGACGTACAGCGGCCCGGCGACGGCATCGAGGCGGGACAGTGGGACGCGGTCATGGGGCGTGTCACGGCACGCGAACTTTCGGCGGGGACGCGGCTGAACTGGGATGACATTGGCGGACGATAGCTCAATCGTCCGCCGCGGCCCGCCGATACCGGATAAGACGCCGTGCAATCCGGAGAGGCGCGGCGCCGGAACACCCATTTCCGGCGGAGATGCCGGCCAGCCGGCTGCCGCTTTTTGACAGGGGGAATCGACTCATCATGTCCGAAACCGCATTAGCGACGCCGCCGAATCCGGTTGTGGACGCCGCCATCAATAAGATGGGCGAGATCGCCACGCTGCCGGAAATCACGGTGAAGATTATCCAGATCGTTGAGGATCAGAAATCCACGGCGCGCGATCTGCACGAGGTGATTCGTAACGATCCGGCCCTTTCGGCGAAGATTCTCAAGGTCGTTAATTCGGCGTTTTACGGTCTGCCGGGGCAGATCGCCAGCGTCGACCGGGCGATCGTGCTGCTGGGTCTTTCTGCGATCAAAAACATCGCGATTGCCATGTCGATGACCCGCATGTTCCGGGGCGTGCGCCACAGCGACGGCGTCGATGGCATGGAACTGTGGCGGCACAACATGGCCGTCGCAACCGCCTGCCGGCTGCTGACGAAGCTGCAAGGCAGGCCGGCTCAGGAGGAGAGTTTTCTGGCGGGACTGCTGCACGACCTCGGCGTACTTGTCGAGCGGCAGGTGTTCCCGGCCAAGCTCGCCGAGGCGGTCGCGCGGGTCTCGCAGGACGGCACGCCGTTTTGCCAGGTGGAGCGCGAGGTACTGGGGGCGGACCATCAGGCGTTCGGCGCGGCGCTGGCGGCGAAGTGGCGATTTCCGCGCACACTGCGGCTGGCAATCGGCCATCACCACGAACCGGGGGGGCTGGCGACCGAAAATCGGGAGTTGCCTGCGCTGGTGCACGCGGCGGACGTGCTGGCGTGCCGGACGGGGATCGGCTTCTGCATGACGGCATGTCTCGAGGCGATCGACGAAGAGACCCTGGAGGCGATGAAGCTGTCGCGCGAGGACGTGGAAGGAATCATGGGCGAGTTGCCGGAGCAGGTGGCGTTGACGCAGGCGTTGTTCAGTAGTTGAAGGAACCTTAAGCCGTAAGGCTTAGGCTTTGGGCTGTCAGCGATCAGGCGTCAGCTTGGATGGCGGTTGGCGGCGCGGCTTTGGCCCGAACGTGCCGTGGCCGTGCAACGGCCGGATTGCATTTCTCGGATTCGAGATTCGAAATCTCAATTTTGAAATCCTGAATCCGAAATCTCGAATCTCGAATTTCATTTGCGAGTGCTCATAAACGTCGCATATGCGCTCGTTGCTTCGATTCCGCGCTGATCAGTCGCCGCCTTGAGGGGGATGGGCAATTCGTCGCCGTTTGCGTGCTTCGAGGCTCAATATGGCCAAGGCCTCGCGAGAGACGTTCGTGCAAATCAATCGGCGCCTCTCGCGCGAGAACTTGACCGCGCCACGCGCCACGATGTTCCGCACGCGCCACGATGTCGTTCAGTCTGTTGCCGGCGATGCGTAGTGACTCGCCACGGCGTCGGTTGCCTTCATCCGGTCGCGAACAGGGCGTCGACGAAGGCGGCGGGATCGAAGGGTTCCAGATCGTCGAGGCCCTCGCCGACGCCGATGAACTTCACGGGCACGCCCAGCATCTCGCGAATCCCGACCACCACGCCGCCCTTCGCCGAGCCGTCGAGTTTGGCCAGGATGATGCCGGTCACGTTGACGTGCGTGCGGAACATCTCGGCCTGACGGATGGCGTTCTGGCCGATCGTCGCGTCGAGCACCAGCAGCACTTCGTGGGGCGCGCCGGGAATGCGCTTGTTGACGACGCGCTGAATCTTGCCCAGTTCGCGCATCAGGTTGTCCTGCGTGTGCAGTCGGCCGGCGGTGTCGATGAGCACGACGTCCAGGCCGCGCGAAACAGCGGCGTCGCAGGCTTCGTAGGCGACCGCGCCGGGATCGGCGCCGTCCTTGTGCCGCACGAGCGGCACGTCGCAGCGCTTGGCCCAGACCGACAACTGTTCGATGGCGGCGGCGCGGAACGTGTCGCAGGCGCCGAGGATGACTTTCTTTCCCTGCGATTGCAGCCGGCGGGCGAGCTTGGCGACGGACGTCGTCTTGCCCGAGCCATTGATTCCCGCGATGAGCAGGACCGACGGCCCGGACGGCGCCATTTTCAGCTCGCGATCCTCGGCGGGCCAGTTTGACGCGACCTTTCGCTTGAGGAAGGGAACGATGTCGGTCGTTTCCTGAATTTCCCCGCCGGTCCATGCGCCGCGAACATCTTCGAGCATTTTCGCGGTCATGGCCGGACCCACGTCAGCGGCCAGCAGCGTGTGTTCCAGCTCGGCCAGGACCGATTCGTCGATCTTCTTGCGCAGGCCGAGCAGTCCCAAGCCGGAGGCGACTTTGTCCCTGGTTTTCGATAATGCGGACTTAAAGCGATCAAACAGACCCATGATGGATAGCGTCCAGGACTCCGTTGACAAACGCCGGCGAGCCTTTGTCGCCGTAAATCCTCGCAAGCTCAACGGCTTCGTTGATGATAATGCGCGGCGTGAGGTTCCGTCCGACGCGGCGGGCGATTTCGCCGTATGCACCGGGTTCGTTCAATGGCGATTGGAGCAGACCGATCGCGGCGAATTCCCGGAGGGCGACGCGAATCAGCGCACGTTCCACGGATCCGATTCGCTGGGGCGACCAGTTGGGCACGGCCGCGGTCAGTTGCTCATCGGTCTGCTGACGATGGGTCCAGGCTTCGCGAGCCAGCCAGAGGGCATAGTCGACCGCGTAGTCGCGCTGTGTGCCCGCCAGGTCAGCGCCGACGATTTCCGGATCGCGCGAGGCATCCAGCACGAATGACTCGAGGCGCGGGAAGAACACGTCGCCCTGGGCCTCGAGCTGCGTCAGCGCCTGCATCGCCAGGACGCGGGCGAAACGCTGCCAGGGAACGTGGGAGGCTGGAACATCAGAGGCCGAAGTCGGCACGCGCGGAATCCTGAGTTGAGTCACTTCATCGTCCGAATGGCGGAAAGCACGCCGGTCATTTCGATCGCCGAGAGGGCGGCGTCCGCCCCCTTGTTGCCGGACTTGCTGCCGGCGCGTTCGATGGCCTGCTCGAGCGTGTCGGTCGTGAGCACGCCGAAAGCGACGGGCACGCCGGTTTGCATCGCCACTTGAGCGAGGCCCTTGGCCGCTTCGGCGGCGACGTACTCGAAGTGGGGCGTCTGGCCGCGTATCACGCAGCCCAGTGCGATGACGGCGGCGTACTTGCCGCTCTCGGCCAGCGCCTTGGCCGCCAGCGGCAGCTCCCAGGCGCCGGGCACGCAGACTTCGGTGATCTGATCATCGCGCGCGCCGTGGCGTTTCAGCGTATCGACGGCGCCGGCCAGCAACCGCGAGCCGATGAACTCGTTGAAACGGCTGACGACGAGGGCGAAACGTTGCGACTGAACAACCAGCGATGCTGAGATTCGTTCGCTCATGATGGTGACTCTGTTTGATCGATCATCTCTCGCGCCTTATGTCGGCAGGGCGCGGGACCGGCAATCGCGCAGTATATTCCCCGTAGTATTGGTTGCATTTGGCGCGCCATAAGGCTCAGCATGACCAAGCCCTCGCGAGGCGCGATTCCCGGCAACGTCGGCCGTTCTCGCTCGAGGGCATGACGTTGCCACCCGTCATTCAACTATGCAAGTTAATTCCGCGCGCGTCTCGGCTCGCACGGACCCAATTCACCACTTGGCCTCGTCGAACGCTCCCATGGGACCGCCCTTGGGCTTCGGCTGCGGCAGGGCCTTCAGCACGGCCGCCGCCAGCGACAGATCATCGCGCGTGGTGATCTTGATGTTTCGCGCGTCGCCGGTGATCACCGACACCGCATGGCCGACGGCCTCCAGGAGTTGAGCATCGTCGGTGATCGGCGCGGCAATGTTGGGCCGGTACGCGTAGGCCATTATCAAGAGATCTTTGCGGAAAACCTGGGGCGTCTGCGCCTGCCACAGCCCCTCGCGCGGCACCGTCGCTTCGATCACACCGGCTTCGGAAACGCGCTTTATCGTCCCGGTCAGCCGAGTGGCCGGAATCGCGGCGCCGGTCTTGGTTGCTTCTTCAACGACCGCGTCGATCCACTCGGCGACGATGCAGGGACGGGCCGCATCGTGGATGGCGACGTAATCGGCTTGGTCGCTGACGGCCGCCAGCGCATTCTGAACGGTGTCGCACCGCTCCGGTCCGCCCTCGACGACCTTGACTCCCATGAAGGCGATGTTGGCGCCATACTTGGATTTCAACTGGCCCATGTCACCCGGCGACACGGCCAGGATGGTTTCGCACACGTCGTCGCGGTTGACGAAGAACTGAAGGCAGCGAAGGAACAGCGGCTGGCCGTCGAGCTTGGCAAAGATCTTGTTTTCTTCACCGCCGAAGCGCGAGCCTGATCCGGCGCCGACGATGATGGCGGAGAGCTTGGGCATTCTGTCACACCTCGGATCGTGGATTCGGCGACTATCGACCGGCGCCGGCTTTCTTCCAGTCGGCGAGGAAGCGCTCCAGGCCGATGTCGGTCAGCGGGTGCTTCAGCAGCTTCTCGAAAACGGCGTAGGGCATCGTGGCGACGTCGGCGCCGGCCTTGGCGGCCTCGACGACGTGCAACGGGTGCCGCAGACTGGCGGCGAGAATTTCGGTCTTAAATCCGTAATTGTCGTAAATCTGGCGGATGTCGTGAATGACCTCCATGCCGGGCATGCTGATGTCGTCGAAGCGGCCGATAAACGGCGACACGTAGTTCGCGCCCGCCTTGGCGACGATCAGCGCCTGGCTGGCCTGAAAGCAGAGCGTCATGTTGACGTTCAGCCCCGCGGCACGGCAGCGGACCAGCGCTTTGACGCCCTCGGCAATGGTGGGCAGCTTGATGACGACGTTGGGAGCGATTTTCGCCAGCTCGCGAGCCTCGCGCAGCATGCCTTCGCAGTCGGTGGCCGTGACTTCGGCGGAGACGGGGCCGGGCACCAGCTTGCAGATTTCGGAAATCAGGCTCGTGAATTCGCGGCCTTCCTGCGCAACCAGGCTTGGATTGGTGGTGATGCCGTCCAGAACGCCGAGTTCGCGCGCGGCCTTGATCTGGTCGAGGTTGGCCGTATCGAGGAAGAACTTCATTACGGTGCTGCTCCAAGTTGACGATGCGTGCCCTTTCGCGGCGGCGCAAAGCGTCGTGGCTGCGTCATATGCCAGCGGGGCATTCTAGCAAGAATGCAGTCGCCGTGGGCCGTTGAGTCAGTGGCGAAGGCACGGCGACCGACTTTGCGTTCGTCCGGCTGCCGTTTCTCGATGTCCGACAACTTTTTATTATTGGGCTTGCGGGATTCCGAAATTATGCGGACAATAGCATCCAAATGACGGGCAGGGAGTCGCTCTGCCCGCGAAAACGTCAGGCTTCCCTGCAAGAAACGGGGGCTGTCGTGATCTACTCCATCGGCTGCGAATACGCGATCAGGGCAATGACTTATCTCGCCGAGAACACCAAGCCCGGCGAGTATTGCCTGTTGCGGACCATCACCAACGAGCATGATCTGCCACAGCATTTCGTGGGCAAGATTTTTCAGTCCCTGGTTCGGGCGGGCCTTCTCTATTCGGCCAAGGGGCGCGGCGGCGGATTCGCGCTGCGACGGTCGGCGGAGGAGATTCGCCTGTACGACATCGTGCAGGCCATCGACGGCACCGAGCGCCTGACGCGATGCATCATCGGACTGGCGCGCTGTGACGATACGCAGCCGTGTCCGCAGCACGACTGGTGGCAGCCGCAACGGCAGCAGATCGAGCGCATGCTGATGGAGACATCGCTGGCGGACCTGGCGCGCAACGCGGTGGCGAAGCGCGGCGGCGCGCCGGCGCGGGCGAAGGAAGGCAGTTGAAGCGCAACGGCGGGAAGGCGTGGAGAAGGGCGACGCCGCGGCGCCGGACAGTTGGGGCCATGCGTGAATTGGCTTTGACGCATGGCTGTGTCGTGGGCGCCAAAGCTTACATCATGGCCAAGACGCCGTGAGGCGTGGCCAGACGGGCGGGACGCCCGTACCATTCGAACCTCAACGGCGCGACTCGCGCGAGCGATTGACCATGGCGCCTGCGCGAATGTGCGTGGGTTGTCTCCGCGACTCCCTACACGCCCAGCAGTAACTCGCCGGCACGATGAAACACGTCTTGCGATAAACCCATCGCGCGCTTCAAGCGCAGGTCGCGCTCGATCCAGGAGTCGATGTGCCCGATGCGCAGGGCTTCGATTCCCATGCGGTGGACAAAAAGCGTTGGAAATAGGGGTACGGGGAAGTCCGTACCCCAGACCAGCTTGCGGTGCAATTCCCGCCATCGCGCGATTCGCGGCAGCCACACCGCGCGGCCCATCGCCGCCAGGGCGGATACGTCGGCGTAGAGCGGCGCATCGCGAAACTCCCCCAGCAACGCGTCGGTCAGCAGCCGGAAGCTGCGAGCGGAATGAAACCGCGTCGAGGGCGTGGCGACATGTGCCACGATGACCGTCGGCATTCGGCGCTCCCGACGCAGATCACGCATCACCGAGAGCAGTTCCGCCGGGCTTTCGAACTCCATGTGCTGGCGGGCCAGCGTCATTTCGCCGCCGTAGTGGATCAGCATGGTGACGTTCAACTCGGCCGCGCGCCGCAGGAATGCGACGGTGCGCGGATCGCCGGCGCGGATGTTCTGGTGGATGGGGAGCCATTTGATCAGCACGGCGCCGGCCGACTTGAGTTCTTCGAGCAGGCTTGCTGCGTCGCGGCCGTCGGTGACCCGATAGGGATGCAGCGATGCGCCGAAGAGGAACTTGTCGGGTCGCGCCGCGCACAGCGACCGGACCAGGGTGTTGGAAACGTACAGGTCCGAACCGAGCGAGCCGCGATGGGACCGTGGAGGCGGCGGGCCGAGCGGCGTGCCGTCGGGGGCGTGGTACTCATCAAAAGCCAGAAGGACCATCCGATCGACTCCGGCCGCGGCGAGCATGTGCCGGTCGTTGAACGCCTGAATCTGTGCGTCCAGCGCATCGCACGGTCCGAGTCGCCAGTCGACGCCCAACATGCGGCGTACGAATCCCAGGCGGCACAGCGGTTGCCAGCGGGCAATGAATCGCGGCGAGAAATAGCTGTCGAAGCCCGGGCGAGCGGCGGCGCCGTGTTGTTCGAACGAGAACCGCGGCAGCGCGGCGTCGGTGCGCCGAGCGCTAAAGCCCACGTGACAGTGAACGTCGATGACCATGCTTGACTCGCTGTGAGGCTGATTCTAGAGTCATTGGTTCAAATATCACCTTCACGACGCCGACGATCTGGACGATTGGGTCGGCGCGGGGGCGAAAGCACAGCGGCAGTTTTGGAATTCGCAACGCGAGCGGCGGGCGGGTCTTTTTCCGATTCGCAGAAGCGAAACTGAAACGCGCACCAAGGAGACACGGACTATGGCGGCGGTCAAAATCGGTATCAACGGATTCGGTCGGATCGGTCGGATGGTGGTGCGTGCGATGGCGCAGCGGCCGGGGGAGTTCGAGATCGTGGCCATCAATGACGTCGGACCGCCGCCGCGCGTTCACGCCCATCTGTTCAAGTATGACAGCGTGCACGGGCCGTTCGGCGGCGAGGTGGGTTTTACCGACAATTCGTTACTGATCGGCGGGCGGGAAATCCGCGTGTGCGGCGAGCGGGAGCCTTCGAAGTTGCCGTGGAAAGCGCTGGGCACGACGGTGGTGATCGAGTCGACCGGCGTTTTCACGTCGCGGCGCGATACGGTCAAGGGCAAGGCGGGCTATGACGATCACATCTCGGCGGGCGCGAAGAAGGTCATTCTGTCCGCGCCGGCCAAGGACGCGATCGACGCGACGATCGTCATGGGGGTCAATGACGAGACGCTGAAGCCGGAGCATACGTTTGTATCGAACGGCAGTTGCACGACGAACTGCCTGGCGCCGCTGGTGAAGATTCTGGCGGACAATCCGCAGGTGTTCGGCGAGAACATCATCGGCATGATGACGACGGTTCACGCCTACACGAACGATCAGCGCATCCTGGACATGGTGCACGGCGAGGACCTGATGCGCGCCCGGGCCGCGTCGGTGAACATCATTCCGTCGAGCACCGGTGCGGCCAAGGCGATCGGGCTGGTGGTGCCGAAGAAATCGATCCAGCTCGATGGTTTTGCGTTCCGAGTGCCGGTGATGAACGGCAGTGTGGTTGACCTGACGCTCAACCTCGAGAAAGAAGTCGAGGTCGCGGCGGTCAACGAGTTGTTCAAGAAGGCGGCGGCGTCGCCGCGATTCAAGGGCATTCTCCAGTACTCGGAAGAGCAGTTGGTATCCAGCGACATCATTAACAACCCGCACAGCTCCGTCTTCGCGGCCAACCAGACGATGACGGTACCGAAGGGCAAGGGACGCGTGTTGAAGCTCGTTTCCTGGTATGACAACGAGTGGGGTTTCAGCAATCGCGTTTGTGATCTGGCGGTGCGGTTGGCGAAAATGTAGGCAGTCGCCCGCGGTCATGGACATGCAAAAGGCCCGTCCGATCCGGCGTGGATCGGGCGGGCCTTCTCTTTTCGCCGGTGGATGACGCGATTACGGACCGCCGCCGTCCTTTCGGCGAGGTCGATCCGATGGACGTCGCTACTTCCTGATCTGAAAAACACCACGACGGACGCGCGCGGCGTTCTTCATTCCGGCCAGAATAATGCCGACGCTCTTGGCCAGCGTCTTGTTCTTGCTTTTGAAGCCGTTCTTGACGACCTGGTCGGCAATGGTCTTGACTTCCATCGGCTTACCGGCCGCAGTCAGAACGCGTGTGACGTAATCCTTCAGCGAACCGCCGCGCGGCGCGGCCGTTGCTATGGGTTTGGCGGCCGGGGGGGCGCCGAGGTGAAGAATGGCGCGCGGCTTGGCGCCGACCGCCGACGTTGCCGGCCGGGTACCCACGGGGACGATGGGCTTGTGAGCCGGAGCGACGACGGTCTTGGACATCGGCGCCCGGAATGCGCGATGGGCGCGCTTTTGGCGGCGCTTGACGCGGCGCGTCGGCGCTTTGGCCCGCGCAACGGGGGCCTCATCTGACAGTGCAGACATGGCCTGATCGAGCGACGACAGTTTCTGGTCGATGGCCTCTCGCTGCATGACAAGCTGATCGCGATAGCTCTGCAACGAAGCCAGTGCGACGGCTTCGCCATTGGAGGACACGGTTGCCGCGGCGCGAGGCCGCCCCGCGCGCTTGGCCTGCCGCATCGGTGCGCGGCCCGCTTTGGCGCCGCCGCCCTTTCCGTGCGAGGCGCGCATGTGGCGTCCCAGATGAGCGGGTAGTGCAAACCCGCGCCCGCAGACTGTGCATTTGAGTGACTTGGCTTTGCTCATGAATGAGTCTCCTATGTTAGCAACTACTGTAGTGCAGTGGCGATTGTCGTCAAGTGCGCGGGTGTGGAAATCCGAGGATTTCCGCACGTCATAACTTCGGTAGTTATCAGGTATCTTGACTGCGAAGCGGGCGAATGAGGGGCGGTAACGCACACGGGCAGATATGAATCATCCCGCCGAGTGATGCCGAGCACGGCCGCGATTCGCAATGCTCCAATGCCCGATGGCGCCCCGCCAAGACTTCAATACTTCAGCGGTCAAGAGCGGGCATTGAGCATCCGCCGTCACGGCTGCTTCGGCGGTTCGCCGGACGGCGCCGCTTGCGTCGCGGCAGGCTGGCTGGCGGGATTGGCCCGGCGAACGTCGTCGATGAATCGCTGGCGGATGCGGCGACGAATGGCCCGTACGTCGGCCGGCAGCTCCGACTCGCGTATGAGGAATTCATAGGTGCCCTGACCATTGGCGATGGGGACGCTCAATTTGGCCACATAGGGATCATCCGTCGGCGCGGTCTGCGTTTCGGCGGAATCGAGTTTGCCGATGTCCTCGGCCAGACCCACGTGCACGCCGTCCGTGCGTATCCGATAGGCCACGCCCGTATCCGCGGCAATGAAATCGAAGGCCTGCCGAATGGAAACATTGGTTAAAAAGAGCGAATAGCGCTCGACGGTCTGTGGGGACAGCTTCTTGAACATGCCGGCCTGCAAATGGACATGCACGCCGGCTTCCTTGCCCAGGGCAAAAAGGATTTCGCCCAGCGGCTGCTTGACGTATCGTCCGTTCATGCGGCGCGACATGGCACGGGCAATCGCCGCTTCGCGCGTCAAGACGACAATGTGGTCTTCCTGGGGGAACCAGGTCCAGCCGAGTGACGCCGTGGCCGTCTCGAGCAATTCGGCCATCATTCCACGGCCGGCACGGGCCAGTTGTTCGGTTAGCATCGCGGGGGCGTCGACCTTGGACGTGATGCGGAATTGCAGGGCGAATTTTGAGAACGCCTCGGCTGAGTAGGAGGTTGTCATCAGGTTCTTGAGCAATCCCAGCGTTTTCCAGCTTGCGCGTCCGTCGAGGCGCTCGATCACCGGCATCGGTTCGACCCAGACGTCCGATCCCTGTACCGAGTATTCAAGCCCAAGCTCGCCCAGTGTTTTTGAGAGAATCTCGCGCGGCGTCGCGTCCGACACCGAGAGGTTGGCCAACTTCGTCTGCGCGCCCCAGGGCAGGCGTTCGATTGCCAGCGGGTCCAGCCGAATATTGATATCAGCGACTTTCCCCAAAGCATCCAGCACTTCCGTCAGCGGCCGCTCTTCAATCGCCCATTGTGCAATCGGCTGATCGAGTTTTCGCTCGGTCGAACCGGCATCCTGCGTGGCCGGCTCGGAAGCCGGGACTTCGGGCGGTGTATCCTGCGTACCGTACAGGGCCAGCAGCGAGATGAACAACCATGTGGCGGGCATGGATGGAGTTCCTCTTGGGAGTCAGTGCCGGAGCGCGGCCGACGCAATGCGCGCGGCGCGTGCCGGCCAAAACAGTGTAATCGCCGAGAGGGATTGTTGCGACAGGATCAATACATCAGCGCCAGCGATCCGCGGGCGGTCGCTCGAGGCGTGGGACGCGGCGCCGATCGGCCGGTGACGATGCCGTACGCCTGTCCCTGGGCAGAGTCGCGAAACGACTCGGGCGTGGACTCGGTATCGAAACGGATGGAGATGGCGCCGCTGGTGCGGGCCGGCGTCTGCCACTTGACCAGCACCGTCGGTTGCGGAGGCGAGGGCGGCGTGGGACCCGGCGTGATGGTGGCAGTTCGAGAGTTGTACATGATTGCCAGTGCGATCGCGGCCGCGGCGGCCAACGGAGCACCGAATGCGGTCCAGCGTCGCAGGCGCGACCGGCCGCCGGACGCCGCGGCGCGCAGCGATTCGCGATGCACGGTCGTGATGATGCGCGTCTGGAGCGCCGTGGAATCGACGGGGATGGGCGCTTCGGCATATCGCGCGAGCAAGCCGGCCGTTTGCGTCAACTGACTTTCGAATCGCGCCAGCGAAGGATCGGAGGCGGTCTGATTTGCCAGCAGCGTCCGCTCCTCATCGCTCAGGTCTCCGTCGATGGACTGCGATACGCGGAACTCGACATCTTCGCGCAGGGCTTCGACAATACGGCGATGAAGTCGCGGATCGGCGGTGACGGTTTCGGATGCCAGTCGGCGAAGCAGATCGGCCAGCCGGTCGTAGCGCCCGGCAACGTCGCGCAACCGCGGATCGTAGCGCAAGGTCTGTTCGATCGCCCCCCGCTCGTCGGCGGATAACGGACCGTCCGAGCGCTGCGATAACAGAAGTTCGAGTTGGGTCGGATCGAGATTCATTCCGTCAGATACTCCGCGAGGTCGTCCTTCAGCTTCTTGCGGGCCTGGAAGACGTTCCATTTCACGGCTTCGATCCCGCAATCGAGAATCTCCGCCACTTCCTTGTGCGACAAGCCCTCGAGCGCGAAAAGCACGAGGGACATGCGCTGCTTTTCCGGGAGGCGCGCGATCGCTCGTTCAATGGCGTGCCGCACCTCTTCGGTCAGCGTTGGATCGTGCGAGACTTCGACCAGCGCCGGTGGAACAGCGCCGTCGTTGAGACCCGTGTCCCCTTCGTCGACCGACAAGCTGACGCCGCTGCGGCGACCGCGGCGGTAGTTCAGCGCGAGATTGCACGCGATTCGCGTCAGCCATCCTGCGAAACGCCGAGGCTCTTCCAGCGAGGACAAACTCCGGAAGGCCCGAAGAAACACCTCCTGCGCGGCGTCGGCGGCGTCCTGCGCGTTGCCCAGCAGGCGATACGCAACGCCCAGCACACGTCGCTGGTAGCGTTCGACCAGCCGGTCGAACGCCCGCGTGTCACCCGCCAGCGTCCGGCGAACGCAATCCGCGTCGGCTTCGCCGGGGTCGAGGCCGACCACCGCAGGCTCGGACTTCTGATCCATAGGCATAGACCCGCTCGGCCGTCCCCGGTTGGGTCGAAAACGATAACATCGCGGCGAATTCGACCCGTTCTGTCCTGGAAATCGAACGGAAGGCGACGATGTAATCGCCGGCCCGCTAAAGATCGTGCCTGAGGCCCGCCGTCCGCGTTCCGCGTATAACCTGATGCCATCATTCAGTTTATCGGAAGGGTGTCGGCGTCGCCATCATTCGCCGGCCGAATCAACGAGGGTTCGTCATTTTTCGGCGAGTTGACGCGTTTCGACACCGCGTACGCGACCAACCGATCCGGCGGTGCGGGGCGAATGAGATCCTTGAGCTTGGCGGGGTCGATCTGGGGATCGAGCCAGCGTTCCTCGGACGCTGGTTCGAGGATGACGGGCATTCGATCATGAATGGGCTTGAGCTTTTCGTTGGCGTCGGTCGTGACGATCGTAAACGTCAGCAACTCGTCGCCCGCCGGGCCGGTCCATCGCTCCCAGAGACCGGCGAAGGCAAACACCCCGCCGTCGGCGAGGGCGATGCGCATGGGCGTCTTGCCGCGCGGGGACTTGGGCCACTCGTAGAAGCCGTCGGCCGGTACCAGGCAACGTCGCTTGCGGAAGGCCGTGCGGAAGCTGGCCTTGCTCGCCAGAGTTTCGCCCCGGGCGTTGATCAGGCGATTGCCGATGGCCGGATCATCGGCCCAGGCCGGCACGAGTCCCCAGCGCATGGGCGTGACGCGCCGGCCGTCATCGAATCGCACGATGGGCACGATCTGCGTGGGGGCGACGTTGTAGCGCGGCGGCAGGTCGGCGAGACGTTCGTCGAGTTCGGCCTGAAAGCGGATGGCAAGCTGTCGGGGAGATTCCGTGATGGTGTAGCGTCCGCACATGGCTTGTGGGTTCCTTGATTCAGAGGGCGTGCGCGGATCATGCGCGGCCCGATGGATCCGGTTTCCTCCTGGCGGCCCAATGGTCACTGCGTGGAGAGTGTAGGGCGAATAGGTCTCTCGGTGCAGTTTTTGACGTTTCGCAATTCATGATAGCGCAACGGCAGAGGCTGGATGTCGTCGTGGCGCGCGGCTGAGCGATCCATGCCGGATGCATCCGGAATATGAGGCCTCGGAGCGTCTTTGAGAAGGCTGAACCGAACCGCAACCCTGAGCGCGACCAAGGCGGGAGCGTGAAGGGAGCGCCGAGTTGTCTTCGCGAGGAGCGAAAGACTCGACTCCGACTGTTGGCGTTGAATCTTGCTTTTCAATCACGCACACAGGGACTCGCGCGCACAATCGCCCATGAGGGTGAGCCATACGCTCATTGCGGATTCGCGACCATGTTTCGTGCGCTCCCCGGCACTCCCTCACGGTCATGGTTCGGTTACTGGATTTGGCGCGGTCGCTCAATGGAAATTCCTGGATCGCACCGTCACGCGGGGCAGCAGGTCGGTGCAGTCTTCCGCGTTCCGCGCGAGGATGTGCGTGACGGCGCCCTGACGCTCGATGCGACCGAAGACGCTCAGCATCGACGCTCCGACCCATTGGCGGCGTTGTTTCTCAAACGCCGGCGGCCGGACAATGATGTTGGCCGTTCCCGTTTCGTCTTCCAGTGTGACGAACATGACACCGTGGGCCGTCTCGGGGCGCTGGCGGCAGATCACCAATCCCGCCACGCGCACCCAGCGGCCTGTGGCAATGTCGGCGATTTCGCCGGCGGAAATGACGCCGCGGCGATCCAGTTCATTGCGGGCCAGTTCGACCGGATGGGCTTCGAGAGACAGGCCGACCATGTGATAGTCATAGACCAGTCCCTGGCCCAGGGGCATGTCCGGCAGTTCCACGGCCGGCTCGTCGGACGTCAGGGCGTCGAACAGCGGCGTCTGGCCGGATGCGCGATCCAACGCCAGGATTTCCCACAGCGCGGCGCGGCGGTGCAGTCCCATTCCGGCAAACGCATTGGCCCGCGCCAGTCGTTCCAGCGTGGCGCGCCCCAGACCAGCCCGGCGGGCCAAATCGGCCATCGAGCGAAACGGTCCGCCCGCTTTGCGCGCGGCCGTGATTGCTTCGGCGATGGTCTGCGGCAGTCCCTTCACCATGCGCAACCCGAGTCGCATTGCGGGGCCGCTGCGGCCCCAGTCGGCGGGGGAATCGCCGGCGGGCGCAGCGGCATTCAGAGCCGCGAAGCGTGAGCGAGCGGGAGGGGGGGATTCGGCTTCATGTGCGACTCTTCGATCTTGCAGTGTGTACTCGGCGCGCCGCTCGGTCTCGGGCGCACGCACACGCGCGAACAATTCACATTCCTTCTCGGCGTGCGGATCCCGCTTGCTTACGCCGCGCGGCTCGGATGCGCACGGGCCACAAGCCCGTGCCACGCGAGAATCATGGGCTGCAAGTTCGTGAGTCAAAGAATGAGAATTGGCAGATGATGCGTCCTCCAGCGCGCAGTCCCATTCGCTTTCGTTGACATCGACGCCGCGCACCTCGACGCCGTGCTCGCGCGCATCGCGCACAAGCTGGGCCGGCGCATAGAATCCCATCGGCTGACTGTTGAGCAGCGCGGCCGTGAATGCCGCGGGGTGATAGCGCTTCAGCCAGGCCGACACATAGACCAGCAGCGCGAACGAAGCCGCATGGCTCTCCGGAAATCCATATGCTCCGAAACCACGAATCTGATCGAACAATTGATCGGCCAATGCGCGCTCGTAGCCGTTGGCCAGCATTCCCTCGACAAATCGCTGATAGAACTGCTCGACCTCGCCGTAACGGCGGAAGGCGGCCATGGCGCGGCGCAGCCGATCGGCCTCGCCGCCGGTGAAGCCCGCGGCGACGACAGCCAGTCGCATGACCTGTTCCTGAAACAGGGGGACGCCGAGGGTTTTTTCGAGCACGGCGCGAACGGCGTCGTTGGGATACGTGGCCGGCTCTTCGCCATTGCGGCGGCGCAGGAAGGGATGAACCATGTTGCCCTGAATGGGACCGGGTCGCAGGATGGCGACTTCGATGACCAGATCGTAGAAGTTGCGCGGTTTGAGCCGGGGCAACATGCTCATTTGTCCGCGGCTTTCGATTTGAAAGACGCCGACCGTATCGGCGCGGCAGATCATGTCGTAGACGGCGGGGTCTTCGGGAGGAACCGTGTGCAGCGCAAGCGACGGAACGACGGCGGGGGAAGAGGCACGAAGGCACGAAGGCACGAAGGCACGAAGGGGAAGAGAGGAAGAGGTACCAACGCAAGGAGGGGGGGCGGCGCTTTCATCGGGATGCTGGCAGGGTGGCGCGGAGAGCGTGCCGAGTTCGCGCAGAGCATCAGCATCGTGGCCCTTGTTTGTCAACCCACTACGATGTCGTCCGCTTTCGGGTGGGCCTGCGCCGGCGTCTTCTCCAGACTGCGAATCAGAGCCTGCAGAATCCGATCCTCCTCGGCAAGCAGCAGGGTAAGTTCCGGATCCTCGTCGATCATTCTCATATCGGCCGCCAGTTCGTATTGTGTGGCCAGTTCCGCCAACGATCCCCTCGCAATTCGCAGGTGTCGCAAATAATCCGACCTGCTCTGCCGTCCATAACCCTCCGCGATGTTGGAGGGAACGGACACAGCCGAGCGTCGCATTTGAATCCTCAATCCAAAAAGTTCCGTTTTGGGCATCGTCTCGCTTGCTCGATAAACGGCCCTGGCCAATTTCATTCCCTTTTGCCACGCCACGAGGTCTCGGAAATTCCGAATGGTTGCCATGACCTTGGTCCCTTTCGCACGATACCCAACACGGCGAGTTGGCCGCATCATACGCGAGGCCACATAAGCCGGCACCGGCACATCGCGCGTCTTTCTGTCCCGCCCCATCCGTCTCGTACCGTAATGCCCCCTCTTCTCCCTCGTCTCGTGCCTCCGTGCCTTCGTGCCTCTCTTCTTCCTCCCCTTCGTGCCTTCGTGCCTCCGTGCCTTCGTGCCTCTCTTCTTCCTCCCCTTCGTGCCTTCGTGCCTCCGTGCCTTCGTGCCTCTCTTCTTCCTCCCCTTCGTGCCTTCGTGCCTTCGTGCCTTCGTGCCTCATTCCCCCACGCCCTTCCACCATGCGAAACGCCCTTCCAATCGCCGTCAACATCCCCAATCCCAGCACGTCTACCTTCAGAATGCCCAGCGCATCGATGTCGTCTTTGTCCCATTCGATGACGGTGCGGTCGGGCATGGCGGCGTTTTCGATCGGGACCAGCTCGCAGAGCGGGCCGCGCGTGATGACAAAGCCGCCGACGTGCTGCGAACGATGGCGCGGAAACGTGAGCAATGTGCGCGTCAGTTTCACCAGCAGTTGCGTCGTATGCCGCGCCGGATCGAGGCCCAGTTCCGCCAGGCGCCCGGCCGGCAGCGCCTCGGCGTCCCACCAGTCGCAGGAGCGCGCCAGACGATCGACGCAGTCCAGCGACAGTCCCAGCGCCTTGCCGACGTCGCGCACGGCGGAACGCGGGCGATAGGTGATGTTCTCCGCCGTCAGTCCGGCGCGATCGCGGCCGAAGCGGGCATAAATGTATTGAATGACTTCCTCGCGCCGTTCATGCTCGAAGTCGACGTCAATGTCCGGCGGCTCATTCCGCTCGCGCGAGATGAATCGCTCAAAGAGCAGATCGACGCGAGCCGGATCGACCGAAGTGACGCCGATGCAGTAGCACACCGCCGAATTGGCCGCCGAGCCGCGCCCCTGGCAGAGAATGCCGCGCGACCGCGCGAAGCGCACCACGTCATAGACCGTCAGGAAATAGGCTTCATAGCTCAGTTCTTCGATGAGTTGCAGCTCATGTTCGATCTGCCGGCGGACCTTGTCGGGCGTGCCGTCGGGGAAGCGCTCCCGCGCGCCTCGCCAGGTCAGTTGCGTCAGATGGGCCATCGGCGTCAGGCCGGACGGGGCGATTTCGACGGGATATTCGTAGCGCAGTTCGTCGAGGCTGAAACGGCAGCGATCGGTGATTTCGGTCGTGGCGTCGATGGCCGCGGGCATGTCGCGGAACAGTCGGCACATTTCGTCGGCCGGCTTGAGATGACGCTCGGCGTTGGCAAAGAGACGATAACCCGCCTCCGAAATAGCGCATCGTTCGCGAATGCAGGTCAGCGCGTCCTGCATTTGCCGGCGGGCGGGGGCGTGATAGTGCACGTCGTTGGTGGCGGCCAGCGGCAGGCGATGTGCGTCGGCCAGGCAGCGCAGGTCGCGCAGCCGTGCGGCGTCGTCGGGGCCATAGGGGCGCGTGGCGGCGATGTAGAGGCGACCGCGAAAGGCGTCGATCAGGGCGGGAGGAATGGGAGACGGCTGAGTGGATTCGCTTCGCGTGCGCGAAAAGGGAGACACGAGGGCGATGAGATCGTCGGAATGCGCGACGATGTCGTCGACACTCAGGCGGCAGGTCCCTTTTTCGATGCGATCGGCGGAGGATGGGGCGGTTGTCCGGGGCGGTTGAATCGCGTTGGATTTGCCGATCGTGATCAATCGAGCCAGACGGCCGTAGGCGGCGCGGTTGGTTGCATAGAGCAATACGTCGGGGCCGTCGACGGGCGTGATGCGGGCGCCGATGAGAAGCTTCAGTCCTGCGTCTTTGGCGGCCGAGTGTGCTCGGACGACTCCGCCGAGCGTGTTTTCGTCGGTAATCGCGAGGGCGTACAGTCCCAGTTGGGCGGCCTGTTTCACCAGTTCTTCCGGGTGCGAAGCGCCGCGGAGATAGGAGTAGTTAGTCGTGCATTGCAGTTCGGCGTAGTGTGTGAACATGGCAAATGACGTTTGTAGGGTCCGCTGTGAGGACCATGACCGTTGTTTCGAGCCGCAAGCGCTGCGGCCGTCGAAACTCGCCGCGCAAGCGGCGGGATTCCGCGAAGCGTAAGCCACCGATTTCAGAGCCGCGAAGCGTAAGCGAGCGGGATGGGGCGGCTGCGCCTCTTATTCAACGCCTCGATCGAGAAGCATACGCTCAGCGCGCCGGCAGGCTTCGAGCGTGCGTGTGCCAGCGCACGGTTCATTCTCCTTCTCGGCGTGCGGATCCCGCTTGCTGACGCTGCGCGGCTCTGATTCGCACGGGCTACAAGCCCGTGCCACGCGATGCGTCGATCCGCACAGCGGACCCGCCGTTTGGATATAATTCGTCACTCGTGAATTCCGTGCAAATACCATTGCCCCGACGTTTCTTCGCGAAAGACCCAGAACCATGCCCCGTTTTCGGTTTCGACGCGGTAGTAATCGCGACTTTCCTTCTCGCCGGTCCACCATTCGCCCGACAGCCGTTCGGGGCCGATGCCGCGGCGCGTGCGATGTTCGCGCCCGCGATAGCGAAACCACATCGGCGGCTGATCGGGCACAACGGCCATCGCCTGAATCGGGACCGGCCGCGGCAGCAGGCGCAACGGGCGAAGATCGGGAACCGAGATTCGCGGATCGGAAAGCAGCGCGGCTGATGCGCGGTCGCCCGCGCCCGATCGAGCGCTGCGCGGCGACGAAATCGCCTCGGCGCGCCACGCCTTTTCGGGCCGGTGCGATTCCACCAGTCCCGGCCGGAAGACGCGATCCGATCCGCAGCGCGCCGTCAGGCGGTCGAACAGTTCGGCGGCGGCTTCGGCGGCGACGGAGCGATCGTCTTCGAAAAAATCGCCCTGGGCCGCCACGATCAGCCCGGTCTCGATGGCCGCCAGCTCGAGACAAACCACGCCATCGGCCGGGTCCATGCGCTCAAGCTGCGCCCGCAGCAGGCCGCTCAGATGCCCGATCGCGCGGTTCGGCGCGCAGAGGCAGATGCTTCGCGACAGCGGAACGTTGCGCTCGCGGAACAGCGACAGTTCGATGCGCCGCGCGCCGCGTCCCTGGCGCGTCAGTTGCGCGACGAAGTCGACCAGCACCGGCGCCAGCGCATATTCGAGCGTGCGGCGGTCGGTCACGGCGTGCTCGAAGTTCATCCGCGCGGCGGCCTGCGGCGGGGGGCGGACCGGCGACAGCAGCTCGGTCGCGCGGCCCAGCGCTTGGTCGATGCGCAGCAGCAATTTGTCGCCGAACCGCGCCGGCAGCGTCGCGCGCGGCAGCATCAGCAGCGACTCGATGCGCTGCAATCCGAGCGCGTCGAGCCGGTCGAGGATTTCGGGCGACAGACGCAACGTCCACGGCGGCAGATGCGCCAGTGCGGCGTAACACTGCCCCGGGGGGACGAGGGCACGCGGCTCGTCACCCCCGTGGGACAGCGCCCACGCCGCGCCGACCGTGTCGGCCAGCGCGGCCCTCACCGTAAAGGCCAGCCGCTCCACCGCATCGGCGGCCTGGTTCAACAACCGCAAGTCGCCGCCGAACAGCCGGGCGCAGCCGGTCACGTCGAGCAGCAAGGCATCGGGCGGATCGAGCGCCACGGCCGGAGCGAAGCGCATCGCCCACAGCGCCAGGGCGTGCAGCGCCGCGGCGTCGCCGGCGGCGTCGAACGGCGCGGTGTCGGCCTCGGGAACCAACGCCTGCGCGTGCGCCAGCGTCACGCCGGGGCGCACGCCGCGCGCGACCGCCTCGGCCGAGCAGGCCGCGACGCGTTGCGTGTTGCCGGTTCGCTCGATCAGCAGCAACGGGTCACGCCGCGAAGACGTCGGCTGCCGCCGCCGGCTCCGTTCGATCGGCCAGTACGGCAGATACAGCGACAAGACCCGCGACATGGTCCACCTCGATCAGGACGGGCGGCGGGGCGGCGCCGCCGCGGCAGCGCTCGACCGTTACGCGGAATCGGCGCGTCTCCGTCGCGGCCGACGGCGCCGGGGCGATCCGCCAGCGCGAAACCGCGCCGCTGTCGCCGGCTTGCCCCGGGCGAGCGTGCAGGAGCAGTCCGACGCCGCCGCCTGCCTCGGCCGCCAGTTGCAGGCGCCGCGCTTCGGCTCGCTGCATCGGCGGCGGCGCGGCGATGACGGCCGCCACGGCGGGGCAGCGCAGCGTCTGGTCGATGATCCAATAGGCCTCGCGCGCGTCGGCGGGGCGGACGATCACCAGCCGGGCCGGGTCGATACCCCATGCCGCGGCGGCGGGGGGATAAAACTCGCGCGGGCCGTCGAGCCAGACCAGGTAACCGCCGGGCGGGCTGCGCTCGCGCCGCGAAGGCGCGGATGAGGCGCCACGGCCGGCGTGCGCGGGCAAACCCCCTTCGGCCGCCCGCGCCGCCAGCCACAGCGCCCAGGTCCACGACCCGGCGCCGTCGGTTTCGCTGAGAAGCTCGTGGATCGCGCCGGCCGCCAGGCCGCCGCCGGGCAGCGCCGCGTCGAGCGCGGCCAGGCCGGTGGGAAGGTGCCGCCGCTGGTCGCGCCGGCCGAAGCCGCCCTCGATGCGGCGGACGTTCTCTTCGAGCGTGCGCAGCAGGGCGGGCGACGGGATGGGACGGCGAACGGCCGGGGTCATGGGCGCGTTTCTCTAGGTTATCTATACATTAGGATACCAGACGAACACCTGAAAATCAAGTGAAAAATCGAACGCGAATCGAACGACCAAGCACGATTTGATCGGTTTGTCGGCGCCTGGGCAAAATCGCGTGTCTGAAAAGCCCAATTCAAGGCAAACAGTGGCGGGCGAGCATTTCGCTCCACGCGAAAACCGACCGCCGCCGCCCCACGGTCGCGGTTCGGATCAGCCTTCTCAACACGTTCTAATAAGACAGCGATGGATGTTTGAAGGCCGGCGCTGCGGGCCGGTCCCCACCGCTTGCGCGGAGGGTACTGATCCACCTCCGACAACGAACCTTCGCTGTAGTGTTAAGATGTTCGGGAGCATGATGTTGCGGGCGAACGCGCGTGGCGGGATGGAACGCTCTGGCGGGCCGACCATCCTCGTTTGACAGGCGCGCCGGAGGCAACTAACGTGTGGGGGTCAGCGCCAACCGCAGGACCGCCCCGCCGCCGCGAGCGAAATGCATGAATCGGCATCCCGACACCTTGGCCGAAGCGCACCCGGTCGTCCGACCGTGGTTGAGCGCTTCGCGCGGCCGTTCGACGCGGACGCGCTGGATCGGCGCGATCATCGCGGCGGCCAGTTGCACTGTGCTCGGGTTTGCCACGTACCTGCCGCCCAGTGAATCGGGCGTGGGAACGCATCGCGGGCTGGGACTGCCGCCGTGCGGTTTTCTGCTGATGAGCGGCCTGCCATGTCCCACGTGCGGCATGACGTCGGCGTTTTCGTGGATGATGCACGGCCATCCGGTCCGCGCGTTCATCTCGCAGCCGGTCGGCGCGCTGTTGTCACTGGCGGTGATGGCGGCGGCGGTGATCGGCACGTGGATGGTGCTCGGCGGTCGGCGGCTGGAAGTAGACTGGTATCGTGTGTCGCCTTCGGCGATGGTGATGACGCTGGCGGTGACTTTTTTTGTCGGATGGGGCGTAAAGATCGCGCTGGGACTGGCGACCGGCGTCCTGCCCTATCGCGGCGGCTAAGTCGTTGGTTTTTTCGACGCAACGCGTACTCCCAACCTGGAATCATGAACGCAACAATGCCACTCCGATTGTTTCGCCGGTTCCGGCCTGTCGCCGTGCGACTCTCCGCGCTGTTTCTTGCGATCATGCTTGTCGCGCCGTGCGGCTGCGGGGCGGCGTTCTACATGATGAACTCGGAGAAGAAGAAGCCGGTCGCCGCCGAGTGCGACAAGCTGGCCGGCAGCAAGGTGGCGGTGGTCGTGTGGGCCGAGCCGTCGACGCTCGATCTGGATCCGGGCGCGAATTTCCGGACGGCCCGGCAAATCGGACTTGTTCTGGAGCAAAACGCCTCGAAGAAGGAGCTGAAGGGCGCCAGCTACGTCGACGTGATGAAAGTGATTCAGTTGCAGGAGCAGTTGGGCAACGTCGGGCCGACGCTGTCGAATGCGGAGATCGGTAAGCGGCTGGGAGCCGACGTCGTGTTGCGGGTCGATTTGTATCAATACACGACGCGCGCTCCCGAAGCGCAGGGGCTGATCAAGGGGGCGGTCAGCGGCAACATCGTCGTGCAGCGCGTGGACGAGGCGACGCCCATCTATCGCACCGACGTGTCGGCCTCGTTCCCCGAGGGGTCGACCATCGGCGTGCTGGATTACAGCGACGAGGAAGTGCTGGCCGAGGCGCTGCGCCGTTTCGGCGAGGCCGTGGCGCGCAAGTTTTACGCGCATGAGGTGGCCTATGAGTGATGTGTGCGATTCCGCAATCGCCGCGGCGCAAACCGCACCGCGGGGGGTTGGAAGATCAATCGCGGCCGTGACGACGCTCGCGCTGCTGCTGCCGGCGGTGGTCGGTTGTCAGCAGATTGCGGCCGTGCTGGCGGTCGCTTCGGGCGGGGACACCGTCGACGCCGAATACAAGTTGCCGGAGGGCCTGCTGGCGGTCGTGGTCGATGAGCCGGAACCGCTGGGCGTAACGCCGGAAGCGATCGCGACGTTTCACAAGACGTTTGAAGAGACGCTGTCGGCCAACAAGATCAAGACGCGCATCGTTGCGCTGGCCGAAGTGCAGCGCCTTCAGCAGACCGAAACCAACTACGAGGAATTGTCGATTCGGCAGCTCGGCGAGAAACTGGGCGCCGAGCAGGTGTTGTACGTGCGCGTCAAGTACTGGGCGCTGAAGGAAAACCCCGAAGACGTGCAGTACGCCGGCCGCTGGCGCGTGGGCGTCAAGATCGTTTCGACCGAGCGCAAGAGCGACGTGCGCCTGTGGCCGCGGGACGGCGCCGAGGATCGGACGATTGAAGTGAAAACCGATCCCTCGCTGGACGACTCGCTGGCCGCGCCCGTACGCGTGGCCGAACAGCTTGCCCGCAAGCTGGGCAAGAAAACGGCCCAGTACTTCTACGATCACAAGCCGCTCGACGAGTGATTTCCGTACTTCACGTCATCGGGCCTCATCTGGATCGGGCCGCTGAATGGCCGCTTCGCTGCCTGTTGCGCCGCGCGGATGCCAACGTCGCGCATTCGGTTGCGGTCACGGATCCGCGCGCGGAAAGAATGCTACGCGTGCGGCTGAAATCGGAACGTCCTCTCCTCGTGCTCGACGGCGCGGCGCAACGTTGGCTGTGGCGGCTGCCGGCGCCGGCCCTGGTGAATCCGCGCCTCGTGCGATACATGCACCGCTGCGGGGCCGATGTGATTCATGTGTGGAGTCTCGATGATTTGCCGTTGCCCGCCATCGTCGATAGCGGCCCTTGTCTGCTGACGCTACTTTCCCCTTCAGACGACCGGACGGCGCGTCGGCTTCGAGCGATGAGCTTGCAGAGCGTTTTCGTGCAGACGGGGACGCAAAGCGCGCGGCGGGCACTGGCGGAACGCGGCGTCGATCCGCGGCGCGTGGCCGTTGTACGCGGGCCGGTCGATTTTCGCGAGATCAACGAAGCCCGCAGCGCCGGGGTGCGCGAGCGGCTGATCGCGCGCGGCGACGGTCCAGTGATACTGACCAGCGGCCCGGCGACTCGCGCCGGCGGTCAATTCAGCGCCGCATGGGCGGTTGCCATGCTTCGGCAGTTTCACGAGCGCATTCGGCTGCTCGTGCCGTTCGGCGGGCCGGAAGCCGAACGCATCCGCCGCTTCCTCGCCGCTCACGGCCTTGGTTCCATGCTAACGACGCCGCGCTCGGAGTGGGGATGGCCGCAACTCGTCGCCGCCGCCGACGTGATGGTCGAGCCGGCCGAGCGCGAGTGCGCGTCGGCGCCGCTGGCATGGGCAATGGCGGCGGGAGTGCCCATCGTGGGTACGGCGATTCGCAGCGTAGCCGAACTGATCGCATCGGGTCACAACGGTCTGCTGTGCCGCGATGCGCGTCCGCGGACGATCGCCTCGACCATTCTGCGCCTACTCGACGACTCCGATCTGCGTCGAAACGTCGCGGATACCGCACGCGGTCAGGCGTACGAGGTGTTCGGCGCGCGCGCATTCACCGACAACATGCGTCGCGTGTACGAGAACCTCGCCGCGGGCCGTCCCATCGATGAAGGCGTGCACGACACCGCGATGGCGTGATTCGGCTTTACGCGGAGTCGCCGGCGCGCTATATTGTCGCGCTCTCCGACGATGAGGAGGTTTCGCCATGAAATCGCATCCGAAATCCGCTTCTGTTATTTCGCGAGTGATACTGCTGACGGGACTGCTCGGTGTTGTGCTCGCGCTGGTTCCGGCCGCTCCGGCAACGGCGCAGGATGCGCCGTCTAAGAAGTCCTACGACGATCTCATGCGCGAGATGTACCGCCTGCATGAAGCCAAGGAGTACAAGGACGCTCTGCGGGTCGCGCAGGAGATTCACAAGCTGCGGCCGGACGACAATCGCGCGATGTACAACCTCGCGTGCCTGCACTGTCTGTGCGGCGATCATGACGAGGCCCTGTCGTGGCTGGAGAAGTGCGTGGAGGCCGGGTTCAACGATGTGAAATTGCTGCTGGAAGACTCGGACCTGGCCGCCGTTCGCGACACGGAGCGCTACAAGCGCGTCGTCGCGAAACTGCGCGGAGACGACAAGAAGGAAGAGCCTAAGCCGGCTGCGACGGAAGAAACGCGAGCGCCGCGGCGCGAAGGACGGCGTCCCGCGGCGGAAACCGCAACCGACGCGGCGAAGAAGCCCGAGTCGACTCCGGCCGCGGCGCCGAAGACGAAGCTTATCGTCAAGTCGGACTACGTGGTGTCGGTGGCCGAGGGCCACGATGCATCGCGGGCCGCGCCGCTGATCGTGGCGCTGCACGGCAGCCGCGGCAACATGCGGAAGTTTGTCGATAGGTGGGCGGCCGCCGCAGCGGCCCAAGGCGCTGTGCTGCTCGCGCCGCAGGGTGAGCGGCATGTGACGGCGTCGGAATTCGACTGGCAGCCGGGTCGCGGATCAGAACAGCGCGTTCTGGAGGCGATCGGCGCGGTGATGAAGGATTACCGGATCGACGAAGATCGAATCGTGCTGGTGGGGTTCTGCCGCGGCGCGGACGTCGCCTATCGGTTGCTGGCCGAGAATCCGAAGAAGTTCCGCGGACTGATCGCCACCGCGGGCATTTTCGACCAACGGCTGCGCCCGACAATCGAGGAAAAGAGATGCGAGGGGCGGCGAATTTTCATCATGGCCGGCACCGAGGACAATCAGTGGGTGCGCGAGACGAGCCGCTTGGCGCAGGACGTGTTCCGGGCGGCCGGCGCGACCGTTAAGCTGAAGGAGCTACCGCGCACGGGTCATGCGTATCCGAAGGATGTCAGCGCAGTACAGAGCGAGGCGCTGGCATACGTGTTTGGCGTGTAGGCGCGGCAGGCATTCGGAGCCGCGCAGCGTCAGCGAGCGGGATCGGGCCGCCTGGCCCGGTTGGGAACGTTTCGATCTTGCCCTGTATGTTCGGGGCGCCGACAGGCTTCGCACGGTGCGGCGCGAGATGGCCGTGCGCCCACGCGTCCGGCTTGTGGATTCCGCTTGCTTACGCTGCGCGGCTCTGAATCTTCGTTGCTGACGCGGCGCGGCTCTGAAACCCGCTTGCTTACGCGGCGCGGCTCTGATTTGCAAGGGCTACAAGCCCGTGCCACGCGATCTTTCGGTCCGCGCAGCAGACCTTACGTGACTCGCTTCTGGCAAACTCGTTCGATTACCGCGGCGGCGGTCGCATCGCTCCACACGTTGACCGCGGTGCGGCACATGTCGAGTACGCGGTCGACCGCCAGAATCAGCCCCACGGCGTCGAGGGGCAGGCCGACGGCGCGCAGCACGACGACCATCATCACCGTTCCCGCGTGCGGGATGCCCGCCGCGCCGATGCTCGCCAGCAGCGCGGTGAACGCCACGATGACCTGCTGCGCCAGCGTCAACTCGGAGCCGTAGGCCTGCGCGATGAAGAGCACCGCCACGGCTTCGTAAAGCGCCGTGCCGTCCATGTTGATCGTCGCGCCCAGCGGCAGCACGAACGAACTGACGCGATTGCTGATGCCGGCGCGCTGCTCGATGCAGGTCATCGTCAGGGGCAGTGTGCCGTTGCTGCTGGCGGTGGAAAAGGCGGTCATCAGCGCCGGCGCCATGTCGCGGGCGAACTGCCGCGGCGAGCGCCGCGCGATCAGCGCGGCCAGCATCGGCAGCGTGATGCAGGCGTGTATCGCCAGGCCACAGAACACGGTCAGCATATACCAGGCCAGCGATGCGAACACGCCCAGTCCGCGTCCGGCCGCCGCGTAGAGCATGAAGCCCATCACGCCGACGGGCGCCAGGCGGATGATGAACATCGTCAGGCTCATCATCACCTCGAACGCGGCGTTGAACGCATCGGTCAGGCGCTTGCCGTGCTCGCCGCCGACGCGGACGACGAAGATGCCGAATAGCAGCGAGAAAAAAATCACGGCAAGGATGGATCGATTCGTCGGATCGGCCAGGGCCGCGAAGGGATTGGGCGGGATCAGGTTGAGCAACTGGTTCCATAACGTCGAACCGACGCCGCCATCGCCTTCGAGCACGGCTGGCGCCACGGGTTCGGCGCCAGCCTGCAAGACCGCCATATCAGCCCCGACGCCGGGTCGAATGAGATTCACCAGGATTAGCCCCGTCACGATCGCCGCCATGCTCGTGCTGATGTAAAAGACGATCGTGCGCAGCCCCATGCGCCCCAGCCCTTCCAGGCTGCCGCTGGCGGTCACGCCCGTGACGAGTGACGTGAAGATCAGCGGCGCGATGATCATCGACAGCAGCCGCAGGAACAGATCGCCGATCGCTTTGCCGTAGAACGCGACCTGTCGCGGCCACTCAGGCGAGACGTGTCCCTGATCGGCCAGAATGTTGAGCGGCAGGCCGACGGCCGCGCCGATGAACATGCCGATGAGAATCTGCCAGTGAAGGGCGGGCAACTGCTTCATGCGTACTCGATTTCCAGAATGACGGCCAGCGCGTCGAGCGATTCGATCACGTGCTCGGCTTCGTCGGCCCAGCGCGGCCGCTTGCCGTTGTTGAGCAGCAGCACGGTGTGCGCGCCCGCGCTTCTTCCGCACTGGATGTCGTAGAGATAGTCGCCGACGACCCAGGCCCGGGCCGGAGCGACGCCCAGCCGACGGCAGATCTCGATCACCGGTTCGGGCGAGGGCTTCATCGGCCCGTCCGCGCGGGTCCAGACGACATCGAACGTCAGCCTGTGCCGCTCAAGGAAAACGGCGGTCGATTCGCGGCTGTTGCGCGTCATCAGCGCCAGGGCGAAGCCGGCGCGCCGGATGGCCGAGACGATGGGTCCGGCGCCGGGTTGCAGCTCGCTGCTGGCGGCGAATTGCGCTTCGTACTTGTTGAGGATGGCTTCGGCGCGGCGGCGCTGGTCGGGCGGCATGCGGACGAGAGTTTCAAGAATCGGTTCGTCCTTCAGCCCGATATCGCGGCGGATCGCGTCGAAATCGAACTGCGGGCGCGTGAGCGTCCCGTCCATGTCGAAGATGACGGCCCGTCGGTCCACGGGGCTATTTGAACGGAAGGAATGGCGGGGAGCAATTGGAAGGAGCGTTCATTTGCTCTCGTTTGCCGGGGCGGCCAGCGGTTCAGCGCGGCGCGGTGGGAGCGATTCGACGGCCTGACCCGCGCGACGGGCCTCTTCGGTGCGGCGCTGCAAATCCGCAATCATGGCGGCCAGGTCATAGTTGAAGCTCGCTGCGTATGCTTCGCGAGCCTGGCGCACCTCTTGTACGATCGGGTCATCCTTCATGGCTCCTCCAGTAGTTGCTCCGGAGTGACGATCCGCGGGGAAACCAGGCCATGCGCCAGGCAAGCCCTTTCTATTTTAGGCGCGAGCGTCGCGTTAGCCAGATGGCGGCAATTCCATGTGAGCAGGTAATCAATGCCATTGGCGGCGCAAACAGCAACATGCAGCGCATCGGCGCGAGCGTGATATGGTAGCTGTAACGCACGCTCCAGGCTTTCAGCCAGCGCCAACGTCGGGGGGCGGAATTCAAGCAGTGGAAATGCCGCCAGAATCTGAAGGCGATCGGCGGCCGCCTTGGGATACCCCGACGCCGCCTCATTCAGGACGAGTTGTGACGCATACAGCGAAAAGCCAGGCCGACGGCTCTCCCACCATTCACGAGTAATCTGTTGGTGCGCCGCACGCACCAAATCACGGCTGGGCCATGCGGTGAGGTAGCTGATCACCGTAGTTTCGATGTAGACGGTCGGCACCAGAAAGTCTCGCTGGCTGTCTTTTATTTCGCCGCTTCGAGTGCAACTTACCGCGCGGGAAATTCGATAGCGTCCACGCAACGCCGTTAGCGAAGATCACTCATCCACTCTTCCGGCCGCCTGTTCGTCCGCCGGGCGCTTGCCCAGTCGATCGCGCAGGGCGACCTGGCCGCGGCGGGAGTGGTTGATCGACTCGCCCAGAACTCGGGCGGCTTCCTGCGGGGCGTGAAAGCCCATCGAATTCTCGGCCTCGATGAAATCGAGCAAGAACTGAGCCTTTCGCTGGGCATCGCGTGCGGCGGCCAGGTCGGCGTCGGCCGCTCCGCGTTCGCGATAGGCGTGGATGTCGCCGATCAGCTCGACCAGCGCGTCCATCGCCACGTCGCGCAGGTCATGCGTGCGCGATTGAATCAGCTCGGCGCGGGCCAGCAGCTCGTTCTCGGGCACGCGGTGACAAGTCTGGCAGGCGTTGGCGATATTCAACAACGGACTGCGCACGTGATGGTCGCTGACTTTCATCGCTCCGACGCGCTGATACGGCATGTGGCAATCGGCGCAGGCGACGCCGGCGCGGGCGTGCGTGCCCTGGTTCCACATCTCGAATTCGGGATGCTGCGCCTTGAGCACCGTCGCCCCGGTCTGTGCGTGGGTCCAGTCCTTGAAGCCGGCCTGATCGTAATACTCCAGAATCTCGTCGGCCTTCAGCCCGTTGTGCCACGGGTACGTCAGGCGCTTTTCCTCGCCCTTGAAGTAATACTCGACGTGGCACTGGCCGCAGACGAACGAGCGCATCTCCTGTCGCGTCGCCATCGTATTGGGATCGTAATGCTCGACGCCCTGTCGCGCCTTGTACGCGCGGATGCCTTCCAGAAAGGCCGGCCGCGTCACGCGAAGCTGCATCGTGATCGGATCGTGGCAGTCGATGCACGAAACGGGGTGCGACACCTGCCGGCGAGCTTCGGCGTAAGGCATGCGGTTCAGCGCCTCGAAACCCTTGAACAGATCGCCCTCGCCCAGCCGCTTGTACGCCGTGTAGGTCGAGGCATGGCAGTGCACGCACGTGCCGGGCTGCTGCGCTACGTGCTGGCGCTGAGTAAACGTCTGGTCTTCGAGCATGTAGGCGTGGCCGCGCTCCTCGCGAAAATCGACGGCGAACGCGTAGCCGGCCCACATCGTTTTGAGTCGCGGGTCCTCCTCGAGGCGCGACTGGGCGACGATGCCGCGCGGATCGGCCTGCGTCGGGGTGCGCGGCACGGCCTCGCTGCCGCCGAAGCGCGTGCGAACCATGTCGACGGTGCGGATGTAGGCGTCGTATTGAAGCGGAAAGTTCTTGCCCCAAGTAGCGGCGTCATCGGTGTCGTCGGTCAGTTCCACCACGCGGAAAAACGGATTGCGGGCTTCCTGCTTATGCTCGAACACGTTGATCAGCACGCCCGTGACCAGAAAGGCGACGATCAGCGTAACGGCGGCGGTTGTGGCGACCAGGCGCACGAAGCGGCGGCGCGGAATGACTGGTTCGTGAGAAGCGGGCGATGGCGGTGGCTGGTTCATGGTGCGTTCCTTTTTCAGAATACCGCCACGGGGCGAATCTGCGGCCGCTCCCTCACGGTCGCGGTTCGGTTCAGGACCCAATCTCCCTCAATGCAGATGTCCCACGTTGCGATGACAGCGGATGCAGGACATTGCCGCGTCGGCGTGGGGGCTGGAGTCGATGGCCTGCACGATGTCCGCATGGCAATACCGGCAGGCGTTCTCGGTCACGCGGCGATTCAGCGGCGTGGCCATAATCGGCTCATGAAATCGTCCGGTCGTGAACGCCAGCGAATGATTGAAGCCGTTGATGCTTTTGATGGTCCACTTGCCGACGAAGTTGTGGGGCGTATGGCAGTCGTTGCAGACGGCGACCGCGTGATGGCTGGAGCGCGTCCAGCCGTCATACTGCTCGTTCATGACGTGGCAGTTAGCGCAGGCCTTCGGATCGTTGGTCAGATACGACGCGCCATCGGCATAGACGAACGTAAACAGTCCCAACCCGCCGGTCAGGCCCAGCAGGCCGCCAACGATGATCGAAGTAAGCTGGAGCCGGCCGAGGCGCATCCCGTTCGCTCCGCGGTTTCACGCCTTGACGATCTTGTCGCGACCGTTCTTGACGTTTGCCGTCGCGTTGCGCGTGTCGATGATCAACCGCGCGTTCTTCACGATCATGTCGTAATCATACGTACTGTGGTCGGTGGCGATCAGCACGGCGTCGTACTTTTTCAATTGTTCGGCGGTCAGCGGCACGGACTTCATTTTCAGATCGTGCTCGCGCTGCTTGTGCGTCGCGGGGATGTGCGGATCGTTGTAATCGACGCGCGCGCCGCGCTCGCGCAGCATTTCGATCAGCTCGATGCTGGGCGACTCACGCAGGTCGTCGACGTCTTTCTTGTACGCCAGGCCGAGCACCAGCACGCTCGAACCCTTGATCGGCCGGCCGCGATCATTGAGCGCCTCGGCCAGGCGGTGAATAACGTAGAGGGGCATGCGCGTGTTGATCTCGCCGGCCAGCTCGATGAAGCGCGTCGGCTCGCCGTACTGGCGGGCCTTCCACGTCAGGTAGAACGGGTCGATGGGGATGCAGTGTCCGCCCAGGCCGGGGCCGGGATAGAAGGCCTGGAACCCGAACGGCTTGGTTTTGGCGGCGTTGATAACCTCCCACACGTCGATGCCCATCTTGTCGAAGACCATCTTCAGTTCGTTGACCATCGCGATGTTCACGCAGCGATAGACGTTTTCGACGATCTTGCACGCCTCGGCGATTTCGCACGACGCGACCGGCACGACCTGGCTGATCGCGCCGCCGTACAGCGCCGTGGCGATCTGGCCGCTCTTAGGCCCGATGCCGCCGACGACCTTGGGAATGGTCGAGGTGTTATAGTCTGTGCGGCCGGGATCCTCTCGCTCGGGAGAAAACGCGAGGTAGAAGTCGCGCTCGGCTTTCAGGCCGCCGACTTCGAGGATGGGCTGCACGTCCTCACGGGTCGTTCCGGGATAGGTGGTGCTTTCGAGCACCACGAGTTGCCCCTTGCGCAGCGTTTTCGCGATCATGCGGGCGGTGTTCACGACGTAGCTCATGTCCGGATCGCGCGTGATCGACAACGGCGTGGGAACGCAGATGAGGATGGCGTCCGGTTCGCCCAGCCGCGTCATGTCGTCGGTGGCGGTGAAGCGTCCGGAGTTGACAAGCTCTGCGACCATTGAGGACGGGATGTGCTTGATGTAGCTCTTGCCGGCCCTGAGCATCCTGATTTTGGATTCGTCGATGTCGAATCCCATGGTGGGAAAGCCGGCCTGGCTGAACGTGCGCACGAGCGGCAGGCCGACGTAGCCCATGCCAATGATGCCGACGAGCGTTTTCTTGTCCTTGATCTTTCTCAGCAGACTGTTGTGATCCACGAATTCAGGTCCTTGGTTGACGATCGGGCGTTCCGTTCCCGATGGTGAACCGCGCATTTAATCGACGGTCGGGCGCAGGGACAAGGGGCGGGAAGCGGCGACGATCCTTTTCTCCGGCGCATAGGACCGTGGGTGTCACCCACGGCTGTTCAGGTTCATCCCTTTCAGGGATGGGCTGATTCGTAAACGGGAACAACGGCGCTGCACGCACGCGCCGTGACGCCGGTGGTTAGCGCTGCGCGCGACTGCTCTCCGCGAGCAGCCCGCATGCAGTTGACTTTCCATCCCCGAAGAGGATTCACGTGGATAGCCGTGGGGCGCAGCCGACGGAACCGTCGGATCATTTGTTCTCGATCGTCGCTTCGATTGCCGCCCGAATCGCCGCCGTGTTCTCGGCCTCCGCGGCCAGCAACTCTCGCGCAACGCGGCCGGAACGATCAAGCACGTACAGAGCCGGCAGCTCGCTGCGCCATCGCGTCGCCAGCCAGTTGACGATCGCGTTGCGCGCGTCGGGGCCGTCGACGATCAACGCCGGGCCGTTCCAACCGGCCGCCGCCAGCCGCGGGGCGGCCTTGTCGGCCCAGTCTTCCGGCTCGTCGAAGCTTACGGGAATGGCCTGGAATCCGCGGCCGCCGAATTCTTTCTGCAACGCCGCCGGGCGCGGCAGTTCCCTGACACACGGCGCGCACCAGGTCGCCCAGAAGTCCAGCAGAACGACTTTGCCGCCGTGCCGCGATACGTGCTGCTTCAGTCCGGCCGCATCGACAACGACCGGAGGCGACAACCGTCCGGCGCCTACCGACGGCGGCGTATCGCTGGAGCGACAGCCGCAGATTACAATAAATATCAGCAATACGAGCGGCGCTCTTTTGTGCATGGCCGAGCAATGCAACGTGCGGTGCGCGTGTTGAAGGCGGATTCAGGACCGCGCGTGAGGGTGTTCCAACACTTCCACACGGCCGCGGTCCGGCTCAATGGGCGGTCATGCGCGCGGGCGGTCGTCAACTCGTCACCCGCGCCCGCTCCGTGAAGCGGCGTTTCTCGTCGCTCCCTCACGGTCGCGGTTCGGTTCCGCGTGCGGACAACCGCGGGTGCAACGCCGTCGCCTACCGCTTGTATTTCACCGAGCAGCCGTAGGGATTGGTCTTCGGCGTACTGACCGGCTTGCCGGCCAGCAGCTCGTCCATCGCCTTCGACACGTAGTTGACAAATTCCTTTTCTTTCTTCTGATTGTCGATCGCGCCGTCGTAGGCGATGTTGCCTTCCTTGTCGATGATGAACATGTGCGGCGTGGTTCGCGCGTCGTAGGCCTCGCCGACGTTGCCGTCGCGGTCGATGAGCACCGGGCGCGTGACCTCGTTTTCTTTCATGTACTTCTTGTTGTCCTCCTCGACCATCGCGTAGGTCGAGTCGATCAACAGCCAGACGACGTCCTTGTTGTCCTTGAACTTGGCGGCCGTGCTCTTCAACTCCTTCAGCCGGGCGCGCCAGACCGGGCAGTCCTTGTTGGCCCACTCGAGCACGACCCACTTGCCCTTGTAGTCCTTCAAAGCGTGCGTCTTGCCGTCGAGATCCTTCAACGTGAAGTCGGGGGCCTTCTTGACGTCCGACTTTGCCTCCTTCTCCTTGGGCGGCTTGTCCTTGTCGTCGGCCAGCCCGACGCAGGTGATCGAGAACACGACCGCGGCACTGAACAGGTGATGCCACATGCGCTTCATGAACAGGCTCTCCAGAGTGATGGTAGACTCGCACTTGACGGCGACGATTATAGCGGGGACGGACTTGCAGAGCGAAATGGACGCCGCCGCGCGCCTCGCGCGGCTTGACGCGCGGCCTGCGCCGCGATACGCAAACGGCCTTGCACGCGGCGCGAAAGGGGGCGTCGCGACCAACGGAAACGAGGATTCATCATGCACCGCCGTATGTTTCGCACCCTGTTGCTGGTTCTGACGCTGTCGCTCGCGACCGCCGCCATGCCGTCGCGGGCGGATGAAGGCATGTGGTTGCTCAACCGCCCGCCGGTGAAGCTGCTTCAGCAGCGCTACGGCTTTGAGCCGAAGGCCGAGTGGTTGCAACATTTGCAGAAGTCGTGCGTGCGTTTCAATCTTGGCGGCTCGGGCAGCATCGTCTCGCCGGACGGTCTGGTCGTGACCAATCACCACGTCGGCTCGGACGTGCTCGAGAAGCTCAGCACGCCGGACCGAAATCTGCTCGAGGACGGCTTTCTCGCCGCGAAGCGCGAGGATGAGCTGAAATGTCCGGATTTGGAACTGAACGTGTTGTGGGAAATCGAGGACGTGACCGAGCGAGTGACGGCCGCCGCCACGGCCGGCATGAGCGCGGCGGATGCAAACACCGCGCGGCGCAAGGCCATCATCACGATCGAGGAGGAAGCGGAAAAAAAGAGCGGCATGGACTGCCAGGTCGTCACGCTTTATCAGGGGGCGCGCTATCACCTGTACCACTACCAGCGGTTCGCGGACGTGCGCCTGGTGATGGCGCCCGAGCGGCAGATCGCGTTTTTCGGCGGCGACAACGACAATTTCGAATATCCGCGATTCGATCTCGACATGTGTTTCTTCCGCATCTACGAGAACGACCGGCCGCTGAAGACGGAGCATTATCTGAAGTGGTCCGCGGCCGGGGCGAAGGACGGCGAGTTGATCTTCGTGCTGGGACATCCGGGCCGCACGCAGCGACAGAACACGGTGGACCATCTGCGTTTTTTGCGCGACGTTCACCTGCCGACGCACCTGAACAACCTGTGGCGGCGCGAGGTTCAGCTCGCCGTCTTCATGGGCCGAGGCGAGGAGAACCGCCGCATCGCGCTGGAGGAATACTTCGGCGTGCAGAACAGCCGCAAGGCCTACACGGGCATGATGGAGGGCCTGCACGATCCGGAGTTGATGCGGAAAAAAGTCGCCGATGAAAAAACGCTGCGCTCCACCGTCGCCGCCGATCCCGAGAATGCAAGGAAGTGGGGCGAAGCCTGGGATCGTCTTGCCGAGGCGATGGGTCGTTACCGCGAGTTCTATGTCCGATATCGGCTTCAGGCCGCATTGTCGCGCTGCCGGCTGTTCGACGTCGCTCGTCACCTCGTGCGGCTCGCCGACGAGAAGCCCAAACCCAACGCCGAGCGACTGCCGGAATACAGCGATTCGGAACTGGACTCACTTTATCAGCAGCTTTATTCGCCCGCTCCGCTTTACGACGAACTGGAGATCGACCGGCTGGCGTCGGCGCTGTCGCTATTCGCCGAGATGCTCGGCGGCGACGATCCGACGGTCGTGCGCATTCTTGACGGCCGGTCGCCGCGACATCGCGCCGAACAGCTCGTGCGCGGCGCCCGGATCAAGGACGTGGCCGAGCGGCGCAAACTGGGCGAGGGCGGCAAGGAGGCGATCGCCGCCTGCGACGATGCGATGATCCGCTTCGCGGCGTCGGTCGATGCCGAGGCGCGCGCGTTGCGAAAGCGTTACGAGGACGAGATCGAGGCGGTGCAGCGCGCCTCGTACGCCGCCATCGCCGAGGCCCGCTTCGCTCGCTACGGCGAGGACATGTATCCCGATGCAACGTTCACGCTGCGCCTGGCCTTCGGGACCATCCGCGGATACGAGGAAAATGGCCGACGCATACCCGCGTTCACCGACTTCGCCGGGCTGTATCAGCGCCACAAGGAGCGCGGCGGCGTCGCGCCCTTCGATCTGCCCGATCGCTGGCTGGAACGCAAGGACAAGCTCAACCCCGCCACGCCCTACAACTTCGTCTGCACGGCCGACATCATCGGCGGCAACTCAGGCAGCCCGGTCGTCAACAAGGCGGGCGAGGTGGTGGGGCTGATCTTCGACGGCAACATCCAGAGCCTGGTGTTCGACTTCATCTACACCGAGGAAGAGGCGCGGGCGGTGGCCGTCGATTCACGGGCCATCATCGAGGCGCTGAAAACCATGTACGACGCACCGTGGCTCGTGAAGGAACTGACGGGAACGAAGTGACTCGACTCGTCTTTCCCGCGCAGGCGGGAATCCATGACCGTGCCTGAGCTGAATAAAGGCACGACGCCGTATGGTCGGAACGGACCCCCGCCCCCGCGGGGGTCACGAGCGGGGACGGTGGGGTGACGAGCGGGGCCAGCACTCGCTCGTATGATGGTCGATTCGATTCCCTGTCATCGTGAACCCGCCGCTTCGCGGCGCGCCACCTAATGGATCAACCCCCGACGGCCTTGGCCTGCAAGCGGTTCTGCTTGAGGTCGACGATTTCAATAACCTTCGCAACCTCGCCCTCACTCAACTTCTCGGCCAGGTCCTGCGCGCTCATCTTCGCGTTGATGGCGTACGTGGCCACGCCTTTGGTCAGTTTGAAATTGACGTGTTCCACCCCTTCGATCGAGGCGATCAGTTTTTTCAGATCATTGCCCTGCTTGAAGCTGAAACCCTCGACCTCCAGCACCAGCTCGCCGCCGGCGCTGATTGCCGTGCACCATTGTTCCATCACCTGCTCGTAGATTTCGTTGATGAGCTGCTGGCTCACGTTGTCGATGGCCTGCTTGCCGGCCTGGGGGCTGTACTCCTTCAGCCCGCGTGCCCCGCCGCGAGTTGAGGGCAGCCCCTTGCTTGCCAGCAGCTTGGCGGTGTCGGTGTAGAAGGCCTTGACCTGCACGTCGCAGTTGTAAAAGGCGATCGGCACGCCGAAGACGGCCTCGATCCCGGCCTGATTGGCGTTGGCCGTTCCGGCGATGAAGATGTGCGCGTCGAAATCCTTCGCAATGGCCTGGAGCTTGCCGACGTTGCCTTCGGCCGCGGCGTCGTCGAGTTCTTTCTGCCGAATCGACGCCGCGCCGGATTTTTCGACCATGTCAAATCCGCTGCGCAGCAGGCGCTCTTCGATCTTGGTCTCGAGAATGCTCTGATCCTCGGTCCGGCCGTCGATCTTCTCGGTGATCGCCACGAGAATCTTCGGCCGCCCGATCTGGTTCAGTACGTTCTGCACCTCGCCCCAGCTTTGCGCCAGCACGCTCTTCGACACGCGCGCCTTGATCCAGACCTTGAACGTGCCGCCGACGACGGGCGCTTCTTTGACGACCTCGTAGTCTTTCACGAGGCCGACGGCCCGCGAGAGGATGGTGTCGTGCATGAGCTGAAAGTTCTGCACTTTCGTGTCGGAGAAGATTTCCTGCTGTCCGCCCTTTTCCAGCGCCGCCCGCAGGGCAACCTTCAGCGCGGCTTCGCGCGTCACGCCCTCGCCGTCGGCTTCGACAACGACCACGTCGGCGGGCTTCGGGGGCGTCTGGGCGCGGGCCGGCGGCGACGCGATCGCCGTGATTGCGCCAAGTGTCAGCATGAAGTTGACGGTGCGGTATCGAATCGTAGGCGTCATGAATCGTTTCTCCTTTGAAGGCGGTATCGAACGCGCCGCCCACGGAATGATAACCACGCGGCGCACATCGGCCCAGCGCACTATTGCGTCCCCGCGCCGAACCATGCAGACTGCCCCGCATGGCGCCGGCGAGTCGCGACCAACCTGCTTCGGGCGTCAGCCCGGTCTGGCTGATGCTGCTGATCCCCCTGGTGATCTCGTCGGCCGTCGTCGCGGCGTCACGTCTGGCCTGCGTCAGCGGCGATGGCGTTCACTTTCTGCGGTTCGCGCGGCAACTCGGCGAGGACCCCGTTTTCTACATGAAGGCCCATCTGTCGCAGCCGGGCTTTTCGGCCATGATCCTCGGATTGCACGGCCTGATCGGCCAGTGGCTCGGCGACCATCCGGCCGATGCGTGGCTGCGCGCGGGACAAATCGTCTCCGCGGCCGGCTACGTGGCCTGCGCGCCGCTTTTGTGGCTGCTGTCGGCGCGGCTCTTCGATCGCCGGTCCGCCGCCTTGGCGGCGTTGCTGGTCGTCTTCTGGCCGCAGGCGCATCAGCTTGGCGGCGACGTCCTTTCGGACATGCCGCACCTGGCCGTTTACCTTGCGTCGGTTTTTCTGTGCTGTCAGGCGGTGTCTGCAATTCGCCGCGACGACGACGGCGAGAAGCCGCGCATTGGCCGGGCCATCTGGATTCGGCTCGTCACAGGCGGCGTGTTGGCCGCGGCGGCGTACCTGATTCGGCAGGAAGCGATGGGGATACCCGTCGCGGCGACGCTTTGGCTGTGCTGGCCAAAGCGCGGCCGGTCCGTCCGATGGCATCGGGTCGCCGTAGCCGCAGGCGCGCTGTGGCTCGCGTTTCTTGTGCCGCTACTGCCTTACGTGGCCGTGACCGGTCGGTTGATGCACAAGAAGAGTATTGGCGATCTGCTCATGGGGCCGGCGTCGCAGGCGGTGGGTGACAGCGGAGCGAAGCGACGAAGTGACGAAGCCACGGAGCGGCGAAGGGGAGAAAAAGCGGCGACACTGTCTGTCGACAATTCGAATTCCTTGTTGGGATTTCGCGGCACATCGCTTGCCGCTCATCGCGGGAGGCAAAGAAATCCGGCATCAGCAGTCCAAGGCGATGATCCCCACGCGCGCGCCGCCGTGACGGGCGCGCCCGCAGCCGCGCTGGCGCCAGCGCCGCTGCAAATCGTGGATGGTTGGGCCAAGTCGGGCCGCTACGTTTATTCCGCGCTCGCACTGTTCGCGCTGCTGTGGCGGCGCGTGCCGCGAGCGGCCGCCGATCCGACCCGATTCATTCTCTTGTTGTTGGTCGTGCACTGCATCGCCGTCTACCTGCGGTCGCGATCTTTTGAAGTCATCAGCACGCGCTACCTGCTGGTCCCGGCCGGGCTGACGATTCCCTGGGCTGCCGCGGGCCTGCTGGCCATGCTTGAGCGTGTGCGCGAACGATACGGCGGCGCGGGTGCGGCCGGCACGTTGGGTGCGGTGTGCGTGATCATGTCGGTCCTTGGCCCGAAATCCATCAACGACTCGCAGCGTTATCTGCGCGACGCGGCAATGTGGCTGCGAGTAAACGCCGCCGCAACCGATCGCGTGCTGGCCGATCGACGGCTGTCGCAGGTCGTGTATTACTCCGGGCTGACCTGGGATGAATGGCCGGAAGCGCCATGGACGTACGAGCAACTGCTCGAGCGCGACGCCGCCACACCGGCGCGGTGGTACGTTCATCTGATCGGTGGACGGCCGCCGTCCAGCGAGGACGAGGAGAGGATCGGGCGCGTTCTGGCCGAGCCGCGCTGGCCGCGGGCGCGCGAGGCGTACCGGGGAGCATCAACCGCGAAGAGTCCGCCCGCGGGCGGAAGTGCCGTTCGTTTGGTCGTTATCGTTGAACTGCGGCGGTGAAGCGGCGTGGGGCGCGTATGCGAATTTACGACCTGCGAAAGCATCATTCAATTGCCCACTCGCCTGGGATGCCGTGTTGCGAATACCGTGCCCGGCGCTGGTGAACGATGCTGGCGCGCCGTAACGGTGCGATGGGGTGAGTGCGACGGCAACCGGCGGTGTCGTCCTGCGGCCTTGACCGCCGGCTCTTGAATGCGAACCGAACGCTCCGGGTTGACTTCATGGCTGCCATTCCCTCGCGAGACGCGCTTGTGTGATTCAACAAAGCCGCCGCGCGCAAGGGCTTGCGTGCCACTCCTCGTGAAAGCGTCAGGCCGTTTCTGCGCGATAGCCTACTGCCCCAGCTCGGCCCGGAATTCCTCGACGGATCGGAACCCGACGACCTTGCGGCCGTTGATGAAGAACGTGGGCGTCCCGGTGATCCCCAGCAGCACGCCTTCGTCGAAGTCGCGCTGCACGCGGGCGGCCTTGTCGCGGTTGTCGATGCAGGAGTCGAACGTGGCGGAATCAAGTCCCAGCGCCTGGGCATGCAGCTTGAGATCGTCGTTGCACAGTTGGTTGGGACTGTTGAAGAGGCGATCGTGAAATTCCCAGAACATGCCCTGGTCGTGGGCGCACTCGGAACCGCGCGACGACGCCTCGGCGCATGGATGAATGCTGCGCAGCGGGAAGTGCCGGAACACCCAGCGCACCTGGTTGGTGTTGATGAACTCGGTCTCAATCGTCGGATAGGTTTGCAGGAAAAAGTTGCGGCACACCGGGCACTGGAAGTCGGCGTACTCGATGACCGTGATCGGGGCATCGGCTGCGCCCTTGGCATGGTCGTCGTCCTTCACGCGCAGGATTTCGTTGACGTCCACGCCGTTGCCGTTGCCGTTGCCGGGCGGCGGAACGACCATGCACGTCGTGCCGCTCGCGACGACGAACGTCAGGAGCGCGAGCATAGAGAACGCCGCTGCCCGCCGGCGGGTCCGCGTAATCTCGGCAAGGGCAACGGAACTATTGCGAAAACGATTGACGAGAGACTGAAACAACAGCATGGAAATCCCTTTGGTGCGTGGGTCGAACCTTGCATTCTATCCCACGCCGCGCGCCGGAATCAACGCCGCGTACCAGGGGTTGGCGCGGTCCGCGGGCAGGCGGCCCGCAAACGGTACTCGAGGGTGCGTCCAGAGTTACCCTCCACCAAACGCCGCTCGCGCGAGGACTTGACCGTGCCACCGCGCTGGAGCCGAAGACTGGTTCCGGGCGAATGCCACGACGATCCGCAGACGCTCCTCGGGCGGAGTGGCCGTGGGGTCGGGCAACCCGCGGCAAGCCTGGGGCACTTCACCTTCGAATCGTGTGCAGCCTTCCTATTCCAGCGGACGAATCTCGACGTCGTCGAACCGTCCCAGCGAATCCGCACGCGTCCACAACGCCACGCGACCCGGTCGCACGAAACTCTCGTCGCGATGCTCAAGCTCGTTGCGCCGCGCCAACCGGCCGTCATATCCTTCCAGAACGACGTGGATTACATCGTCGCGAACGCTGACAATCAACCGGTACCAGCCGTCCTCGTCGGCATACCGCAGCGGCTGCCCGCTCAGCGAAATCCGCTCTCCATCGACCAGCTTGAACAGGCGTAGATTGCCTTCGGCCGGATTGACGCGCGCCACGTAGCCGTTGAGCTGATCGTCCAGCCGGAACGCGATCCCCGCGCCGTAGTCTCCTGAGCAACTCACTCGCAGCTCCACATCTTCCAGTACGTCCCGATGCCAGATGCACAGGTTCGACGCCCGCCGGTCGTTTCCGGCCCGCGCCAGCGCCAGCACGTTCGGCCGCGACGGGGCGAACGAATCCGTCGCAATCCGCCACTCGATGTCCGCGGCCGCGCCGTTGATGATGGCCGGTCGCCAACCTTCCGGCAGCGCGCCGGGCGCATCCTCGTCGAAGTTCAGCACCACCGGCGTCGGGCGTTCCTTCGGCGCGGCGGTGTTTGTCGCCGGATTCTGACAGGAAGCAAGCGCCAGCACACTCAGAACGAGCGCGGTGAATCCGAGCCGAAGCGCGACCGTTCGGGAGCGGCGAGGTGGTATTTGATGCGTTGCGGCGCGCATCCCGGCCTGTCCGCCGAGTAACGCGCTTGTCACACACGTTTTCACGGGCGCCGTGACGCCCGGCAACAAATGAAAGCGACTCGTGCCTGACATGATGAGTACCCCGAATGACCGCACCGCATCGATTGGTCGACCGGCCGGCGACACGACGCAGGCCGGAAATGAACGGTGTAACATTATCCCGAATTCCAGCCGCCCCGCAAATCGCGCGCGGCGATAGAATCTCCCATATGGACGACTGGCCGGACGAGTCCCTTGCCATGCTCGAAAACGCTCGGCACACCGACGGCGGCTGGGCATACTTCGACCGCGGCGACAGCGCCGTGGAACCGACGGCGATGGCCGTCGCGGCGTTGTACGCACACTCCCGCAACGAAGCGGCGCAGAAGCGCGGCTTGGATTTCATCGGGTCGCTTCAGCAGTCCGACGGCGCCATCGCGCCTCAGACATCGCAGACGGAACCCAGCACGCTCTGCGCCGTCGCCGCGATCACGCTGGCCGTTTGCGGAGATGCGTCGCACCGCGCGGCGGCTGCGCGCGTGGCGGATTATCTGCTGTCGTACGACCCGGCCACGTCGCAGCGAATGCCGCACATCGCCGACGACAGTACGTTGCGCGGTTTTGCGTGGCGGCCGACCACATACAGTTGGGTCGAGCCGACCGCCTACGTCATGCTGCTGATGAGTCGCCTGAACCGCCGCGAGCATCCGCGCATGACGGAGGCCCGACGGATGATGTTCGATCGCGCCGTGCCAACCGGCGGCTGGAACTACGGCAACTCGGCGGTGTTCAACACGCCGTTGGAACCGGCGGTCATGCCGACGGCGCTGGCGCTATTGGCGCTGTGGGACCAGGACGCGGGTCCGCGCGGTCCCGCACCCTTGCGGCTCGGCATCGAGTACCTGATGCAGCGTGTCAACGATACGCCGTCGGTGCTGTCGCTCGGTTGGATTTCGATGGCGCTGCGCGGCCGGGGATTCGACGCGGTTTTGCCGGGCCGATTCGGCGAGTTGTTCGCAGCGTCGAATCGATCGGCGAATAGTCCGTGGCACCGCGGGGTGGCGCTGCTCGCGACGGCCGACGTGTCGAGAAACCCGTTCATCATTCGCGGTTGAAGGTTTGAGGGGCCGGGAGAAAGCCGCATGCTCAATCGACGCCAATTCCTGAAAGCCACGGCGGCGACCGGCGCGGCGGCCCTGCTCGGCGGTTGCCGATTCTCGCCACGGCCGACGACCACGCCGGGGCGGGCGCTGATTCTGCCGGCCTCGGATTATGCGCGCGATCTGACCGAGCTGATTCTCGACGGTCTGCGCGAGTTTCCCGAGCTGTCGGCGCGCGGCAAGTCCGTGCTGCTGAAGCCCAACCTGGTTGAGACCACGACGTCGGAGAGACCGATCAACACGCATCCCGCCGTGGTCGTTGCCGCCGCGGAAGCCTTTCGCCGCATGGATGCCGCCTCGATCGTCGTCGCCGACGGTCCGGGCCACCGACGCGACATCGAGCTGGTGCTCGCACAATCGGGACTCGGCCGGGCGCTGCAAGAGGCCGATCTCGATTTCGTCGATCTGAACCACGACGCGGTCGCTCCGGTTGGCAATGCCGGGCGGCGCACGATTCTCGACAAGCTCTACCTGCCGCGCACGGTGCTGGAGGCCGATCTGGTGGTGTCGCTGGCAAAGCTCAAAACGCACCACTGGGCGGGCGCCACCCTGAGCATGAAGAACTGCTTCGGGCTGATGCCCGGCATCGTCTACGGCTGGCCCAAGAACGTGCTCCACCGTTCCGGACGGCCGAAGGAGTTGAGCATTCCTCAGGCTATTGTCGATATCGTTCAGACAGTTCGGCCGGGCTTTGCGATCATCGACGGCATCGTCGGCATGGAGGGCGACGGGCCGATCATGGGCAGCGCGAAGCCGGTAGGATGTCTGGTGATGGGCGATCAGTTCGCCAGCGTCGACGCGACGGCGGCGGCGATCATGGGGTTTCAGCCGCACCGCATCGACTACTTGCGATATGCGGACCGAGCCGGCCTGGGCGGAACCAATCCGGCCGTGCTGCAACAACGAGGCGAGCCGATTTCCCTGTTTCGTACCGATTTTGCCGTATTGCCGCATTTCGCGGCGTTGAAGTCGGCGTGACGAACGCCGCTCGCCGGTTCCGCCGTGGGAACCGTGCGTCCTGTTGCGATTGCGATGGACCCGATCCGATGAGACCCGTCTATCTTGCCGAATCCGAACTGGCACTGCTGCTGGTCATCGACATGCAGCAGCGGCTGATGCCGCACATCGCCGACCACGAATCCGTCGTCGACAACGCCGTGAGGATGATTCGCGCCGCCCGGCTGCTTTCGACGCCGCTGCTGGCTACCGAGCAGAATCCGCGCGGTCTCGGCGAAACGATACGGCCGGTGATTGACGCGTTGCCGCCGGACCTTCCGCGCCACGACAAGGAGATGTTCTCTTGCTGGGGCGACGCGGCGTTTCGCGAGCGATTGCAGGCCGCGCGGCGCGAGCACGTGATCGTGGTGGGCATCGAGGCGCACGTGTGCGTGCAGCAGACCGTGCTCGATCTGTTGCAGGTCGATTACGTCCCGTTCGTACTGGCCGATGCGGTCGGGTCGCGCCGCCCGCGCGACCGCGACCTGTCGCTGGAGCGCATGCGGCAGGCCGGCGCGATCGTGACCTCGACCGAAGCGATGATCATGGAGTTGCAGCGAAGTTACACGGCCCCGACGTTCAAGCAGATATTAAAGATCGTTAAATAGCGCGGAGTGGCACGGTCAAGCCCCGGCCCACGATTCGCCCCGACATGCAGAAAACGCAGCTCGCGAAGGCTTGGCCGTGTTGAGGCACTGAAAGCGATCGGGCGACATCCTTCATGATTCACACCAACGATCCGCTCACCGAGGACGAATGGCCAGACGAGGAAGACGCCGACGATGATTCCATCGCCCTGGTCCGCTGCAACACATGCGGCCGAATGATCGCCGAGGATTCGCCGCAGTGCCCGCACTGCAGGACGTGGGGACCGGATGATGGTGCGGGCGGCGTCGCCGGCGGCGGTTTCAAACGCATCGCATGGACGCTTGTCGTGATGTTGCTGATCGCCGTGATACTCGTCGTATGGCACGGGCTGGGGTGGTAGACTCGATCGCAGGACACGGGCGGATTCGAATGCGACGGTCCGTGAGCGGGATGGGCGGCCCTGAAGCGTCTGCAAGGCTTGCTTCCTGCTGTGTACGTTCGCTGCGCCGGCGGGCTTCGGGCGCTTGTGTGCCAGCGGACCGTTCACGCTCCTTCGCGGCATGCCGATCCCGCTTACTGACGCTGCGCGGCTCTGATTCGCACGGGCTGCAAGCTCGTAACACGCACTTGGTCTGGCCGTCGCTCACGCCCGCTCGGTGCGCGGCGGTGGTGCGATCGACGTCAACAGCACGTGCGTTACGCCCGCAATCGCCAGGCTCACGAACCATGCGTACGTGTACAGCGTGTCAAACAACGGCAGCGCGTTGAATCGCCCGTTCGTGGCCTTCTCAAGAAATCCGGGAATATTCGGCAGAATCCCGATCACCATCGCCGAGAGCGCTCGCCAGTTGAAGCCGCTGCCGCCGTAGGAATACTCGCCATCCGGCCGGTACAGCTCCTCGACGTTCAAACGCCGGCGCCGGATGACGTAATAGTCCGCCAGCATCACGCCCGCAATCGAGCCGAGCAGCGCCGAATAGCCGATCAGCCAAGTGAAGATGTAGTTGCCCAGATCGGAGTACAGCCGCCACGGGAAAATCAACACGCCGACGATTCCCGTCAGCACGCCGCCGGTTTTGAAGCTGATCATCCGCGGCCATAGATTCGAGAAATCGTTCGCCGGCGACACGACGTTGGCGGCTAGGTTGGTCGTCAGTGTCGCGAGACTCAGCGCGAACAGTGCGAAGCCGACCGACACGGGATTGCCGAACCGCCCGAGCAGCTCCACCGGGTCCCAGATGGCCGTCCCGAAAATGACGACCGTCGCGCACGTGACTGCGATGCCGATGAATGAATAAAGCGTCATCGACGTCGGCAAACCGAGGAATTGCCCGGCGATCTGCGATCCCTGGCTGCGGGCGTAGCGTGAGAAATCGGGAATGTTCAGCGACAGCGTGGCCCAGTAGCCGACCATCGCCGTCAGGTTTGGCCAGAAGGCGCTCCAGAAGCTGAACGTTCGCACATCGCCGCCGCGCACCCGTGTCACCGTTTCATCCGACAAGACGACGCCGAAGCCGCCGGCCTCGGTCACGCCCCAATAGAGCAGTGCCAGCCCCACGGCGATGAGAAACGGCGCGGCCAGTCGCTGCATCCACTTGATCGACTGGATTCCCGCCAGAATCAGCGCGATGTTGACCGCCCAGAACAGGAGAAAGCAGCCGAACTGCCCGGCCGAAAGCCCCAGGATCGGCAATGCGTCATCGGGGCCGGCGCGCTCGAAACCGAAGATGACGCTGTGCAGCGTGTAGATCGCCGATCCGCCGATCCAGGTCTGAATGCCGAACCAGCCGCACGCCACCAGCCCGCGCATCAGCGCCGCGACGTTGGCCCCCAGCGTGCCGAACGAGGCCCGCAGCAACACCGGAAAAGGAATGCCGTAACGCGTGCCTGCGTGAGCGTTAAGGACCATCGGAATCACGACGATCACGTTGCCCAGTGCCACGGTGAACAACGCCTGCCGCCACGACATGCCCTGGCTGATCAGACCGGCGGCGAGCGTGTAGGTCGTGATGCAGACCGCCATGCCGACCCACAGCGCGGCGATGGTCCAGACGCCCCATGTGCGGCGCTCGGCCGGGACCGGGGCGATGTCGGCGTTGTACAGGAACGATGCGGTGATGTCGTATCCGGCCATGAGAGGGCATGGTAGGCCCGACGACGCGCGGCGCTCAAGCCGCGACGCAGCCGGCGTCAGCGAACGATCCGACGGCGATCGCGTCTCGTGGCCCACGGCGAAGCGCGAGCGTCGGACTTCACTACGGTTGCACTGCTGCGATTGCGAGTGCGGCTCGGTTCTTCCGCATAGCCCGCCGCAACGCGGTCGGTTCACGACGAAAGGAAAGCGCACAAGCGCTCCAGTTGCGGTTTCAACGCGTATCTGCTCCAGACGCACGCGCCGCCTGATCGCCGATCAACGGCTCTCGCGCGTCGCCGTATCGCGCCGCGCGGTCTTCACGGTTATCTCGACATCCGACCCGGCTTTGACTAACATTCGCGAACGAGCGCGGCCGGCGTTGCCGCGGCAAAGTCCCTGGAATCCTCGATATGGCGCGACGAGTCGTAGTGACTGGCATCGGCGTTATCAGTCCCGTGGGTGTCGGCATCGAATCGACTTTCGATGCCCTGGTCGCGGGGCGCAGCGGCATTCGCGCCATCCAAACGTTCGACGCGAGCACGTTCGACAGCCCCTTCGGCGGTGAAGTTCCCAAATACGCCATGGGCGACTACGTCCCCAAGAGCTACCGCAAGGCCACAAAAGTGATGGCGCGCGACATCGAGCTGGCGACCGTCGCGGCCTACCTGGCCGTCCACGACGCGAGGCTGCGCACCAAGTGCATCGTCGAACGTGGCGAGGCGCCGGCGCCGGCCGACGTCGATTCGACGCGCTTCGGCGCGAACATCGGCGCCGGACTGATCTGCGCCGATCTGGTCGAACTATCCGGCGCGCTGGCCACGGCGGCCGAGAACCGCGACGCGGCGCCGCTGGAGCGCCGTTTCAGCTTTGCCCGCTGGGGCAGCGAGGGGATGACCAATCTGACGCCGCTGTGGCTGCTCAAGTTCCTGCCCAACATGCTTGCCTGTCACGTCACGATCGTTCACGACTGCCAGGCGCCATCGAACACGATCACCTGCGGCGAGGCCAGCTCGCACCTGGCCATCGGCGAGGCCTATCGAACCATCGAGCGCGGCGCGGCCGATCTATGCATCTGCGGCGGGGCCGAGGACAAGGTCAACCCCATGAGCATGATGCGCCACGTGCTCAACAATCGCCTGACCAAGGAGCGCGGCCTGGATCCCGAAACCGCCTGCCGGCCGTTCGACCGCGATCGAAGTGGATCGGTGGCCAGTCAAGGGGCGGGGTTGCTGATTCTTGAGGAGCTGGAGCGTGCGAAATCGCGAGGCGCCCGTATCTACGCCGAGGTGGTGGGCTTCGGCAGTTCATGCAGTGTGCAGGCCTGGGATCATCCGCAACCAGACGGCCGAGCGCAGTGCCTGGCATTGGAGAAAGCGATCCGGCAGGCACGATTGCAGCCCGACGACATCCAGTGCGTGGCCCCGCTGGGTTGTGGCACGGTCGAGCACGATGCGGCGGAGGCCGCCGCGATTCATGGGGCACTGGGGTCGAAGGGGAGCGAAGTGTTCGTCCTGGCCAACAAGGGTGCGCTGGGCAACAACGGCGCCGGCAGCGGGGCGATCGATATCGCCATAGCGCTCGAGGCGATGCGGCGCGGTGTGCTGCCGCCGTCGCGTAACACCGATCAGGTCGATCCGGCCTGCGACCTGAACGTCGTCCGCGGCGATCCACGCGACGCGCGCGTGGATGTCGTGGCGAGCATGGCCCACGCCCAGTTCGGTGGGCAGGCCGCGGCGCTGGTGTTCAAGCGATACTCCGACTGAAATCGAATTGTGCCCAAGCCAATCAGAGCCGCAAGCGCAATCGCTGCGGTTGAATCACACCCGCTACGACAAATTGTACTCTGACGACGCCCCAAGCCATTGCTTCCACAATCCGCGGCTTCGCTCATTGACTTTCACCCGCGCGTCCGATAGTGTCTAGTGTGGAACGAAGCTGGGTATTTGAGCCAACCCGCGCGACAACCATACCGCAAGCCACGGATGCCCCACGGTTCGGACTTTGCCCCACAAGCTCGGTGGCAGGGTCGCCCACCTGAGCCAAAGTCCCGACGCCCTCGCTTTGGGAGTTATCATCGCACCCTGACCAGACGCCGCCTTGTCCGGCGCGTCATGAGCACTGATTTGCGCCGCACGCGCAATCGGTTCCGGAGCAACCCATGCACCGCGATTCCTGTCACACACGACGGCGATTCTGGTTTCTTCCGCTGGTGGCGATTTCCGCCGTCGGTTGCCAGATCGAGCTTCCCGTCGCCGCCAGCCGCTACGCCGGGTGCTGGCGCTTTCAGGTCCGGCTCGTCAGCGCCGACGGCGCCCGCGCGAACATCGACCGCGATTTCATCATCGAGTTGGACAATACCGGCGCGCTGTCGCGCGTCGTCATGCGCCGCGAGGGAGAGGCCGTCTCCAATCCGCTCGACCCCGGCGCGACGTTCGTCGATCTGATCTCCGCGCAGGCGGCGGCCACCTTGCAGGCGTCGCTGTTCCCCGAGCGTTTGAACCCGGATCCGACCGAGGCCGACGTCGTGTTCAGCAGCACGGTGGAGGCAACGACGCTCGGGTTCAACGTCGCTGCTTCGATCACCGTCGTTCCGTCCGAGGATGTTCGTTACGCCGTGAATCTGCGAGTCCGCGTCGACGGCACGACGATCACCGACGTGCGGGGAACGGTCATCGACCAGGCCGGCCCGGACGGCGTGCTGTCGGTGGCGAGGTTCCTCAACGATCCCGGTCAGCTCAACGCGCAGGTGTCCTGCCCGCTCGTGGTCTCACAGGTGTGCAGCCGCTTCCATGACACGACCGTCGTCGGCGCGTCGACGCGATTCGTCGCCTATGACTCGGTCGCCGGGCTGGCGGGCCAGGCGATCGTGGCCAGCAACAGTTCGCTGCAAATGATCGACCTGGCGACCGGCGGGCGCACCGCTACGCTGCCGCTGTCCCAGCCCGTTCAGGGGCGAATGGCGGTCGATGAAGCGCGTCGCCGCCTATACGCCACGACGAAGAACGACGTGAACAACAACGCTTTGGCGGTTGTGGACCTCCTGGAGCGCAAGGTCCTGCGAACGGTCGAACTGCTGAGATCCGGCTGTGTCGACCGCGGCACGCGCGGCGCGGCGAGTGTGATTCCGTCGAGCGGCCAGGTCATCGTCACGATCTCTTCGCCCGATGATCCACGCTTCAACGGCGTGATTCGAGTCGATCCGGTGGGCGGACAGGTTCTCGGAGCGCTCCAAAACGTGCATTTGACCAGCGAGTTGTTCTTCGAGCCCCTCGATCTGGTCGTGCTCGAATCCCGCAATCTCGTACTCGTGGCCAATTCCGGCGGACCGGTCCTTACGCCGGTGCCGCTCGACGCCATCTCTCGCGAGTTGCGCGGCGGCGACTCGGTCGCGTGTCAGGAGGACGTGGGCGGCGTCACGTTGCCGGCGGTCATTACGGCCGGCACATCGGTGCTGGCGATTGCAGCCGATGCACCGAACAACCGCGGCGTGTTGCTGCTGGGCGGACCGATCGGCAACGACGGCATTTACCAGTCGTTCACCGTGAGCGGCAGTGGGGCGGGGGCGTCGGTGTCGCTTGGCTCGCCTCAGGAGTTCGGGCGACCCGCCCGGCTTTACGGCTTGTCGATCGATCCGGCGCGCGACGAAGCGTACATCGTCAACGGCAATCAAAACACGCTGATCGTGAATCTCAATAACGGCAACATCTCGGCTGTCGGCAGCGTGGCCACCGCCGACATCACGGCCGTGACGCCGGTTCAGGGTCGAAACCGGCTGCTACAGGCGGGGATCAACACGGTGGTAGGGGAGTACTGCCTGCCGTGAGCGACGACGTGGCAGGACCCGAACGACGGGGGGATGAAGCCGGGAGTTTTATTGCGATTAGGAACGCGGCGAGATTGGCCATGCAACAGTGATAACGGTCGATGGATGAGGGTACCACAACAGGCAGGGGGCGGATGAACCAAAAGGGCCAAGATTTGGTGTGAGGAACATGTGGAAGCGGAAGGAAACCGCCGACTTGATCGGCTTTTGGCTTGACCTCAACCACGCGCACCGTTATAAGCGCGGATTCAAAGGGTGTTCGCAGGTGTCGCGTTCTCAATGCGGCTCAGGTGGCGTGGGTGCGTTCGCTTCAAGATGATCGAGTTTGCCTCCGCCCCGAGGGTCTTGAGAGCGCGCTTTCTGCGGAACCGGCCAACGGACCACATGGATGGCTGGTCTGAATACTGGGGTCCAGGAGAGCCTGCCGAATGATCGTTGACTGCCATACGCAAATCTGGCACTCGGATCTGCAAACTTCTTCAAGCCATACAGTTAGCGGCGACTTGGCGCGTGTTCTCGCGCCTTTGGGAGGACCCAGGCTGCCGCTTTCAGAAGGCAGCGCCCGAAAGCATCTGGCGGCGTCGAACCCGGTCGACAAGTGTATCGTTCTGGCCTTCAAGAGTCGGTACCTCAACGCGGAAATCCCCAACGAGTTGGTTGCCGACTACGTAAAGCGCTATCCGGACAAGCTCGTCGGCTTTGCGGGTGTCGATCCGACCAGTCCCACCGAAGCCATTGACGAGGTTCGCGCCGCCCAGGCTCAGCTTGGCCTCAAGGGCGTCACCGTGTCGCCGGCGGCACAGGATTTTCATCCCACGGACAGCCGCGCGATGCAGTTTTTTGCGGAGGCCGCGCGGCTCAAGATGCCGGTCCTGATTCACTACGGCACACATTTCTCGGTGGCCAGTAAGCTAGAATACGCCCGGCCTGCGCTTCTGGACGAAGTCGCCCGCGAATTCCCCGCGCTGAAACTGGTGGTATCGCACCTGGGTTATCCCTGGATCGACGAGTGCGTCGTTCTGTTGGCAAAGCATCCCAACGTTTTCGCCGACGTTTCCGGTCTTCTGCATCGGCCGTGGCAGGCGTTCAACGCGCTGCTGACCGCGTATCACTACGGCGTGATGGACAAGTTGTTATTCGGCAGCGACTTTCCGTTCAAGTCCGCCGCCGCCGCCATAGAGGCCCTCTACAGCATCAATCAGTTCACACTCGGCACCAGCCTGCCGACCGTGCCACGCCAACATCTGCGCGGCATCGTCGAGCGCGATGCGTTGGCGCTGCTGGGCATTTCGCCGCCGTCGCCCGCGCGAGAACGGGCCGATTCGGATCTGTTCGCAGATGAAGAGCTGTAACGCACGACGCCCGGCGAGGCGCTGCGCCCTTCGTTCAGCCGAAGCGCCGCGCGCTGACAGGCCTTGTTGTAGCGCGATGCCTCGTCGACTCCTGAAGTTTCTCGTTCTCCTCGTGCTCGCTGTGACCGGCTGCGCGCCGAAGGAGAACCGGATCGTCGTCGACGCGCTTGAGGATTCGGCCCGTCCGCGACAGTTTCACGAGCGATTCGACGACGCCTTCTTTTCGTTCGACGGTCGTGACCGCTGGACCATCGTGTTGCACAGCCGCCGCCCCGCGGCGGCCGATCCGGCCCACGATGTCGAGCAAATCCTGATCCTCAAGCTTTTCTGGCGGCCGATTCCCGGCACGACGTTCGCCGATTCAACACAGACCGACGCCCTGATCACGTACGGTCTGATTACCGCCGGGGCGTGCATCGCCTACGAAGGGGCCGGTTTCGTCTATTTCTCGCGCTCGCGCGACGGCACGCGCCTGGTTGGCTCGATCGAGTCCTCCAACCTGGCGCCCGATCGCAAACTGGGCGAGCCGGCCGATATCTTCGGGCGGTGTCGCGTAACGGGACGATTCGTCGCGCGCCGCGATTTCAGCAAGGTCGCGGAGCTGGTCTCCCGGCTGAATCAGCGCGTCGGTCCACCGACACCGAAGCGCGAGCCGCCGCCGGCCGCGGAACCGAGATAGGCGCATCGTTCGCATGATGCGAATCACCGAGGCGAAGCGGTCGGGGGCCTTCCATACGACGGGCGAGACGCCCGTACCACCCGAGCCTCAAAGGCACACTTAGCGCGAGGGTTTGACCGTGCCACACTGCGTGGAACGGTACCAGGCGCGCCGCTCGTGGTAAGATGGGCGCGCAGAGGGCCGATGACCACGATTTCACCCCCTGGGGGCGGCGACATGTCGGCGCAGCGCGATGTCACCGAGATTCTCAACGCCGCGGCCGACGGCGACTCCCGCGCCGCCGCCGAACTGCTGCCGCTGGTGTACGACGAATTGCGGCGGCTGGCCCGCTCGCGCATGGGCAACCGCGCCGACGGCCTGACGCTGCAACCCACCGCGCTGGTCCACGAGGCTTTCCTGCGGCTCGTCGGGCAGGCCGACGCCGGCTGGCGGAATCGCGGACACTTTTTCGCGGCCGCGGCGCAGGCCATGCGTCAGATCATGGTCGATCAGTATCGGCGCCGCATGAGCCTGAAGCGCGGCGGCGATCGGGCGCGCGTCGCGGAGGACCCGGTCGAACGGGCCATCGAATCACCGCACGAAGATCTGATGGCGCTCGACGACGCGTTGCGCCGGCTGGAACAGTCCGACGCGAGAAAGGCTCAGATCGTCAATCTGCGATACTTCGCCGGGCTGACCGCCGAGGAAACGGCCGCGGCGATGGGCATGTCGCTGAGCACCATCGAACGCGAATGGCGCTACATCAAGCGCTGGCTCTACGCGGAGTTGTCCCATGACGACGCCGCCCCCTGAAGACGCGCTCGCATCCCCGACGAACGAGCGGCGCCGCCGCCGCGCCGAGGAACTGGTACAGCAGGCGCTCGATCTGTCGCCGGCGGCGCGTACCGAATTCATCGCCGCGCAATGCGGCGATGACGCTTCTCTGCTGGCCGCGGTCGAACGACTGATGTGCGTTCCCGACTCTGCGCTGGATCAATTCCTCGAACAACCGGCCGTCCTCAACGAAACGGTCATGACCGGCCGCTCGCCATCGGCTGTCGCAACGGACGTCTTGCCGCTGCGGGTCGGAAAGTACGCCGTTGTGCGCAAGATCGGCGAAGGCGGCATGGGCGTCGTCTATGAGGCGCGCCAGGAGAATCCGCGGCGCCACGTGGCCGTCAAGGTCATCCGCCCCGACCTGACCGTTCCGTCGCTGTTGAAACGGTTTCAGCACGAAGCCGACGTGCTGGGCCATCTTCAGCATCCCGGCATTGCACACATCTACGAAGCCGGCGTGGCGGAAGTCGTTTATCCGAACGGGCAGATCGCGCGACCTCCGTTCTTCGCGATGGAGCTGATCCACGGAGCGCCTCTGCTGGAATATGCCAACCGCGCGGCGATGGATACGCGGCAGCGCCTCGATCTGATGGCGCGCGTGTGCGATGCCGTGCAACATGCCCACGCCAAGGGGGTCGTTCACCGCGATCTGAAGCCGGGCAATATTCTCGTTGTCGATGAGGCGGCCGATGCGACGCAGGGCGATGCGCCGACCGAATTTCAGACGCGGCGAGCGCGCGGACCGTCGCAGCGCGGGCGGGAAACCGGCCTGTCGGCGCAGCCGAAGATTCTCGATTTCGGTGTGGCGCGGCTGACCGACTCGGACGTGCAGGCCGCGACGCTCCACACGGACCTTGGACAGTTGATCGGCACCGTTCCCTACATGAGTCCCGAACAGGTGGTGGGCGACTCGCGCCAGATCGACACGCGGTCGGACGTGTACGCACTCGGCGTCATTCTGTTCGAGTTGCTCGCCGGTCGCCTGCCCCACGCCGTGCGCGGCCGTTCGATTCCCGAGGCGGTCCGCGCCATCCGCGAGGACGATCCGACGCGTCTCAGCTCGATCAACCCGCTGTTTCGCGGCGATGTCGACACGATCGTCGCCAAATCGCTGGAAAAGGACCGCGAGAGGCGCTACCAGACCGCGGCCGAGCTGGCGGCCGACGTTCGCCGCTACCTGCGCGACGAGCCGATCGTGGCGCGTCCGGCCAGCGCGCTGTATCAACTGCGGAAGTTCGCCCGCCGCAATCCGGCCATCGTCTTCTGGCTGACGACGACGGTCGTCGTGTCGGCGCTCGGCGCGCTCGTGGCCGGCGGCTACGCGATGCGCGAACGGGCGCAGCGCGCGCGGGCTGACCGGAAAACGCTCGAAGCCGAGCGGCTGGCCTATCGCGCCGCCATCGCCGCAGCGCAGGCATCGCTCGAACTGCGGCTGGTCGGCGTGGCACGGCGCAGCCTGGCCGATGCGCCGCCGGCGCTGCGCGGCTGGGAGTGGCGTCATCTCAACTGGGTCGCGGACCGCAGCTTACGGACGATCGATGCCGAGGGCGCGCCCATTCGCACGGTGGGCATTTCGGATGACGGCCGGCGCATCGCATCGTGCGACACCAATGGCCGCGTGTGTCTCTGGGATGCGAACGAAGGCACGCTGTTGCATTCCTGGTCCGCCGAGAGCGCTCGCTTCAGCCACTGCATTCTGTCGCCCGATGGGCGTCACGTAGCGGCGGCGACCGGAGCGACCGGCGTCGTGATGTACGACGCCGACTCGGGCGAAATTCTGTGGACGGCGGAAAACGACAGGCTGTACACGCGCGGCGTTTTCAGTCGGGACGGCGCGCGGATTGTAACGACGACCCACGGGCCGGAGCGCATTCTCTTTCGCGACGTCGGCACCGGCAGGCGCCTGGGCGATTTGCCCTTTGAAGCGCCGTCCTCGAACGGAGCAGCCTTCGGCGGCAACGATTCCATCATCGCCGTCATCGATGGCGGAGACGCGCTGATGTACGACGTCGCTACCGGCCGACTGCTCCGCAGGCTCCTGGGCTGGAGCTGGCACTTTCGCCCCGATGCGCGGACCGTCTTTATTTTGCAGGACACGTCGCTGAGGGAAGTCGATGTCGATTCGGGAGCGTTCGTCCGTTCGATTGAGCTGCCAAAAACAGTCAGAAATTGGTACCCATGCGGCGGCGGCGGATTGGTGGCCGCCTATGACTCAGCCGGAACCCTGCTCCTGTTCGATGGGTACGCCGGGCGGTTGCTTGCGACGCTTCCCGCTCATTCGCTTATCCAGGACCTGCCGCTGGCCGACGACGGCCGAACGCTGGTTTCCGGCGGCAACGACGGCCTTATCAAGCTGTGGGACCTGCATACGACCGACGCGCCGCTGGTCAATCGCCCCGCCTGGCATGACGAATCCTTGTCCTGGGCGTTCTCGCGCAACGGCCGATTCGTGGCGACGACCGGCTGGGGCACGCTGACGCTCCTCGATACGCCCGTCGCGCGACTGTGCTGGAGACGGACGATCGGACGCGGCGAACTGTATGCGTCGGCCATCTCGCCGGATGATCGCTGGATCGCTGCCGGCGGGCGAAACGGCGCGCTGTATGTTGTGGACCTTCAAAGCGGCGACTTGCGCGCTGCCGCGCAGCACGCCGAGCACGGCGCGATCCGTTCTCTGGCGTTTTCGGCCGACGGCCGACTGCTTCTGGCCGGAACCGACGAGGGAGCACTCCTGGCGATCGACCCGGCTTCGCCGAATCTGAAGATACAACGGGTCGTTCGTGCACATGGCGGCACGGTGAAATCAATCATCGTCTCCCCCGACGCTGCCCTGGCCATCACGATCACTCAGGGCGTATCCGAGTCTGCGGACGACAAACCTGCCGCGATTCGTGCGTGGACGCTACCCGATTTCTCGCCACGCCCGGCACTTCTTGATTCCACGTCGGACGCCGCGTGTGCCGCCTTCGACAACTCAGGCTCATTGCTGGCCGTGGGCTATTCCGACCGGCGCATTATCGTCCGGAACGTTCCGTCGGACCGCGCAACCCTGACGCTCACCGGCGCCGAAGCGCCGCTGGAATCGCTGGCGTTCAATCCCGACGCTACGCGCTTGGCGGCCGGGTGCACGAACGGCAACGTCTATTTGTGGAACACCCAGACCGGCGACGCGACGGCCGCGCTCAACTCGCCGACCGGCGAAGGCACCAAGTTGATGTTCGTCGGCGATGGGTCAACGCTGGCTGCCAGCGGCCGTTTCGCCAGGCTGGCGCTGTTCGAGACCGGCCGATCACCAGCGGCCCGTGAGCAGCATCTGGCGGCGCGAGCGCGGCTGCTGGTCGATCCGTTGCTCGAATCGTTTTACTTCAGCAATGACCTGGCCGAACACCTCCGGGCGCGTGTCGATCTGCCCGACGAACTGCGACGGTCGGCCATCGACTATGTTGAGGCGCGCGGCGATCACGCCAACTGGTTTAACAGCGATGCGTGGGGCGTGGTCAAGCTGGCGGGCTTTTCGGACGAGGAGTATCGCAAGGCGCTAGCGCAGGCGCGCCGCGCGGACGAGATTCTTCCGGATGACTGGTCGATCCTGAACACGCTCGGCGTCGGCCTGTTCCGCACCGGCGATTTCGACGCGGCCGAGGCGATGCTGCTTCGATCCGACGCGCTGCACGAGGCGCTGGGCCGCGGCCGGCATCCGAGCAACTGGGCCTACATCGCCCTGGCGCGAAAGGCACTTGGGAGAACCGACGAAGCGCAACGAGCGATTGAACAGGCGCGCCGGTTGATGCAGATCGAGGCGTACGCTTCGGACACGGATAATCGACGGGCCGTGGTCGAAGCCGAGAGTGCCATCAAACCCTGAGCGGAATTCGCCCGACATGGCCGGGCGCACGGGGCTACGCCTGCATCATGGCCGACCGCTCAGCTGACATGGTTTGGCGAAGTCGGAACGCACCGCCTATCGAGCAATCCCCGCCCCGCGCAGGAACACGATCACGTCGTGCATGAACGCATTCCAGTCTGGCGGACAATCGTTGTGATCGCAGTCGTACGCGATCAGCTTGCTGCCCGCCGCCGCCGCGTGCAGGCGCTGCGCGTGCTCGAACGGGATCAGGCTGTCGCGCTTGCCGTGCACGATCAACACCGGGCACTTCAGCGCCCGCAGCGCCGATTCGTTGTCGAACGGATCGCGCACCAGAAAGCTCGGCACGTAGTAGCGCCGCGACATCTCGGACACGCTCACGAACGTGGACTGAAGCACAATCGCCGCCGGCCGCCGATGTCGCGACAAGGCACACACGGCCCCGCCGCCGATCGATCGCCCGTGAAAGACGATCCGTGCGCGATCGACGTCCGGCCGGGCCGCCAGCCAGTCGTAGAACTTGACGAAGTCCTCGGTGATGGCCGCCTCGGACGGCGATCCCGCCGATCGTCCGTAACCGCGAAACTCCGGCAGCAGGATGCCGAAGCCGTGGGCCTGATACAGGCTCATCTCAAAGGGCCAGTCCTCGATCAGTTCGGCGTTGCCGTGCGCGAAGATCACCGCCGGACCGGGTGTCTCCGCCGAAGCGCCGTGCCCGCGAATGAACCAACCCTCGACGCGGCCCTGCGGCGTGTCGATCCAGAATCGCTCCAGGTCGCGAATGCCGCGCCCCGCATCCGGCGACGCCTGCCGGATGTGCCGCGGGAACAACAGCCAGCGTTGTATCGAGAAGAGCATGGCGGCGTACACCAGGTAGCAGATGACGGCGGAACGGAGCAGTCTCAACAACCGATGCATCTTGGAGCGTGGCGGCGGTCTTTTTTCCGGATCGGTCTGCGACGGCTCATCCGCGGCCTGTGCCCCTTTGGAACTGTCAGCGTCCGATTTCACGGCATCTGCCTCCGGTCGCACCCGCTCTCGCATTGTGCCGATATTCTACACGCATGGCCTGGCAAGGCTGGTTTACCGTCGGCCTCGTGATGGTGATGATCGTCGGCCTGGTGCGTTACGCCCACGCAGCCGACGTCATCTTCCTCGGCGCCGTCACGCTGCTGACGCTGGTGGGCATCATCACGCCAGAAGAAGCGGTGTCGGGCTTCAAGAACGAGGGCATGTTAACCGTCGCGGCGCTGTTCGTGGTCGCCGCCGGACTCGTCGAAACCGGCTTCATGAGCATGGTCGCACGCTGGGTGCTCGGTCGCGCGGCTAACGGCCCCGCCGCGCTGCGGCGAATTGTACCCGCGGCCACCGTTCTCTCGGCTTTCCTGAACAACACGACCGTCGTCGCGATGACCATTCCGCCGTTGCTGGAATGGTCGCGCCGCCGCGGCATATCGCCCTCCCGCGTCCTGCTGCCGTTGAGCTTCGCCGCCATCCTCGGAGGAACCTGCACTCTCATCGGAACGAGCACGAATCTCGTCATTCACGGCCTGATGCAGACGAGCGGCCGGCCGGAACTGCGCGGCGGGCTGGGCATGTGGGAAATCGGCGCGGTCGGCATTCCCATCGCAATCGTCGGCTCCATCTATCTCATCGTCATGGCGCAGCGCCTCCTCCCCGAGCGCAAGGAATTCCTCGAACAACTCGGTGAGTCGCGCCGCGAGTACCTGGCCGAGATCATCGTCGAACCGGTCTGCCCCCTGATCGGGCACACGGTGCAGGACGCCGGCCTGCGCGGCCTGCCCGGCCTGTTTCTCATCGAAATAGAGCGTAAGGGACACCTGATTTCGCCGGTCGGACCGGACGAGCGCATCGAGGCCGGCGATCGACTCGTGTTCACCGGCGTCGTCAGCACGATCGTCGACCTGCAACGCACGCCGGGCCTGATCCCCGCCGCTGACACGACCTACGACTTCAATCCCGCCGCGCGGCGCGGCCGGCGGCTGTGCGAGGCGGTGGTCAGCTCTTCCAGTCCGCTGATCGGCGTCGGCATTCGGGCGGCGAATTTCCGCACCAAGTACGATGCGGCCGTGGTTGCGGTGCATCGCAACGGCGGGCGGCTGAAAATGAAGATCGGCGACGTGCGTCTGCGGGCCGGCGACACGCTGCTGCTCGAGACCGGTCCGGGCTTCGTGCGGGCGCATCGAAATAACCCCAATTTTTATCTGGTCAGCGAGGTCGGCGGGCAGGCTCCGCCGCGACACGAACGCGCCTGGCTGGCCGCTACGATCGCCGCCGGCATGGTCGCCATGATGACCATGCCCGAGCTGCTGCTGTGGCTCGACGCGCCGCGTCCGTTGCTCGACTGGTTCGACGGCAAATCCGTCATCTTTGCCATTCTCGCGGCCGGGCTGATGGTGCTGACGCGCTGCGTCTCGTCCGGCGATGCGCGGCGCAGCATCGAGTGGAGCGTGCTGATCGTCATCGCCGCCGCTTTCGGCGTCGGCCGCGCCATGTTCAACAGCGGCGCGGCCGCGGCCATCTCGCACGCGGCCATCGGTGCGCTGGAAGCGTGGGGACCGATCGGCGTCCTGGCGGGCGTGTATATCATGACGTGGCTACTGACCGAGCTGATGAGCAACAACGCGGCGGCAGCGCTGATGCTCCCGATCGCACTGGCGACCGCGGATCGCATGGGCGCCGATCCGCGCGCGTTCGCCGTCACGGTTGCCGTCGCCGCGTCGGCCGGTTTCCTCATGCCGATCGGCTACCAGACGCATCTGATGGTTTTCGGCCCCGGCGGTTACCGCGTGAACGACTTCGTGAAAGTCGGCCTGCCGATGGTACTCATATGGATGGTAATGGCCATTGCGTTGATCCCGCTGATATGGCTGTGAAGTGAGCCGTCTGCCCGTGGGATCCGCTGTGCGGACCATCACATTTCAGCAAAGATTCGTCCTTCCCGCGCAGGCGGGAATCCAGCTCATTAGCCCCTCGCTCCGTTGCGTGAGCGTGGACGGGGTGGACGACATGGACGGGGTTGACGTGGAGCGCTTCGCGCGCGCCGATTCACAAATGACGGGCCAAATGACTTTGGATGGGACATGGAATCGTGGGCGATCAGGTCGACCGCTCTTCTTGCCGTTCGTTGCCCAGTTGCTTCGTCGCTCGCAACGGCCCTTTTCGTGCCCCTTTCGACTTTTTGACTTTTCCCCGTCACAATCCACGCCATGAGTGAGCCAACACGCGCCGGAGGCGGGCGACTCGAGGTGATCGCGGGCTGCATGTTCAGCGGCAAGACCGGGCTGCTCATTGCACGGCTGCGCGCGGCGCGCAGCCAAGGCCGTAACTGCCTCGCATTCAAGCACAGCATCGACGACCGCTACGACGCCGATCACCTGATCACCCATACGCTCGATCGCTTCGACGCCATCCGCGTGCCCGATGCCGCCGCGCTGCTGGAACGATCCGCGCGGGCCGACGTCGTGGGTGTCGACGAGGGCCACTTTTTCGGCCGCCGCCTCATCGATGCGATGCGCCGCATGACCGGGCGCGGCCAGCGCGTCATCATCGCCGGCATCGACCACGACGCCTGGGGGCGACCGTTCACGCCGATGCCGGAGTTGATCGAAATGGCCGACGACGTGCAGCATCTGTTCACGGCGTGTCGCGTGTGCGGCGGACAGGCCCGTTTTTCGCAGCGTATGGTGCCTGTAGACTCGAACGTGATGGTGGGGGGGGCCGATCTGTATCAGCCGCGGTGCGCCCGATGCTTCGAGCCGCTTGAGGCGCCGCCGCCCGAATTCGATTGAGGACCCCATGCCGCTTGCGCGCGGACTGCTGGCCTCGGGCGTACTCATTGTGGTCGCGTGGCTGCTCTCGTCGCACCGCCGTCGCTTTCCGCTGCGCGTCGTGATCGGCGGGCTGTTGCTGCAATGGCTTCTGGCGCTGGCCGTGCTGCGAACCGACTGGGGACGCGATTTCTTCACGCTGATCGCCTACGCCGTCAACGTGATCCTGCAATGCACCGACGCCGGCACGCGCTTCGTGCTCGGCAACCTCGTCGAGCCGCGCGACGACGCCTGGGGCTTCGTTTTCGCCGCCAAGGCCCTGCCGCCCATCATCGTCTTCTCGTCGCTGTCGGCGCTGGGCTATCACCTGGGCGTGTTGCAGGCCGTGGTCGGCGGCATGGCCCGCGTCATGCAGAAAGCGCTCGGCGTCAGCGGCGCCGAGAGCCTGTCCGCCGCCGGTAACGTCTTTCTTGGCCAGACCGAAGCGCCGCTGCTCGTGCGGCCCTACATCGCCGCGATGACCGAGTCGGAACTCATGGCGCTGATGACCGGCGGCTTTGCCACCATCGCCGCCGGCGTGATGGGCGCTTACGTCGAAATCCTCGGGGGGCCGGACGAGTCGCGGCGGGTCGAGATCGCGCGGCACTTTCTGACCGCCATGCTGATGTCGGCCCCAGCCTCGTTCGCGATTGCCAAGATCATGATCCCCGAAACGCAGACGCCGCAGACCATCGGGCGCGTTCAGATCAAGGTGCGGCGCGAGACCAAGAACGTCGTCCATGCCGCCGCCGTCGGGGCGGCCGACGGTCTGAAGCTGGCCCTCAACGTCGCCGCCATGCTGATCGCGTTTATCGCGCTGATTCACCTGATCGATCGCGGATTGACGGCATTCGGAGCGCTGTCGTTCGTCAGGCCGCGACTGGCGGCGATGGGAATTGCCGAACTGAACCTTGCGTCGATGCTGGGGCTGATGTTTTCGCCGATCGCGTATCTGATCGGCGCCGATTGGGGCGAATGCCGCTCGTTTGGTTCGCTGCTGGGCACGGCGATGGCGGCCAACGAGTTTGTCGCCTATGCCAGGATGCCGGGTATGATCGCGGCGGGCGACATCTCCGATCGAACGATGCTGCTGGCGACGTATTCGCTGTGCGGCTTTGCGAATTTCAGTTCGATCGCGATCCAGATCGGCGGCATCGGCGGCATCGTGCCGCAGCGCCGCGGCGACCTGGCGCGGCTGGGCTTCCGCGCCATGCTCGGCGGCGCGATGGCCTGCTGGATGACGGGCTGCATCGCCGGCACGCTGTTGTGAAGAGACAGGCACGAACGGAAATCAGAAAGGCGCGAGTCGAAAGTCGAAATAAGACGGCGAAGCGTCGAAACGTCGAAACGTCAAAACAGGGGAACGGGGATCGGAAGAGAGGCGCCATGGGAAAGCAGGAAGCAACGAAGCGACCGAGGAGGATATTGATTTCAGATTTAAAATATCAGATTTGAGATTTGAGCTTTGAGACTGGCGCTCCCGACCGGCGATTTGTCCGGCCAAGCGCCGACCGAGGATGGCCGATGGCTCGTTCGGACAAACGACAACTGATTGCCGGCAACTGCCTTTGGCTCAAGACTTATGGCTGGACGCTGATGGCTGACGGCTGGCGGCTTATGGTCCGCACGGCGGATCCTACGGGCGGATGGCTACGCAAATGACCGATTTCACTACTCCATTCGACCGCCCGCTGCGCGTCGCCATCCTCGGCACCGGCGGCACGATCGAAAAAACTTTCGACGAATACGACGGCTCTCTGCGCAACACCGGCTCGGTGCTGGGCGAGGTGTTGCGCCGGCTGCGGCTGCCATCGCTGCACGTCGACCACGTCAGCGTGATGAACAAGGACTCGCTCGACATGACGACCGAGGACCGCCAGATCATTCTGGTCGCCGTCCGCGAGGCGTTGAAAACCGCCGACGCGGTCGTCGTCGTGCACGGCACCGACACGCTGTCGCTGACCGGCGACGTATTGTACCACGGCCTGCCCGACCTCGACCGCCCGGTCGTCCTGACCGGCGCGATGCGCCCGTACGAATTCCGCGACACCGACGCATTCCAGAACGTCATCGAGGCCCTGCTCGCCTGCCGCCTCGCCCCGCCCGGCGTCTATGTCGCCATGCACAATCAGGTCCTGAAATTTCCCGGCGTCACCAAGGACCGCCGCCGCGCCACGTTCGTGCGCGTGACGTGGTAGCGTGCGGTTTTGCGGGAAGGGTCGCTTAGCATGAACGCGACAATAAGCGTTGATACGTCGAAAAGTCGAAACGGCAATTCAAAGCGTTCACGCGCCGTGCCGCTTTGCGTCGTGCTGGCGAGCGCCGCATGCGTGGTAGTCACGGCCTGCAAGAAACAGGTCATATACCGGGTGTATCCGCCGGCGACATCTCCGGCCGCTCTGGCGACGTTGCTCGAAGTCGTGGGTGTGCGCGATAGTCCGTCGAAGGAATACGATCTGGAGATCCGCGACCGCGATGGGCGCACCTGGTATCGTACGCGCGATCCGATCGTCAACTGGCTCGATCTGGATACACGCAAGATAAGGGTCGAAAAAGCAGCGGACGAGGAAGGCTTTGTCGTCGTACTTGTGGCCTCGGAACAAGGGGGCGACCGGATGGTGACTTGGACCATGTCCCACATGGGCGAGCGATTGGCGATTTGTGTAGACGGAACCATCCACCAATCTGCCACGATAAATGCGGCGATACGTACGAATTTTTGCTTTTCTGGATTCGACACCGAGCACGAAGCGACGCGGATGGCCGACTATTTTCGCAACCCGGCCTCCGGAAAGCCGCCGGGCTGAAGCGGCGTGGCCCGCCGCTTTGTGGTGAGATCGCGCTGTCTCACATGGCACATTTTACGCTGAACGCTCGAAATCTCCCCCGCGAGCTGTTATATTGAAATCATCATGCGATGGGGGAACGCCTGCCGTCCTATTGAAAACCTGCGAATTCCGTCGGCGACTCTCGCGTCAAGGCGGCTGCGTCGGCTGCGCGCGGCGGCGACGCTGGTTTTCCTGTTCGCAGCAACCTTCAACGGCGGCTGTCGCGAGCGCGGCGAGGCGGCCACCGGCGACGACGTCGAAGTCACGGCCACCATTCAGCAGCCGCGGGGCGACGCACAGCCGGCGCCCGCGAGCAAGCCGATTCCCAGCATCCAGCGGCCACGCCCTTCGCGGCCGACGCGCCGCCCGCTGTCCGCGCCCGACATCGTGCTCGTGACGCTCGACACCACCCGCGCCGACTACGCCGACGACGAGACCATGCCGTTTCTGTGCCAGTTCGCGCGCAGCGGCATTCGCTACACTCGTGCCTTGGCCATGTCGTCGGAAACCGGCCCGTCGCACGCCTCGATCCTCACCGGCCTTCAGCCGCATCAGCATGGGGTGCTGCGAAACTGCGAGCCTTTCGATTATCCCGCGCGGCTGCCGTTGGGGCTGTTCAAGTCCGGGTACGAGACCGCCGCTTTCGTCTCAGCCGTGCCGCTGCGCAAGGGTTACGGCTTTGCCATCGGCTTTTCGCACTTCGACGACGCGGGGGATCCGCAATACCGCAATGTCAACCTTCAGCGGGGCGGCCGAAAGACGATTGACGCCGCCCTGGACTGGCTGGGAAAGCGTCAGTGGGAAGTCCCGATGTTTCTTTGGGTGCATCTGTTCGATCCCCACGCGCCGTACGATCCGGAAGATCTGCCGCGCGAGCAGCACGTTCGCCGACGAGAACTGGGCGAGATCCTTTCGTCGGCGCGGCCGGTCGATGAGGAAACCAAGGCCCGGATCCGCGGCGTCTACCGCCGAGAGCTGAGACAAACCGACGGGCATCTCCAGCGGTTGTTCGAGGCCGTTCTGAATCGGTCGACGCGCGGCGTGTTGTCGTGCATCGTGGCCGATCACGGCGAGGAGTTGTTCGACCGCGGCAACTTCTGCGAGCACGACCGATCGCTTTACCAGGGCGTGCTGCACGTGCCGCTCGTGCTGCGCTGGGACGCGCACCTGCTGCCGAGCGTTATCGAACGTCCGGTCAGCATCGGCTCGGTCGGCGCGACGCTGCTGGAGCTTGCAGGTCACGATCCCTTTCCCAATACGTTGCCGCCACTGCCCCTGGACCCGACGCCGCCGGAGCAGCCGCCGGTCATCGTCGCGCGACGCACGGCGTCCGGCATAGCGACGCGCTGGCCGGTCTGCGCCGTGGTGCGGGGAGAGCACAAGGCGCTGTTCTACAAGCCGGGCCGCGGACCGGAGCTGTACGATTTGCAGGAGGATCCCGGCGAGAAACGAAACCTGGCGAACGATCGCCCGAACCTGCTTAATGAGCTGCGCACGGCGCTGCTGGCGATCGCGCCGATGGAAATCACCCGGCCGGAAATCACGCTCGACGCCAAGACGCGCAACGCGCTGAAGTCGCTGGGCTACCTCGGTGACGACGACGGCGATGATGCCCCGGAGGAGGAGGAGGAGTCGGACGAAGGCATTTAGCGGGGGGAGTCGAAACGTAAAGCGTCTAAGAGTCGAAACGTCGAAACGAAGAAGATGTGCGGAATGCCGGCGGCCACCATGTGCAACAGTGCTTCGCGGCGAGCCAAGTTTCCGCTCTACTCTCGCCGGCTCTGCTCTTTCTTTTCTTGCATCGCGGCCGCCGGCCGCGATGCGGGGCGTCCCATGTCGATCGGTCCGGCCCACGTCGGGCGCTGCGGCGACTCGGCCAGCAGGTCCGCCGTGCGGTAGATCAGGCGCGCGACCGACTCAATTTCGTCGGCGTTGATTTTGTCCGCCGTGTCGCCGGGCTGATGGTAGTCGACGTGGTCCTCCACGCCGAAATAAAGGATGGGGATGCGCTTGCGATAGAACACCAGGTGATCGCTCTGATAGAGCCACTCGGGATGATCGTACTTCAAAGTCAGACCGATGCCCTCGTTGGCCCGCACGACCGCCGATCGGAACAGCTCCGCCGTTTCGGTACCGACGATGTGAATCGTGCGTGAGTCGTCGCGGCTGATCATGTCGGCGTTGAGCATGGCGACGACGGCCGACTGGGGAACGGGCAGATGGTTCACGAGATGCGATGAGCCGACGAAACCGCGCTCTTCGCCGGTGAAAAAGCAGAACAGCAGCGAGCGCGCCGGCGCCGGCCGCCGCGCGGCGAACGCCTTGGCGATTTCGAGGACGCCGGCGGCGCCCGAGGCGTTGTCATCCGCGCCGGGATAAACGCGCTCGTGTCGCACGCCCAGATGATCGAAGTGCGCGCCGATGACGATCCACTCATCGGCCGTCGGGCCGTTGCGAGCGGGCAGCGCAAAGACGACGTTCTGTGCATCCTGCCCGCGGCGCGTGCGAAACTCCTGAATCGGCGAGGTCCAACCAGGCGGCGGTCGCAGGCCGGCGAGCGCCAACTCAAGGCGGATGTACTCGGCGGCGCGCTTCTCTTCGGGCGAACCGAGGTCGCGACCGCGCATTTCGGGCGAGGCAAGGTACTCGACGTGCTTGATCAGGGCAGCGCGCTCGATGCGGCGAAACGAGTCGACGCCGTCGCCGGCGGATTGCGTGGCGGGTTTCGGCGGCAGCGCCGTCGCGTGGGCGGTTGCGAACAGAACGAGCGCGAGGAGGAGGCGAGGATGGGGGCGCATCTGCTTATTCTATTCGCCCGGTGCGTATTCCACAAAAAGAAAGGGGCATCGGTTGGCCAGACCGTTCAGCGCCGGCATGGCGCCTGTCGCACGGCCAAGCGACGCGAAGTCACGAGTCGTGAGTGATTCGCTGCGATGTTCGCGGGCCGCTTGACCGTGCCACCCAAAAACAAGGCGCGGCTTGACCTGCGCCGCGCGGCGACGTACGGTAAGTTGCGTCGTACCCGCGGCTTCATTCAGCATGGCTGGGTAATCGGAGGATCTCATCATGTCGTCGCAACCTTCTCGTCGTCAGATGCTCGGAACGCTGGGGACGCTGGCGGCCGCCGGCGGCTGGATCGGGTTAACGCCCGACGAGTCCTTCGCCCAGGACACGCCGGCGGGTCAGGGCATGCCGAAAGAGTACGCGCTGCCGCCGCTGCCCTATGCGTATGACGCGCTGGAACCGCACATAGACGCACAGACGATGACGCTGCATCACGACAAGCACCACGACGCCTACGTCAAGGGCCTCAACGCGGCGATCGCCGGTCTGGCCGCGGCGCGCAAGGGCGGGTCGCCGGAGGACCTGGCCAAGGTGCGCGACTTAACCGATTCGTTGGCGTTCAACGGATCGGGGCACGTGCTGCACGTCGTGTTCTGGACCAACATGAAGAAGGGCGGCGGGGGCGAGCCGCGCGGTGAGCTGGCGAAGATTATCGAGCGCGACTTCGGCAACTTTGGCGGCTTTCAGGCGCAGTTCAACACGGCGTCGGGGCGGGTGCAGGGCAGCGGCTGGGGCATTCTGGCATGGGAGCCGCTCAGCGGCAGGCTGATCGTGCTGGGCGCCGAGAAACACCAGAATCTGACGATGTTCGGTTGCGTGCCCCTGCTCGTCCTGGACGTTTGGGAGCACGCGTACTATCTGAAGTATCAGAACAACCGCGCGGCGTACGTCACCGCCTTCTGGAACGTGATCGACTGGGCCAACGTCAGCGAGCGCCTGTCGATGGCGATGCGGCTGTCGTCGTAGGGAGGTCCGGTACGTCGTCGAGCGCTTGACTCTTTCGCAAATCCAATGCGCGCGATCATGGGCACATGATCAGAGCCGCAGGCCTCGGTCGTCCGCACCTCGGCGCAGACCAGGCCGCCGTTGAGGAAGATGTGATCGATCCGTAAGCCGGCCAGCCGTCGGAACCAGCCGCAATCGCCCGGCCACGTCGCGCCGCGGCCCGCGCCGGCCTGTGCCCATGTATCGGTAAAGCCGGCGGATTTCATCCGGAATGCGTGATCGGCGATGTCACTGAAATTCCAGTCGCCGCCGACGATGAGCGGATCGTTCTCGCGCGCGAACAAGTCAAGCAGCGCGGCAAACTGGCGATTTTGCGTCGCGAAGAAGCTGAGCCGGCGCGGCGGGGCGAGATGAATGTTGTAGATTACCACGCGACGAGCGTCGACCTCTACCACGGCGCGCATCTGCGGGATGTCGTGGCTGCCCGGCGTGAAATCGCTGCGCACCGGCTCGACGAACGGCCGCTTTGAAAGGACGGCCATGCCGAAGGCGTCGCACCGCTTGGTCCAGGCGCGATGCGGATAGCGGTCGCCCAGAGTCTCCAGAATGACGCGCTGCCATGCGGGCGTGAATTCCTGGATCAGCAGTACTTCGGCATCGGCCGCAAGCATCGACTCGGCCAGTCGCCGCGGGCTTGCGTTGTATTCCCAGAGATTGACGGTCATCAGCGTCAGCGCGTCACCGGGCAGGCGGGGCGCTGCCGCACCTGCGCTGAAGTGTCGCGCTTCCGATCCGATCGTCGGTAACAGCAGCAGGCCAAGCGCCAACGCCGGACCGCGAAGCCGCCGACGCAGCGCGACGAGGGCCAACAATCCGACGACGACTCCAATCGGGAGAAGAAACGTCCGGAGCATGAACGCCGCCCAGGAGACAAGCAGGTAAACGGAGGATGTCGCGTCCCGGTCATGCGGCCAGAGCCACGCGAAAAGCACCAGCACGTACAAGGCAAGCGTGAGCTGCGTCAGGCGCGCCCGGGCCGTCGGATGCCGCTGGGCATCCGCGGGCAAACTGCTGCTCGGCGTCGCCCCGGTGGACACGGTCACTTGGACCGCCGTGCGGTTTGCCGTTGCCGTGATCGTTCGTGGTGAAATCAATTGATCCTCTTCCCCGGCGCCTTTCAGGGTATTCGGCACGATGGGTCGTCGAGTATCGGTTCCCGACTTGCGGAGCCGGCTCGCCCCGGTGCCGATATATGATAATGCGGCGCGCGTCCGGGCGCGCCAGGCGGCGCATGACCAAAGAAGGGATCACCTATGCCGACGCAATCAGCTCAACCACCTTGTCCCAGGCGTACGGCCAAGTTGATCGGCAGCGTCATGGTCATTCCGATCCTTTGCGGCGGATGCAATCCGCTGGACTGGCTCGGCCCGAATTTCAGTTTCAACATCGTCATTCCGCTCGGGCTGGCGACCGCTGATTCGTTCATTAACCTCTTGTCATCACAAGAGTTCCAGAATCTGATAGGCGCCATCATCGGCGGCGGTGCTACGGCCGCCTGACGGGTACTGGTAATCATCTCTTTGACGCGTTAACCTGTTACGGGACTTGCGGCGGGCCGGTCGCTGGTCATCCATTTCGGAGACCTCCCCGAACGCGCGGCGGTGTGCCTGCGCGCGGGATCACATATCAAATGGCGATTTCAGAAAGGAGCGTCCGATGAAGAAGGTGCTGGTGCTGGGTAGCATCGTGGCGTGTATGGTGGCCGTGGCGATGCCGATCGTGGCGCAGGATGACAAGCCGAAGGCGGGCGCCGGGCAACCGGCCGGCGACGACATGATGAAGAAAATGATGGAAGAGTGCGCCAAGTACGCGGCCCCTGGCGAGTTTCATTCACACCTGAAGCCGCTCGTGGGCAAGTGGACCTGCCAGGGGCGCTTCCGATTCGTGCCGGACGCCCCGTGGGAGGAGTCGAAAAGCGAGTGCACGACGGAGTGGATGCTGGGCGATCGGTTCGTGGCGACGAAGGTCTCCGGCGATCCGATGCCGGGAATGCCGACGCCTTTTGAAGGTTTTGGCGTCATGGGCTACGACAACTTCCAGAAAAAGTACGTATCGATCTGGATGGACAACATGAGCACGATGATCATGCACGCGACGGGCGAATGCGACGCCAACGGCAAGACGATCACGTTCATGGGCAAGTTTCCCGACCCGATGCAGGACGGCAAGGAAACCTGGATGAAGACGACCTATCGCATCCAGGGCAACGATCGCTATTCGATGGAAATGTCCGGTCCCGGCCCGGACGGCAAGGAATTCACCTGCATGACGCTGAATTACACGCGATCGAAGTAGACACGAATGATCGTAAACAGGCTCCGCGACCGACCTCGGCGCGGGGCCTTTTTTGTTGCGGCGCGGCGATTCGATGGCGCTCGGGCGACACGTCGTCGGGAAAGACGCTTTGCGAAGCGCCGCGCCCGTATCTCTTTTTTTTCGGAACCAAAGCGCGCCGTCTACGCTGACGGTGCGGGAAACCATACCCTTTCAGGAGTGTTCAAATGAACCGTCGATTTGCAGTTGCAGCCGCGGCCGTCTGCGCCGCCACCGTGCTTCTCGCCACCAGCGCCTGGTCGTTTCAGGACGAAACGAAGCCCAAGGCCGGTCAGCAGCCGCAGATGCCGGACCCCGAGCAGATGAAGATGATGATGGAGGGAATGAAGAAGTGGACGGAGTCGATGAAGCCGGGCAAGCATCACGCCATGCTCGATCGTTTCGTCGGCACATGGGAAACGACCACGCGGATGTACATGGGCGGACCCGGCGCGCCGCCGGCCGAGTCGAAAGGGACGTCGGAATTCAAATGGGTGCTCGGCAAGCGATTCTTGCTGCAGGAACACAAGGGCGAGACGCTGCTGCCCGACATGACCGGCGCGATGAAAACCGTGCCGTTCGAGGGGTCCGGCATGACCGGCTACGACAACCTGCGCAACATGTATGTGGCCAACTGGGCCGATACGATGGGTACGCAGATGCTGGTGATGAAGGGAGCGGCCGATCCGGAGGGCAAGGTGTTCACGTATTACGGCGAGATGGACGAGCCGATGCTGAACGTGGTCGGGCGGTACGTGAAGTACGTAACGCGCGTGGTGAGCGAGGACAAGTTCGTGTTCGAGATTTACGACCTGCATGCCGGGGACGGATACAAGCCGGTCGACATCACGTACACGCGGAAGAAGTAAGCGGCGAGCGGGGAAAAGCCACGACGCGCGACGTGGAAAAGTCAAAACGTCGAAACAGCAGGCCGCACGCAGCGGCGCGAAGGGCGCGAAGAGTTGCCGAGCAGGAGATGCGTGATTTGAGACTTGATATTTCAGATTTGAAATCTCAGATGTGGGAACCGTGAGCGAAGCACTCTTCATTTGGCTCTGCCTTTACAGGTCGGCGCAACACAACGTGGCCAGGCCCTTGCGGTCGGCGGTTCGCTGCAAGGCGCCGCACTGCACGCATGGGTTTGGCCATGTTGCTTCTCCGGCATGGCGCATCATCGCAATTTGTCTGTGACGACGTGGTACGTCTGCGTGAGTACGTTGTCACTGAGGATCTTGGCCAGCAACTGATCCGGCCGCAGGTAACTGACGGTTTCGTCGAGCAACGTATTGTTCGGCCCGCGCCGGCCGGTCTTGATGAAGATGGCGATGCGCCCTTGCCCCTTGTTGGACAGCGTCGGGATGAGGTTGGCGTAGAGATCGATGCCGACTTCGTAGCGGATGCGACCGTCGGCGAAGGACGCGCCGTCCACGTACATGTGATAGTTCGCGCCGTAGAACACCATCTGATTGTCCATGCGACCGTCGGGCTGTTTTTCGAAGCGGTTGTGCATGCGCGTAAAATCGAAGCGCGTCAGGTTCAGGCCGGGGAAGATGCGCGTGACGGCCAGCGGGGCGGCGCGGCCGACGACGGCGCCACGGCCGAGGATCATTTCGCCGCTGCCCAGCGCCGGATTCGGCACGCCCGGCTCGTCGAAGAGACGCTGGTGTGTGGCGTCGATCAGCGTGATGGGGCCTTCGACGGTCAGGCCGGGGAAGAAAGCCTCGACCAGCGGGCGTGTGTTCGGCTCGCTCGACAGGTCGCGGGCTTCGTAGGCCAGGTCGAACCACGGATTGGGCCGATCGAGCGTGCAGTCGATGCGACCGGTGACGACGCCGCCGTTGACGGCCGTACGGAACGGCAGTTCGAAGCGTCCGCGCCGCAACGCGGGTTCGAGAACCAACTCGTGCGCCGCAAACGGCCCTGCGCCGGCCAGATGGGGAATGACGGCGTCGCGGACGTGAACCTGCCCGGCCAGGTCGCTGGCGCCGGCGAACCGCAGCAGTGCATTCGGCAGGGCGGTGCGCGGCGGAGCATCCGCCGGGGTTCGCGACGTTCGCTCGCCTGAGAACTGGCGTTGCAGGCGAAGCAGGGCGTTGTGCCAGACCTGCACGCGCGGCATGAGACGCCCGGTATCCGCGTAACGCGACGTTGCGAGAAACGTACCGGTCACGCCGTTGGTGAACCGCGCACCGGCAGCGGCAATGTCCAGAGCGAGCCTTACGTCGGCCTCACCGAGGCGAAGGCCCAAGTTGTTCGATCGAATGACACCGGGCGTGATGGCGAGGTCGCCGTCGAGGCACAGATCGTGCTCGGGGGATTCGGCCGCATCGGGCGCGAAACAAGCGTCGTTGAATTCCAGGCGAAAGTCGTCGAGGCGTACTTGGTTCCGGTCGCCGCAGGCGGTCAGCCGCGCATGAAAGCCGCCCCGTCGGGGGTGCAGAGTGGGCAGTGCCCATCCATCCGCGGCTTCGGCCAGATCGGTTACGTCGATTGCGGCGTCGGCGCTCCAGGACAGGGCGCTGCGCGTGGCCGGCGCCGAATCGGCATCGGGTTCGCGCGTGGCGGCGCCGCGAAGTCGCATCGAAAGCGGCGGCGCATCAATGACGAAATCATGCACGGTCAATCCGTGAGCGTCGACTGCCGCCGGCGGATCGACTTCGCCGTCCGCGTCGGTGGCAGCGGAGATTGCGCCACGGATTTCATGTGTTTGATGCGCGCGTCGTTGAAGCGTTACGTCCCACGAAGCGCGGAGGCGGTCGCCCGCGGGCTTGACGTACACATCCGGCGCAGTCGCGGAAATCAAGTCGGCGTTCATCGCCGCCACACAGCGCGCCGAATCGTGACGGGCCGACAGAACGACCTGCGCCGTGAGGAGACCACTTACTTCGTACGGCGCCAAGAGGCGCTGCAACTGGGGAATTTCGAGACCGTCGTCGTGCGTCAGGTCGCAGCGGATGTTCGCCGCCACATCCGCGTTTTTTAACGCATGCAACCAGCCACGCAACCGTGAAATCGGATCCGATCCGCGCGGCCGGGCCGCCGGAACCGCTTCGTCGAATCGCGCCGAACCATCGGCTATTTCGACGCTTGACTGGCCCAGTTGCAGCACGCCCGGCCGGATGAGGACCCATCGCGATCGCGATGAATCCTCCTCGATCCGCGGCGGGCGGACGAGGAGGCCGCCGCTCAGCGTCAGCGGTACGCCGCGGCGCTTAGCGAACAGGGGGCGAGCGACCGAGGCTGATTCCGCCAGTGATGCTGATCCCGTCGTTTCGTCGAGATTGGCCGTTGTCGGCTCGTTACCGGCAACCCTCGGCAGGGGCGCGGCGGACGGAACGTATATAGCCGACTCGGTCGCGTCGAGATCGAAGGTGTAACTCGTCGCATCGCGATCCCGCTCGATGGATACATCAACCAACGCTGAGCCGTCGAGTTCGTTTGACCCGATCACGCTGCGCATCAGCGGACTATGCGCCAATAGCGCGTTCCAATCGTAAACGCCGCCGGTGACCTCTATTGCGGATTGATCCTCAGTGACCCTGCCGGCCGTGTACAGCGTGGCGAAGGGAACATGAGCAAGCGCCTCGACCGACTCCACGTGGTTGGGCACGTTGCGAGCGAGGCGAATCTTCGCACTGATCGCGGCGGATTCCCCAGGCGGCTTGTGCCAGACTTCGCCGACCCGGCCGTGCAACTGCTCTGCGTTGACGATGACCGATGCGTGCCCGCCCGTTAAATACGGTTCAGAATCGACATTACAAATTGATAGTTGAGCCACCATACGTGCCGCGACCTCGCCTGCCAATTCAACGTCGCTCGCAACGGCGTTCGCCAACAATCGCTGCGCGGCCGGCGACGAGGCGAGCCAATCTTCGATGCCGGCCAGCGTCCAGTCGCATTGCAGGACAAGCTCACCGGGTTCGGACCCGGATGGGGACTCATGGGAGGTCCAACTGGCCTGCGCGTCGGCTGAGATTCGTGGCGCATGTGCGTCGCCACAACTCGCCGACAGAATGGCGTCATCGGCGTACCAGGTCGGCGATTCCTCATCGGATGAAGACAGATCGAGTCCGGCGCGCAGGTTCAGTGGGCGACCGGCCGGCTTGGTGAATAGATCGCCGATCTGAATTGCCGAAGTCCCATCGGCCGTGAGGGCGGCATCGAATCGGGCGCCGCGCTGCGTGGGTCGAATGTCACACGCAACGCTCATCGGGCCGGATGCCGCGATTGCGACAGGCGGCGATCGGGCCTGTAGCTCTCGGCGCAGCCAGGGGAAAACGTCCAGCGCTTGCGCGGCGTCGGAAGTCGTTAACTTCAGCGACACGTGGACCGGACGCGGTAGCCCGGGTGATGAATTCGGATCGCTCATGGCGGGCAGCGTCTTGCCGGTGATGGCGGAAAGCGACATCCATCCTTCACGCAACAGCGGCCCCTCGGCCGAGAGGCCGAGATACGAAGCGCCGACAACGGCGGTCAGGTCCTGCGCGAAGAATGAGGCGCGCGGCCAGTCAAACGTAACAGCGCCGCCGACCCGTAGCGGGAGCGTACCGTCGATGCGTAATCGATCGGGAACATCCAGCAAGGCGTTGCGGCCTTCGGCGTGAAAGGTCAAGCGATCGAAGCGGCGCGTCGAACGCCAGTCGAGGTCGATGCGCACTGCGCCGCCCAGTCGCGCGCCGGCGGGCCATCCGGCGGCCAACCATGCGGGCGGAATGCGCTCCGCGTCGGTCACGTCGACCGCAGCGCGAAGTAGCACGGGCGTTTCGCCGCGCCGCGCCCATTCGAATGGTTCGGCCGCGGCGGTACCGGCTTCGAGCGGCTCGGCGCGGTCGCGAATCGTCGCACCCGGGAGTTCGAGGCGAAAGCGTGAGAGCGCCAGCACCTCCTCCGTCGGGCTGAATCGCCCGGCGGCGGCCACGCGCACAAGGTCGAGCCGTTGCTCTTCGGCGTCGTTCGTCTGTCGCGACCAGACGACTTCTCGGGCTTGAAGCGTCAGCTCGAACGACTGCGCCAGATCGCCGCGGGCCGTGCCGTGAATTTCGCCGGAGCACCGGCCGCGCAGTCGAATTCCAGCCGCGTCGGGCCACCAGTGAAACGGAATCGAAGCGAGATCCACATCCTGCCAGCGAAAGGCCAGCTCGCCGTGAAACGGAGATTCAGCGGGCCGAGTCGTGGTCGCAGTCATGGTCCCTGTGGTGGGAATGACAAGATTCGCGGCGGCGGACCAGACGCCCTGCGGCGTGGCCACGGTCACGTCGCGCACCAGGCGGCCTTCCGACAACTCGACCTTGGCCTTGCCCGTGACCGCGTCGAGGGTCAGCTCCAGATTGCCGATCGAGACGGCCGGCGTGACGGCGTCGCTCACGTTGATGATATGAACGACGGCATCGCGCACCAGCCAGCGGTGCGTAGCGGGGTTCCCCTGGTCCGGCTCGATCGATGCAAGGTTCAGGCGGCCGTCCTCGTTGATCTGAACAAAGACGGACGGTCGCAACAGTTCCAGGCGGTCGAGGCCGCGGCCGGCGGCCCATCGCAGCGGCGTGAGACCGCAGCGGACGCGCTCGATGTGCAACAGGCGGCCGCCGCGCGTGGCGGCATCGGCGATGACGATGTCGCGCAGCACGACGCCATCGCGCCAGTCGAGCGACAGATCGCCGACGCGGACGGGGCAGTCGAGCAGCATCGTCAGGTCATGGGCGATGCGCTCACGCAACCAGTTGCGCGGCAGCCAGTAAGGAAGCGTGGCGTAGGCGGAGACGAGCAATAAGAGCAGTAGCGGCAGGCCGATGCGCAACCAGCGGCGGCGGCGCGTGACGGTACGATTCTGTATTGCGTGCGGTAAGGGCGGTTCGTTCATCGCAAGCCCGTTGAAAACAAGCCGGGGGCGAACCCGGTGCATCATACAACGGAGCGTGCGGACTGATCAGAGCCGTATGCGACCGTGAAGCGACCAGCGCGACGTGCAAACGGGACTCGCACGTGAGAAAGCGCAAACGCTTTGAGGGCGGCACGCGCATGACTCGTGCGGTTCCTTGACCTGCGATGGCAGGCCAACGCCTGCTCATGTGCGCGTCTCGTAACGCGACAATGCCCCATTCACAGCCGCGGCCGCTGTGCCACCTGCGTTTGCCCGCCCACGCGACATGGAAGCATTACCCGCCGGAGGATTCCGCGGCGGGGCGCGTGCTCAGCGTGCCGCGCGCCCGCTGGGCCGACGTCAGCACGGCGTCGAGCCGCTGCTTGAGTTCGGAAAAACGGCCGTCCAGCGCGTTGCGCAGCTCGTTGTGCTTTTGTCGAAGGCGCTCGACATCCCCCGCGCCGCCGGACTTAAGCTCGTCGGTCACGCGCGCGTATTCGGAGAACAGCGGCGCGGTCCTTTCTTTCATGTCCTTGAGAATCGACTCGGCCGTCAGCCGCTGTCCATCGACCAGCCCGTAGGCTGCAATGAATTGTTCAACGTAGCGTGTCCATTCGTCCTTGGGATCGGCGGCGAAAGCGACGGCGGCTTCCTCGGCCGGTGCTGAAGGCGCACTGGCCGTGGCATCGCGATTGCGGTTGCGATCTCGATCTCGATTGCGACCGCGGCGTCGGCCGCCGGGCCATTCGGACGGGTTAAAGCGGCCCTCCTTCCACTCCTTGGCGCGGGTCGTCAGGAACGAATAACCCATGTTGAGCTTGGTCATTTCGGACTTGAGGATTTCGCGCTGCTCTTCGTTGAGAATCTTTCGGAACTCAACCACGCCGGCGTCGATTTCCTTCTTGACATCCTCGAATACCGGCAGCGCCGCCGTGGCCCAGCGCGCGGCCTGCTCGGCGGTGGGCGCCTGCTCGGACATGCCCTGCTCGATCATTTCGTTCATCAACGGTTGGATGACGGTGCGATGGCGGTTCATGAAGGCGGGCCAACGTTGTTTCATGTCGTCGATCAGCCACGCCTTTTGCTCGTCGTTCAAGGAATGCTGTCGCGCGATGTCCTCCGCGCCGCGTTCGAGGAACAGCTCCATCATGCGCGGCGTAGGCCAGAAGCCCGCATCGGTGGGAGCGGGCTGCCGGGGCGTCGCCGCATCCGACGGGCGTTTCGATTGCGTGTCGCGTTCATTGGCTTCCTGGGCGGTCGCAACGCCGCTTATGGCCAATCCCAACGCGAACGGCAGGGCAGCCAGCAATCCCATCGAACTTGTTGATCGTTGCATGAGGCGTCTCCACACTTCCAGCGGCATTCGCGTGGACGGAATCGGCGTTGGTAATGAGCGCCGAACCGGCCTAGGCTATGCCGACATTATGGACTTTAACGGAACGGACGGGAACCTCTTGCTCGCGTTTCTCGATTTAACCCCCCAATCGCTCGTCGGCTTCATCGTGCTGGCGCCGCTGATTGCGCTGTCGCTGACGGTTCATGAGTTCTGGCACGCCTACAGCGCCGAGTTGCTGGGGGATCACACCGCCAAGCGCGAGGGGCGCTGCACGCTCAACCCGCTCATGCACCTGGACCCCATCGGGACGATCGCGCTGTTTATCGGCCCGGTCGGCTGGGCGCGGCCGGTTCCGTTCGACCCGCGGAACTTTCGCAATGCGTCGCGGGGAACGATGATCACGGTCGCGGCCGGCCCGGCGTCAAATCTGGGTTTGGCGCTGATCGCCGGGCTGCTGTTGCGGGCATTGCCGGCATTGGGCGTACTGCCGGATCTCGGCGCAATGAGCGGTCCGCGCGGGCCGACGTTTGTGACGTGGCTTTACGGCTCGCTGACGATGTTCATGTTCATGAACACTTTTTTGTGCTTGTTCAATCTCATTCCGTTGTATCCGCTGGACGGGCATCACCTGTTTCGCGAGACGCTGAAGGGCGAAGCCCGGCAACGGTTCATCGAGCGGCAGCACCTGGGCGTTTTCGTACTCATCGCGCTGCTGGTGAGCGGGCCGGTATTCGGTGTGCCGATCATACGGATGATCATCGGCGGGCCGGCGGTGCGGCTGATGGAATTGTTCGCGGGCGAAAAGGGTCTGGCGCTGGGGCTGTTCTGCCGGGAAGGACTCGACTCATTCATGCCGTGGTGAGTGTGGAGTTCGTGTGTACTGCATCTATCAGAGCCAATCAGAAAAAACGGATGCCCATTGGCGTGTTAGCGCGGAGCAGGGCACAACACAAGCTGGAAGCCCGTGCCGCGCGGGAGGCGAGACGCGCACGTCAATAAGCGTTTACGCCGTGATGGGGAGGTGCGTATTCTGCGCGGAAAGGCTTCTCTTCCGATGGACGCCACACGCTTACATACATGCGCGTTTCGTTGTGCGGCCCATTCTCATGCGCGCAGGCTGCGCCCTGCGAAGGCGGGGGCCGTGCCACTTGTGGACGGGCGGGACGCCAATACCTCGCGAAACAACGAGGCTTGTCGTGCGAGGGTTTGACGTTGCCTCGCACGAAATGGTGTAGCTTCTCCCGGACGTTTCGGTAATCAGGAAACGCAGTACGAGGAGCCATCGGGCGTGGCGGCCATCAGGAACCGGTGGCCTGAGCGAGCGTGTCCGCGACGAACTGCCAGACATCGCGGCTCTTGGACCCCAGCGCGCTAATCGCCCCAATGACGCCGATGCAGAGAATCGCCAGGACAACCGCGGCCTCGACCGCGGCGGCGGCTTCGTCATCGTTCCAAAGCCGATGGAGGGGCGTGCGAGACACCCGCAAGGCTCGGAGATTCATGGGACAACTCCTGCGACGCCGCGACGCGCTTGGGGAATGCGCAGGGCGGCGTGGCGATTCGACTCTGTCACGATTCAACAGTACGAAACATGACACCGGGCTGGCAAATACAAGCCCGGTTTTTTTATCCGCTTTCCCGCCTGTTCACATTTTCGATTACCGGGCGTCGCGTCCGCATCGTCGGTGATGGTTGCGCTCGACGCCGAATGCGTCCGCGAATGTTGTCGATCGGCCCTGTCCGGACTTGATTGACGCGCGCCCGGCGCGGCCCTACCGTTTCGCCGATGTCCACGATGTCCGTCCCTCCCCAGCCGACAGCACCGGACCGCGAGGTGGAGTTGTCGGTGGTCATTTGTGCGTATAACGAGGAAGACAACGTCGTTCCGCTGTGGGAGGAAGTGCGCGACGTTCTGGAAGCAACGGGCCGGTCGTTTGAAGTCATTCTCGTCGATGACGGCAGCACCGATGCGACGCTCGATCGGCTGCGCGCGCCGGCGCAAGCCGATCGGCGGCTGATCGTGCTGCACCTGGCCCGCAACTATGGGCAAACGTCAGCGCTGGCGGCCGGCATCGATCGCGCACGGGGGGGGCTGATTGCGCTGCTTGACGGGGATCGGCAGAACGACCCGCACGAGATTCCCACGATGATGCGGCGGCTGGAAGAAGGGGCCGATCTCGTGTGCGGCTGGCGCCGGCGGCGTCAGGACAAGTGGCTGCGCTCGTGGGTGTCTCGCCAGGCGAACGCACTGATCTCGCAGAAGACGGGTCTGCATCTGCACGACTACGGCTGCACGCTGAAGCTGATTCGCGCGCCGGTCATCAAGGGGGTGCGCTTCTACGGCGAGATGCATCGGTTTATCCCGGCGCTGGTTCACACCGAGGGGGCCAGAATCGTCGAGATGGAGGTGAACCACCGCCCGCGCGTGGCGGGAAAGAGCAAGTACGGACTCGACCGGACGTTCCGCGTGCTGCTGGATATCGCCACGGTGCAGTTCATCACGCGCTATCGCGGGCAGGCGATGCGATACTTCGGACGCTGGGCGTGGCGGCTGGCGGGCGTGGCGGCGTTGTTCATCATCGGCGGGATCGTCGGATCATGGATGCGTGACGCCGCGCACTGGCCGCCGCTGCTGATCGTGGCGGGGATGTTGTGCCTGCTGTCGGGGATCCTTCTGGTCGGCATGGGATTGCTGGGGGAGCTGGGCTGGCGCATCTACTTCGAGATGGAAGGCCGGCGGCCGTATCGCGTGGCTGAGGTGATCGGCGAGGATTGCGAACCAGCATCGCGCGGCGGCGGCGATAGGGAGCAGCAAACTGCGTCATAGGCCCTTGCTGGCCAGCCAGCGCTCGGAGCGCGTGTCGAAACATCCGAAGGTTGCCCGACGCTCCCTCACGGTCGCGGTTCGGTTCAGTCCGACGCCAATCGAGCGTCAATCACGCCGCAAGTAGCGCCCGGTATGGCTTGCTGCGCACGCAGCGATCGCTTCCGGCGGTCCCTCGGCGACGAGTCGTCCCCCCGCATCGCCGCCCTCCGGGCCGAGGTCGATGATCCAGTCCGCCTGACGAATCACCGCCAGATTGTGCTCGATGACCAGCACGCTGTGGCCCACTTCGACGAGGCGGTGCAGCACCGACAGCAGCCGGTCAATATCCGCGAAATGCAGGCCGGTGGTCGGTTCGTCGAGCACAAAGAGCGTCCGGCCGGGTGGCGGCTTTCCCAGGGCGGAAGCCAGCCGCACGCGCTGGGCTTCGCCGCCCGAAAGCGTGGCCGACGATTGACCGAGCGTCAGATAGCCCAGACCCACGTCGCTCAGGGCCGACAGCAGCGAGCGAATCGTGTTGAAGCTCTCGAAGAATGCGAGGGCCTCTTCAACTTTCATTTCGAGCACGTCGGCGATGCTGCGGCCGCGATACTTGATCTCGATCGTCTCGCGCGAGAAACGCGCGCCGCCGCACTCCAAGCAGGGGACCGACACGTCGGGGAGAAAGTGCATCTCGATCCGACGCGTGCCGTGGCCGCGGCAGGCCTCGCACCGGCCGCCCTTGACGTTGAAGCTGAACCGGCTTTCGCCATAGCCGCGCAGGCGGGCCTCGCGCGTCTTGGCAAACAGGCTGCGAATGGAGTCGAAGACGCCGGTGAACGTCGCCGCGTTGCCCCGGCCGGCGCGGCCGATGGGCGACTGGCTGACCTCGACGATGCGCTGAATCGCGTCGCCGCCGACGAGGCGATCGTGCGGCGCGGGCGGAGGTCCGCCGAGGCGCAAGCGGCGGCGCAGCGCGCGGAGCAGTACGTCGTGTACGAGAGTCGACTTGCCCGAGCCGCTGACGCCGGTGACACAACAGAAGACGCCCAGCGGAATTGTTACGCTGAGGCTTTTTAGATTGTTCGCTCGCGCGGCTTCGACGCGAAGCATGTTGCCGCGCGTGGCGTGGCGCGGCGTGCGCGCGTGAGGCGGCGAGGCCGAGTCATTCACGTAACGCGCCGTGATGGACTGCTCGGAGCGGAGCACAACGTCACGCGGCCCGGCGGCCACGATCCGGCCGCCGTGAGCGCCGGCGCCGGGTCCGATCTCAATCAGCCAGTCGGCCGCGCGGATCATGTCCGCGTCGTGTTCGACGACGACCACGGTGTTGCCGGCTTGCCGCAGGCGGCGCAGCGAGTCGATCAGCCGCCCGGTGTCGCGCGCGTGCAGTCCGATCGTCGGTTCGTCGAGCACGTAGCAGACGCCGACGAGGCCGCTGCCGATCTGCGTGGCGAGGCGAATGCGCTGCAACTCGCCGCCGGACAGCGTGGCGGTGGGGCGATCGAGCGTCAGATAGTGCAGGCCGACTTCGTTGAGGAAGCGCAGGCGTTCGCGCAGCTCGATCAGGATCGGCGCGGCGATCATGGCTGCTTCACCGGTGAAGCTCAGCTTGCCGACAAGATCGGCGGCGGCGGCAATGTTCTTGCGGCAGACGGCGGCGATGTTGTTGCCGTTGATGCGAACGGCGAGCGCCTCGGGCCGAAGCCGGTCGCCGCGGCAGGTCGGACACCGTCGCTCGGCCATGAAAGCGCGCAGCCGGCGGCGCACGAGCGGATTGTCGGCCTCGCGAAAGCGTCGCTGGAGATTGGGGACGACGCCCTCGAATGCGTGGCCGAAATGACGCTGATCGTCGGGCGACGTGCCGTGCAACAGAATCCGCCGCACGCGCTGCGGGAGCGCCTCGAATGCGGTCGTCGGCGCGACGCCGAAACGCACGCAGAAAGCATCGAGCAGCTTCGCGTGGCCTTTCGATAACCCGCGGCCGCCGCGCGTCCAGGGCGCGACGGCGTCGGTGAGCGGACGAGATGGATCTGGAATCACGAGATCGGCGTCGAATTCGTGCAGGACGCCCAGGCCGCTGCAATCGGGGCAGGCGCCGTGCGGCGCGTTGAACGAGAAGAGCCGCGGTTCAAGCTCCGCGAGCGTCACGTCGCAGTCGAAGCAGGCATGGCGATCGCTGAACGGCTCGTCCAGCCAGACGGCCGGCGACGTCTCGTGCGATACGAGCACGCGACCCGCCCCGATGCGCAGGGCGGTTTCCACGCTTTCGGTCAGGCGCGTGCGCAAGTCCGGCTTGATGACCAGCCGGTCGACAATGACGTCGACGGCATGCGCACGGCCCCTGGTCAGCGTTGGCGGGTTGCGGGCCTCGTGGACCTCGCCGTCGATGCGGACGCGGACGAAGCCCTGCTTGAGAATCCGCGCCCAAAGTTCGTCGGCGTGTGTGATTTCGCCGCAGACCAGCGGCGCGAGAATCATGGCCCGTACACCACTCGGCAGCGCGGCCACGGCGTCGACGATCTGCGTGGGCGTGCGCCGGAAAATCGCGCGGTCGCAACGGGGGCAATGAGGCGAGCCGACGCGCGCAAACAGCAGGCGCAAAAAGTCGTGAATTTCGGTCGCGGTGGCAACCGTCGAGCGCGGCCCGACCGCGCCGGTCTGCTGACCGATGGCGATCGTGGGCGGCAGGCCGTCGATGCGCTCGACGTCGGGGCGGGCGATCTGTTCGAGGAACTGCCGCGCGTGGACCGACAGCGACTCGACGTACTTGCGCCGGCCCTCGGCGTAAAGCGTGTCGAAGGCCAGGCTGCTCTTGCCCGAGCCGCTGAGGCCGGTGATGACGGTCAGTGAATCGCGGGGGATGTCGACGTCGACGTTCTGAAGGTTGTGCTGGCGCGCGCCGCGGATGCGAATGGCGGGGCGATCGGACTGAAGCTCCGCGGGATCGGTCATGGCGGCGACACCGACAGGGGGCTACTCCCGAATGCGAAACACCGCGACGACGGGATTGTGATCCGAGCCGCAAGACTCCACGTCGCCGGGCAGAATCGTGTAGGAATTCGCGACGTAGGTACGCGACATGGCCGGCGAGCACAAAATGAAGTCGATCATCGAGCGGTAGGGCGCCTTGTTATAGGTGATGCGATTGTCGTCGGGCAGTTCGGTCCAGAAGCATTTCAGCTCGGTGTCGCCGCCGCCGCGCAACGCCAGCAGCGACGGCGAGTCCCATTCGTCGTTGAAGTCGCCGCAGAGAACGAACCGCGCGCGGGGATCGTGGCTCAGCAGATCGTCGACGATGGCGCGGACCTGTTGCGCTTCGGCCAGGCGAATGGGGTGCGATGATTCGCCGGAGCCTTTGGATTTCAGGTGAACGACGAAGACGTCGAACGGCGCGGCGTCGGGCGGCTCGATGCGGACGCGCAGCAGATCGCGCAGGAAGCGCATGGGGCGCCGGCCGGGGCCGTCGAACAGGATGTGGCGATAGGAGGTTACGGGGCCGACCGGCAGGCGCGACAGTACGGCACAGTCGATGCCGCGGTTGTCATTGCCCTCGAAATGCACGACGTGTCGATAGCCCATGTCGGGGAGCAACACGCGGACGAAGCGTTCGAGATAAAAGCGGTTTTCGACTTCCTGCAACGCCAGCACGTCGGCATCGAGCCGGCGGATGGTTGCGGCCAGCCGTTCCAGTTCCGAGCGCGGCTTGGTCCGCGTGCCCTCGTCGTCGCGGTAGGGATCGTCCTCGGCGTCGAACAGATTGAGGACGTTGTAGGTGGCCACGCGGATCGTGTCGCGCGCCGGACGCGATGCGGGCTGCGACGCGGGGCGGCTCGCGGCGATGCCGCCCTCGGGCGGTCCGGGCAGCACTTCGATCTGATTCGGACCATTGATGACGATTTCGAGCTTGCCACGGTATTCGCCGATTCGGCCGATGACGCGCACCCATTTGTCGCGGTACAGCAGATCGGGCGAATGCGGGAAGTTCTCCCAGTTCTCCTGGCGGATGACAACGGCCAGGCGGTGTTCCGGCGCCGGATCGAAATTGAGGAAGCAGATGCGTTCGAGCTTGCGGGTCGAGGCGATCTGCCCCACGACGACGCAGCGATGATCGAGGTATTCGCCGGCGTCCTGCCAGGCGACGACAGGCAACGCCTCGGCTTCGGTCAGGGGCGAGGCGGGTCGCGAAGCGGTGGGCTGTGCCAACAGGCCGAGGGCGATAAGAAACAGTGGCGCAAGTTGCGGCATTTCCGATTCCTCCGCGGCCGGGCTGGTCGCGCGCTGCGGCCGGCGGCTTCGCATGATAGCGGCGGACGGGGTCCGGATGCAGCAATCCGAGTTTCAGGACTCGCGCGCCTGCGTAACTTGTGGTCCGGCGGGCTTGCTTCTATTCTGTCATGGCGGTTGTATTGCAGAAGATGCGGCGGAGAACCGATCGAGGCCACTATGAGCGATGCGCCAGCCAAACCCGTGATTACGTTCGACGATTTCGCCAAGCTCGATCTGCGGATTGCGCGCGTGGTGGAGTGCGTGCCCCATCCCAACGCGGACAAGCTGTTGGTGCTGAAGATCGACATCGGCGGCGAGCAGCGGCAGATCGTGGCCGGTATTCGCGCCTATTACGATCCGGCGACGCTGGTTGGCCGCAACATCGTGGTTGTTGCGAACCTCGCACCGCGCACCATGCGCGGTCAGGAGAGCCAGGGCATGTTGCTGGCGGCGTCGACGCCGGACCGGTCTCGCGTCGTGATTCTTGCGCCGATTGAGGAAATGCCGGCAGGCTCTCCCGTCAGTTGACCCGACATGCCCCGCAATCACGCGGAATCGGGTTGTCCGGTTTGACGCATTTCGCGGCGAACAGGATTCAACATGGCCAAGCCCTCGCGTGACGGGTTCCTCTGCAATGTTTGAGTCTGCCGGCGAGAGGGCTTGACCATGCCACCCATCATGAGATTGTGCGGATGCGCGATTCATATCTCGTGGCGTACCGACGCGCTGCCCTTCACGGTCGTCATGCTCATGCTCGGCAGCCTGACGCCGCGCGGCGACGCCGCGCCCGCTTCATCGCCCGCTACCGTGACGGACGATTTGGAGTTGGCCGCGCTGGATGATGCGCGAGTCCGAATGCGACAGGCGATTGCGCGGCAGCGCGTGACGCGGGAGTTTCGCGTCGATGAACTGTTGTCGGCGCGCGGCGCGCCGCTCGAGCGGATCGATGAACTGCTCGAAGAGTGCACGCGGGCCGGACCGCTGCGAAACTATCGAGACGGCACGTGCGAAGTGTATCTGCTGCTGTCGGAGGGCAAGCTGACGGCGGCGCTGCGGCGTTGGCTGGGCGATGGCGATGGTCCGATGCGATTCGATTCCAGCGCGAACGAGCCGATTCTTGTCAGCGGCTGCGCCGCGCCGCGTTTGCGCGACCCGACTCGGGCGCCAATCGGATGGGCGCCTTTGCCCCCGGAAGCGCGCGAGCTTGCGGAAGCGGCGGCGCGGCTGGATGCACGACTGGCTTTGGTCGAACGGTTGCGGCGGTTGCGGGTAGGGGCGGACGCGACGGTGTCGGACCTGATCGGCGAACGACCGGCACTGGGTTGGGCCTTGTCGGAGACAGACTGGAAGCTCACGTTCAGTGCGGCGCGTTTCACGCCGGACGTTCGTTGTTTTGTCCGCGCCGAGATGAGCCTGGGCGAAGTCGAGCGAGGCTTGCGCGAGGCGCTGCGCGGCAGCGGTCACGCGCTCACGGAGGATGCGATCAGCAGCGACACGCTGTTGCGATTGAATGGCGTCGCCGCGCTTTCGGCAATGGGTGTCGGCGCGCCGCCGGCCGATCTGCTGATCGAATTCGGCGCCGCGGCGCCGGCCTGGGCATCGAACTTTCTGACGGTCGTGGGCGAAGCGGTGGCAGGCGACACGAATCAGAGTGCGACGCAAATGCACGAAAAGGCCGTGAGCGAGGCTTGGGCGGATGCGACGGCGCGACTGTTGAAGGCGGCGCATCGCCTGGAACTGTCACGCGGCCTGACGCTCGAGTCGCTGGTGCAGTCCCATGCGGAATTGAAAGCCGAGGTGGACGAGTTTCTTCACGGCGCGGTCGAACTGAGGCCGGCTGCGATGGGCGCGGATGGTCGAGTGAGCGTGACGCTTGCGATTCCGGTGCGCAGACTGTGGCGGCTGGCGCGGCCGCTTGTGTCGGCGCCGGACAAAGGCGGCGAGGAGCGACCTTAGCCGGCTACCGGCGGAGTCGGCCTGCGGCCGGAAGTGGCGGCGACCGATTGCGAGCCGCTGAGATTACGAGCGGGGAAACGTTGCGGAACCGTCCGCACGACGGGAGTCATATCTGCTTTGGGTTAGCACGGGGGACCCTACTGAACCGAGCCGCAAGCGCCAGATCTGCGGTGACGCTACGACGGAGGGGGTAACCCCCGGCGCTTGCGCTTGTGGCTCGGATCAGCCGAGACGACGTGTGTTCAGCGGTAGCGTCCCTTGAACTGATCGGCGGGGTACTTCTGTTCGTTCTTGGCGATTTTCTCGCGCACGGCGTCGGCAACGTCGATTTCTAGGGCGTTGGCGAACGAGAGCGCGTAACACAGGATGTCGGCCAGTTCCTCGCGGACCAGGCGCATGTCCGATTCCGATGACCGGATGGCGTCGAGTTGCTCACTGCGCAGCCACTGGAAGTGCTCCATCAACTCGGCCGCTTCGATGGAAATCGACATGGCCAGGTTCTTGGGATCGTGAAACTGCTGCCAGTCGCGGTCGGCCACGAAACGGGCGATGGCATCGCGCAGTGCCCGAACGGTAGTCGATTCGTCGCTCATGCGGACATAGTAACGCCGGATCGAATCAGCGCCATTTGGTGACGCTCAATTCGGGCCGACAGTGGCCTTCGCCGGTGGTCGGACGACTTCGGGCGGCACGGGTTCAGCCGCCGCCGCGTGCTTCCGCGCGGTCAGCGCACCAATCGGGCCGATCAGCGCGTAGCCGAGCGCCAGCGCGACGAAAGTGGCATGCGGACGCAGGAACGCGACGCCGATGACCGCCAGCATCACGATCACATGCGACAAGGGTCGGCGGCCGCGGAGTCGAAGCACGGTGTTGACGAGGTGTGGATAGCGAAAGCGGCTGACCATCAGCAGGCCGATGAGCATGGTCAGCGGCGGGGCGACGCCCTGGAGCATGAGCGTCTTCCATTCGGGCGACATCTTTCGCAGGAATTCCTCGTGGAGAATCACCATCGACACAACGACGGCGGCCGCGCCGGGGGACGGCAGGCCGCGGAAATAACGATGGGCGGATTCATCGGCGACGTTCTCGACATTGAACCGCGCCAAGCGGATGGCCGCGCAACAGGCATAGACGGCGAACATGGCCCATTCGGCGCGCCACCAGAGGGTTTGCAGCGGCGTGCTCGACGTCCCCCAGTGCATGTGGCGCACGATGCAAAGCATAAGCAGCGCCGGTGCGACGCCGAAGCTGACCATGTCGGACATCGAGTCGAGCTGCGCGCCAAAATCGCTGGTCTTGCGTGTGAGCCGCGCCAGCCGACCATCGAGCGCGTCGAAGGCCATCGCGCCGAGAAGAAGGTAAGCGCCGATGGCCAGGTAAGTCGGGAACCACTGCTCGATCCGCGAGTTGCTCAGCGTCGTCTTTTCGAGATCGCCGCCGCCGGAAGCGATCGACAGCGCGCACATGTAGATTGCGCCAAAGCCGCAGACAAGGTTGCCGAGCGTCGCCAGCGACGGCAGCACGGCGACGGCCTTGAGCCGGCGTTCACCGTGCCGCCGCTTCTTCGTATCGGCTGGATGCGTGAGTCTCATGTATGTTCTCATCGGCGGTTCGAGCCGCCTGGTATTGCACAAGTATCGTGACGCCCCCGCGAACCGTCTGCCCCATCGTCACACACGTGCGCCATTTCGGGCCGCGGGGGGTGATCAGCTCCGTGCGCGACCCGAATTTGATCATCCCGTATCGCTGCCCGCGAGTCAGCCGGTCGCCCGGCTTAGCCGCGCAAACGATGCGCCGCGCGATCAGGCCGGCGACCTGACGGACCACGATCGGTCCGGGCAGATTGGCGTCGGGTTCGATCACGAGCGTCAGGCTCTCGTTGCGCTGGCCGGATTCGGCGTGACGCGCATCGAGGAACTCGCCGGGCTGATAGTCGGTGCGCACGACGCGCCCGCCGCATGGCGCGCGATTCACGTGCACGTCGAACACGCTGAGAAAAACGCCGATGCGTGTTGCCGGGGCGCCGATCAGGTCGTGGTACTCCAATTCGCTGATTTCGGTTACGTGTCCGTCAGCCGGTGCAACCAACGCGCCGGGCGTTGCGGGAATCGCGCGACGTGGATCACGGAAGAAAGCCAGGCAGGCGAGCCACAACAGGACGCACGCGGCGACGGCGTATACCGAAACATGCCAGGCCGCCGTGCCCAGCAGGCCGAGGAGCACCGTGCACAGTGCGATCTCGCGAGCGCCGTAGCGGGACAAAAGCACGCCGTCTTCCTTTCGCAGCCGTGCCCCCGGTGGCGCTTGTTCGGGCGCCTGATCTCATCGGCTGTCACGTGATTGTAACGCCTACGGCCGCGCGCGGCATCGATACAACGTTCCGGCCGCGAGTGCGTCGCGGACTTTGAACCTCCCGACGTATTTACACCTTGCGCAGGGAATCGTACGATCAGACGCATCAAGTCCGAATTTTATCGACACACGGCGGATGCCGAGGGGACGTGGGCGACGGACGGGTGGGCATGGCCGAAGAGGAGTCTCGCAATCCAGAACGCGCCGACGCCGGGCCGGAGTACGACCCGCTCGATGACGAGACCGCCTGCGCAGGGCCGGCGCCGACTGCGCGCGACGATTCGCCGCGCGACCTGGGGTTGCCGCCCGATACGTTTGAAGGCTATCGGCTGCGCGGTGAGATCTACCGCGGGGGCCAGGGGGTTGTTTACGACGCCATCCAGGCGTCGACGAAGCGCCGCGTGGCGCTGAAAGTTCTCAAGGAAGGCGCATTTGCCAGCCCCGGCGATCGTGCGCGCTTCGAGCGCGAAGTGCAGATTCTGGCACAGCTCAAACACCCCAACATCGTGACGATCTACGACAGTGGTCTGTCGGCCGGCCGCTGGTACTTCGCCATGGAGCTGGTGCGGGGCGATCGATTCGACGCCTACATCGAGTCGAGGCGATCGTCGCCCGAGGGGATTCTTCGGTTATTCGCCAAGATTTGCCGGGTCGTGCACCACGCGCATGAAAACGGCGTCATCCACCGCGACCTCAAACCCAGCAACATTCTGATCGACGAACGGGGCGAACCGCATATTCTGGATTTCGGGCTGGCCAAGCTGGCCCCGCTGGACGCGGCACAGGACGTACCGACGCTGACGCTGAGCCAGGAGTTTTTGGGCACGCTGCATTACGGTTGTCCGGAGCAGGCGCGCGGGGACACGGCGCGAATGGATGCGCGCAGCGACGTTTATTCGCTCGGCGTGATCCTGTATCAGGCGTTAACGGGGAATTTTCCTTATCCCGTGGCGGGCAGCCTCGACGCGGTGCTGCGACACATCGCCGAGACGCCGCCCGAGCGCCCTTCCCGCATTCTGCGGAAACTGGGGCCGGACATCGACGCAATCCTGCTTTGTGCGCTGGCGAAGGAGCCTTCGCAGCGCTACGCGACGGCAGTGGACCTGGCCGTGGACGTCGAGCGATTCCTGGACGGCAGTTCGATCAAGGCCCGCCGGCCGACCTGGGGCGACTCGGTCCGCATCACGGTCGGCAAGGGGGCGCGACGCTTTCCGTGGCTTGTGATTGCCACCATCGTCATCGCGGCCATGTCCGCCGCCGAGCGCGTTCAGCGTGCGGTTGTGGACGGGTTGCGGCCGATCGTCTCGGCCTATGAGCTATGGATCTACCGGTCGGTGGGCACCGGCGGCGGTGGATCGCAGCTCGATTCGATTTGCATGGTTCCCATCTGCGACGACACGAATGTCGAAGCAGTGGCGGAGAAGCTAAATGTGCCGGGGGTGCGGGAGAAGGAATGGCGCAGCGTGCGCCGGCTTCACGGGCGGCTGCTGGAACGGCTGGCGCACGCCAAACCGCGGGTCGTTGTGATCAACCTCAACCTGCCTGGCGAAACGCCGCATGACGAATTTCTGGTGGCCGGCATCCGTGCACTCGCGGACGCGGGGATCGACGTAATCGTTTCCGCCGAGTGGTGGTTTGACGGCGATCCACAGATGAGTCGCGACATCGCGCCGCACGTCCGCTGGGGCGGCAGAACGATGACCGCTGACGAGACGGCGCCGTGGAAAGTGGATCTTGCCGTTCAGCGCGGACGAAGCGAAGTGTTGCCATCGTTGAGCCTGGCGGCCTGGGCGGCGTATCGGCGACCACGCCATGCCTGGCGCTTTGCGCTGGACGAGGAGCTGGAGCTGGTGTGTGTCGAATATCGGCTTCCCAGCGCCGACCTGCCGGCGAGCTTCGCCTACGTCGACGCATCGGACGAGCAACGTGTGTCCTCCATCGGCCCGGCCGACATGGTGGGCGACCCGCTTCATGGTCTACGCGCGTCGGACCTGGTTGGGTATTTAATTGTCGACGTGCCGCAAGACGAAATACTTGAATCCCGCACACGTTGCTTCCACGACGTCCTGACCGCCGATGACGCCGATCTGACTGGGTGGACCCAGGGCAAGATTGTCGTCATCGCCGAAGGTCGCACGGGCATGGATGCATTCAAACATCCCGATGGTCGAACGCTGCACAGCATGTGTCTTGCTTCCGCGGCCATCGACACGCTGGTCCGCTCAGTGCCGATTCGGCGTTCGCGCCCCCTCGAACGACTCCTGATTTCGATTGTTTCCGCGGGCACGGGGTTGTTCGTGGGGCGCAAGTGGGCGACGCACTTCCTGATTCGCCTCGCGGCGGTAATGGCGTTCATCATTCTCGCCATTTTTTTTGGAAAGCTCACGATGCTGTTTTGCGCTTACTTGTTTGTACCGTGGCTGCCGATCCTGGTTTTCGTGATCGCGATCGAGCCGGCAGCCTGGATCACGCGCACGGCTCGATTGCGGCCCATGTCACGGTGACTCCGTCAGGAACTCGGCGGCCGGTGCATTCGGCGAATCGCCGGGATCAGCGAGCGCGCCGGCAACGGTGTCGGCCGATCGAATGGGTCCGGCTCGACTTCACGGCCGGGATTTCGCCGATTCCAAACTTGCGTTTCGCGCTTTGGGCTTGGCTCGGCGGCGGCGTGCCGCTGCCGATCGATCGGGAGGGTTGCGCGCCGATCAGGTCAATTCGCCAACGCAACGGCCGAAACCATGACACTGCCGCGGTTGCGTCGATTGCGGCGATGCGGTGCAGCAATAGGAGAGCCAGGATCATGCCAGACGTCGGTCAATGGGCCAATTTCGCGTACGTCACGGTCGATGGATCGTCGCCACAGTCGGAGATTCAACTGAACAAGACGGTCGTCGCCAAAGCCGGCACGCGCCTGTTGATCAAATTCAACGACGCGATGCAGAACTGGTCCGTAAACGCGCTGACGGGGCCGACGCCCGGAGGAAGCGTAGGCCAAGGCTCATTTGAGAGCGGCACGCCGGCAGCCGTCTACGTGCTGACCGACGGCTGGATTTTCTTCAAATACGCCGGTCGGTCCGCACCGTGGTTGCTCGGCCGCACGAACCGCGTCAAGTGCAGCGGATATGGCACGGAGTTCATCCTGCAGAAAGGCTCGACCAAAGACCGCATCTACTTTCTCGGTCCGTCCGGCAGCAAGGCGATCGCCGACAGCCTGAACATCCCGCCCGGCGGAAACCCCAACGATCCGGACTATCACAAGGAGCTGACGACGCCAGATACGTACGTCGAGATCGGCGACGACGGGAAACTGAGTGCGATCACGAACTTCTCATCAACCGAACAGGATTTCGTGGACCATGTGCTCGAGGAGGCCGATCGCGCCGAGATGTAATCGCGGGTCCGCGCCAACACGTCAGACGCGAACGGCGCTGCGCGGCCCGCTTTCGCCGATTCTTGTCACGCCGGCATGACAAGCCTTATCCTCTTGTCATGCAGAACATCCTTCATCAACTCGGAATCGAGGCCGAGAACCCCGGCGTTTTCTGCGGCGAGTGGCTCGGCGGCGGTCCGCTGCTGACCTCCGTTTCGCCCATCGACTGCAAGCCGCTGGCGGCCGTACGGCAGGCGACACCGCAGGACTACGAGCGGGCGGTCACATGCGCGCAGCAGGCGTTTCTGAAATGGCGTAACGTCCCCGCACCCGTGCGCGGCGAGACGATTCGGCGGCTCGGCAACGCGTTACGCGAAAGAAAGGCGGCCCTGGGCGCGCTCGTTTCGCTCGAAATGGGCAAGATCAGGGCCGAGGGCGAAGGCGAAGTCCAGGAGATGATCGACATCTGTGACTTCGCCGTCGGGCTGTCGCGCCAGCTTTACGGGCTGACGATGCACAGCGAGAGGCCGGGCCACCGCATGTACGAGCAGTGGCATCCGCTGGGCGTGGTCGGCATTATCAGCGCGTTCAATTTTCCCGTCGCGGTGTGGTCGTGGAACTCGGCCCTGGCCGCCGTTTGCGGCGACGCCTGTTTGTGGAAGCCCTCGTCGCAGACGCCGCTGTGCGCCATCGCGACAACGCGGATCGCGGAGGGGGTGTGTCGCGAAACCGGCGTCGATCCGGCCATCTTCAGCCTGTTCATCGGACCGGGATCGAGCGTCGGCGATCTGATGCTGCACGATCGGCGCGTTCCGCTGGTGTCGGCGACGGGAAGCTGCCGGATGGGGTATCGCGTCGGCGAGATCATCGGCAAGCGGCTGGGGCGGACGATTCTGGAGCTGGGGGGCAACAACGCGATTATCGTCACGCCGCAGGCGGACCTCGACCTGGCGGTTCGCGCGATTGTGTTCGGGGCGGTCGGCACCGCGGGACAGCGCTGCACCAGCACGCGGCGCATCATCGTGCATGAGTCGGTCCGCGAGGAGCTGACGCAGCGGCTGATCGCGGCCTATCGACAGGTGCCGATCGGCAATCCGCTGGAGGCCGGCACGCTGATGGGCCCGCTGATCGACGGCAAGGCGGTCGAGGCGATGATGTCGGCCATCGGGCGGCTGAAGGAAGAGGGCGGCGCCGTGCTGTACGGCGGCGAACGGCTGAGCGGGCCGCAGTATCCGGGCGGCTGTTACGTATCGCCCTGCATCGCCGCGGCGCGGAACGATTTCGCGATCGTGCAGGAAGAGACGTTCGCGCCGATACTGTACATCATTCCCTACGGCCGGCGATCGGGGGCGGCGTCCTCCGCGGGCGGCGGCGCGGCGCTGGCGGATCTGGACGAAGCGATTGCGCTGCACAACGGTGTTCCGCAGGGGCTGTCGTCGGCGATTTTCACGCGGAACCTGCTCGAGGCGGAGCGGTTTCTGTCGGCCGCCGGCAGCGATTGCGGCATCGCCAACGTCAACATCGGCACGAGCGGCGCCGAGATCGGCGGAGCGTTCGGCGGCGAGAAGGAAACCGGCGGCGGCCGCGAGAGCGGTTCGGACTCGTGGAAGGCGTACATGCGGCGACAGACGAACACGATCAACTACACGACGGAGCTGCCCTTGGCGCAGGGGATTCAGTTTGGTTAAATGGCTCATCACATTCTGCGGGAGTTGCGAATGAACCAGCTTGTTTCGCGCATTGAGGACGTTCGATCGCGGCTTGAAACCCTGCGACGACATCGTCTCAAGGAAACGCCGACACGAGCCATCATTATTGACCCGGTTCTTGAAGCGCTCGGATGGGACATTCGTGATCCGGACGAAGTAGAACACGAGTTTCCGACAATTGACGGACGCTCGGTTGATTACGCATTAAAGCTAAATCGTAAGCCTGTGTTGTTGCTTGAAGCCAAAGCGCTGGACGATCCGCTTGATGACGTCAAGGCAGTCGCGCAAATCGTTCGATACGCCGCTGCTGAGGGCATCGTCTGGTGCGTGCTTTCAAACGGTGTGTGCTGGAGGGTCTACCGCAGCATTGAAGAATGTTCAGCACCCGACAAACTCATGTTCGAGGTTTCGTTCGACCCAAAGCATTCAACCGGCGTGTCCGTCCAACAATTGGCGGAACACATGTGGCGGTTTTCGCGAGAACAGATGGTCCGCGGCACACTTGACGCGCTGGGCGAACAGACATTTACTGACAGCAAGATTCGGAAAGCACTGGAATCGTTAATGCGGAATCCGCCGCGTACCCTCCTCAACCTAGTGCGGCGCGCCACCGGCGATGAGCGCCTTAATCCCCGTCGTGTGCGCGAGAGTCTGACGCGGATCTGTGGTGGTACAGTAACGTTATCTGGGTCCGTCGCCGTATCTCCCGACGAAGGGGATCAGGTATTGCGTGCACATGTACTGCAACGTCAGGTTGGCAGTGCGGCCAGAATAACGTCCACACCTCGGCATTCGCTTAGATCGGCGACTGCCTATAGCGAGGCTCACCATACTGCGGGCAAGCCTCAAGAAGTAATAGAGCTTTACCGTGCAATGGAGCGCGAATGCTTAGCACTACGAGCCGGTTTAGTGGAAAAGAGAATGTGGTCTAAGAAAGTGTTTGAAAAGCGAACTCACCCTGGACTGAGCCGATGCAGCATCACATTGATCATGGCAATGAGGATCATCGCTTCGCTGCTCGACGTGAGCGTTTCGTAGTCCTTCGACAGGCGC
>WYBU01000018.1 GCA_011525745.1 Planctomycetaceae bacterium | reverse complement strand
GGCTGTGCCCCATCGAGGCGCCCGTGTCACGCGAAGAACACAGCCGGGGGCGGCTGTGCCCCATCGAGGCGCCCGTGTCACGCGAAGAACACAGCCGGGGGCGGCTGTGCCCCATCGAGGCGCCCGTACCACGCGAAGAACACAGCCGGGGGCGGCTGTGCCCCATCGAGGCGCCCGTACCACGCGAAGAACACAGCCGGGGGCGGCTGTGCCCCATCGAGGCGCCCGTGCCACGCGAAGAACACAGCCGGGGGCGGCTGTGCCCCATCGAGGTGCCCGTGCCACGCGAAGAACACAGCCGGGGGCGGCTGTGCCCCATCGAGGCGCTACACCAGCGAAACGCCGCTGGTTGTCTCCGGACGGTTGCTACGTGGCGCCGAAAAGGCGTTTCCAGAAGGACCTGGGGGGACTCGGCGCCGAGGCGGGCGGGGCCTGGGCGAACGGATCGGGGGTCTTCGACAGCCAGTCGTGCCAGGCGGCGGCGTCGAGTTCGTGCGACTGGCCGGTCAGCCGGTAGAGCGCATGTTCGGCGCGGCGCTGTATGGCAAAGTCGCGCGATTGCAGCGCGGCGATCAGCACCGGGAAGACGCGTGCATCCTTGTAATATCCCAGGGTCGACAGCGCCGAGAGGCGCACGTTGCGGTCCGTGTCGTGGTCGGCGCGCATCCGCACCGCGGCCAGCACGGTTTCGCGCTCGGATGGCGGTACGGCGTCGCGCTCGTGCAGGTGCTCGAGTAGCTGCGCGGCCTCCCATCGCACGGGACCCGGAGCCGGCAGCGTGTCGTCGAGCCGCACCTCGTTGCTGTCCAGAAGTTTGACGAGCGTGGGCACGGTACGGCCGTCGGCCGATCGGGCCAGGCCGCGTACGGCGGCGGCGCGAACCATGCCGTCGGGATCGGTGCGGGCGATCGAATCGAACGCGGTGGCGGCCCAGTCGGCGCCGCCCTCGGGACCGTTGGCCAGCGCGGCGACGGCCTTGCGGCGTTCGTCGGGTTGGGGATGCTCGAGGGCGATGTCGAGCCATTGGCGCGGGGATTTGCGGTTGAACCAACCTTCGTTGGAGCGGGAAGGGCCGGTACAGCCGGCGGCGACGAAGAGGGCGAAGAAAGTCGAAAGTCGAAAGTCGAAAGTCGGAAGAAGACGTCGAAACGTCGAAACGACAAGACATCGAAACAAGAGGTTCGTGCAGGCGCGCGCGGGTTGCGGGGGACTGGATTTTTGCGTGCGCGGGGATGGCGAGAGCATCCGATGCGCTGGCGAGGGAACATCGCTGGGGTTTGGCCCGCCGTGGCGGTGGGGACGTGGCCTAGACATGCGCCGACTCCCCTGCGTGGAACTCCTCGGGGCTGACGCATGTGACGTCGCGGATCGGCTCGCACAGGAAGCGCTGGCCGACTTCGCGCAGGCGCTGCGGATTGTCGCTGACGTAGCAGGTCAGCGAGCCGACGGTTTCGGCCCGGGCCAGCAGAGCCTGTTGGCGCAGCAGTTCCTCGACGCCGCGGGCGGTTTCTTCGCCGGAATCGACCAGGGCGACTTTCGGACCCATCACGGCGGCGATCGCGTCGCGCAGCAGCGGATAGTGCGTGCAACCCAGGATCATCACGGCGGGCGCCAGTGGGATCAGCGGCTGGAGGTATTCGCGCGCGAGGGCCTGGACGATGGCATCCGAGGCGTCGCGGCCTTCCTCGACGCAAGGCACGAACAGCGGACAGGCGCGCTGCACGACCGGCGCATCGCATCCCAGTTCGCGTATGGCGCGCTTGTAGGCGTTGGAGTTGACGGTCGCCTCGGTGGCGATCACAGCGATGCGGCGGCCGCCGGCGCGGCGCGCGGCCGCCGCGGCGCCGGGTTTGACCACGCCCACGATGGGTACGGGCACGCTGGACTCCAGCTCGGGCAAAGCGGCGGCCGAGGCAGTGTTGCAGGCGACGACCAGCAACTTGGGATTGAAGCGGAGCAGAAAATCGCAATCCTCGCGGGCGAATCGCAGGACGGTCTCGGGACTCTTGGTGCCGTACGGGACGCGCGCGGTGTCGCCGAAATAGACCAGGTCTTCGGCAGGCAGGCGCCGTCGCAGGGCATGGACGACGGTCAGGCCGCCGAGTCCCGAATCGAACACGGCAATGCAACGCGATTCGTGTGTCACGCGATCACCTCTTTTGCAGTATCATCGGCGAAGAAAGGCGATTCAAGCCAGCGGCGGGGGATTGACGACGATGCTTGAGTCCGCGATAAATGCCTGTTGAGGAGAGCTTGCCATGGACGGTGCCGCCGCTGAACGTATGTCGCCATCCGATTCGTCCGACTCCATCGAGTTCGACGCTCCGCCCCCGGCGAATCGGGCCGATCGCGATTCCTCCCCTCGCAAGACGCGAAGCAGCCGGTCGGCGCGAACGCCCAGGCTGCGTCTGAGCCGCGCGGATGACGCCTCGGATCCCGCCGCGTCAGTCGACTACGACGCCGGCGCGAATGCGGCTCCTTCGCAATCTGATGCGGCCCGGGCGAACGAATCCGCGCCTGCCATGACCGGCGAACCCGCGACGACGGACGCGGCGTCCGGCGCGCCGCTTTCGGGCGATGCGTCGAACGACGCTTCATCGGCCCGGTCGGACGGCGGGACCGAATCAGATGCGGCCCACATGCCGGTCGAGCAGTCGCTCTCCGCGGTGCAGATCATCGAAGCATTGCTGTTCTCGACCGATGCTCCGCTGCCGCCGGCGAAGATCGTCAAGGTGCTGGGGGTGGGCGACGTTCGCGAGGTGCGGCGGCATATCGCGGCGCTAAACGAACGTTACACGAACATCGGCGCCGCGTTCCGCATTCATGAGATTGCGGGCGGTTACCAGGTGTGCACGCTGCCGGTGTTTCATTCCTGGGTCGCGCGGCTGAACAAGACGCGGCAGGAAACGCGGCTGTCACCCGCAGCGTTGGAGACGCTGGCCATCGTGGCCTACAAGCAGCCGGTGACGCGCGCGGACATCGAGGCGGTGCGCGGGGTGTCGTCGGGCGATCTGCTCAACCGGCTGCGCGAGGTGGATCTGGTGCGCATCGTGGGCCGCGCCGAGGACCTGGGGCGGCCGATGCTGTACGGCACGACGCGGCGATTTCTCGAGGTCTTCGGTCTGGCCAGCCTGGACGAATTGCCGCGCGTCGAGGGACCGATGATGATCAGTCCTCCGCGGCAGCAGGCGGCGGAGCAGCCGGTCTGCGACGCGGAGTCGCCTTCCGAATCGGTTGCAGCGCCGCAAGCCGAAACGATTTCCCCTTCTGCCGAAGCGGCGCCGTTCGAAGCGCCGCGTGACGATTCACAGGCGTGATTGGCGCGGGTTCCGCATTTTGTCATCCGTGGCGCGACCGATATTCCAACGGAAGCGCCGTCGGGCTGCCGATCTGTACGACAAGAACCCGCGGCGTTACAACCGCGTAGCGTGTCCGGCGGGGTGCCCCGGCAGTGAAACCGGTACGTTCGCCCGCGTGGACGCAAACGTAAACTTATTGCGCAAAAGCACTTGTGCGCGCATTGCCGTGCAAGTGACGGGGACGGAGTCTGGCCGGATTATGCACCTGCCGGACATGAGCGACGAATTTCTTCATGGGAACGCATTCGTGGTTCAACTCGGCTCACTGACTGATGGGCGAAACGCCGTTGGCGTTTGGCAACGCCGAAACATGCGGTAAAGGATCGTGAATCCGGCTCGCTGATGCTGGTTATTAGCGGGGACAAAGAGGGCAATTCGAACGCGCGCCGCGCTGTTTTTCGACACGCGTTGTTTGGCTCCAAGGGGGCCTCGGCCTCCAGCCCAGGGTTGCAACGACATGACATGTCGTTGCAACCCTGGGCAGCAGAACATTCTCGTTGCGGAACCCCAACGGGGTTCCGACCCTGGGTTTCGCCATGCCGCAATCGCTCTCAGCCGTTTACGTCCACCTGGTTTTTTCCACAAAGGAGCGACGCTCCTTCCTTCGCGACCTTCGCATTCGAGCGGCGTTGCATTCCTACCTGGGCGGCGTAAGCAAACGGCTTGAGTGTGCGCCGATTCAAATCGGCGGCGTGGAGGATCACGTGCACATTCTGGCGCGCCTGGGCCGCAGTGTGACGCAGGCGGAGTGGGTAAAGGAATT
>WYBU01000017.1 GCA_011525745.1 Planctomycetaceae bacterium | reverse complement strand
CGCTCCCGCCTTGGTCGCGTTCAGGGTCGCGGTTCGGTTCGAGCTTTTCAAACGCGTTCTAACCTCAAGAGGCCCGGGCTTAGCCTCTGATGGGTCGGCTTCAGCCGCCCCGTGTTTGCCACCAGCTTTAGCTGGTGGGACGCTCGCCGCAGTACATCAACTACCTCTTCCTTCCCTTCAGCCGGGCTTGGCTCTCGGTCCTCCGGCAAATAGCACGCATCGAGTCTCGCAGGTTCCGGCAGCAAGACCGGCTGAAGCCGGCTGAAGGAAGATGGGAAGTTGAACCAACCAAGGCGGGCCGGCCACCACCGGTTGAAACCGGTGGCAAAAAAACCGGCCGGCTGAAGACCGGCCAAAGGGCAAGCCGCACACTCAGGACGTATATGAGTAGTCCGATTTGGTGAGAGCTGTTACAGTCGAATTTGTCGTTCCTCGCGACGACGGCCCGCGGCTCGCTCACAGTTGCGGTTCGGATACACCCTTGTCCCTCTCGGGAACGTGACAATGAATCGCCTCGCGACGTGGCTTTGCGTCCTGTCGATCCTGCCCTGCAGCGCGTGCAACTCCGTTGATTTCGACGCACTGCGGCTGCTGCTGCCCGCGCTGGCCAACGCGCCGCGCGGCGTTGACATCCAGTACGATCTGCCTTACGTCGAGCGCGAAACCGGCACGTTGTCATTCGATCTTTTTCGTCCGAGCAACGCCGGCGCCGATCGACTGCCGCTGGTCATCATGGTCCATGGCGGCTCGTGGCGCAGCGGGTCGCGAAACAGCCTTTACGAATTCGCATGGGACGTCGCCGCCCGCGGCTGCGTCGCCGCGCCGATCAGCTATCGCCTGACGCGCGATGGCGTGACGTATCCCGCCCCGGTGGCCGACGTGATCGAGGCCGTTCGCTACTTCCGGGCCAACGCCGACGCCTACGGCGTCGATCCCGACCGGGTCGCGCTGCTGGGCATGTCCGCCGGCGCGCACCTGTCCCTGCTGGCCGGACTCGCCGACGACGCCTCGATCTTCGACGATACGCTGCCGCCCGGTTGGCGCGCCGACGTTCGCGCCATCGTCAATCTCTTCGGACCGACCGATTTCACCGCCGATCCCGATACGGTCAGCCGCGATCAGGTTCGCACGGTCGAGCGCTTTCTCGGCACGCGGCTGGCCGACGCCGGCGAGCTGCCGCGCATCGCCAGCCCGATTACTTACGTCCGCGCCGACGGTCCGCCGGTGCTGACCGTGCACGGGCAGGCCGATCAAACTGTGCCCATCGACCAGGCGCGGCGGCTGACGGCGGCACTGAACGGCGTGGGCGAGCCGGCGGAGCTGATCGAAATCCCCGACATGGACCATCTGCCCGGCGCGATCTGGCTCGGGCCGTTCGCACAGTCGTACCGCGGCGCGGTGCTGGATTTTCTGGAGCTGCACCTGCTGCATTCGCAGTAGGCCGAACCGCGACCCTGAACGCGACTTGGGCGGGAATGCCGAGGGAGCGACGGCGGGCTATGCCCGGCACGGCAACGCCCCGGAGAGCGAGAGAACGCTGATACTGCGGTTGATCCGGGCTGTTTTCTGGCATCGCTTTGCGGAGGCGGGTTGATGGGCGGTTCGTGAAACCGTGAAAGATTCAAAGCCTGCTGGCCCGTGAGCGATATCGGCACTTGTTATCGCTCAAGAAATAGCATATCATGAGCGATAGAAAGATGGTCTATCGCTCATGCGTTGGAACTGGCAACAGCCCGATTGGCCCGAGTTCACCTGGGACGAATCCCGCCTGGTCCGAGCGGAAGAACGGTTTCTCCTGGGTGGCGGGCAGTTTCTCGGCACGGTCAAGCATCTCGCCGCGGAGGATCGTGACCAGATTGTCGTAGAGGCGATGAGCAACGAGGCGGTGACGACCTCCGAGATAGAGGGCGAGCACCTGAACCGGGACAGCGTTCAATCCTCGATGCGCCGCCAGTTGGGGCTGGCGAGCGATCAACGCCGAGTCCAGCCCGCCGAACAGGGCATTTGTGAAATGATGGTGGACCTGTTCCGTCGCTATGCCAAGCCGCTCGACGAGCGCACGCTGTTTGCTTGGCACACGATGTCCATGAAGGGTAGAACCGATCTGCGGGACATCGGTCGCTATCGAACGCACACGGAGCCGATGCAGGTTGTCTCCGGCGCGATCTATGAGCCGACCGTCCATTTCGAGGCGCCGCCGTCCGGCCGCGTCTCGAAGGAAATGCGCCGATTCCTGGCATGGTTCAACGAAACGGATACCAGGGGCAAGACGCCCCTGCCCGTCCTCACGCGGGCCGGCATAGCGCATCTCTACTTTGAGAGCATCCACCCATTCGAGGATGGGAACGGGCGCATCGGGCGCGCCATCGCGGAAAAGGCGCTTGCTCAAGGACTGGGACAACCGTCACTGACGGCCCTCGCCATGACGATATTGGCGCACCGCAAGGAGTATTACGACTCTCTGGAGGCGGCGAACAAACGCAATGAGATTACGGAATGGCTGGCATGGTTCGCCGGCATCGCGCTGGAGGCGCAACAGCGGACACTAGCACAGGTGGAGTTCGTGCTGGACACGGCGAAGTTGCTGGATCGATTCCGCAACGATCTGAATTCCCGTCAGTTGGCCGTATTGCTGCGAATGCTGAGGGAAGGCCCGGATGGATTCAAAGGCGGTCTCAGTGCCGGCAATTATGTGAAAATCTCAAAGGCTTCGGCGGCTACCGCCACGCGCGACCTCGCCGATATGGTGGATCGCGGCGCCCTCACACGGTCGGGCGAACGGAAGCATACGCGCTACCACCTGCCGATTCCGCTGCGGCCGACGCCCAGGATGACGATTGACGCTGACGGCAATATCACTGCGGCAAAGACTCGGAAGCAATGACGACGGGTCGCGGCCGCTCATTCGTGGTCTCTCTGCCGTCGCGTTTACGCCGGGCGATCGGTGCGCTCGAGGATGCGCGACTTTTCGGCCGGTGCGGCAGGCTCGGCGTCCTTGGTGAGGCCGAATTCCTTCAGCCGGCGGTACAGCGTGCGCGTGGGAATTCCGAGCTGCTTGGCGGCCTTTTCGCGATTGCCCTTGTTCTGCCGCAGCGCCGCCTGAATCGCCAGCCGCTCGATGTCGCGCAGCGTCAGCCCGGCCGGGACGCCGGCGCCGATCGGCACCAGCTCGGTGCTGCCGCGGATGGCCGGATCGAGAATGTCGTCGACGTCGATGATCGGCTCGTCGGCGAGCACGACCATTTCGTGCACCTTGCTTTGCAGCTCGCGTACGTTGCCGGGCCAGTGGTAGCGCGTCAGCAGGCGGACCACCTCGGGATCGAACCCCTCGACCTTCTTGCCGTGCAGCGCCGCGCCGGATTTCAGAAAGTGCAACGCCAGCGCCGGAATGTCCTCGCGGCGGTCGCGCAGCGGCGGCAGCGTGATCATCGTCTGATTCAGCCGCCAGAACAGATCGTCGCGGAACTGCCGTGACTCGACTCGCTCCTTCAGGTCCTTGTTGGTCGCGGCCACGACGCGCACGTCGACGTGAATCGGCCGGCTGTTGCCCACGCGAACGATCTCGCCGTTCTCCAGCGCCCGCAGCAGCTTGGCCTGCATCGTCAGGGGCATGTCGCCGACCTCGTCGAGAAAAACGGTTCCGCCGTCCGCTTCCTCGAAGATGCCGCGGCGGTCGGCGACGGCGCCGGTGAACGCGCCCTTGACGTGGCCGAACAGCTCGCTTTCGAGCACGCCCTCGGCGAAGCCGGCGCAGTTCACGGGCAGGAACGGCTTCGTGCGGCGGTCCGAGTGATTGTGAATCGCCCGCGCGATCAGGTCCTTGCCCGAGCCGGATTCGCCGACGATGAGCACCGTCAGCTTGCTGCGGGCCAGGCGGCGGACACGGTCGAGCACCTGCTGCATGCGCGGCGAGCCGGCGATGATCCCCTCGAACGAGGTCATGCTCTCGAGCTGCTGGCGCATCAGCTCGTTCTCGCGCGCCGTGCGGGCCTGCCGCGCGGCGCGGCCGGCGATGTCGCGCAGGCGGTCGAGATCGACCGGCTTGGTGATGTAGTCGTAGGCGCCGTGCTCGCGCAGGGCGTCGCGCGCCAGGCGCTCATCGCCGTGGGCCGTCACGAGCACGACTTCGGTGGCGGGGCTGATCTGGCGGATGCGGCCGAGCAGATCGAGGCCGGTCATGCCGTCACCGAGCTTGTAATCGGTGATGACAACGTCCGGAGGTCGCGCGCGGACCGATTGCAGCGCGTCCTCGGCCGATTCGACGACGTGGCAGGCGTGGCCCGAGCGGCGCAGCCCCTCGGCGATGGCTTCGCCCAGGGGGCGTTCGTCCTCGACGATCAGAATGAAGGCGGTGTCGGGCATTCGACGAAAGAGAATAGCGTTTTCCGGCGGCGGCGGCAGGAGCGGCAAATGGGTCGCAACCGGCGTGGCGCGGGGGCATCGAACGGGGCAACTCGCGCGCCTTAGGGCATCTCGCGGAAATGAGGTGAACGATATGAAGAGGGGTGGTACGGGCGTCCCGCCCGTCGGAAACGGGCAGGATGCCCGTACCACCCGGGACAATCGTTCTGGTTATTTCTGCGCGACTCCCGACTACTGCTGAAGCCGCCGCGCCACGGTCACGCCCGGTTCCAAGCCGATGAAGTTGAAGAAGACGTCCTGGCTTAGCCGCGGAATGCCCAGCAGCTCGGCCCGGCGAATCGCCTCTTCATAAGTCTGATCTGCCCGCCGCGCTTCGCGATTGGCCGGTTCGGCCGCATGATCGACCGCGGCGCCTTCCTGCCCGACGCGTTCTTCGACCTTGCGGCCGCGGACGACGAAATCGACCGAGGCATCGACCTCTTCCGCCACCTCGCCGCCGAACCGTTCGATGTAGGCCCTGATCCGCGCCGCGCCGGTCGGATCGGGCTTGCCGTCGTAATCGACGTCGAACGCGCCCAGCACGACGAACCGCTGCTTGCGCGCCGCGCTGCGGGCCAGGATGATGTTCTGAATGAAATCGTCATCGAGGATCGGATCATCCGGCGGAGGCGGCGTCACGACGCGGCATTCGGCCGTGTGCGGTCCGACGCCCACCACTTCGATGTTGGCCTTGCCGCGACCTTCCGGCTCGACCCGCCGGTCGTACGAGTAGACGGCGAACCGCATCCCCAGCGTGACGCCGTCCAGCTCGCCCAGATCGATGTGAACGAGCGAATCGCCCGGCAGCGCCCGCATGACCCGACCGATCGGCTCGCGCGACAGCGAATCGACCTGTGCCCGCGCCGGCGGCGGACCCTGCACGTCGCCGATCTTGCGAAGCTGCTCGGTGATGATGTCGTCGCGCTGGCGAAGCTGCGACGTGTAGGCCTGTGCCGCGGAGGCCATGTCCTGGCGAAGCTGTCCCTTGGCCTCCTGCTCGGCCGACAGCCGCTTGGAGAAGTCGTCGATCTCGGCCTGCTTGCTGGCTTCGTACTCGTTCTTCGCGACCTGGAGCGAATCGACCTGCTGCTTGATGTCGCCGGCGGTCGAGTCGAACTTGGATTCCAGCTCCTGTATCGTGGCCTGGGCGGCGGTCAGTTGGGTCGTCGATTCCTTCAGCTTCGACTCGGCCAGTTCCAGCGCGGTGCGCTGATCGGCGTACCAGCGGTGCAAGCGCGCGAGAATCCCGACCACGCCCTCCGCCGGGGAAACCTGTTCGGGGCTGGGCACGATCCGCGCCGTGCGGATGGCTTCGAGCGTCTTGTCGAGCCGGGCGACGGCGTCGCGGCCGGTGTGGGTGGTGTCGCCCGTGATCCGGCCGGCCAGTGCGTGGATTTCGTCGAGCATGGTTCGCACGACGGGCTGGTTGGGCTGGAGGCTGGAGGCATACCGCTTGAATTCGAGGAACATCGGGTCCGATTCCTCGTTTGCGGTCGCCAGCAGCCGCTTTTGCTTGACGGCGTTGTCGCGCTCGTCCATGAGCTTCTGGCGGTCCGTGTACATGATCACCAGGCCGACCGTTGAGCCGAGCCACAGCACCACGAACACGATGAGCCACACGTGAACCGCGCTTAGACCGCCGCCAGATCGGGCCACTGCCATCGTCTGCTCCTGGGGAAACCCTGCCGCGGCCGGTGGCGAGCGTATCCGCTCATCGCCGCGCAGGGCCTTATGGGGGCTGTTGCATCGAACCGCCGCCCGCCGTCGGGCGCAATCTCCCGCCGCCGGTCGACTCCCACTCGACCGCGCCAACCTTGCGTGCGCAGCCGCTCCGGCGCCCGCTGGCGCCGAGAATCGGCGAGTATCCCGTTTCGCGGAAAGGATGTCAACGGGCTGGATGTCGCCCCAGCCGGTCCCCCGGAACCGGTCTCAAGGGTGGGGCACGGTCAAGCGACCGCGCGCAGGTGTGGAAAGCGTGGGAGAATGATGTCAATGCGGACGCTTGGCCGTGCGGTTGCGTCGGTCGCCCTCCACTAATGGACGGCTACGAAACGTGCCATGTGTCGGCGCCGCGGGTCAGGGTTTACCCGCAGGCCGGCTCGCATTGCCGCCGCCGAACGCTTCGTCGAGGTACTTCTGAAAGTCCCCGATCTTGTATGAGATGAAGCAGAAGGCATGGTGCAGGGCCAGCCATTCAAGGTCGGTCTCGTCGCCCGAGGCGTCCTTGCGGAGTTCGTTGAGCTTCGCCAGCAGCGTTTCGGCCTTCATAGGTTGCCTGTGTCCTTTCTGCGTGGGTTCCGTTCCAAACGGTCGCGTGTGACACCCCCGGCCGCCCGTGGAGTCGACACCTATCAGAGCCGCGCGGCGTAAGCAAGCGGGACGCGCGCGTCGCTTCGTGTTCGGAACCGTCCATTCACGAACGTGTGCCCGCCGCCCGTCGGCGCGCTGAACGGCCACATGTAGCTCGAGCGGTCACACGAGAGGTCGGGCTTCCGCATCCCGCTCCTCGACGCCCGTCCCCGCGAAGGCGTGGGCATCGCGGCTTTGAATGGCCGCTTCGCCGGGGCTTGCGGCGCGAACCAGTTGCGCCCTCATGCCGTGTTTGCATCCGTTCCGCCGACTCTGCTTCAGTATTGTCGTTTCTGCTCGCTTCGCAATGATGGGACCACTAGAATCCGGCACAAGGGGTACGCCGGTTTTTCTCCAGAACGCGTCGGAACGAGTCGGCGTATGTACCGGAAACCGCTCCGGACAAGCGGCGTGAGGCGCATCGCGACGCCCGTTACCATTCCCGCCGTTCACAACGGCATCGAGGGTCAACATGCTGCAATGTTCCGAGTGCGAGCACTTTCACCGCGAACCTGACGGGCGCATCACGTTCCGCTGCGATCCCTTCTCGACGATCAAGGAGTCGGAGTGTTTGCTGAAGTGGCAGATTCTTCGTCTGGCCGAGGCGTCGGCCAAGCTCGACCGCATCGTCGCCGCGCACGAAGCCACCGCCGAGATGTACCGCAAGCTGGGCCCGCTTCAGGAAAAAATGTTCCGCTACATGGAGCGCGAGATCGACTCGGCCGAGGAGGCCGACCGCTGGAAGTCGGGCGAGTTCGACGACGAAGACGACGCTTCGTTTGACGACGAAGAAGAAGACGATCGCGCCTGACGGCCGACGCTACGGCACATCGCCGGCCATCTCCGTCGCCGGCAGCGGCTCGAGCCGCACGTTGTCGAACCAGCTTTGACCCGTTCCGGTGTGTTCGAGCACGATCTTGTGCCGGTTGAATCCCGTCGGATCGAACTCGATGCTCAGCGGCGTCCAGTCATGGGTGCCGGTCAGCGGCATTGAATAGACGATGTCCGCGCCCGGCTCGGCGTACAACATCGTTTCACCCCCCCGGTGACACACCGCGCCGATGCGAACCTCGCCCTGCACGTCGCGCGTGCGTACCACGGCGGACACGCGGTAACGCCCGATGGGTTTCTTGTGGTCGAAATAGTCGCCGCCGACGGTGCGCGTGTACCAGGCCGTTGTGCCCGTGTCGGACTTGACGATCGTGACGCTCTGATTGTCGTCGTAGCCGACGGTCGGATCGATCAGGCAGTCGCGCGAATGCGGCTCCCACGACCACTCCTGCGGGTGATCGATGAGCTTGTCGAAGCGGTTCATCGCATCGCGGGAAAAAACGGGCAACCGGTACTCGTCGTCCTCCCAGAACGGGATGAGTCCGGCCCGCTCGACGATCGCTCGCGCCTCGGCGGCCGGCACCGAGTCGATCCGCACTTCGTATTCGAGCTTCCTCGCGCCCGGCCGGGCCAGCGCGAAGAAATGCGCGTCCCACGCCCACCAGCACAGGCCCAGATTGCCGCCGTCGGGAAGTCGAGCGATGCGGATGCGATGGCCCGCGGCGTCGTCGTCGAGCAGCAACAGTTCCGTTCCCGCGCGCAGCGGCTGTACGAGCGTGCGATAGGTCGCACCGGGCAGCGAGGGAAACAAGTGCAGCTTGGGCGCGAATTCGTAATCCCGGCCCGGCTGACGGAAGACGAGCCAGGGGAATCGCTCGTGCTCGTGGCCGTCGCGCTGCGGCCAGAACATCGCGTCGAACCACAGATCGAGGAATTCGACGTGCCGCGGACGCGGCGACGGCCGAATCTCCAGCCACGATTTGAGCCGATAGGACCAGCGGCCGCCGCGCTGCGCTTCGCCGAAAATGCAGGTCTCGAAATGGGCGTTGTTCAACTGCGGCTTGCGCCCGCGGATGTGCAGCGAAAAGCCGCCCGCATACGCATCGACGTCGACCGACTCGATCAGCGCCTCGGGGGCTACGTCGGGCTTCCAGCTCAGGTTAACCGGATGTTTGCGCGTGCCGATCCAATGGGGATCGTCGCCGCCGGTACGAAAGCGCAGATCGCGGCCGCCGCGAAGCACGGCGATCGGCTTGCCGTCGTCCTCGATGACGGCGTCGTCGGCGTCGTTTCGGATCGTGGGGATCCGCGTCTCGGCGGCAGCCGCCGCACGGACCGCGGCCGCGGGCAACGCGCACAGCTTCGGATGGGGTTCACGATGCCGCTGCGACGAATGTTGCGGCGAGCCGGTGGCGCCGAATTCATGGGGTCTCGCGCCGCATCCGATCAGGAGCATCGACGTGACGGCGATCAGCGCGGTTGCGCCGACCAGCGACATCGCTTCAGCGAGCGGCGCGCGAGGCCGCGGCCGGTCGCAATCGAGGTTCTTGCTCCGTCGGCACAGGGGCCGGCCGGTCCGGACCATCTCTGACTCCTCTTACCATACGTTATGCACGCCGGGGCCGCCGTCAACGCATGTGGCGGCGGATCAGCCGCTTTTTTCGCTTTGGCGGCGCGGAGACATCGACAACGACTGATCGCCTGTCGCCGGCGACGGCCCTCAGCATGGCCAAGCCCTCGCGGAGGACCAATTATCAACGTTGAAGCCGGCCTCGCGCGAGGGCTTGACCATGCCACTCCTTCACGCATGGTTCATGATATTTCGTAGCGCAATCTAATCCATTTCCGCGCCGGATTTCGGTGTCAGCCGAAAAACCGGACCGGCCGCCTGGAAGTCGTAGCGTTCGGCCCACTCGGGCGAGATGCGGCCGGGCCGGACGTCGCACACGTACGCGCGGCCCGCCCGGGCGAATTCCGCGACGACGCGCGGCGTGGCGCGCGCCGTGGGCGGCGCAGGCGGGACCTCGCCTCCCGTCTGCATCACCGTGTCGCGCCCGATGCCTTCGACATCGCGGACGTAAGCCAGCACCGGCTGATAGGGCGAACCGGCCATCAGGTAGCCGTCGGGGCCGACGGTGGCAAAGGCTTCTTCCGCGAAGCGCCGCGCCCCGTCGTCGCCGTTCTTGCGCGGCCGCAGGAAATAAGCGTACGTCGATCGACCCGGAATGTCGCGCGTTCCGCCGAGCGGCACGTTCCAGCGTTCGAGCAACGGCGGCGCGATCTCGTACACCAGCGCCGGCAGCAGCGCGGCGGCCACGCACAGCCGCCGCCGCATCGGCGTTCGCGCCCAGGCGCCCGCGGCCCCGCCGAGCCAAATCGCGAGCAGAACGTAACAGGCCTGGAAGAACACGTGCTTGTCGGGCACGGTGTACGTCGCGGCAAAAAGGAAGTGAACGGCAAAAAGCAGCGCGACGAAGAGCGCCAGATCGCGGCGCGACGCCTGTGCCGCCGCGAGAGTCTCTTCGTTAATTGGATCGGCACGGCTGTCGGTTGACGATCGCCGCCGCCAGGCCAGCGGCAGGAGCAGCGCCAGCGGCGTGGGGAAGTTCAGCGCGAAACTCATCAGCGTGCGGGCCGCATCCGATGCCGGCGAAAAACCGCCGCCGACGTTTTTCTGATAGCTTTTGCCCACAAATGCTTCGCGCACGGCCGCCGCAACCGAATCGCCGGCGGCGACCTGCCCGGCGATCATCCCGACGTACAGCCCCGCGCCGCTCAGCCAGAACAACGCCGCGCTCGGTACGTGACGCCACCGCAGTCCGCCGCGCAGCAGCCGGCGAAACATCAGAACCAGGTAGGCCGGCGCATGCAGCGCCGCCAGCACGTGGTTGGAAAGGCTCAGGCCGTTGAGCAGCAACGCCAGATACAGGCCGCGTCGCCGGCCCGTCCGGACGTACCGCTCGATGCAGCACAACTCGCCGGCCAGCAGCAGAACGTACAGCGTGTAGACCTCGGCGGTCACCGCGTGGGTCCAGAAGGTGTGGCTGACCGCCAGCGCGACGGCCGCGATGGCCGCGGCGAAGCGATCACCCGTTCCGCGCGCGACGAAACGAAATGTCAGTCCCACGGCCGCGGCGGCACAGACGGCCGAGAACAGATTCACGCGATAGGCGATGGTTCCCAGCGGCAGCAGCGCGAAGCCGCGCGCCAGGGCGATGTACAGCGGATGCGCCAGCGCCAGGCCGGCGGGGCTGTTCAATTCGCCGCGCGCGACGCGAACCTGAAAAGTGCCGCTGTCGCCCCAGAGCACATCCGGCGCGCAGGTCAGAAAGTACAACGCCAGCGCCGCCATCGCGGCGAGCCATGCGCCGCCCGGCTCGCGCGTCATCCCGGCCGTGTTGTGGGTCGCATGCACGAGGACATGTTACAGAGACGAAAGGCGGTTGGGCATGATGGGCGGCCGCCACGGCTTCGACCGCGGGCGAAGAGCAAGAGCGGGAGCAGGAGTAGGAGCGAGATGAAGAGCCGTGGTCGTTCTCTTTATCCTGCTCTTGCCCTTGCTCCCACGCTCCTGCCTTTTCTCACGCCGCCGTCAGCGAGTGATCACACTTTCCGATTCACCGTTTCCGCCGCGCGGCTGCCGTCTTCAAGCGTCTTCCACTGGTAATCGCCGAAAAGATCGGGCGACTCGGTCTGCATGATTTCGAGCATCGTCGCGGCCACCTTGCGGATTTCCGGCTCGGCGAACGGGCTGCATCGCATCTCGATGAAATGCCGCAGCGACCGCGCGTTGGCCGTCACGAAAATCTTCGTCTCCGTCGCGTTCGGCAGCACGCAGCGGGCCGCCTGCCGGGCCAGCTTGCGCCGCATCGTGCGATCCTCGACCTGGGCAAACCGCTGCGTCAGCCGCTCGACCAGCTTCATATAGGCGGCGTGGGCCTCGGCGATGGCCGCCGCGAAGATCGCGTGGCACTCCGGATCGTCCGCGACGCAGTCCGGCTCGACGAAATCGGCGGTCGACTCATCGACGTAACGCTGCGAAAGCTGCGAATAGCCGAAGCCGGCGCGATGGCGGATCAGTTCGTGCGTGAAGCTGCGGGACACGCCCGTGATGAGGAAATTCCAGACCGCGTGCTCCAGCACGCTGCCGTGGCCGACTTCCAGGATGTGACCCAGATATTGCGCATTGCCCCCCGGCCGCGGCTTGGCGAAGCTCATGTAGCAGACGCGCCCGGCCACTTCGCACAGCTTCTGCCCGGCGACGTCGGTGTCGGTCTGCCACGTGCTCACGTCGTGGTCGGACAGAAATCGCTCCAGTTCCCCATCGTTGATGGTCTGCCGGCCGACGAGGTACACGCTGGGTTCGCGAATGATCTTCATCCGGGCAAGCTTGCCCCCTGACGCGCCGGCGGTCAAGCGGCTGCGGGCGCCGCGTATGGAGTTGAATGGAAAGCCCAGGCGGCAGCGGCGCCCATGTGCCGCCAAGGCGGTTGTTCGCAAGCCTGGAGACGGGTCGATGACCGGACGTTGTCTCGCCCTCGTTCGCGGGGTTCGATGAACCGAGCGCCGGCATCCCGGAGTTGACGGTCCGGGCTGTCGAACGCATGCCGCCCTTTCAACGGTCGCACGCTTCGTGCGGTGACCGAGCACGCGCCGTGCGCGACGCAGCACCATAGCCCTGAAAGGGCGATACAAAAACGCTGCAATCGGCACGCGGCGCCACTCCAGCGCCTGTCGGAGGGACAGCACCGTGATGAACCCTCCGGGCAACGCCGCGGGATCATTCGCCCTTCAAGAGTCACGACACGATGGGGGCGCACTCGTGCCTGCAACGCGTTTGCCGACGCTCCCATCACCTTCCCGCCCTGGTCGCGTTCGGGGTCGCGGTGCGGCTGAGTCGCGGACCTCATGCACTTGCGTCGAAGAAGTTGTCCGCCGCCTCCGCGGCTAAGCGCAGGTACCACGTCACGTAGCAGGCCGCCACGGTCGCGTCGTCGCAGGTGCGGCGGTTGAAGTAGCGGTGATTCTCCGGCTCGGGGCGGTGCTCCAGCAGCATCTTGTCCACGCTCAGGCCGGGCCAGGCCTGCTCCATCTGCACGTGCAGCCGGCGCATGTTGGCGTTGTCGGACGCCTCGCGCCGGCCGGACAGGCAGTGGAAATCGAGCAGCGACGCATCGAACAGCACGGCGCCGCGCAGGGAATCGCGCGGAATCAGCAGCGCAAAAAGCGGCAGGTCCTTGCGGCGCTGCGTCGCCACGCGGTAGCTGCGCATCACGCTGCCGCGCGGACCGATGTGAACGTCCTCTTCCAGTTGTGACGCGGCGCGAACCACGGCGCGGAAACCGAACGCCACGAAACCCAGCTCGCCCGCCTTCTGCTCGACGGCGTTGTCGTTGCGGTCAGAAACGACGAGGTCCTCGCCGCTCCATTGCCAGCGACGCGCGATCAGCGGCGCGACCGGCGGCAGCCGCGACTCGGCGAAGACCGTCGTCGCAACGCCCATCGCTCCCAGCGATTCGCCCGCCCGGATGGCGTCAGAGCGGCGCGGAAAACAGGCCAGCGAACGCGGCAGTGCGGCGATGATTCGCAAGCGCGCGTCGTAGGCCGACAAGCCCACGATATCGCCGATTTCCCGGACCAGGCCCGGCGACGCGCCGCGGGGCGGGGCGACGGCAAGATGAAAGCGATCGTCAGACACGGGTGAATCTTCGGCTGCAGGCGTCGAACGACGGCGCCGGCTTCGAATCGCCGGGAACAAGGCGCGGCGCGCCGCGCTACGACGGCGAATCGCCCTCGCGCGCGCCGGGCGCCTTGAGAATCGGCCGGTTCTCGTTTTCCTGTTCGATCGCCGAAAGCTCCAGCTCCTCGATCAGCACGGCCGGCGCGATGATCGAGGCCGCCGCCGAGTCGCCCTCAACGAAATTCGACACGACCGGCGTCTTGCCCGCCGCAATGATCTTCTTCAGCGCTCGCACTTCAACGTCGCCGAACTCGCAGCCGCGCACCGGCTCCTCGCGACCGTCCTCGACGAACACCTTGTACGCCACCACCGGGTCGCCCAGACGCGAGCCGCCGCGCCCGCGGCCGCCGCCCGCACCGCCGCGCGCCATCATCGCCCGCAGCATGGCCATCGCGTCGCCCGGACCGCCGCCGCGCAGCGCCGAGATGCGAATACCGAAATCGAGGCCCGCCTCTTTGGCCGCCGCGATCAGCCGCTCTTTCAGTTCCGCGTCGGGCACGCCCTGGCTGTCCTCGATGAACAGGCAGCCGATGGCCGCGCGCGGCGCCCCGCCGCCGGCCTGCCGGCCGTGGCCGTTGGAGCCGGATAGTTTCTTCGTCGGCGTGCGCGACATGCACATGTCTTTGAAGACGCCGTTGACGACCAGATCGACGCGGCGGGCCGCCATTCCCTCGTCGTCGAAGCGGTAATGCCCCGCCAGCGGCGCGTCGCCGAAACGGTTCTGGGCGGGATCGTCATAGACCTGCATCGTCTTGGGAAGAATCAACTGGCCGAGTTGCCGCTCCAGCCCTTCCGCGCCGCTCATCGCGCGACGCTGCGTGCCGAGCGGATCAACGCGCCCGGCCAGCCCGCCGGCCAGCAGGGCACGGAACAACTGCGCGGCCGCGCGGCCCTCGAACAGCACCGGGCCGGAGTAGCTCTCCAGAATCGGTGCGTTCATCGCCGCGGTCAGCCGTTCCGCCAGGCGATCGACTTCCGCGCCCAGTACGTCCATCGGCGGCAACTCGGCCGGCGTCCGCGCGAACCACGTGCGCGAATCGGACAGGCGCATGCCGTCGCCGGATTGTCCCTCCGCGCGAACCGTGACGATCGCGCCGGTGTCGCCCTTGCGAACGCGCGTGCCTTCGGAGTTCAGCACGTAGGTGTTCGACAGCCCCGCCAGCACCGTCGCGCTCGATTCTAGAATCTGCGGCCGCCCCTTGAATCGCGCCGACAACTCCTGCGCCAGCCGTTCCATCGCTGCGCGGTCGATCGTCATCGCCGCCGGCGGCTCGGAAGAGACGTTGACGGTTTCTTTCGAGAGATTGGCCGGCAGATCGGTCAGGTTCTTGTCTTTCATGTAGGCGCGCTTGCGGCCCAGCGTCTCGACCGACTGCTTGTACTCGTCGTCGACCGCCGACCAGATCGCCTGCCGGATCGCGACCGCGTCGTCCTCGATGGGCAGGTTCACCGTCGCGCCCCGTCCGGCGCCGCGCCCGCCGCCCCCGCCGCCGCGGCGACCGAAACCGCCGCCGCCCCCGTCGCCGGCGAAATTCGTATCGTCAAAGGCGTAGTCACCGACGCGCACGTCGACGTACAGCACGCGCGCCCGTGAGCGGTCCGAGGATTCCACCGCGCCGAACTCGGCCATGACCCGATAGATCAGCCGGTCGTCGACGATGAACTGAACGAAGTAGGGCCGCGGCAGGTCTTCCATGCGGATCGTCATGGAGCGGGCCAACTCATCGGCGCACGCCTTCATCAGCACTTCGCCGTCCGGCAGCGCGTCGCCGGTCGGCGGCGCGGCGGAAATCGGCCGAGACAGCAACGCCGTGCAGGCCAGTACCGCCATCAGCGCACGAACGCTGATGGTCCTTAGGAAGCGCATCGTACCCGGCAGTGATTCGACGTCGCGTTGCCCGCGTGCATGAGACATGTGAGTACCTCCCAATGGTCCGCGCCGATCGGAGCAAACCTGCTCAGTTTGTGCGTCAACAGCCTATCCGAACCGCGACCGTGAGGGAGCGCCGAGAAATCCAGCAGAAACGAGCGTGCCACCGACTTCCTGCCGCGTTGCGTTTCGACAACGTCGGGCTGAAGACTGAAACCGCAGCGTTCTCCGGCGCTCCCTGACAGTCGCGGTTCGGTTGCGCGCGTGCAAACACGCGCTTTCAGTTTGGCCCGCCACCCGCCGTCATGCCCGCGATCGGCGGAGTAAGAATCGGCGGCTTGTCCTGCTCCTTGCGGCGTTTCTCGATTTCGATCTGCGACACGAGAATGCTCGGCGACACCGCCGAGACCGGCACCCACCCCGATTCCGCGCCGCACGTGCCGTTGAACACCGCCGGATCGTCCCCGGCGGCGATGATCTTCGAGAAGCAAGACAGCGGCGTGCCGACGATATCCACGCCGCGCACCAGCTCGTCCGGCCGGCCATCGGCGTAGATGCGATAGACGACCACGGGCAGCACCTTGAACGCCTGCGGTCCGCCGCGGCTAGTGGTAGTGAAGCCGCCGGTGATGTCCTCGAACAGCAGGCCGTAGGGCTTGTCCTGCTTGCGACATTCTTCGATCAGCAGCTTGCGAAGCTCCTCGAACGGAACCGTGCGCGAGGATTCGACGATGAGATTGCCCTGTCGCGAGACGACCCGCCGCCCCGGCTCGCGCCGACCGTGGCCGTTGGAGTTCTTGAAGCCCGCCACGGGCGAGCGCGACAGCAGGAATGTCCGCAGCGTGCCCTTCTCGACCAACTGCACGTCTTGCGCCGCCACGCCCTCGTCGTCGAAGCGATAGAAGCCCCGCAGGTCTTCTTCGCCGAAGCGCATCCGCGTCGGATCGTCGTGGACCGACAGAAAATCGGGCAGCACCGACTGGCCGATCATCTTGGTAAACGTCTGCCCCTCTTCGACGTCCTTCTGGCGGTGGCCCTCGATGCGATGGCCGAAGATCTCGTGGAAGAACACGCCGCTGGCGCGGTTCAGCAGGATGGCCGGACCCGTGTACGGCTCGACCAGCGGCGCCGTCCGCAGCGCCAACACCTGGTCGATCACCTTCTTCATCGCCGCGGCGATCTGCTCTTCGCTCGGCAGACCGTCTTCGCTCGAAACGCTGAAGATGTGGCTCTGGCTCAGTTCCATGCCGTCGTCGGCCTTGGTTCCGGCCGAAACGGCCACGCGCAGCAGCTTGCGACCCGTTTCCAGCCGCGTGCCCTCGCTCGAGGCCATTGCTCGATTTTCAGCGGTTCCCGCCAGGGAGACCGACGACGTGTAGATCAGCGGATACTCGCGACACAGGCGCGACACGTTGCGCAGCCGCTGCGCCCAGGCCGCCCGGTCGATGTTCAGCGCCACCGGCGGCTCGGAATAGACGCTCGGCTTTTCGCGCGAAAAGTCATCGGATTTATCTTCTTCCTCGACCATCGTCTTGAGGTTGGTCTTGACCCGTTGCAGCCGCCGCGCCGCGGACTTGAACGTGTTGTCCGTCGCCAGCCACAGGGCGTGCCGGATCGCGTCGGGATCGTCGCCGAGGCTGATGCCGCCGCCGACGCCGCCCAGCAGTTCCGACGGATCGAAATCAAAACCGCCGCCGCGGATCTGATGCGTGTTGTCCAGCGCGAGGTCGCCGACGCGCAGATCGACGTCCAGCCGGCGGTTGCGCGAATCCGAGTCGATCATCAGCGCCCCCAGCCGCGCCGCGATGCTGACCGACTGCACGTCCGTGACGGTGTAGCCCAGGTAGTAGGGCCGCGTGCCGTCGGGCATCTTCAGATAGCGCATCGAGTAGTCCATCTCGTGGGCCAGCAGATCGAGCAGGGCATGCTCGGCCTGGACCGGCTGACGTGCCGCCGCCGGTTTCGGCGGGTCCTCGCCGCGGACGGTCGGCGCGAACGGACGAATCGTTGTCAGCAGCATCGAAAAACAGAGTGCAACAAACAACCGGGAACGAAGGATCGGATGCATGACGGATTCCTTTTTCAACGGGCCGTTGACGTCAGAATCGGTGAGACCGGGACGATTGTACGGTGTACAGGTGCGGAATGAAAGGTGTCGCAGGGTCCGCCGTGCGCACCATCGGCGATCAGCTTTCGGCTAAAAACCGTCATTCCCGCGCAGGCGGGAATCCAGTCTTACGCGGCGTCGCGTGATGCGGACGGAGTGGACCGAATGGACGGCATGGACGACGTGGACGACGCGGACGAGGTGGACTTACATCCAAGGCCAGGCCCGACAATCGTCACCCTCATGACTCCCCCCCTTTCGTCGCTCCTCCTCCTTGCCCGTCTGCTGGTCCCAGTTCACTGTTCCCTGTTTTGACTTTTCGACTTTTTGACGTTTCATTTCGACTTTCAACTTCCCGCTTTCCCTTCGCATTCATGCGATCTTCAATCAGGAATGTCGTGCGCGCGCGTGCGCCAAATGTCGCCGGGCTGGTGAATCTGCTCGCGCTGATCGATCTGCCGCAGCCCGCATCGCGACATGTAGGCCACTTTCGCGTCCAGGATGCGCTTGGCGCCGGTTGACGCAGCGCTCCACGGGTAGAGCGCGAACTGTAACGCCGACGCCGCGGCGAACACCGCCAGCCAACGTGCCGACGACGCGCGCCACGCGCGCGCGACCAACGCGCCTGCCAGCAGGTACAGCGGCGGCAGATGCCAGATGGCGTGGCCCGGCTCGGTCATGTGGATGAACAGATTGAACGCCAGCGCCGGTGCGATCCAGAGAATCATGAACGCTGCCGGCGGCCGGCCCTCGACACGCGAGGCATCCCCTCGTCGCCTCATCGCCGACGCGCCCGCTGCCGCGACGATCAGCGCGCCGACGCCGAACGACCAGCCGAGTACGGCGATCAACTTCACGGCGTTGCGCAGCAGCCCGTCGATCAGGCCAAGCTGAAACACCGACGTGGCCAGCACTTTTTGAATGGTGTGCGTCAGGCGCGGACCGCCATCGGCCGCTGCGTCGCCGCCGGTCGCGTACACGCCGGCGATGACCATCGACCACGCCAGCGCGGCGAACGCCAACGCAGCCGCGCTCACGAGGCACGCGGCGCGGCCGCGGCGCCGCGCCGCCCACAACAACAAGGGACCGATCCACAACAGCACATCGGGCCGCAGCCCCACCCCGACGGCGCACAACGCCGCCGCGGCGGCAAGTGACCTCGAATCGCCGCGCGCCGGCTCAAGTGATTTCAGCGCCAGCAACGCGACACCGGTGGCGATCGTCGATCCGGCCACGTAGTTCAGACCGGTCGCCGACAGGAACCAGTAGACCGGCGACACGCCGTACGCCATCGCCAGCCACCACGCGGCCGCCGGCGAGAGAAACCGTGCGGCGAGCCGGTAGAGAATCAGCGGCTCGATCAGCGACGCCGCGACGCTCCACGCCATGAACGATGCCGTCGGCGGCAGGCCCGCCAGGTGCAGGGGCAGCGCCAGCAAGATCCAGAGCGGATAGCCGGGATGATGCACGGGATACGCGCCGGCCGGTTCGGCGTGCCAGCGGGCCGCGGCCCACTGCGCGCCCGCCGCGAAGCGCTCCTCATCCCCGCGAATCGGCGCGGGGTGATCGAGCGCGAGCAGGCGCGACGCGGCCAGCAGAACCAAGAGCGCAGCGATGCGCAGGCGCTGCGTGCGGGGGGTGTCGCACTCGGTGATGTTCGTTGTATCCGCCACGTCGGCGCCTCGACGGTCCCATGCGGACGATAGCGTAAGCGAGCATGACGTTACGTAGGCCGGGTCGAAACGTCGCCTTGAATCGTATCATCGTCAACTCGCCGCCACTCGGCGGCCCGGCTCACGTAAGCGGCAACGCGCGACGCGTTGCGGCATACAATGTCGCGCATACGCGCGCGGGAAGTAGATCGTCACGACCGGGAGGACGAACGATGAGCCGCATCGGCACGCTGATGGAGCTGTTCCTGCACAACGACTGCACGCGCAACAAGCTGCTTGACCTGGCGTCGGGCCTATCCGACGCCCAGCTCGACCAGTCGTTCGAAATCGGCCTCGGCACGCTGCGCCGGACGCTGCACCATTTGTGGGCGGCTGAACGCATCTGGCTCGACCGCTGGCTGGGCCGCCCGAACGCGAAGCTCGCCGAACCGCAACCCCGTCAGCCGGTTGCCGAGCTGCGCCGGCAGTTCGACGAAACGGCCGCCGAGCGAAACGAGTGGCTGTCGGCACGGACGGACGAAGCGCTGGAACGGCCACTGACTTACACCAACACGCGCGGCCAGACGCTGACGTTCCGCCTGGCGGACACGCTGACGCACGTCTGCAATCACGGAATGCATCATCGAGCGCAGGCGATCAACATGCTGCGGCAGCTCGGCGTGCGACCGCCGCGCGCGGATTACATCTTTATGAAAATCGAGCAACCTTCGCCCGCTCCGCACGCGCTGTCGCCGGCAATGATCCGCGAGTACTTCGAGTACGGCGAATGGGCAAGCGGTCGCGTACTGGAAGCGATGTCGGCGCTGAACGACGCGCAGCTCGACCGCACGTTTGAAATGGGTCTGGGCACGCTGCGGCGCACCATGCTGCATGTTCACGATGCCGAGCAGTGGTGGCTGGGCAACTGGACGCGCGGACCGGAACGGGCGTTCCCGAAGCTGGGAGATGGGGTGGCGCTGCCGGAAATCCGGCGGCGGTTCGAGTCGACGGCCGCCGAACGGCGTGCTTTCATGTCGACGCTTTCGGTCGATGGTCTGAAGAATACGGTCAAGGTCCAGCCGATGCCCGGCATGTTCCGTACGTATTTCGTGGGGGAGACGTTGCTGCAATCGTGCACGCACGGGACGCACCATCGGGCACAGGCCCTGAACATGCTGCGGCGCGTCGGCGCCAAGCCGCCGGAGATCGACTACATCGCGCGGCTGAGGACCTGATTCGCTGCGAGACGCCCGCATCGGGCGTCACAGGGGAACGCGACACATGATCCAGATCGACACCATCCGCCAACTGCTGCGCTACAGCGACTGGGCCAATCAACAGATACTGCGCTGCGCTGCGCAGCTTTCCGACGAGCAGCTCGATCGCAACTTCGACATCGGCCGCGGCACGCTGCGGCGAACGCTGATGCACATCCATGCCGGCGAGCAGGTCTGGCACCAGCGCAGCCGCGGACAGTCCGAAACGCCCTGGCCGGACGAGAAAGAGCCTGTCAGCGTCGTGACGCTGGCGGAGCGGTTCGGGCGCACGGCGGCGGAGCGCGACGCATTTCTTGACGGCGTTCGGCCGGACGAACTGCCGCGCACGATCACCTATCGCGATTCGCTCGGTGGCCTGTTCGTCGCCAGTCTCGGGGAAATGTTGATGCAGGCGTGCCTTCACTCGATGCACCATCGAGCGCAGGCCGTGAACATCCTGCGCCGCCTGAGCGCCGCGCCGCCGGAGCTGGATTACATGATGCACGTCCGCAAGCCGGCGTGACGAATGCGGGCGGGCGCCGGGTCAGGCATCGCGCGGAAATAAGGTGAACGAATGGAAGAAGGGTGGTACGGGCGTCCCGCCCGTCCGGAACGGGCAGGATGCCCGTACCACCCGGGACAATCGTTCTGTTTATTTGTGTGCGACTCCTTAACATGATGCGCGATGGTCCCCGCGATGCGCGCCGCGCATTCCACCTCGGACACCTGGCCGCGACCGCGGCCGTTCATTGTGCTGGCGCTGTTGACGCTTCACGCCGCACTGCTGTCGCGCGACGCGGCCGCGCCGTGGGTCGGCATGCACGACTGGAACGGCGCCTACTACTCCTGCCTGGCGCGCAACATGCTGCGCTATCCGTTCGAAGTGACGCGCGGCCTGCCGGTCGTCGAAATGGGTCCGCACCCGCCGCCGGTCGACGAAGCCGTCCGCTACGCCACGCATCCGCCGGGACTGATCTGGCTGATCAGCGGCTCGTTTGCACTGTTCGGCGTCAGTGAGGCGGCGGCGCGCTTGGCGCCGATTGTCTGCTCTCTGGCGTCGCTGTGGCTGCTGATGCGCATCACGGCCGGCACGCTCGGCCGCGCCACGGCCATGATCGCGGGACTGCTGTACGCCGTCATGCCGATGACGGCATTCTTCGGGCGCATGGTCGACCAGGAGGCGGTCGCGCTGTGCTTCATGCTGGCGTCGTGGTGGGGCTGGTTCGCGTATCACGGGGAAGTGGCGACGGGCCGCAGCCGCGCGTATTGCCTGGGCGTCTGGGCGCTGGCGACGCTCGCGGCAATCTGGATCGACTGGCCGGGCGTGCTGTCGGCGGGCGTCGTGTTTCTCGACGCGGTTCGCCGCCGGGCGGGCCTGCGACGGCACTCGCCGGCCGCGTCGCAACATCCACCTGCGCCGATGGCGCGCGGAAGCGGCCGCCTGGTTGCCCTGGCGGCGCTGCTGCCCGCGGCCGGTACAGCGGCGGTGCTGATGCTGCTGGTGTACGTCGGCATGAACGGCTCCTGGGCGGCGATGCGCGATATGGCGTTCAGCCGCGCGGAAGGCGACGCGGTTGAAAACATCGATTCGATCCGGCGCGATCGTTCGATGCGCGGTGGCGGGCTGCAACTGACGCGCGACAATTTCAGCGACGCCGTTCTGGTTCTCGCGTGCATCGGAGCGGCCGCGAGCCTCGTTGGGCGTCGCCGCGCGCGTGGCGCGGAAGACCGGGAACAGGATTCGGGGATCGTGGAACAACAGCACGCGGCAGCGAATGTTCCGATTGCTGCGCGCTTGGGAACTCCCAACTGGATTCCGTTTTGGGTCATGACGTTCGTCGGCGGCGCGTGGTTGGCGCTGTTCTGGCAGCAATTCCTGCGGCACAACTACTGGCAGTATTACCTCGCGCCCACCGCGGTGATTCTGGCGGGCGTCGGTGTGCGGGCGATCCACGCCGGCGCACGGCGCATCAGCGATCGACTCGCGCAGCCGACGGCGGTGCTGATCCTGCTGGCGACCGCGGGGTCGTCGTTGGTTCGCGTCGACGACTATTTCACGCGGCGCTCGTTCTCGGCGGACTACATTCGCGGCTGGCAGGACATCGCTTCGAAGCTGTCCCCCGACGAGTCGGTTGCGCTGTACGGCAGCTTCATCGAGTTCGATCGTCGCGGCGCGTACTCCTATCGCAATCTGGCGCCGCCCCATCTTGTGTACTACCTGGACCGGAAGGCCGTTCAGGTGCTCAACGAAGCGCAAGCCCGTCAGGCGTTGAACACATGCTCGGTGCTCGTGATTCGGGCCGACCTGATCGGCGCGGCGGAAGCGTTGTTGCGGCTGCCGGAGTTGCGCGACCTGCCGCGTTATCTGGTGGGTCCCCATCTGGCAGTCGATCTTCGGCCGGAACATGGGCGAAACCTCGGACAACGGCTTCAATAGGTTTGATTATAGGACTAATCTGTCCTTGTAGCGGCGCATCGCCGCTCGGCATCGACGCAAATCGGTCCCGTCCGGTGGTCTCCATTCCGGCATCATCTACTATGATCTTGCGTCTTTGGGGGATCGAGCGGCAGCGCGCATCGTTGGATGGGGGACCCTTGTCACCTGCCGGACGGCGCCCGTCGGGCAAGTTCAACGGCAGGCCTCGTTACAGGCGCGACCGTGAGAATTCCCAGTTGACGCGTTGTGGGCGCGGCTTATACTAGCACGGCTTGGCTGTGGGCGATCCCGAGACAAGCAGCCCTTGGTCTGTCCCTGGAACAGGTGTTTCCCAAGGCGCGCAGGCCGCTGCTGTAGCTCAGTCGGTAGAGCGCGTCCTTGGTAAGGACGAGGTCACGGGTTCAAATCCCGTCAGCAGCTATTTGGCCTGGCGGTCCGCGATCACAGGCGAGAATGCGGTGCGGTCGGCGCGGGCCATCGGCCAGGCGAATCCCGCGGACGAGGTGCAGGTTCGGATGTCCGTCCACCGGTCCGGCCGGTGGTTGGACCGGGTATCAGGTAATTTGGACGGTGTTCGCGGGCCGCTGATCGCCCGCGTCGTTTGGAGGATGTACAGGAATGGCCAAGGGTAAGTTCGAACGCACGAAGCCGCACGTCAACGTCGGCACCATCGGGCACGTCGATCACGGCAAGACGACTCTGACCGCGGCGATTACTGCCGTGCAGGCCAAGAAGGGGCTGGCGACGTTCAAGGCGTACGATGAAGTGGCGAAGGCGTCGGAAAAGGACGGCCGCCGCGACCCCACGAAGATTCTGACGATCGCCACGGCGCACGTCGAGTACGAATCCGACAAGCGCCACTACGCGCACGTGGACTGTCCGGGTCACGCCGACTACGTCAAGAACATGATCACCGGCGCGGCCCAGATGGACGGCGCCATTCTGGTCGTCAGCGCGGCCGACGGCCCGATGCCGCAGACGCGCGAACACGTGCTGCTGGCGCGGCAGGTCAACGTCCCCGCGCTGGTCGTGTTCCTCAACAAGGTCGACCTGCTGGACGATGCCGAGTTGCTCGAGCTGGTCGAGCTGGAAGTTCGCGAGTTGCTCAGCAAGTACGAGTTCCCGGGCGACACGGTCCCGGTCATCCGCGGCTCGGCCAGCAAGGCGCTGCTCAATCCGACCGATCCGACGGCCATCAAGCCGATCGAAGAGCTGATGAAGGCCCTGGATGAGCACATCCCCGAGCCGATGCGCGACACCGACAAGCCCTTCCTGATGCCCGTCGAAGACGTCTTCAGCATCAAGGGCCGCGGCACGGTCGGCACCGGCCGCATCGAGCGCGGCATCATCAAGGTCGGCGAAGAAGTCGAGATCGTCGGCCTGATCAGCGAAAAGAAAAAGACCGTCGTCACCGGCGTCGAGATGTTCAACAAGACGCTCGACGAAGGCCAGCCCGGCGACAACGTGGGCCTGCTGCTGCGCGGCATCGAGAAGAACGAGTTGGAGCGCGGCCAGGTGCTGGCCAAGCCCGGTTCGATCACGCCCCACAAGAAGTTCGAGGGCGAGGTTTACGTCCTGACGAAGGAGGAAGGCGGCCGGCACACGCCGTTCTTCAACGGCTACCGCCCGCAGTTCTACTTCCGCACGACCGACGTGACCGGCAGCCTGAAGTTGCTCGGCGGCGCCGAGATGTGCATGCCCGGCGACAACGTCACGCTGGAAGTCGAGATGATGTCGCCGATCGCGCTGGAGCAGGGTGTGCGCTTCGCGGTCCGCGAAGGCGGTCGCACGGTTGGATCGGGCGTCGTGACTAAGATTCTGGAGTAGCTTGGCCTGATCGGCCCGGCGGGACAGCAGTGAAGGGTACGGATCATGGCCAAGGCCAGCAAGCGGGAATGGGTCTGGCTCCAGTGTTCGGAGTCGGGGGACCTCAATTACCGCATCGAAGCGAATATGAGCAAGGGCATCCCTGAGCGGCTGAAGGACGGCTTGAAGAAATACTGCAAACGTCTTCGCCGGCACACGATCCACAAGGTGAAGCGCAAGTAAGGGACCACAGGGGCGTAGCTCAATTGGCCAGAGCAGCGGTTTCCAAAACCGCAGGTTGGGGGTTCGAGTCCCTTCGCCCCTGTCCGAAATGATCGGGCGGCGCGTCCTGGCGGACCGTCGGCCGCGGAGCCGAGCGAGTGGCGAAGACTGGCAGAATTCATGCGTCGATGGGACCGTCCGCATCGGCCAAGGGCGACGTGGAAGCGGCGGCGGCCGACCGGAGCGCCGGTGTGAAGAACGATTTCGACGACGAGCTTGACGATCGGGACGACGAAGCCGAATCGTCGCAGGCTCAACGCGCCGGTCGGGACGATCGACCGGCCGACCGCGGCGTGGCGCCGGCCAGGGCCGCCCGCGTCGGTTTCTTTGAGGTATTCAAGCCCTCGCAGGGTCGGCGCATTCGCATGGTGACCGGCGTGTGCGCGGCCATCCTGATCGTCTGGTGCGCGATCTTTCTGTTCCACAAGCTCGCCGTGTTCGAGCTGGGTCGCACGGATGCCGGTCGGTACCTGCAATACGGGCTGTCCGCGGCGGTGGTGCTGTTCTTCGGCGGATGGACGTTTCATCTGCTGGGACGTTCGGCGCGCGTCGTGGATTTTCTGATCGCCACCGAAGGCGAGATGAAGAAAGTCCATTGGACCAGCCGGCGCGAGGTGATCGGCTCGACGCGCGTGGTTATTTTCGTGATGGTCGTGCTGGCGGCGGCGTTGTTTGTGATCGACCTGGGCCTGATGGTGTTTTTCACCGAGATCGGCGTGCTGCGAATCGGCGGCGATCTGATCGCGGGCATGTTGGGCGGGTCCTGACGTGATGATGGGCGAGGCAGTTTTGTCGGATGAGCTACCCCCCAATTCGGAACAAGGCTCGGACGCGCGTCCGGAGCCGGAGCGGCCGGAAGCCCCGTTTACGCAGACGCGGCCGGGGATGAACTGGTACGTGCTGCGCGTCGCCAGCAACCGCGAGGACCAGGTTCGCGACGCGCTGGAACGCAAGATCAAGAGCGAGAACCTCGACCACAAGGTCGGTCGCGTGCTGGTGCCGACCCAGCGCGAAAAGCGAATGCGTGCCGGGCAGGCGCGGGTCTACGACCGCAAGCTGTATCCGGGCTACGTATTCGTCGAAATGGCCACGGAAGAGAACGGCATGGTCAGCGACGACGTGTGGTTCGTCATCAAGGAAACCAGCGGCGTCGGCGACTTCATCAGTTCGGACGGCAAGCCGTCGCCGATGAAGCCGCACGATGTCGAGAAGATGCTGGCCGTCGTCGAAAAGTCGGCCGAAACGCCGACCCTGGCCGGCATGGCCGGGCTTCAGAAGGGCGACCAGGTCAAAGTGAAGGAAGGCCCGTTCGAGAACTACGAGGGCGAGATCGACGAAGTGATGATCGACAAGGGCCAGGTGCGCGTCATCATCAGCATTTTCGGCCGCGCCACGCCGATCGAGCTGGAATACTGGCAGATCGAGAAGCTGTAACGCGGCGACGAAGCAGGGGTTGAACGTGGCAAAGCGAAAGAAGGAAATCACCGCGGTATTCAAGGTTCAGGCCAAGGGCGGCCAGGCCACGCCCGCACCGCCCGTCGGGCCGGCGTGCGGCCAGTACGGCGTCAACCCCGGTCAGTTCGTCATGCAGTTCAACGACCGCACCAAGGCGCTGAACGGCATGCCGGTGACGGCGGTTGTAACCGTTTATGCCGACAAGTCGTTCGAATTCGTCGTCAAAAGTCCGCCGGCGGCGGTGCTGTTGAAGGACGCGGCCAAGATCGAAAAAGGCTCCGGCATTCCGAACAAGGAAAAAGTCGGCAAAGTCACGCACAAACAGTTGCTCGAGATCGCCAAGGTCAAGCAAAAGGATTTGAACTGCTTCGACCTCGAAGCCGGCGCGCGAATCATCGCCGGCACGGCCCGAAACATGGGCATCGAGATCGTCGAGGCCTAAAATGCGAATCCCGCCCCTTACCGGCGGAAGCGCCAGCCGCTGAAGGACCGCTTCGGCAGGCCGATGTCCCGGCGGCGGCAGGCTCGACCACGAGCCGACCATCAATCGTGGCAGAGCGGCTTCGTGCCGTTCGTGTGAGGTGAGTCATGGCCAGGGAAAAATCAGCGCCGGAAGCGGCGGAAACGCCGGCTCCGGCCGGCGAGTCGTCGCCCAAAACCAAACCGTCAAAAAAAGGCGGCACGTCCAAGCCGGCGGCCGAAGCCAAGGCCGTTGAGGCCAGGTCCGAAGAGGGAAAGGCGCCCGCCGCCAAGCGGGCGCCCAAGGCGCCGGCGGCTGCCAGGGACAAGGCGCCCGAAGCCGAGTCCGCGGCCAAGTCCAAGCAGCGCGGCCGCTCTCCAAGAAAACCCAGCAAGCGATTCCGCAAAGCGATTGAGCTTCAGCCGAAGGAACCGCTGCCGGTGCCCGAGGCCGTCAAGACACTGAAGCGGATGGGCGTCGGCACCAAGTTCGATCAGACGGTCAACATCGTGATGTGGCTGGGCATCGACCCGAAGCAGGCGGATCAGGCGATCCGCGGTGCGGTGTCGCTGCCGCGCGGCATCGGAAAAACGCGGCGCGTGATCTGCTTCGTCGATGGCGACGAGGCCGAAGTCGCCAAGGCCGCCGGCGCGATCGAATCCGGCGGCGACGACCTGATCAAGAAGGTGTCGGACGGCTGGATGGACTTCGACGTGGCCATCGCTCATCCGCGCATGATGGGCAAGGTCGGCAAGCTGGGCCGCGTGCTGGGACCCAGCGGCAAGATGCCGACGCCGAAGAACGGAACGGTGACGCCCAACATCGACACGGCGGTGAAGGAATTCGCAGCCGGCAAGGTCGAGTTCCGCAACGACACGGGCGGCAACGTGCACGGCATCGTGGGCAAGATGAGCTTCGCCGAAAACGATCTGGCGGCGAACATCGAATCGTTCATGGATCACATTCGGCGCATGAAGCCGCAGACATCGAAGGGCACGTTCATCAAGAAAGTGTGCATCAGCGGAACGATGACGCCGTCGGTCGAATTGAAGGTCGGCGCGTAGGGGAGGCCATCGCATGAGTCGGCAAGTTCGCGAGATGATGGAGTCCGAGCTTCGCGCGTGGTACGCGGGCGTACAAAGCGCGCTGGTGCTCGACGTATCGAAACTCGACGGCGTACAGGCCAACCAGGTTCGCGGCAAGCTGCGGCAGAGCGGCTACACGCTGCACGTCGTCAAGAACCGCACCGCGCGGCGCGTCTTCGCCGGCTCGCCCCTGGAGCCTGTCGGCAAGGCACTCAAGGGACCCTGCGCGCTGCTGACGGGCGGATCGACCATCGTCGAGGCCGCCAAGGCGCTGATGACGCTCGTCAAGGACTACCCCGGCGTTGTGCTCAAGGGCGGCCTGGTTGAGGGAGTCAGCGAATGCCTGCCGGTTGAAGAAGTGGCCCGAATGCGCACGCGGCTGGAGGTCATCGGCGACATCGCCGCGGCGATGCGCGGCCCCTCGAGCCGGCTGTCGGCCTGCATGGGCAGCCCGGCCGGGAAGATTGCCGGCTGCGTGAAGGGCATCGTCAAGCGGCTCGAAAAGGGCGAAGCCGTCCAGAAGGTGGCGTAGGCCGCAATCGGGGTGTCGAAAGTCAGAAATCGGAACCGTTTTCCGGAAGCCCCAATGAGACGGTCGGCCCGCCGGGCCGGTCGGGGTTAAACGGCGTCAGCGTGATGCCGGCTATCGGGACGGAGAGTTTTTTGCGTTTGGAGTAGCGGATCATGGCAAGTGCGCCGGCTCGTGAATTCAGTGCGGAAGTGAAGGACCTGGGCGACAAGATCGCCAACCTGACGGTCAAAACGGCCCAGGAAGTGGTCGATTACCTTAAGGAAACGTATAATATCGAACCGGCCGGTGGCGGCATGATCATGGCTGCTGCGCCCGGAGCGGGTGGTGGTGCGGCCGCCGAAGTGGCGGAAGAGCCTACGGCGTTCGACATCATTCTCAAGGACGGCGGCGAGAAGAAGATCAACGTGATCAAGGTCGTTCGCGCCGCGACGGGCTTGGGTCTGAAGGAAGCGAAAGACCTGGTGGACGGCGCCCCCAAGACGGTCAAGGAAGGCCTGACCAAGGAAGACGCCGAGAAGCTCAAGAAAGAGCTGGAAGAGGCCGGCGCCAAGGTCGAGATGAAGGGCAAGTAGTTATCAGTCATTCCCCGGATCGGACGCGTGAACCGGCGGACCGCAGCGGGATCGGTCGGCCGCATCTCAGATGGCGTCCGTCTCACGGTGATTTCCCGGCAACATGTGTCGCGAAACCACGCGCCACCGTCGACGGCCTAAGTCCGCCGGCGGCGTGAGCGTGATTTCGATCGTCGGCCACGACGTTTTCGTTCGCCGTATCGTGCGGAAAGAAAGCGTCGCGTTTCGGCGCGCCAGGATGACGTGAGTTCGTTACGTCCAGTGACAATTAACGTGAGCCGCTGTTTCGACGGTCGAAACCGGCGGCGCAGGCGCCGTCGTCTGCGCCGGTCGGACCGGCCTGTCGGAACGGCCTGATGGCAACGGTTCTCATCGCAAAGCGCCGGGCGGAGCGGCCTCCGCCGGGCGAAGCGGCCAACCGAAGGGCGGATTGCTGCTATGTCGATAATTCCGGCGGTGCCCACCACGGTAAGAAGCTTTTCGCGGATCGGCGACGCGGCGCCGATTCCCAACCTGATCGAGATTCAGACCGAGTCGTACAAGCGCTTTCTCCAGGCCGACACGCCGCCGGAGCAGCGCCGCAACCAGGGGTTGGAAAGCCTGTTGCGCGAGGTCTTCCCGATCACCAGCTACGACGAGAACATCGAGCTTCAATATCTCGACTACACGCTGGGCAAGCCGCGCTACACGCCCGACGAGTGCCGGCAGCTTCGGCTGACCTACGGCATGCCGCTGCGCATTCGCTGCCGCTATGTCCGCAAGGACACCGAGACCGTCCGCGAAGAGCGCATCTATCTGGGTGACATTCCCATCATGATCGGCGGCGGCGAGTTCATCATCAACGGCGCCGAACGCGTGATCGTGTCGCAGTTGCACCGCTCCCCCGGCGTCGATTTCGTCATCGACTCGGCCGAGGGTGACCGCCCGTTGCACGGCTGCCGCGTCATTCCCGAGCGCGGAAGCTGGATCGAGATCAACGTCACCCGCAAGGACGTGCTGGCGGTGCGCATCGATCAATCGAGCAAGATTCCCGCCACCATGTTCCTGCGGGCGTTCGACGCCCGGTTCAGCAGCGACGCGGCCATCATCCGCACCTTCCACGAGACCAAGGTGCTCAAAGTGGCGCAGCTCAAGCCCGACATGTACGCCGTGTCGGACGTGTTCACCTCGCCCGACAGCTCCGAGCCGGCCGTGCGCGCGGGCTGTCCGCTGGGCGACAAGGTCGGCGAGATTCAACAGTCCGACATCAAGCAGCTCGAAGTCATCGAGCGCGTGCCCGATCCGCTGATCCTCAACACGCTGGTCGAGGATTCCAGCCGTTCGCATGAAGACGCGCTGATGAAGCTCTATCAGCGACTGCGCCCGGGCAATCCGGTCCAGCTCGACAAGGCCGTCAAGCTGTTCCACGAGAAGTTCTTCGATCCCAACCGCTACCGGCTGGGCAAAGTGGGCCGCTTCCGCATCAACCGCAAGTTCGGCCTGTGCACTCCGACCACCGTTCATACGCTTACCGCGCTCGATCTGGTCGCCTGCCTGCGCTTCCTGCTCGATTTGCGCGGCCAGAACCAGGTCGGCCACGCGGTGGTGAGGCGCGAGCCGTTCGAGCTGTGCCTGCAACGTGAAGTCGAGCGGCTGGCCGAGCAGCTCAAGGGGTACCAGTCCAGCGACCGCGCGCCGATGCACCCGAAGGAAGGACTGATGCTGGGTTCGCTGGACGGCCTCAAGGGCGGCCGGCGCAAGAGCAGCCCGTCGGACGTGATCGAGGAGTTGGGCCGGCAACTCCGGTCGATCAGCGACACGCCGACCGAATGGGTGCCGCCGGACTCGCTCAACGCGCCGTGGTTCCGGCGGACGACCGGTCGCAGCGAGACGGACCGCGAGCAGGACATCGTCCGGGCGGCCAAGGACTACGTGGTGGCGGTGATCCGCACGCGCGCCGAACCGCTGCTGGCGGCCATCTCGGAGTACACGGCGGAGCTGAAGCGCGACGACGCCGAGTACGCGCAGCTCGAGTATATGAACTACTTCCCGGCCATTCACCCGGTGTACGTGTTCAACGAAGCCGAGGCGAAGCGGCTCAGCGGCGCCCAGCAGTCCGAGGTGCATGCGAAATGGAAGGAGCTGTTCGGCGGCGAGAAGCACGTCGCCTTCTTCGCGCCGGAGCAGGTCGCGTCGATCCTCGAGCGGCCGGCGAAGGACAGCATGTTCTCGCGCGGATCGGTTTCCGATTTCGGATACCACAACTCGCGTGTCGTCGTGACCGAGGACGACATCGACCACCTCGGCAACCGTCGCATGCGCACGATCGACGAGCTGGCCTGCGACGAGCTGCGCAAGGGACTGCTCAAGCTGCGCCGCACGGTGACGGAGCGCATGAGCATGAAAGATCCCGATCAGCTCGCCAAGGTGGCCGAGCTGATCAACACCAAGGCCGTCGGCGGCGCGATTGAGTTCTTCTTCGGCCGCGGCGAGCTGTCGCAGGTGGTCGACCAGACCAACCCGCTGAGCCAGCTCACGCACGAGCGGCGCCTGTCGGCGCTGGGTCCGGGCGGCCTGAACCGCAAGCGCGCCGGCTTCGAGGTGCGCGACGTTCACATTTCGCACTACGGCCGCATCTGCCCGATCGAAACGCCCGAAGGCACCAACATCGGCCTGATCGCCTCGCTTTCGATCTACTCGTCGGTCGATGAATACGGCTTCCTGATCACGCCCTACCGCAAGGTCGACCGCGGCGGCAAGGTCGACGCGAACGTGATGTATCTGCGGGCCGACGAGGAAATGAAGAGCATCCTCGCGCCGCCGGACGTGCTGGCGGCGGGCGGCAAGAAGATCGAAGGCGAAACGGTCATCGCCCGCGCCCGCGGCGAATTGCAGCAGGTCGGATCGAAAGACGTCGAATACGTCGACATCTCGCCCAAGCAGACCGTCGGCGTGTCGGCGTCGCTGATTCCGTTCCTCGAGCACGACGACGCCAACCGCGCGCTGATGGGATCGAACATGCAGCGCCAGGCCGTGCCGTTGCTCATCAGCGAGCCGCCGGTCGTCGCCACGGGCATGGAAAAGGCCGTGGCGGCCAACAGCGGGATGGTCGTGCGGGCCGAGGCCGCCGGCACGGTCACCTACGTCGATGCGACGCGGATCGTCCTGGATGAGACCGAGGAGTACGTACTGCGCAAGTTCCACGGGCTGAACGAGCGCACCTGTCTGAACCAGACGCCGCTTGTGAAACTGGGTCAGAAAGTCAAGAAGGGGCAGATCATCGCGGACGGACCGGCCTGCCGCAACGGCGAGCTGTCGCTGGGGCGCAACGTGCTGGTCGCGTTCATGACCTACGACGGCTACAACTTCGAGGACGCCATCCTTATCTCCGAGCGGCTGGTGAAGAACGACACATTCACCAGCATCCACATCGACAGCTACGAGGTCGAAATCCGTGAGACCAAGCTGGGCAAGGAAGAGTTCACGCGCGACATCCCCAACGTCTCGGAACGGATGTTGCGCAACCTGGACGAGCACGGAGTCGTCCGCGTCGGCACGGTCGTGGGGCCGGGCGACATCCTCGTGGGCAAGGTCTCGCCCAAGAGCAAGTCCGAGCTGTCGCCCGAAGAGAAACTGCTGCACGCGATCTTCGGCCGCGCCGGCGAGGACGTGAAGAACGACTCGCTGGAGATGCCCAGCGGCGAGAACGGCATCGTCATCGACACCAAGCGCTTCAGCCGTCGCACGAACATGACGGAAGAGCAGAAGAAGATGCTCCAACAGCGCATCCGGGCGATTCGAGACGAGGCCAACGCGCGCATCATCGCCGTCTTCAAAAAAATGATCGAAGAGATCGAGTCGATCACCGAACAGGCGATCATCGACCCCAACACGCGCCAGAAGGTCGGAAAGAGCGACAACCCCGACGTCATCATGGAGCAGATCGGCGAACCCGACAAATGGATGTTCGACATCAAGTGGGTCAAGCCCGCCTCGGCCCGCGATCAGGTCGAGCCGATCTACAACCGCTTCTGGCCGCGCATCATGGAACAGGTCGAGGAACGCGAGCGCCGCATCGCGCAGCTCAAGCGCGGCGACGAGCTGGCCTCCGGCGTGCTCGAGATGGTCAAGGTCTACGTCGCCACGAAACGCTCGTTGTCGGTGGGCGACAAGATGGCCGGCCGGCACGGCAACAAGGGCGTCATCGCCAAGATTCTTCCCGAAGAAGACATGCCGTTCATCGAGGACGGCACGCCGATCGACATCCTGCTCAATCCGCTGGGCGTGCCGAGCCGCATGAACGTCGGCCAGATTCTCGAAACGCACCTGGGCTGGGCGGCGCGCGTGCTGGGCTTCCAGGCCGTCACGCCGGTGTTCGACGGCGCCACCGAGGATGAGATTCACGCGGCGCTGGCCGAGGCCAACGAACACGTCCAGCGGCGGCGACAGGACGCGACGGCGACTCCGACGTTCGGCGATACCGGCGAATTGCTGGCCGAGATGCCCGCGGGCGGCAAGACGTACCTGTACGACGGTCGCACCGGCGAGCGGTTCGATCAGAAGGTGACGGCGGGCTTCATCTACATGATGAAGCTGCACCACCTGGTCGACGACAAGATTCACGCGCGATCGACGGGTCCCTACAGCCTGATCACGCAGCAGCCGTTGGGCGGTAAGGCGCGCACCGGCGGCCAGCGCTTCGGCGAGATGGAAGTGTGGGGCCTGGAGGCCTACGGCGCGGCCTACAACCTTCAGGAGCTGCTGACGGTCAAGTCCGACGACGTCGAAGGCCGCACCAAGATTTATGAGTCGATGGTCAAGGGACTGAACACGCTCGAGGCGGGCACGCCCGTCTCGTTCGACGTGCTGTGTTGCGAGATTCGAGGGCTGGGCATGAACATCCAGCTCGAAAAGAAAGGCGCGCTGGGCTGATCGCCGACGCCCGGCGACGGGAGACGCATCATGGAAACGGCCGTCGCGACTACCGCAGCTTCGACGATCGTCTACGCGCTGGAGCCGCGCATCGACGCGGAGGAACTGTTGGAGTTCTACCGCGCACAGCATCATCCGACGCCGAAGTCGCCGGAGAAGATTCAGCACATGCTGAAGAACTCCGACTGTTTCGTCGCGGCGCGCGAGCCTTCCGGCGCGCTGATCGGAGTCGCACGCGGTCTGACCGACGGCGTGCGCGGCTATCTGGTCGAGTGCAAGCTCGATCCGCGCTATCAGGGACCGGCCGCCGTGACGCGCACCGACGGCCGGATCGAGCACGACGATCAGGGCATCGCCCGTGCCCTGGCGCTGCGCGTGCTGCTGGCGCTGCGCGACATGGGCTGCGAACGGATCGACGTGCTGGCCTACGGCACCGAAGTGGATTTCTGCGAAGAGCTGGGTTTCCGGCGCAGCAGCGGCATGGTCGCGCTGTCGCTCGATCCGGCGCGGCTGCCGCAGGCGGCGAACTGAATGGGGCATTACGGGGGGCGCGGCGTGCGGGCGTCGGCCCGTTCGCGTCCCGCAGGCCCGCCGACGGGATTGCATCGAAACAGGACACCATCAGGGGTGCTTGCTCATGCTCGAAAGCGTCTATGACCGCATTAATGACTACGGCTCGGTTCGCATTTCGCTGGCCTCGCCCAACGACATCCGGTCGTGGTCGTTCGGCGAAGTGAAGAAGCCCGAGACCATCAACTACCGCACCTATCGCGCCGAAAAGGACGGTCTGTTCTGCGAGCGGATCTTCGGCCCCGAGCGCGACTGGGAGTGCTTCTGCGGAAAGTACAAGGGCACGAAGCACAAGGGCATGATCTGCGACCGCTGCGGCGTCAAGGTGACCCACAGCCGCGTCCGCCGCAAGCGCATGGGCCACATCAACCTGGCCGCGCCCGTCGTCCACATCTGGTTCTTCAAGTCCATGCCCAGCCGGCTGGGCAACCTGCTCGACATGAAGACCACCGATCTGGAGAAGGTGATCTACTTCCAGGACTACGTCGTGGTCGAGGCGGGCGACACGCCGCTGAAGCGCGGGCAGATCCTCAGCGAAGAGGAGTTCCGCGCCAATCACGACAAGTTCGGCGACGCTTTCCGCGCCATGATGGGCGCCGAGGCGGTCAAGGAACTGCTGACCAAGTTCGATCTGGCCGTGCTGAGCCAGGACCTGCGCGTGGGCCTGGCCAACACCAACAGCAAGCAGAAGCAGAAGGACTACGCCAAGCGGCTCAAGATCGTCGAGGCGTTGCGCCACAGCCAGAACCGGTCCGAGTGGATGGTGCTCGACGTGATCCCGGTCATCCCGCCGGACCTGCGCCCGCTGGTGCTGCTCGAAAGCGGCAACTTCGCCACCAGCGATCTGAACGACTTGTACCGCCGCATCATCAACCGCAACAACCGCCTGAAGAAGCTGATCGACCTCAACGCGCCCGAGGTCATCATCCGCAACGAAAAGCGCATGCTCCAGCAGGCCGTCGACGCGCTGTTCGACAACGGCCGCTGCCGACGGCCGGTGCTTGGCAGCAGCAACCGCCCGCTGAAGTCGCTGACCGACATGATCAAGGGCAAGCAGGGCCGCTTCCGCGAAAACCTGCTGGGCAAGCGCGTCGACTATTCCGGCCGATCGGTAATCGTGGTCGGACCGGAACTGCTGCTGCATCAGTGCGGGCTGCCGAAGAAGATCGCGCTGGAGTTGTACCAGCCGTTCATCATCCGCAAGCTGAAGGAGCGCGGTCTGGCCGACACGATCAAGTCGGCCAAGAAGATGCTCGAGCGGCGCGATCAGGAAATCTGGGACATTCTCGAAGAAGCGATCCATCAACACCCCGTGCTGTTGAACCGCGCGCCGACGCTGCACCGCATGGGCATCCAGGCGTTCGAGCCGGTGCTGGTCGAGGGCAACGCCATCCGCATTCACCCGCTGGTGTGCAAGGGCTTCAACGCCGACTTCGACGGCGACCAGATGGCCGTGCACCTGCCGCTGTCGATCGAGGCGCAGGTCGAGGCGCACGTGCTGATGATGTCGACCAACAACATCTTCAGCCCCGCCAACGGCAGCCCCATCATGTCGCCCAGCCAGGACATCACGCTGGGCATCTTCTACCTGACGTGCGATCACGGCCGGCCGACGCCGCCGGAGAAGATGCGGCACTTCCACGATCCGCAGGAGGCGCTGCTGGCCTACGACCTGAAGCGCCTCGGCATTCACGACAAGATTCGGGTGCGCGTCTCGCGCCGCATGATGGTCACGAAGCTGAAGGAAGCGGCGCAGCCCGTTCCCAAGAACGGACTGATCGAGACGACGGTCGGGCGGCTGATCTTCAACGACATGCTGCCGCGGGAGATGCCCTTCTACAACATGGCGCTGTCGCAGAAAGGCTCGGCCCGCGTGATCGCCGATTGCCACGTGCAACTGGGGCGATCGGCGACGATCGACCTGCTCGACCGCATCAAGGCGCTGGGCTTCCGCTGGAGCACGCTGGCCGGCCTGTCGTTCGGCATCACCGATTTGCGCGTGCCGGCGCGGAAGAAAGCCATCCTGGACGACGCCCAGAAGAAAGTCGACCGCATCGAGCGGGCGCTGCAACAGGGCGCGATCACCGAGCGCGAGCGCTACAACAACCTGATCGACATCTGGGTGCACGCCCGCGAGGAAGTCACCGAAGAGATGATGCAGGAGCTGAAGAACGACTACCGCAAGCCCGACGGCGTCTATGCGCGGCCGGGCGACGATGACGCCGATCCGTATCTCAACCCCATCTACCTGATGACCGACTCGGGAGCGCGCGGCAGCGTCGATCAGATTCGGCAGCTCGCCGGCATGCGCGCCCTGATGGCGAAGCCGTCGGGCGAAATCATCGAAACGCCGATCAAGGCCAACTTCCGCGAGGGGCTGAGCGTGCTCGAGTACTTCAGCTCGACGCACGGCGCCCGCAAGGGCCTGGCCGATACCGCGCTGAAAACCGCCGACTCGGGCTATCTGACGCGCAAGCTGGCCGACGTCTGCCAGAACGTCATCATCAACCAGATCGACTGCGGCACGATCAACGGCATCACCAAGGGCGTGCTCTACAAGGGCGAGGAAGTCGACGTGTCGCTGGCCCAGTCGATCATCGGTCGCGTGGCGCGCGACACCATCCGCCATCCGGTGACCGACGAGATCATCGTCAAGGAGAACCAGATCATCACCGACGCCATCGCGCGGCGCATCGAAAGCCCGCCGCCCGAGGGCCTGGGTCTCGAAGCCATTCGCGTTCGCAGCCCCTTGACCTGCGACAGCCCGTTGGGCGTCTGCGCCCTGTGCTACGGCATCGACATGTCGGCCGGCCGGCTGGTCGAAGAAGGCACCGCCGTCGGCATCATCGCCGCACAGTCGATCGGCGAGCCGGGCACGCAGCTCACGATGCGCACGTTCCACACCGGCGGCGTGGCGAGCCGGTCGATCGCCGAGAGCGACATTCGCAACGTTCAGGGCGGCGTGGTCATGTACCACAACCTGAATTCCGTGCCCGTCACGCGGCCCGACGGGTCCACCGACATCATCGTGCTGAAGCGCAACGGCGAACTGGCGGTCAACGACGACAAGGGCCGCGAGCTGGAGCGCTACAAGGTTCCCTACGGCGCGCGCCTGATGGTGCAGGACGGCCAGGTGGTCAAGCCGCGCACCGTGCTGGTGGCATGGGACGCGCACCAGACGCCGATTCTGTCCGAGGCGGCCGGCATCGTCCGCTTCCAGGACGTGATCCCGGGCGAGACGGTGCAGGACGAGGCCGAAGGCCGCGCCGGCTCGAAGAAGGTCGTCGTCGAGCACAAGGGCGAAAAGACGCCGCAGGTGATCATCGAGGACAAGCAGGGCAACATCATCGAGTACCACTACCTGCCCGCCAAGGCGCGCATCGAAGTCGAGGAGGGCGACGAGGTTCAGCCCGGCTACGAACTGGCACGCCGCCCGCGCGAAATCGCCGGCACGCAGGACATCACCGGCGGTCTGCCGCGCGTCACCGAAATCTTCGAGGCGCGCAAGCCGAAGGACCCCGCCATCATGGGCGAGATTTCCGGCACCGTGGAGATTCGCGCCGAGAAAAAGAAGGGCAAGGCCGGCGGCGTGCGGCGCGGCAAGATGACCATCGTCATCAAGCCCGACAGCAAGGACCTCGAGCCGGTCGAACACCACGTGCCCAAGGACACCGACCTGATGGTGCACGCCGGCGACCACGTCGAGGCCGGCGACCGGCTGTGCCACGGTCCGCTGGTTCCGCACGACATTCTGCGGATCAAGGGCGAAGAAGCGCTGCAGCACTACCTGCTGTCCGAGATTCAGTCCGTCTATCGCCAGCAGAACGTCGGCATCAACGACAAGCATCTGGAGATCGTCATCAACCAGATGCTGCGCATGGTGAAGATCGACAACCCCAACGACAGCGACTTCCTGCCGGGCGAGGTGGTCGACAAGTTCCGCTTCCGCCGCGAGAACGAGCGGCTGGCCCGCAGCCATAAGATTACCGAAATCGGCGATTCGCAACTGACGATGGGCCAGATCGTCAGCAAGGAGGAGTTGTCGGCCATCAACGACAAGCTCGAGCAGGAAGGCAAGGCCACCGCCAAGGGCCGCAAACCCAAGCCGGCCAACGGCAAGACGCTGCTGCTGGGCATCACCAAGGCGTCGCTCCAGAGCGAGTCGTTCATCTCGGCGGCTTCGTTCCAGGAAACCACCAAGGTGTTGACCGGCGCCGCCCTGCAAAGCGCTGTGGACAAACTGGTCGGCCTCAAGGAAAATGTCATCCTCGGCCACCTGATCCCGGCCGGCACTGGTTTCAAGCCGCATCAGGAACTGAAACTGCGCAGTCTGGGCGAGCCGATTCGCCCGATCGAGCCGGAAGTGCGGATGCCGGCCGTGCCGGGACTGCCGCCGGCGCCGCCGCCCGCGACAGGCGTTGCCGAAGCCACCGGCGCGGCGAGCTAGTCCGCGTGATCCGAGCCGCTGGCGTCGCGTGGCACGGGCTTGTGGCCCGTGGAGCACAGCCGCCCCCGGCTGTGTTGCACGACATGGGCTTGTAGCCCGTGGAGCACAGCCGCCCCCGGCTATGATGCACGGCATGGGCTTGTAGCCCGTGGAGCACAGCCGCCCCCGGCTGTGTGCACGGCACGGGCTTGTAGCCCGTGGCTGCTGATCCGAGCCGCAAGCGCCAGCGCTGCGGTCAACGCCAGGCGGCAACGCCGCCGCCGAGTGCGATCGAAAGACGATAATCGGCTCCCGCGGAGCCGGTTCGCGGCGAGGGCAAGTCCCCCGCTGGATCGAATGTGAACGCAAAGGAACTTTGAGGACGACATGCCGACCATCAATCAATTGTGCCGCAAGCCGCGCCGCGACGTGCCGCGCAAGAGCAAAGTCCGCGACATCGATCGCTGCCCGTTCAAACGCGGCGTGTGCCTGATCGTCAAGACGATGACCCCCAAGAAGCCCAACTCGGCGCTACGCAAAGTGGCCCGTGTGCGGCTGTCGAATGGCCGCGAAGTGACGGCTTACATCCCCGGCATCGATCACAACCTTCAGGAGCACTCGATCGTGCTGATCCGCGGCGGCCGAGTGCGCGACCTGCCGGGCATTCGCTACCACGTTGTACGAGGCGTGCTGGACTGCGCCGGCGTCGAGGAGCAGGGCAAGTTTTCGGCCCGCCGCGCCCGCAGCCGCAGCAAGTACGGCACCAAGCGATCGAAGAAGTAAGCGCGTGTTGGCGAAGGCTTGAGCCGAACCGCGACCGTGAGGGAGCGGCGCGTTGTCGCCGTGAGGAACGAAATGCTCGACCGCGGCTGTTCGCCTTGAATCGGCCTTGTCCCATACGCCCTGGTTACCCCGGCGGGCGGGGGCCTGGCGAGGCCGCTGTTTTTTTGCACGCATTCGCTGCGCCGGCTTGATTCGTCGAATCGCAGTGTGCCGGCCTGATGCACCGAGGAGTTCGACCCGCCGCGGCGGACGCGGCGTGAAACATGCACAATAATCAGTCAACGGCCGGTCGTTCCGGTCGAGTATGGCGTTCCGCTCGAGTCATGGGCGGACATCGCTGGGCGGTACGCGGCGCGTACAGCCCCGCACCAGAAGCAAAGGAAACCTCATGGCTTACAAGAAGTGGACCAAGTCGGTCGAGATGTTCCGTCCCGACCCGCAGTTCAACAGCGTACTGGCCGCCAAGTTCATCAACTGCATGATGTGGCAGGGCAAGAAGAGCGTGGCCCAGCACATTTTTTCCGACGCGATGGAAATCATCGCCGAGCGCGTCAAGGACGCATCGCCCATCGAGGTCTTCGAGACGGCGCTGAGCAACGTGAAGCCCAACATCGAGGTCCGCAGCCGGCGCGTCGGCGGCAGCAACTACCAGGTGCCGATGCCGGTCAATCGCCGGCGGCAGCAGTCGCTGGCCATCCGCTGGGTGCTGGAAGCGGCGCGGGCCAAGAAAGGCAAGCCGATGGCGCATCGCCTGGCGTCGGAGCTGATGGACGCATTCCGCGGCGAAGGCGCGGCGATGACCAAGCGCGAAAACGTCCACAAAATGGCCGACGCCAACAAGGCTTTTGCGCACTTTGCGTGGTAGGAAATCGTCCAGACAGGCTGCTCCCGTCCACCGGAGTGGCCGCGACGAGCAATGCTTCGCGCGAACGCGGCAACACGTGTGGATTGCGTGGGCGCAGTCGAATCAAGCAGATCGTCGCGGGCGCGCCTCAATACGATCCCAATCCCTCAAGCATCGGCGTGCTCGACCGCGCGGCGTTGAACTGACGCTCGCCCAGCACGGCGGCGCCATCGACCACGCACGCGCCGACGGCCGAGGCCGCCCCCAGCGCCAGGGCCAGCAGCCCGCGACAGGCGGCCAGTCTCCTTCGGCGGCGAAACGACATCGCGCGCACAGTTTCAACGGTTGCTGTGTTTACACGCGGCGGCAGGCGAGCGGATCCCATCGGCAGGCCCTCCAAAGGCGGGAATTCAGGGCGCGAGGCGGGTTTTTCGGGCAGGTTACATAGAGTTCTATGTCGCTGGCGCAAATGGGATCAAGTGAGCGATTCTGGAATCCGGCGGCCGTGGCTGTAGGTTTCCGGCGGCGACGCAATCACCTTGCCGTCCCGGACAATGTAGATCGGCAGCCCCAGCTCGCGCAGACGGCGGACCTCGCGTCGAATGCCCTCCTTCAGGCCTTCACTGATCTGTTCGAGGCGCTTTAGGAGGAATTCCCGCTCAGCTTGCTTCGTCTTCGACCATTCTCCTGATGCAGTTATGTTTCGATTGATTGACGATTGTCACGTGCGTGCTCCTGAATCCTCCGGCTACCAGCGCAAGCTGTTGGGACGAGTTGGTGGAATTGCCGGCCCCGTTCGGGCCGCTGATGACAAATATCTGAGGGGTCATCGCCATCGCCGTCGCCGCGAGTCGACACGTCGCCACAGCGGCGCCGATCGTCGTGTCACGCCCTACGCGGATCGGACCCGTCGTCCGCCGCCAGCCGGGCGCGCAGCTCGGCCAACTCGCGCTCCAGGGCGCGAACGCGGTCGCGCAGCTCGGGCAGCCGCGCCTGGGCGCTCATCATCCGCTTGGCCTCGCTCATCTCCATTGCCGGCGCGCCGAGCACTTTCGTCCCCTCCGGCACATCGCGCATCACGCCCGCCATCGCCGCAATCTGGGCGCCGTCGCCGATCGTCAGATGCCCCGCCACGCCCGCCTTGCCGGCCATCGTCACGTGCCGGCCGACGTTGACGCTGCCGGCCACCCCCACCTGCGCGACGAACATGCAGTGCGGGCCGATGCGCGTGCCGTGCCCGATGGCGATCAGATTGCTGAACTTGGTGCCCGAGCCGATCACGGTCTTGCCCAGCGTCGCCCGGTCGATGGCGCAGCACGCGCCAATCTCGACGTCGTCGCCGATCTCGACGATGCCCGCTTGCGGAATCTTGTGCCAGCGCTCGCCCACCGGCGCGTAGCCCAGGCCATCCTGACCGATTACCGAGCCGGCGTGAATCGTCACGCGATGGCCCAGCACGCAGCGGTCGTAGACGACGACGTTGGGATACAGCACGCAGTCGTCCCCCAGCGTGCACCCCGGCCCGACGAACACGCCCGGATACAGCACCACGTTGCGGCCGATGACCGTGTCGTCCATGACGGTCACGCCGTGCGCGATCGCCGCGCCCTCGCCGACGCGCGCCGTGGCCGCGATGCGCGCGGCGGTCGACACGCCCGCGAACGGATGCCGCCGGTAGCCGTGCAGCAGCACCATCAGCCGTGCGTTGGCCTCGTACGGGTCCGGAACGCGCAGAACGTTCATCCCATCCGGAACGACCTGATCGTTGCGAACGATCACGGCCGCCGCGCGGGTCGAGCCGAGCATCTTTTCGTACTTGGGGTTCGACAGAAACGTGATGTCGGTCGGACCGGCGTCTTCGAGCGTCGCCACGGCGTGAACCGGGCGCTGCGAATCGCCCTCGATGCGACAGGGAACGCCCTGGGCGGACAGGGTTTCAGCCAGTTGTGCCAGTGTGCTGGGCATCGCGTCGAGTGGCCGATGGTAGGGCCGCGCAATGGGGCGTGTCAAAGGGAGCCGTCCCGCGCCGGCGCGCCTCGGCGCATCAGAGCCGCGAAGCGTCAGCGAGCGGGATCGGCACGCCCAAAGGCGGTCACGTGCATGAACGTCGAGAAGACGCCCGATTCGCGCAGCCCGCCGCCGCGTCGCTACGGCCGCGGCCAGGCGCGATTCGTGAAGCGCCCGTCGCGGCTGATGACGCGACCGTCGGCCTCGATCACGCCGCCGCGACGCAGATCGCACACCATGTCCCAGTGCAGGGCGCTTTTGTTGCGCCCGCCGGTCTTCGTGTAGGCGGCGCCCAGCGCGGCGTGAAACGTGCCGCCGATCTTCTCGTCGAACAGCGTGTTGCGCATGTAGCGGTCGATGTGATAGTTCGTCCCGATGGCGATCTCGCCCAGCCGCCGCGCGCCGGGATCCTGATCGAGCATTTGAGTCAGAAAGTCCTCGCCGCGCGAGGCCGAGCAGTCGACGACGCGCCCGGCCCGAAAGACCAGCCGCACGTCGTGCGCCTCGCGCCCGCCGTACAACGCCGGAAAGCGATACTGCACGACCCCGTCGGTGCCATCCTCGATCGGGCCGGTGAACACCTCGCCGTCGGGAAAGTTGTTCGCGCCGTCGCAGTTGATCCAGCGCCGACCGGCCACGCCCACGCGCAGATCGGTGCCGTCCGGATGGCGGAAACGCAACTGGCGGCAGCGGCCCAGAAAGTCGCACAGCCGCTGCTGAGCAACCGACAGCTTCCGCCATTCGGCCGCCGGATCCGACTTGTGCAGGAATCCGGCGCGAAAGACGAAATCGGCGAAGTCGGCCGTCGACATGTCGGCGTCCTGTGCCGCCGAATCGCACGGGTACTGCGTGCCGACCCAGCGCAGCGGTCGCCGCCGGGCCGCCTCACGCGACATGAGCAGGTCCAGCAGCGGCCGCCGGCTTTGCTGGAGCCGGGCCTGCTTTTTCGGATCGACGCCGGCCAGGAAGCGCGTGTTGCGCCCGCCCCAAACCGCGATCATGCAGTCGACCGTTTTCATCTCGTGCACGAGAATGGGGTTGACGGCGGCGAGCTGGCGCGGCCGACCGTGCTTCAGCAGCAGCTCTTCGTATTCCTCGGGCCACAGGCGAATGTGCGGCCGACCGCCGGCTTCGACGACGGCGCGGCAGATTTCGAGAACCAGCCGCTCGGCCACGGTGGTGGCGCGGACGAGCACAAGGTCATCCGGCCGGACGCGGACGGAGTAGTTCACGAGTACGTCGGCGAGCCGTGCGAGACGAGAATCGTTCATGTGGCGGCCCTGGGGACGCAGTGACGAGGCGATACGGCAATCGAATGCGCCGGTCGCTCCCCGCGCTTACTCGTCGTCGTCCTCGTCCTCAGCCGCCTTCGTATCGCCGTTCTTCTCCTTAGCCTCGTCCTCGTCGGCGGTTGGTTCCGGCTGCGGGTTTTCCTTGGCGCGCTTGGTCGCTTTCACCACTTCCGCCGACGGAAGCACCAGCCCGCTGAGCATGTCGCGCATCCCCATCATCGACGCCAGGCCGCCGCCTTCGAGTTCTTCCGAATCGGGCATCTGCGTCACGACCACGCCGACGACGGCGCCATCCGCGGCAAAAACGGGCAGGCCCGGCTCGATTTCCATGCCGCCGCCGGGCACGAACAGATCGCGAGGCTTCTTCGTGCGTCCGGCCACGCGACCCTCGGTGACGACGAAGGCCCGGTCAAAGTACTTGGCCATGCGCCGGATGCAGACCAGGCGCTTTCCGCGCTCGGGCGTCGCGGCTTTCTCCAGATCGATGAAGGCGTACGGCTTTTCAGACGGCTCCTTGATCTGCACCCACGCCAGGTCCAGCTCCGTGTCGCGGCCCAGCAGCTTGGCCTCGACGCCCTCCGTGTCGTCGCCGATCAACACCTTGATGTCGGTCGGCGTGGCCGTGCCGCCGAAGCGCCGCATGAAGCCGCCCAGCCCCAGCCGCGAGTTCGACACCAGCACCAGCCCCTTCGGCTCGATCATCACGCCCGTGCATTCGCTTTCGGACTCGCGGTCGCCGAACTCGCTTCTCAGCTTCAGCACGAACTTGACCGTGACGTACGCGGGCGACTTATCCTTGATCAACTTCTCGAAATCGGTCGTGTCCTGATTCGCGCCGGCGTGCGACGTGCACGCGAACAGCACGGCGATCGCGACCGACGCCGCCGCCGACCGCGATACGGAAAGTCGAAAAATCATGAAACAACTCCTGCGTGTGGAATGGAAAGGTGCAGGGTGAAAACGACGGGCGTGCGGCGTTCGCACGGGCCATGCGTCGGATTATGTGCGCCCTGCTTTCACGTCATTGCTGCGGCTTTGCCGAGTCCTTCTTGCCGTCGGGTTGCGATGCGGCCTTGCCGGCGGCGCCGTTCTCTTCGCCTTCCTCGTGCGGTTTCCAGTCCGGTTCCAGGTACTGGAAGTTCGTCCGGATGCCGCGCAGCACGACCATTACCACGCGCTCCGGCTGCTTCTTGACGATCTCGTCCATCGCCCTGCGGAACGACTTGAGGTCCGTGATGACCTTGTCGTCGATCCGCTGCAACAGATCGCCGCCGGAAATGCCGCCCAGCCCCGCCCACCCGGCTGACTCGACCTGATCGACGATCACGCCGGTCACGTCGTCGTCCCAGTGGTTTTCGTCGCGGTCGAAAAACGTGATCTCGCGCACCACCATCTCAAAGTCGCGGTCGCGCTCGCGCTTGGCCTCCGACGGCGTGAGGCGCGTGCGCTCCAGCCGCACCTCGACGTCAATCTTCTCGTTGCCGCGCAGCACCGTCAGAGTCGCCTTGCCGTCGATGTCCAGCTTGCGCACCCGCCGGCTGAACAATCCGGCATCCTGCATGCCGCGCGGCGAAAGCTTCTCGCCGTCCAGCGAAAGTATGATGTCACCCACCTTCAGGTCGGTCTCGGCCGCCCTGGTCCGCGGGAAGACGCGCGTCACGCGGAAACCGCGGTCGTCCGGATGCCCCAGCTTGCTCGCCAGCTTCGTCAACACCGGCTGCGTGTCGATGCCGATCCACGCCTTGGGCACCTCCCGCGGCGGATCCTCCTCCTTGTCGGGCTTGGGCTTCAGCAGCGTGATGTGGCTGCGCCCGGAACGCTCGAACTCGATCAGCAGGTACTCCGGCAGCGGCTCGGTCTCCATGATCTCACGATAGCAGCGGATGAATTCGTTCAAGTCGCCGATCGGTCGCCCTTCGACGACGTGAATGATGTCCCCCCAGCTCAACGACGGCTCGGCCAGCGCCGCCGGTCCGCCGCTGCGAATGCTCGATATCATCACCCCTTCGGTCGACTTCAGCCGCCGCTCGCGCGCCATGCGCTCGGTGATCTCCGCCGCCGTCACCCCCCAGGCGCGGAACGCCGCCTCGTCGCCCTTGTCCTTCTTCAGTTTCTCCGTGGCGATCTCGGCCTCCCCCACCTGGCCGCCGCGCTCGTAGCTGATGCGCACCTTGTCGCCCACCGGCAGATCGGCCAGCCGCTTCATCAATGGAGGAATTTCCTCAGGAAAACGGATCGTCACCGGCTCGCCGTTGATCTTCAGAATCACGTCGCCGGCCTGAATGCCCGCCTTGAACGCCGGCCCATCCTGCGCGACCGAATTCACCAGCACGCCGTGAGACAAACCGGTCTTCTCGATGGATCGCAGGCTGACGCCGAAGTAGCTGCGGATGACCTCGCCGTGCGCGATGAGCGACTCGGTGACCGCCCGGGCCAGGTTGCTGGGAATGGCGAACCCCATGCCCGTGCCGCCCAGCTCGTTCACGCCGATGATCTCGCCCTTGAGATTTACCAACGGGCCGCCGCTGTTGCCGGGGTGGATCATGGCGTCGTGCTGAATCCAGCGCGTGAACAGGCCGGTGCGCTGGCCCGAGCCAAGCTCCATCTCGTCTTCGTCGTCGCCGCCCAGGCCGCTCGTGAACACGCGCTCGGTGTTCGAGACGATGCCCAGTGTCACCGATCGCGACAGCGCCAACGGCGAGCCCATCGCCATGACGTGATCGCCGACGTCGATCTGATCCGAGTTGCCGAAAGTCGCCACCGGCAGCGGCTTGTCCGGATCGGGACGCTCCGAAAGATTCAGCTTGAGCACGGCCAGATCGGTCAGCGGATCCTCGCCCACCATCTCGGCCGATATCTCGGTCTTGTCCGCCAGCGTGCACTTGAACTTCTTGCCGTTGTCGGTCACGTGCTGATTGGTGACGACGTAGCCCTCGGGCGAAATGATCGTCCCGCTGCCGACCGCCCGGCCTTTCTGTTCCTTGCCGTTCCAGTAGTTCACCGTGACGACGTGGATGTTCACCAGCGCCGGAAAGACCTTGTCGCGCGCGTGCACGATCATGCGATGCATCTCTTCGCGCAGGCGGTCGGCCTCTTGCGCCGTTGGCGCCGCGGGCTTGTCGACTTGCTGGCCAACGGCGGGAACGGCCAGCGTCAGACAGATGGCCGCAAGTTGTCCCATCCGCCGCGTTGAACCGCGCCGCGCGGTCATCGGATGGCTCGGCTTGGAATCATCGATCGCGTGCTGCACGTTTCGCTCCTTGCGTGTTTCACCGCCGCGGCTGGGCAACCGCATCTCGGCGGAAGGGAGTAGTTTGACCGCCGAACGCCCGCGGATCAATGGACGGCTGACGCGACCCCCGTCGGGTGAATGTCGGATGGCACGCTCAAGCCCCGCGCACACGCGAGCGGCTTCGGAAGCGGTTGCAGAACGCCCCGCGCACGGCGGGAGCGTTGGTGGCGGAGTCGAGCATGCGTTCTTGAAACAGGCGCCCGGGGGTATTTTTTCCAATCGGTCCGCACGGCCTCGTCTCACGCGATACCGGAGCGCGACTATCATCCAGGACCTGCCACGATCCCGACGCCACGCTCGCCTGGTCGTACCATGATGACACGCGCGGGGTTGCTCACAAATGAACATACGTCCGATCGCACCGCAACCTTCGACGCTGGTATGCGGAATGCAAGTTCATGACGGGCCTTTAACCGCCCGCGTGACGTGACATCGCCGGAGTCCCGCCTCATGCCTCACGAAGCCGCCATGCGACAAGCCTACGGCGACGCCCTGTGGGGCACGTGGATCGGCATCGTCATCAACCTGCTGCTGGGCGTTGCCAAAATCGTCGCGGGCGTGCTGGGCAACTGCTTCGCGCTGGTCAGCGACGGCCTGCACAGCCTCGCCGACCTGGCCACGTCGCTCGGCACGCTCGTCGGCTTCCGCATCGCCATGAAACCGCCCGACCTGAATCACCCCTACGGTCACAGCCGGGCCGAGGCGGTCATCGGTGCGTACGTTTCGCTCGCGCTGGCAGCCGCCGGCGCCTGGGTGATCGTTCGGGCTTTCTCGATGATCGGCGCGCCGCACGCGGCCCCGGCGACTTACACGCTCGTCGTCGCCGCTGCATCGATCGTCATCAAGGAGTCGTTGTTCCGCTACAAGATTCGCCTCGGCCGCAGGCTGAACAGCACGTCGCTGATCGCGGACGCATGGGACCATCGCAGCGACGTGTTCTCGTCGCTGGCCGTGCTGATCGGCGCGGGGCTGACGCGCTACGTCGGCTGGCATTCGGCCGATGACGTGGCGGCCATCATCGTCGGCGCAACGCTGATCTGGGCGGCGCTCGTGTTGCTGCGCGATTCGACCGACGAACTGATGGACCGGCAACAGAACGACGAGATGGTCCAGCGCCTGCGCGCGATCGCCCTGGGCGTCGGCGGCGTGCGCGGCGTCGAAAAGCTCTGGGTGCGCAAGGCCGGGCTGGAGTACATGGTCGACATCCACATCGAAGTCGATCCGCTCATGACCGTGCAGCAGTCGCACGGCGTCGCCCACGAGGTGCAGGACGGACTGCGCCGCGCGATACCGGCAATCCATCAGGCGCTGGTTCACGTTGAGCCGCACACGGCCATGTCGCATTTGACTGAAGAACGCGGGCGTTCCTTTGAACATGAGCGGCATGATCGGCCTCCATCGCCGGCCCGCTCTGATTCTCGGGGATAAGACCGGCGAACCCATGATTTGTGCTGACGCTATGCAATTCCTGCAAATTGTCTGCGCGATACGGGCGTCGCAGCGATACAATATGTTTTGGGCTTGTCCGACATGTTCAGTCGGACCCGTCATTTGCAGGCATCCGTGCTTTCGGCCGATACACCCTGTATGGGTTTGCTGCGCGCCTTCTGCCGCGTCGCGGTCTCGGCCATTTGGAATGACCCCTTCGGAGAATCCCATGAAGCGTCTCCCTGCCTCGGTCGTCGCGGTCGCCGGTCTGACGGGGCTGGCCATAGCGGCCTGTGATTCCCGTATGGCGTTTCTTTCCGGAGTCATTCCCGGCCTCATCGCCGGTCCTCAGCCGCGCGCGGCGCTGGCGCCTTTCGTCCCGGTGCGAATCACGCTCGACGTCAGTGAGCTGCCCGATGACGCGCAAAGCGCGGCCGGCGCATCGAAGTCCATCGGCGCCGCCGAAACCAGCGGCACGGCCATCGACCGCGCGCTGCGGGCCGGAGCCGAGGTCGTTCACGCGTTCCAGCGCTTCGCCGATCGGGCGCTTCAGATCGGCACGTCGGTGCAGGACGACCTGACGTCGGCCGAAGCGCATTCCGTCGCGCAGGGCGTTCTCGAACTCGACGGCAAGAGCATTCCCTATGTCGCCAGCTTCGCCGGGTTCGACTTCGACGGGGACGGCGAGCCGGATGGGTCCGGCAGCGCCGGCGAAGAGCCGGTCGCCTTTCGACTGTGGGTCAATCTCGGCAACGGTTACGAGCGCTTCCTGTGTGCGCTGTTCGACCATCGCCCGACGTCCGCGGACGACGCCGGCACGGGGCGGCTGATCGTCTGGCCCCGCTCGCGCGACGGCTCGGTCTCCGATTCCGTCAAGGTATTCGTCCAGTGGGATCATTCCGATCCGGCGCATCGCTGGAACGAGGCGTTCGTCAGCGGCGCAATGAGCACGATGACCGACGTCATCGGCAGCCACGATCGCATCGACGTCACAACCGACGACGCCGGCCAAACGACGAAAACCGTCCGATCGACGACGCTGCTGGCGCGCAGCCGCTACGGATTCACGTCGCTGGCGTTCGCCTGCTTCTATCCCGAGGACGGCGCTTTCGCGCTGGTTTCCGCTCAGTCGCAGGGCGGCTCGATCCAGGCCGGATTCGACAAGGCCTGCGTCGGCCTGGACGACGGCCTGCGGGCCGCCGCGGCCGAGTCCTGCGAGGATCTGACTGCCGCGGACATGGAATTCCTGGATACGCCGACCGGCGCCGAGGCCGACTTCCCCGCCGACTTCCCCGACAAACCCACGCCCGTGCTGTCGACGCCGACCGAGAACGAAGCCGACGGCCAGCACTGAGAATGGCCTTTCGGCTCGACATGCACACGGGTCTTTGCGGTTGCGTTACGAGCCGCCCCAGGCCTCGGCGCCCCACGGGATTGCGATATTTCGCATCGCGAGCCTTTTTTCACTTGAACTCTGTTTCGATTGATGTACGCTGTTCCGTCCCATGCGGGCAACAACGTTCGGCAAGATACGGATGGGACTGGGCGTCGCTTTACTGGTGTTCCTGCTCAGTTGTGCGGTGTTGTATCAGTGCATCGCCCGTCTCGAACGCGCCGCCGCGCAGCGCAAGCACGCGCACGCCGTCCTGCTCGATCTCAAGGAGTTGTTGTCGCAGGTCACCGCGGGACGATATGCCGCCGGTGCATTCGTCATCAATGGCGAGGCAACGACGTTCGACGCCCTGATCCGGACCGAAGCAGCCGCCGCCGCGACGCTCGACCGACTACGCTCGTCCGTCTCGAATGATCCCGATGCGCGGCGGCAGCTCGACGAATTGGTCGCTGCAATTAACGCCGAATTCGCGCGACTTCGATCGCTGGCCGACACGCGCCGCCGCGACGGCGCCGCGGCCGCCGGAGGTCTGTTCCGGAAGAACGGCTCGGCCGCCGAGGCCCGCATCAACAATGCCATCGAAGCCATGGAGAATGACCAGTACGACTTGGTGGCCCAGTACCACGCGGCGGTCAAAGGCACGATTCGCACCGCCGTGTGGGCGATCGGCATCGGCTGCGTGGTGACCGTCAGCGTGGTTGTCGCGGCCGGCGTCTCGATTCATCGCGGCATCCGCCGGCACGATGAAATCCAGACCGCCCTTCGGACCAGCGAGAACGACCTCGCCGAGGCGCAACACCTGGCGCGGCTGGGGAACTGGAACCGCGATCTTCAGACCGGCCGCGTGACGTGGTCGCGCGAGTTGCTGCGCATCTTCGGCCTGACCGAGGCGCAGTTCGGCGGCACGTTTGACGCATTTCTCGACACAGTACATCCGGATGATCGCGACCGCGTTCGAAACGAAGCCGAGCATGCCGTGGCGGAGCGCCGACCGTTGAGCCATTACTTCCGCATCTCGGTCCAGGGCGAGGAGCGCGTCATTCACGTGCGCGGCGCGCCGGTGCTGGACGAGGCCGGCAACGTGGTGCGCCTGTTCGGAACGGCCCAGGACGTCACCGACATGCGTCGCGCCGAAAGCGCGCTGCGACTCAGCGAGGCGCGACTCAACGGCATTCTTCAGTCCGCGATGGACGCCATCATCACCATCAACGCCGATCAGCGCATCGTCTTTTTCAACGCCGCCGCCGAAAAGATGTTCCGCTGCCGCGCCGCGCAGGCCGTCGGCGCCCCCATCGAGCGCTTCATCCCCGAGCGCTTTCGCGCGACGCACGCCGCGCACATCCGGCGCTTCGGCGAAACCGGCATCACCAGCCGCACCATGGGCGCGCTCGGCGCGCTGTCCGGCCTGCGGGCCGACGGCGAGGAGTTTCCGATCGAGGCCTCGATCTCCCAGGTGACGCTCGAAAACGAGAAGTACTTCTCCGTCATCCTCCGTGACATCTCGCAACGCAAACAGCTCGAAGAGCAACTGCTGCACGCTCAGAAAATGGAAGGCATCGGCCGGCTGGCCGGCGGAGTCGCCCACGACTTCAACAACTGGCTGACCGCCATCTTCGGCTATCTCGAACTGGCACGCGATGCCCTGCCCCAGGGCAACCCGGCGCACGATTTTCTCGCCGGCATTCGCGAGGCGGCGGAGCGCGCCGCGGCTTTGACCAATCAGTTGCTGGCGTTCGCCCGCAAACAGATCATCGAGCCGCGCATCGTCGATCTCGGCGAGCTGGTCGGCAACGTCGAGCGGCTGCTGTCTCGCCTGCTGGGCGAGGACATCAGGCTGCACACGCGCGCCGCGCCCGACGCCTGGAGCGTGCGCATCGATCCCAGCCACTTCGAGCAGATCATCGTCAACCTGGCCGTCAACGCCCGCGACGCCATGCCCTGCGGCGGCACGCTTTCCATCGAGGTACAGAACGTACTCCTCGACGACGGCTATACGAGCACCCATCCCGAAGTGGCGCCGGGTGAATACGTGTTGCTGGCCGTCAGCGACACCGGCCACGGCATGGACGCCGCCGTACAGCAGCACATCTTCGAGCCGTTTTTCACGACCAAGGACCGCAGCAAGGGAACCGGCCTGGGATTGGCCACCGTCCACGGCGTCGTCAAACAGCACGGCGGACACATCTGGCTCTACAGCGAGCCGGGCAAGGGAACGACGTTCAAAATCTATCTGCCGCGCGCCGTCGAGGACCAGGCGGCCGCCGCGTCCGCGCCGCCCGCCGCTCCCTCCACGCGCGGGACCGAGACCGTGCTGATCGTCGAGGACGAACCGCTGGTGCGCTGGGTGGCCGCCCAGACGCTGCGCAATCACGGCTACACGGTGCTCGAGGCCGCCGGCGGCGATGAGGCCCTGAAGCTGGCCGCCTCTAATCATGACAAGATTGATCTTGTTATGACCGACGTCGTGATGCCCGGCATGAGCGGACAGGAAGTCGCCTCGGCGCTGCGTGAGCGGCGCCGCGACCTGAAGGTGCTCTTCGCCTCGGGCTACACCGAGGACACGATCTCGCACCACGGCGTGCTCGATGAGGGCGTGTCGTTCATTCCCAAGCCCTACACGCCGTCGTCGCTGGCGCGGCGCGTGCGCGAAGTGCTCGACGCGTGATGAATCGCGCCGGAACGAGCGGCGGCCGCTCACACGAGTAGCATGGTCAAGTCCTCGCGCGAAGCGAGCCTTCATGTCGCGGGTCCTACGGGCGTCCCGCCCGTTTGTCCCACGCTCGCTATGGCTTGGCCATGTTGAGTCCCCGGGCGCGCCAAGGCGACCTACGACTTGCCCTCGGCGCGGAAGCGATCCAAGAACGCCGCCAGCACCAGCACCACGCCCACGACGATCTTCTTGCTGAAATGTTCGACGTGCAGCAGGCTCAGCCCGTTGTTCAGCTCGCCGATCACGAGCGCGCCGACCAGCGTCCCCCAGATCGAGCCGCGCCCGCCCGCCAGGCTCGCCCCGCCCACGACGACGGCCGCGATGGCGTCCAGTTCCGCCAGCTCGCCCGCCCGCGGATAGCCCGAGTTCAGCCGCGCCGCGCCCAGCACGCCCGCCAGTCCCGCCAGCGCGCCGCTGATCGCATACACCTTCAGCAACACGCGCGACACGCGAATGCCGCACAGCCGCGCCGCCTCGGCATTGCCGCCGACCGCGTAGACGTGCCGGCCGAACACCGTGCGCATCAGCACCAGCCACGATCCGATGAACACCACCAGCATGATCGCAATCGGCGTGGCGCCTTCGCTCAGGGCCGCGAAACCCTCGGGCAATCCCGAGATCGTCCGGCTCTCCGTCGCGTGCAGCACGACGCCGCGCGCGATCGTCATCATCGCCAGTGTCGCCACGAACGGCGGGAGGCGCATCACGGTGATGACCAGTCCGTTGACCAGCCCGCCGGCCGCCGCCACCGCGACCCCGGTCATGCAGCCGGCCGCGATGCGCAACGGCAACGTTCCGAAGTCGATGGCGACCACGGCCGCGCATGAGACGCCTGCCGCCGCAACCAGTGATCCGACGGAAAGATCGATGCCCGCCGTGAGAATGACGAATGTCATCCCGGCCGCAATGATGGCGATCTCGAAAATCTGCCGCATGACGTTGGCCTGGTTTTCCAGCGTCAGGAACGGCTCGGATGCCCACGAAAACACGATCAGCTCGATCAACAGCGCGACGACGATGCCGTAACGCGCCAGGATGCGAAGCACGTTTGGTCGCCGCGCGTTCATGCCGCCGACCCTCCCGTGGCCAGGTCCATGATCCGCTCCTGCGTGGCCGCGCCGCGCGGCAATTCGCCCACGGTCCGTCCCTCGCGCATCACCACGATGCGGTCGCACATGCCCAGCAGCTCCGGCAACTCCGACGAAATCATCAACACCGCCAGGCCGCCGGCCGCCAGTGCGTTCATCAGCCGGTACACCTCGGCCTTCGCCCCCACGTCGATGCCGCGGGTCGGCTCGTCGAGAATCAGCAACTTCAGCGGTCGCAACATCAGCCGCGCCAGCAGCGCCTTCTGCTGATTGCCGCCGCTGAGCGTGCGGATCGGCCGGTCGATCGTCGGCGTCTTGACCCGGAACCGCGAACACGATTCCTGCGCCGCCGCGCGACGCCGCCCCTCGGCCAGCAACCCGAACAGGCGATACGCCGGCAGGTTCGAGATCGTGATGTTCTCTGCAACCGACAGAAATTCGAGGATGCCGCGCCCCTTGCGATCCTCCGTCAAATAGCCCACGCCGGCGTCCAGCGCGTCCCACGGACCGCCGAAGTCCATCGGCCGATCGTCCAGCATGGCGGTCCCCTCCGTCGGGCGGATGCCGCCGCCCAGCGCCAGGCCCAGCGACGTGCGGCCGGCGCCGACCAGGCCCGCCAGGCCGACGATCTCGCCGCGCCGCACGTCGAACGTCGCCTCATGGAAATAGGGCCGCGCCGCCAGCCCGCGCACTTCCAGCGCCACGTCGCCGCCGGCGCCGGCCCGCGGCGGAAACTCCTCGGCCAGGTCGCGCCCCACCATCCAGCGGATCAGTTGTGCCCGATCGACCTCGCGCACGGGGGCGGTGGCCATGTGCCGGCCGTCGCGCAGCACGGTCACGCGGTCGGCCAGTGCGAAGATTTCCTCCAGCCGGTGCGAGATGTAGATGATCGCCAGCCCCGCGGCGCGAAGCTGGCGGATCGTCTCGAACAGCCGCGACAGTTCCTGATCGGTCAGCGTCGCCGATGGTTCGTCGAACACGAGCAGCCGCGCGTCGAACGCCAGGGCGCGGGCAATTTCGACCTGCTGCCGCACGCCCACGCTCAGCGACTCGACCCGCGCCGCCGGATCGGCGTTGCAGCCCAGCCGTTCGAGCACGGCGCGGGCCGCGTCTCGCATCGTCCGCCCGCACAGCAGGCCGAAGCGCGTCTGCTCGCGGCCGAGGAAGATGTTCTCGGCCGCGCTCAGCTCCGGCGCCAGCGAGAATTCCTGATAAATAATGGCGACGCCCGCCCGCCGCGCCGCGACCGGCGAACCCAGCGGCAGTCGCCGCCCCGCCAGCGCGACGTCGCCGGAGTCCGGCTCGACCGCGCCGCCGAGTATCTTGACGAGCGTGCTCTTTCCCGCGCCGTTCTCACCCACCAGCGCATGGACTTCGCCCGCCGCGACTTCGAAATCGACTCGGTCCAGCGCCAGTACGCCGGGATACTGCTTCGAGAGTCCGCGGATGCGCAGCATGGGCGGTTACTGTACCGCAAACCTCCGTTCGCATCAGAACCCCGTGCACTGGCCCGTGGCCGTTTGATCCGAACCCCGGGCGCTGGCCCGTGGCCGTTTGATCCGAGCCCCAAGCGCCCACGTGTCTGATCCGAACCCCAAGCGCAAGCGCCGGGGTCACCCTCGCGGCGCGGCATTACCGCAGCGACTGCGCTTGCGGCTCTGAATGACCGACGCACGGGCGCTCGCGGCTCGGACCCCTGGGTGGCCCACCGCGAAGCGGTGGGTCTACGATGATAAGTATTGAGTGAAACCGTCCCCCCGCGCAGGCGCCGGTCCACCTCACGCGCGTCGGGCTGGATCCCCGCGTGCGAGGGAATGACATGCGAAGCCGGCCGCTTGCGCTGCGGGCTGCGGTTTGCGCGAGCCTTACCTCACAAGCCGCCGCCGCATCGACCTCACGCCCACGAACGCCGGCACGAAGAATCCGAAAAGCCCCAGCCCCGGACCGCAGGGCGATGCGCCACACAGCGGCGAATCCGGAAACAGATCGCAGTCGTTTGGCGCGCCGTCCCCGTCGCTATCCACCGACGCCTGCGGCTCGCCGTAAATGAAGTCATCCATCACGACGATGTCTTCACCGTTGTCATTGACATTGGCCCCCAGCGCCGCCGAGCCGCACGTGATCACCACACGCGCCACCCGCTCGCCCCCGCTGAAGAACACGCCCACGAACGACAGCGATTCGCTCCCCTGTTCGCCCGCCGGCGCAAAGACGCGTTGCAGCAGCGCTCCGCACCCGTCGTAGTAATCGACGTAGGTGCTCATACCGTCATTGACATCCGTGAAGATCACGCCGAAGCCGTTGACCGTCGCCGGCGTCGTTTGATCGCCGGCCGTGAAGAACGTGATCTCCATCGTGTTCGTCCCGAGGATCGCAAAAAGCTTTTGGGCGCTGAACACGCCGAATTCGTTGGGATAGTTGGGATTGATGTTGCCGAACTCGACCGGCGTCCCCGTGGAATTGATTGCGTTCGCGCTAACCTCGAAGCCCGTACCGGTCGTATCGAACACGATGCCGCGCGCCCGCCCGGTCGTACTGCCGTTGAAGAAGTTGCCGGCAAACGCGTTCGGCGACGACGACGATTCCGGCACGGCGTCCCAGTTGATCTCGCGCCGGCCGCTGCTGAACGTCGTTGGATCGTTGGCGTTCAGATCGCCCAGCAACACGCGAAACGCCGTCACCTGCGCCACCAGATTCGGATCGTCCTTGTCGGCGCCGGTGGCGGTGAACGGAATCGCAATGCCATGGACAGTCGACGTCGTGCAGAGAATCAGCGCGCAGCAAACGACAGCTTGACGGGACATATTGTTCCTTTCCGGGCGTTCGGCCCTGGTGCGAGGAAATGCGTGCGTCTCTTCGGAGCGCACGGCGGCATCTTATCGCCTGATGTGGAAAAGAAAACAAGCGTCGCGCGGCCGCGGGCCTCGGCTCCGAGCACCCAGCGCAAGCGCTTCTGCTCCGGGCGCCAGGCCCAAGCGCCGGGGTCGTTCTCTAAACGACGCCCCACCGACGCGCCGGCGCGTGCGACTCGAACCAACTCGGGTGGCCCACCGCGTTGCGGTGGGGTCACGATGATGGGATTGCTGGTTAATATCCTTTGATGCGAGGATCGGGCTGCACGTTCAAGCGTACCCGCCCGGCGGTGTTGAACGCCATCCGTCCGAGCTTCGTGCGTCAGCGCCGACGGCATTACGCTCCGCCGCTCAAACTCGCCTGGTCCACGATCCCCACCTCGATCGGAATGATCTTCTCCACCGGCTTGCCTTCCAGATGATCCGCCACCGCCTCGATCGTCCGCCGGCCGATGCGATCGGGATACTGCACAACGTCGGCCTTCAGCGCCGTCCCCTTGCGGATCGCCTCGCGCGCTTCGGGCGTCGCGTCGTAGCCGATGATGATCACGTCGCGATTGCCCACCGCCCGCAGCGCCCCCAGCGCCGAATCGTCGTTGATGCCGAAGATGCCCTTCAGGTTCGGCCGCGACTGAAGCATGTTCTCCGCCACGGCGTAGGCCTTGTCGCGCATCCCGCCCGCGCTGGGGCGGTCGATGATCTTGATCTCTGGATGTTTCGCGATCTCCTCGACGAATCCCCGCACGCGGTCCTGCACCGACGCCACCTCGGGATGATCGATCACCACGATCTCCCCTTTCCCGTCCAGATGCGCCGCCATCGTCCGCGCCGCCAGCCGACCGCCCTGCACGTTGTCCGAGGCGATGTGGGCGATGACCTCCCCGCCCGCCGCCGCGATGTCCGCCGTGAACGCCGGAATTCCCGCCGCGTAGGCTCGCTTGATGATTTGCACGACGCCGACCGAGTCGCACGGGCAGACCACGATCGCCGAGACCTTCTGCGTGATGAAGTCCTCGACCTGTGCCGTCTGCCGCGCCGGATCGAACTCCGCCGAATGGATGATCAGCTTCAGCCCGCGTTCACCGGCCGCCGCGCGCATCGCGCCTTCGAGGTCCTTGTAGAAGTCGTGTTGCTGCGTCAGCAGCGACACGCCGACGGTCTTCATCGCAACGGGTTTGTCAGCCGCGGGGGCCGCCTCGGGCGACGGTTTCTCGGGCGCATCCTGCTTGCACCCGCCCGTCGTTCCGATCACGGCCAGCAAAACGCACATAGGGAGAAGCGCCGGCCGCGCCCGGCCCCGCCACAGCGGGGAGTTTACGGATACACAATGTCGCCCGATCATGAACATGCCCCATCCTCCCGCGCTGGATTTTCGTACGCTCCTGCTGCCTTCATTCTTCCCGGTCTTGGCGTGTTATTTCGACTTTCGGCTCTTGCTTCCCCTCCGCGCCTCCGTGCCTTTTCCCGTCACAAATTGAGTTGGCGGCGCGGCCTGCGCTGGGCCGCGCTTCCGTTCCCTGTTCCCGTCTCCCTGCTCGAAATCGCCACTGTACGAACCCTCATCGCACGTGACAAGCGCCCGTATAATGCGGCGCGTCGCAACCGCGAGACGCCGTTCCATGAACCGTCGCCGAATATTGACGATGCTGCTGTGCGGCGCCGCGACGCTGGCCGCCGCCGCCATGCTGCGGGCGCCGTGGCGATCACCGAACGATTTGCCTGGTGTTGCACTTGATCTTCAGGCTTTGGGCGACGGCTGGGAAGTACATGCCGGATCCATCGTGCCCGCGCGGCAAACGGCGCCAACCGAGCCGTTTTCCATCGCTCCCGACGCACAGGGTCGCGTGGCCGTCGCCGGCCCCGACCTCGACCTCTCCGCCGATCGCTGCCCCACCGCCACGTTGAGCTTCGCGGCGGACAAATCAAGTCATAATATATCCTGTACCTTCGCCTGGCGGCGCGCCGGCGATCCGAACGACTATCGCATCCGCTGTCTGCGCGTCGACGATCCGTTCGCCGCGATTCCGCGCGTGCGGTTCGCCGCGCTCGATCTGCCCCTTCATCCCGCGTGGAAAGGCCGCATCCGCCGAATCGATTGGACGCTCGACGGCGTCGGCGCGCCGCTCCAGGGAATCTCGCTGGACTTGCCCGCCGCTCGCGGCGGCGAAACCGCCGCCATGCTCTGGCGGCAGTGGTGGCATCGCGAGCCGATCGGCCCGGCCACGATCAACACCATTCGCGCGCCGCACGTGCTCGGCTACAGCCCCAACGCGCTGCTGGCGCTGCTGATCGTGCTGGCGGCCGGCGCATACGGACTCATCGCGTCGGCCCGCCGTTGGGACATCCGCCCCACGGTCCTGCTCACGCTGTTGCTCGCCGCCTGGCTGCTCAACGATGCACGCTGGGCCTGGGCGCAAACGCGGCAGTACGCGGCCGACCGCGATCGCTTCGGCGGCGCGGATTCGGCGGACCTCGAAGCCCGCCTGTGGCCTCCGGCCATCGCGCACATGGCGGAGCTGGCCCGCCAACACCTCCCGCCCGGCGCGGTTTATGCCGTCATCGGCGGCAATCTCGTGACCGCGTCCGAATCGTCTCAGACAGTCCGTCACTACGGCGATTCGCGCCTGCGCTATCTGCTCTCGCCGCGATGGGTTCAGGTCAATCTCGATCCGCTTCAGCCGCGTGTGCCGCCGCGGCAGGCGAAGTACCTGCTCGTGCTCGACCGCCGCCTCGTCGAGATCGATGCCACAACCGGCACGGTGCGCGCCCCCGGCTGGCTGCCCGCCGTTCACGTCGCCGACGATCCGGCGGCCGGAATCCTGATCGCCCGGATGGTTGGCGCATGACGCTTCTGCTGATGGGCCTGGGCGTTCCCCTGCTGCTCGGCCGAATCGCCGTGTGGGCCTTTGGTCCGCGCCATCTCAACGTGTTTGAGCGATGGGCGCTGGCGTGGCTGCTCGGCGCGGCGCTGCTGTCGACGATCATGGTCCTGATCGGCCGCGCGGGGCTGGCGCTGACGGGGGCCGGTGTCGCCTGGGCGCCGGCCTGCGTCGTCGTTGCGTTCGTTGCGGCCGGCTGGGTTCGACAGTCGCGACAGCGCCGAAAGTCACCGCTAATTTCCGACACTCCATCACCGCAAACCGCCCCCCGCCTTTCGTCGCCATCCGCCGCCCGGATGATGCTTCGTCTGTTGCTCGGACTGATGTTGACATCGCGCATCGTCTGGGTCGTCGCCGACGCCGCCGTCGTCCCCGAACGCATGACCGACGCCTACGAAAACTGGTTCCTTCGCGCCAGGGTGATCGCCGAACTCGGCCGCGTGCCGCTCGACCCCGCCGATCCCTTCTATCTCGGCGGCGGACGCGTGAGCTACCCGCTCGGAATGCCCATGCTGGCCGTGTGGCCGGCGCTGCTGCGCGGCGGCTGGGATGAAACCATCGCTCACTTGATCTGGCCGGCGCATTACGTCGCACTGATCGCGCTGATCGGCGGCTGGGCCGCGCGGCGGTTCAGAACGGACGTCGGCCTGCCGGCGGCGTACCTGCTTGCGAGCGTGCCGATCATCGGCGTTCACGCCGTGCGCGGCGGCTACGCCGATCTGCTGCTGGCCGCGCACCTGGCCGCCGCGTCGCTGGCCGGGTGGGAAGCGACGCAATCCGCTCAACGCCGCGCCTGGACGGCCGTCATGCTTGCCAACTTACTTTTCTGCGTCCTGCTGAAACGCGAAGGGCTGCCCTACTGCGTGCTGCTGGCGTCGGCCGCCATTCTCCAGCGCGACGATCGCTCGCTTGGGCGGCGCATTGCGTCGGCGCTGCTCGTCGTGCTGATTGCCTGGCTGCTCGCCCGCACGGCCGACTTGTCCTACGTCGCGCGCGAACTGCGCGGCATCGGCTGGCGTCCCGAAGCGCTGCCCGCCATCCGCCAGCGCCTGTTCACCTGGGACACGTGGAACCTGCTCTGGTGGTTCCTGACACCGACCGTTGCGATCGCCGCCTTTCGCCTGGCGCGACGGAAGCAATGGCTGCCGGTGCTGCACGCGCTGGCGCTTTCCGGCTTTGTCCTGGGCGTATTCCTGTTCACCGACAACGCCGCTTTCGCCGTCAACGGCTGGACCTTCGACCGCACCATGTTGCAGATCGCCCCGACGCTGCTGGCGATGTCGCTGCTGGGTCTGCCGTCCCGCTCATCCGCGCACGGGCTTGCGGGCGCAAATCAGCGAAACACGACTGCAAGCGCGTAATTCGAGTCGTTTGGGTGGTACGCGAAGGGGTGGTACAGGTATGGGTGGTACGGGCGTCCCGCCCGTCCTATCGAACCTTCAAAAAGGCTTGGCCGTGCACCAGCCGGCGCGCTCGTAAAGCAACCTGATTCAACCACCGCCCCGCGCGTGCCGTCCGACGCTATGATGATCCCGGAAACGAAGCGATGTGTTTCCGGAGTCGGGCGGATCATGAACTTCCAGCAACTGGGCAACACTTGCGTCGTCGGGCTGCAATGGGGCGACGAGGGAAAAGGCAAGATCGTCGACGTGCTGACCGAGCACTTCGACGTCGTCGTGCGCTACGCCGGCGGCGCCAACGCCGGCCACACCGTTCGCATCGGCGACCAGAAATTCGCCCTGCACCTCGTCCCCAGCGGCATCCTGCGGCCCAACGTCACCTGCGTCATCGCCGCCGGCGTCGTGCTCGATCCCGAGACCCTGGTGCGCGAGATCGACGGCCTGACCGCGCGCGGCGTGCCCGTGCAGGAGAAGCTGCGCATCTCCGACCGCGCCCATCTCGTCATGCCCTACCATAAGAAGCAGGACTCGCTGTCCGAAGCCGCACTCGATTCCGGCCGCAAACTGGGAACCACCTCGCGCGGCATCGGTCCCTGTTACGCCGACAAGATGCAGCGCTCGATGGCCTTTCGCGTCGGCGACCTGCTCGAGGCGGATGCGTTCCGCCAGAAGCTGCGCGAAGTCACCGCCGTCAAGAACCGGCTCTTTGCCGCGCTCTACGACGACAAACAGCCGCTCGATCCCGACGAAATCGCCGACACGTACCTGGGCTTCGCCGCGCGATGTGCGCCCAGCGTCACCGACACCACGCACCTGCTGCACCAGGCCGCCGCCGAGGGAAAGCGCCTGCTGTTCGAAGGCGCCCAGGGCACGCTGCTGGACATCGACCACGGCACGTTCCCGTTCGTCACCAGCAGCAATTGCAGCGCCACCGGCGTCGCCGCCGGCGCCGGCGTCCCGGCCCGCACCGTGCACAGCTACGTCGGCGTCATCAAGGCCTACTGCACGCGCGTCGGCAGCGGGCCGTTTCCCACCGAGCAGCAGAACGACATCGGCCGCTACATCCGCGAACGCGGCCAGGAGTTCGGCACCACGACCGGCCGGCCGCGCCGCTGCGGCTGGTTCGACGCGTTTGCGGCGCGCTACAGCGTCATGCTGGGCGGCATCACCGAAGTGGCCCTGATGCATCTGGACACGCTGGCGGGCCTGAGCGAAGTCAACGTCTGCACCGGCTATCGCTACCGCGGACGCGTGCTCGACTACTTCACGCCCAACGTGCGCGTACTGAACGAGGTCGAGCCGGTGTACGAAACGCTGCCCGGCTGGCAGGCCACCGCCGTTTCGTGGGATTCGTGCGAACAACTGCCCGCCGCCGCCCGTCGGTACGTAGAGCGGCTCGAAGCGCTGATCGGCGCGCCGATCACGCTGGTCAGCGTCGGCGCCGACCGCGCGGCAACGTTGCACCGACCAGGTGGTCTGCCGCGCGCGTAGTCCCCCCGCTCGGGTGGCCCACTCGCTCGGGTGGCCCGCCGCGTTGCGGTGGGTTGACGATGATGGGAGCGGAGACTCACGCCCCGACTTTCCGCGGGAATCCCTTCCCGCGCCTCTGACAACGCGAGTGCCCGAATGCCCCGCCAACCGCCCCTCGATCCGAGAACCGTCCTTGGCCTGACGCCCGACCAGCTCCCGCGTCACGTCGCCATCATCATGGACGGCAACGGACGCTGGGCCAGGCAGCGCGGCCTGCCGCGCGTTCAGGGCCACGAAGAAGGCGCCATCATCGTCCGCGAGATCGTCACCGAATGCGCCCGCCTCGGCATCGGCTGCCTGACGCTCTACAGCTTCAGCCTCGAAAACTGGAAGCGCCCGCTCGACGAGGTCGCCCACCTGATGGACCTTTATTATCGTTATCTGATCTCCGAGCGCGAAACCATCATGGAGAACGACGTGCGCTTCCGCCAGATCGGCCGTCGCGAGGTACTGCCCGAGCAGGTGCTGGCCGAGCTGGACCGCACGACCGAGCTGTCACGAAACAACCGCGGCATGACGCTTTGTCTGGCGCTGAACTACGCCTCGCGCGCCGAGCTGGTCGATGCCGTGCAGCGCATCGCCGATCGTGTCGCCCATGGCGAACTTCGGCCCGACGAAATCGACGAATCGCTCATCAGCGAATCGCTCTACACCGCCGGCCTGCCCGATCCCGATCTGCTCATCCGCACCTCCGGCGAGCTGCGCGTCAGCAACTTCCTGCTGTGGCAGATCAGCTACTCGGAATTGTACGTCACCGACACCCACTGGCCCGATTTCCACCGCGAACACCTGCACGAAGCCCTCAGGGCCTACGCCGCCCGCCAGCGCCGCTTCGGCGCCGTCGGCGACGCCTGATGCACAGATTGGCGCACCGCAAAGCGGTGGGTTCCCGATGATAGGTTTCTAACGCGACCACCGACCTTGCCCTGCTCTCCGCTGTTGCGGAAATCCCTTTTTCTTCGCCGGTGCGCGAATCCCTTCCCGCACCTGGTTCCCGCGGGAATCCTTTCCCGCATCCCCAACAACCCTTGTCACAGCCCCCCTGCATTTCACCCGCCCCGCGTTATAATCCCCCGGCTGAGCCACGCTTACAGGGCCGCATTTCCGATCGGACAACCATTTGAGGAGGATCCGCCATGGCGACCGCCACATTGACCGCCGGTGACAAGAAACTCAACGTCTCCGCCACCAAGCTGCTCATCAACAACGAATGGGTCAACGCCGAATCGGGCAAGACCTTCGAAACCATCAACCCCGCCACCGGCGACGTCATCTGCCAGGTCGCCGAGTCCGACGCCGCCGACGTCAAGAAGGCCGTCAAGGCCGCCCGCGCCGCCTTCGACTCCGGCAGCAAGTGGCGCAAGATGCCGGCCAGCAAGCGCGGCGCGCTGATCAACCGCCTGGCTGACCTGATCGAGCAGAACGCCGACGAACTGGCCCGCCTCGAATCGCTCGACAACGGCAAGCCCTACGCCGTCGCCAAGGCCGCCGATCTGCCGCTGACCGTCGCCTGCTACCGCTACTACGCCGGCTGGACCGACAAGATTCACGGCAAGACCATTCCGATCAACGGCCCCTACTTCTGCTACACGCGGCACGAGCCGGTCGGCGTCTGCGGGCAGATCATCCCGTGGAACTTCCCGCTGCTGATGCAGGCCTGGAAGCTCGGTCCCGCCCTGGCCGCCGGCTGCACCATCATCCTCAAGCCCGCCGAGCAGACGCCGCTGACGGCCCTGCGCGTCGGCGAGCTGATCGTCGAAGCCGGCTTCCCGCCGGGCGTCGTCAACATCCTGCCCGGGTACGGCCCGACGGCCGGCGCGGCCATCGCCAACCACGTGGACGTCGACAAGGTCGCGTTCACCGGCTCGACCGAGGTGGGCAAGCTCATCATGGAGGCCGCGGCCAGGAGCAACCTGAAGCGGGTCACGCTGGAACTGGGCGGCAAGAGTCCCAACATCGTCTTCGCCGACGCCGACATGGACCAGGCCATCGAAGGCGCTCATTTCGCCCTGTTCTTCAACCAGGGGCAGTGCTGCTGCGCCGGCAGCCGGCTGTACGTCGAGGAACGCTGCTACGACGAGTTCGTCGAAAAGAGCGTGGCCCGCGCGAAGAAGCGCACCGTGGGCGATCCCTTCGATCCCAAAACCGAGCAGGGTCCGCAGGTCGACAAGGACCAGTTCACCAAGGTCATGGGCTACATCGAGGCTGGCAAGCAGGAAGGCGCCAAGCTGCTGGCCGGCGGCAAGCGTTGGGGCGACCGCGGCTTCTTCGTCGAGCCGACCGTGTTCGCCGACGTCAACGAGGAGATGAAGATCGGGCAGGAGGAGATCTTCGGCCCGGTGATGAGCATCATCAAGTTCAAGAGCCTCGACGAGGTCGTCGAGCGGGCCAACCGCAACATGTACGGTCTGGCCGCGGCGGTCTGGACGCGCGACATCACCAAGGCCCACGCCATCGCCAACGGCGTGCGTGCCGGCACGGTGTGGGTCAACTGCTACGACGTCTTCGACGCCGCCGCCCCGTTCGGCGGTTTCAAGCAAAGCGGCATCGGCCGCGAGCTGGGCGAATACGGCCTGGCGAACTACACCGAAGTCAAGACGGTCACCGTGAAGCTGTAGTGTCCGCTGCGCGGACCGTCGCGAACGTAGGGTCCGCTGGGCCGACCATGCATCCGCGTGGCACGGGCTTGTAGCCCCTGGGGCACAGCCGCCCCCGGCTGTGAATGGAGCACAGCCGCCCCCGGCTGTGCATGGGGCACAGCCGCCCCCGGCTGTGAATGAGGCACAGCCGCCCTCGGCTGTGAATGGGGCACAGCCGCCCCCGGCTGTGAAATGGAGCACAGCCGCCCCCGGCTGTGAAATGGAGCACAGCCGCCCTCGGCTGTGTTCATGTGGCACGTGCTTGCAGCTAACGCTGCCACCACAGCGCTGAATCGAAACCGAGCCGGATCAGAACCCCCCGCGCAAGCGTGGGGACCGGCCCGAAGGGCCGGATTTGGAACCATCGCTATTGTGACGCGTCCGCTCCATCCGCCGGCAGAGCGCGAGAATTCGACAACAACCGACCGCGCCGCAGTTGTTGCGCGACCCTTGCCGACGATATAATGTTAGGTATCGTGATCGCTTTCACGAGGCCGCAGCGATGATCCGCACTCGGCGTCACAACAAGGAAGAATTCGCTCGGCGCGGCGATGAATGGTACGAACAGAAGGTCCGCGCGCAGGTCGAACCCGGTCGCGCCGGGGAGATTGTGGCGATCGACATCGAATCCGGCGATTGGGAGGTCGATCCGGACGAAACAGCCGCGTGCCGCCGCCTGGAAACCCGAAGGCCCGATGCCCAAATCTGGATCGTCCGCGTCGGCTGCCGTTCCGTCCGCCGCTTCGGCGCGCTGTGCCGTTGCCGCCGCAACGGCGGCTGGCTTCCACGCCGACGCCATCCACACAGGGAACGCGCCGGCCGCATCGCGGAAACGCACGCTCGACCCGCGGCCGGGGCGAGGCATCACGCTTGCTTGCGGGTTCGTCCCGCAGGGACTTTCTGACAATAGCCCACCCATTCATGGGTGGGTCAACGATGCCCTTCGTTGCGAAGTCCCATCGGGACGACTGAGACGCGTCACCGCGTTGCGTGTGCGAACAGCCGGTCGTTCGCCGCATCGAACATTTCATTCGTCCCTACGGGACTTCGAACATGAACGCGGCCGCGGACCCAGCGATGAATCGCTGGGCAATCTTCACGTGTCCCCACGGGACAAAATCGCCAGGCGCGTGTTTCAATACGGCGGACACGGCCCAATTACGAGCGTTTCCGCTGCTTGCGCGGCCGGGCCTGAAACACCTTCCAGGAAACATTCACGAGGCACAACCCTTCCGTCCCTTCGCGCTCAAGCTGGCGGATGGCCGTCGCCTGTACGTTGCATCCCGCGAGTTTCTTTCGCACTCGCCAAGCGGGCGCACGATCACAATTGCCGTCATGAATGAGCATGACTTCTCCTGCCGCCTTCTGTCGGCGCCACTGTCCGCCTGACGCGCCGCCTGCACCCGCCGGCCCGCGACGCGCGTGCGGGCCAGCCCGTACAATGATCGCCCAGCCATGGACGTCGCCTCGTTGCCCTGCTGTCCCCGTTGCGACCACATTCTGGTGGGCATCACGCAGCCGCGTTGCCCCGAGTGCGGTACGCCCATCGCGCCGGCCGACTTCGCCGACCTGGGCCGGCTCGTGCCAGGCCCGCCGTGGGAGCGGCGCCGCTATATCGGCCGCTTCCGCGCGTTCTGGGCGACGGCGTTGCTGTTCCTGTTCCGGCCGCGCCGGGCGCTGTCGCGGCTTCAGGGCGCCGCGCGCACGCAGGAGGCGGTTTCCTACTGGCTTTGGACGTTCCCGGCCGCTTGGGTGTCAGCGCTGCTGTTATATGCGCCCATTTTCCTCTCGAGGAACTGGAAATGGCTGCGTTGGGAAATCATGGTCGATGAGGTTCTCGCGGCGGGCATCCGCTGCTGCGCATTGATCCTGGCCGGCATGTTCGTATGGCTGCCCATGCTGGTACTGCTCGATGCGGCGCTCTGGCGAAACCGCCGACTGTTCCACGTGCTGGCGCGCGGCGCCGTGTATTCGATGTCCTGGTGGTTCTGGGCGGCGGTCCTATTCGCCGGTGCGGGCAATTGGCTCGTCGACACGCAGTTGAACAAGCTGCTTTGGATGCTGCCCGACGAGTACATGCCTGACCCTGAATGGCTCCACAGGCTTCGATCCTACGGATGGACATGGGGCAACGCACCCCTTCGTGGTGGATTGGCCGGTGGAGTCCCCGCACAATATGTGCCATGGATTTGTTGGGTCGGTACGCTACTGGTCACGCTCCAGGCGATTGCAACGGGCGCGTTAACCCGGAAGGCATCGCGCCAACACTGCCAAGACCCCCTGCGTGCAAACCGCCGTTTGATGCCGTATCTTTGTTTCGGATGGCTGCTGGCTGTTTATCTGCTGCTTGTGGATCGTCACGTTCAACTGCGATTCCATCTTCAGTTTCCGGTCGAGCAGCTACACAGTCCGATGGTTTGGTTGGTTGAACAAATCCGCGAGGCACTTTGAACATGGCGCGCGTCGTCGGCTGGGCCTTGCGGATCATGGCATGGTGCGCTCTGGCCGCCCCGTTGGTTCGCTGGGTATCCTGCCCATGGCTTGTCTGGTTCGAGGGGCGCCACGCTCAACTGTATGTCTCCGGCCAGGCGGAATCCGCCGCTTCGAGCATTCTGCGCGGCTATGGCTTGAGCGCGCGGTACCGATCTTATAGTTGTGAGATTGACGATTCTGGCACACCTTTTTTCGGCGTCACGCTGGTCGGCCTGCCTGAGTTTCAAATCCGTCTGTATCACCGGGCCAAGGATTTCGCCACCGCCCAAGGGACGATATTTCTCGATAAAAAGGGACGCGCCAATCTGCCCCCGTTTTGGCGTGGTTACGTCGACGGTCGATTCGAATTGCCTGGACGGGACGGTCAATACCACACTGGTGTCCTCACCGTAGGCGACGACGCGATAACGATACCGCGAGTGTTGGCGCGTGAATGGCAAGTGTGGCTCCATGATGAGGATGAGTGGAACTGTGTTCTGCGAGTCGAACCCGATCGACGGTTGAAAATGTCCATCGACTTTGTTCCGTCGCCGGACTCGCCGACCTCGATTCTCTGCAGGACACGCAAGTCTACTGACGATTCTGAGTACGACGTGCTCGCTGCGGAATTCACTTGGGATCCGGAACGGATGGCCTTTCTCACTGACTACATCCAGGAGCCTGTCCGCCGCATTGACGAACCGCTGCCCCCGATCACATTCGAGCCTATCTGGTCTTACCCTGATGCGGAACCCGAAGTCTTCCTCGACATCGAAGAACTCGATGCGGAGAGCGACTGATCGGCAACACCGCGTTTTGCATCGCACGCACGCTGCGCGAAATGGCGCTGAGCCTACCCCCTCGTCCGATAGTGCGGCCAGAAGTTGAAGTCGCCGTTGTTCTGACCCTCGCCGAACGCCGGCTCGTGTACCCCGCCGTCGTCGTCGCCGTCGAATCCGACCGTGTACAGGTTCGGCTCGCCGTGCTCCATGCGATAGACGAAGTCCTTCCCCGAATACGGATCAATCCGCGCCCGCTTGAGATTGTCGATCGGAAACTCATCCAGCGACGCAGGCCAGCGTCCCTTCTCCGCGTAATGCGCGTGCATCGCCAGCACCAGCCGCGTGCCGCGGCGATCGGTCTCGGCCCGCAACATATGCCGGAAAATGTCCTCTTTCCCGACGACCACGTCGCGCAGGAAGGCGTTGTTCCGCCACTCCGGCCGGCTCAGATGCTTCGCATCGTGCGCCATGACCGCGCGAATGGCCTCCAGCGAAATCGGCCGGGCGCGGATTCTCAGCAGCTCCGAGTAATACGCGTCGATCAGCCGCGCGGCCTCCGCCGCGTCGAACGTTCGCGCCGGCGACGCCGCGGCGGACTCGGCGTTGACCGCCTGGCGCAGCGTGTCGAACCGCGCCAGATCGGGCTTGCCGCGCGGCGCGACCGCCTGCAACGCGTCCAGCGCCCAGCACCAGTCGATCCGCAGGTAACGCTCCACGTCCGGCGCGCCGCCGTCGTACTTCGTCAGCACGTCCAGCGCCGCCCGCGCGTCGCGGCCGCTCATGCCGCCCTCGGCCAGCGCCGTCCGCAGCACGCGATACGCCGCCTGCCGGTTCGTCAGCCCCACCTCGCATCCCGCCGGCGGCCCCATCTGCTGCAAATGTGTTCCGCCGCAAACCAGCAGCTTTACCGACTCGCGAATCGTCTCGGCCTGGTTGCTTTGTTTCATCAGCCCGCGCAGCGCCAGCGTCACGCCCAGATCGCGCAATGCGGGAATCGGCTCGGTGCGCATCGCCAGCAGCGTGTCCATCTTCGGCGGACAGGCCAGCCAGCAGTCCGCCAGCGCGGCCGCCTCGTTGGCCAGCGCGATGTTGGGCGACTGCCCCTGAAGGTACTTCGCCAGATCGGGATACGCCTCGGGCTTCCACACGCGCTGCATCCGCCGCCAGCCGTCCTCGGCGCGACCAGTCGTCCCGCGCGTGCCCGGCCGCCCTTCCGACTTGTCGTTGAACCGCAGATAGATCGCCGCGGCGTTCTTTTCGTCTCCGCCGCCGCGCTCCACGATCCGGTTGTACCACGCCGCGTAGTCGATGTGCTTCTTGAACGTCAACTCCGGCGGGCGACCGGCCGGCTCATCGCCCGCGGCAACAGTCAACACGCCGACTGAAAACAGGCATGCAAGCATTGTGAAACCTCGCTGTGAATGCGAATCATGAGATCCTTCGCGTCCGGCGACGGTTTTGTAACGCCGCCCCACCCACCTAACGGCAGGACATCGACATACGAGCGAGTGTCCCGCAGGGCTTCTGTGCCCCACGTGCGTATTCACGCCCAATCGACTTGCCACACACACGGCGTCGGTGGCACAAGCACCGCAGCCTTCTCTTGCACTCCGAAGGAGTGCCGGTTTCTTGCCACGGGTGCAGCGAGGCCCGTCAGGGCCGAGCGGAACCCGTGGTCCGCGTCGCCCCCACATCGACCCCGCCCCGGATGGGGCGGCGGAAATTCTCGCCGGGCGCCGGCGTGTCGATCGAACGGCGCCGTTCCCCCTGCCGGGGGAATCAAAGGAGGGAAACGCCTCGGTCCACGGGTTCCGTTCGCCGGCGGCGAACTGCACCCGTGGCTACAGCCCGCCGCCCCGTCCGGGGCGGTCCGCTTCGCCAGCCGATTCCGACCCCGGGCAGGTCGTCTTCGCACGACATGTCCCGCCAGGCGGCGGCTGGTCGCCCATTATACGTCGCGCCGTCCGGCACAAAGTACAATAGAATCCCAACAGTGGCGCACGCGCGCGCCACGCGACGCATGAGCACAACGCCGTCACATCCCGCCGCCGCGCCCCGCGCCGAGACGCTGGCCGACGCCATTTCCGCCGCGCCCTTCGATCCGCGACGCGGTGCGCACTGGATCGTTCACGTCGGCTCGCCGCTCGGCGCCAGCCTGCTGCTCCACGCGCTCCTGCTGATGCTGTTTGCCGGCGTCACCTGGGTCGCCGTCCACACCGCGACGTCGGAGGATGACGACGACGCCATCGAGTTCCAGGCCAGCATCATCGCCGAAGGCCCTTCCGAAGGACCCGCCGGCGGCTTTCAGTTCCCCGGACACGCGTTCCTCAACCGCCCCGACGCCGCCGAGGCGTCCTCCGGCACGCCCGGCAGTGCCGGCCTGGCCGATCTGCTCAAGCCGCCGGACAAGCCCGTCATCCCGCAGGCCTCCGGTTTAGGCGCGCTGTCCGAAGGACTGGGCGCCGCCGAACTGAACCGCGGCGACATCATCGGCATCGGCGGCGCCGGCGGCGCGTTGGGCGCGGCCGGTTTCAGCGCCGGACTGGGCGATCGCGACGTGGCCGGCGGCGGACCGATCGGCAGCCTGTGGGGCGTTGGCAAGGGGCAGCGGGCAAGATCGGTCGTCTATGTCGTCGATCGCTCCGGCTCGTTCGTCGACTGGGTCGAGGCGATCGACATCGAGCTGAAGCGCTCGCTCGGTCTGTTGCAGGAAGACCAGTCGTTCAACATCGTCTTCCTGCGCGACAACGCGCCGCTGATCTTCCGCCCGCGCATGATCCCCGCCGACCTGGCCGCCAAGCGCGAGGCGTTCGCCTGGATCAACCTGCACCCGCCCGCCGGCGGCAGCGACCTGACGCCCGCGGTGCGCGAAGCGCTCAAGCATCAGCCCGAAATCCTCTTCATCGTCACCGACTACGCGCTGCTCTCCAGTCCCGTGCAGGCCACCGATCTGCCCGCGCTGATCGACACGATCCGCGACGCCAACCGCCGCGGCCACATGACGGTCAACGTCATTCTCATGGGACCGTTCGCGCGGCCCGAGGGCAACGCCGAGAGTCTGCGCCGCCGACTGAAGGACGCCGCCGGCACGCTGGCCCCCCAGCAGGTGTCGCTGATGCGAGAACAGCTCGAACTGCTCGAAACGCTGGAGGCCATCGAGCGACTGCCGCGCAGCACCGGTGGCACGTTGCAGTACCTCAACGGCGACGAGTTGATGGAGCGCTTGCGCGCCTCGCGTCCGGCGCCGTGACGAAGCGTGGTCGGGACGGCAGCGCATGGAAACACCAACGCCGCACGTGCATGTTTCGTCGGAGTCCGCCGGCCGCGACCGGCCGCTGCCGCTGCTGCACACCCCGACGCACACGTGTTCCTACCTGCCCGATCGTGTCGCGCGACTCGAAGTGCTGCTGGCCACGCCGCATGATCCCGGGACCTATCAGGCGCTGATGGATGCGCGCTTCCGCCGCAACGGCGTGATGTTCTACCGGCCGGACTGTCCCGACTGCCGCGCCTGCGTTCCCATCCGCGTGCCGGTCGAGCGCTTCGCGCCCAGCCGCTCGCAGCGCCGCGCGTGGCGGCGCAACCGCGATGTCCGCGTCGAAATCGGCCGGCCGCGCGGCGGTGATGATCGTTTTGAGCTTTACCGCCGCTACCAGGCGTTCCAGCACGACGAGCACGACGATTGCGACCGAGACGAATTCGAGCGATTTCTCTGCGACACCTGCATCGATACGATCGAAATGGCCTACTACCTCGGCGAGCGGCTGATCGGCGTCGGCATCGTCGACGTCTGTCCCGACGCGCTGTCGAGCGTCTATTTCTACTTCGAGCCGGCCGAGGCGCGGCGCAGCCTGGGCGTGTTTTCGGCGATGTGTGAGATCGACGAGTGCCGCCGCCGATACCGGTCGTACTGGTACATCGGCTACTGGGTGCAGGGCTGCGCCAAGATGGAGTACAAGAGCCGCTTCCGCCCGTGCGAGTTGCTCGGCCCCGACGGCGTGTGGCGGCCGGGGTAAAAAACAAAGCGGCGCGCGGTACTCGGCGCATTGTCGCACCGATGATCCGCGCGCCGCAGTGTGGTCGAACTCGAAGCGGTCGCCCGCTCCCGTCGCTATTCGTCTTCTTCGTCCTCGTCCTCGTCTTCGTCGCCATCATCCTTCTTGGCGCCGCGATCGTCATAACGCTGCGCCGCCATCGCGCCGGTGACCATGTTGCGGACCCCCTGAATTACGTCCATCGGGATGACGAAATCCACGCGCGTCACGGCGCCTTCGACGGTCCCCATCAACGCCACCGGCTCCGCAATCGTCGGCACCGACGGAATCGGATCATCCTCGCCCAGCGCGCGGGCGATCCGCTTGAACATCTTCGCGCCCTCTTCGACCGACAGGTACATCTCGATGTACTTCGATTTCGGCAGGCCGGCGCCGATCTTCGTAATGCCCTCGTTCCGCGTCAGCCCCGACTCCCCCGACTTCGCCGACTTGGCCACGTCGGCAAAGTGGCTCTTGCCTCCGCCGATCGTAAACACCACGCTCTTCGTGCCGACCGCGCCGAATCGCAGCGAAAAGCCGTCCTTGCCGATAATCTTCCGCGCCGATTCCATGTCCTCGTCGTCCATGTCCAGCTCTTCCGATTTCGTCGGATCGATCACCAGTTGATCGACCTTCACCGACTCGATCGTTTCAACGCCCGCCTTGTGCTCGATCGCGCCCATCACCTTCTTCGCGTCTTCGTTCTCCGCCATCATCGCCTTGCCGGTCGCAATCAGCCCGCCCACCACCTTCATCAGCTTCTCGGCGTCCGAAGTGCCGATCACGATGTTCGCGGCCAGCAGGCCGTCGGGACCGTCCGAAAGCGGTGAAACCGAGAACGCGATGCGCTCGACCAGCTTCGTCAGTTCGCCGACGCCATTCTTGATGTCTTTGGTCTTCTCGCGCAGCTTCTCGTTTTCCTTCATCTCCGGAGTTTCCAGCAGCCGGTTGAACTGCGAGTTGATCTGCTTCTCGATCTGCTTGCGGCTTTCAGGCCCCTGGCTCAGCTCCATTCCCATCGCGAGCACGAACGGCCCGCCCGGCAGGCCGGTCAGCGTCGTCGCAATCCCTTTCATCTCGCGCGCCGCCTTGTCCATGTCCGTGCCGCTGCGCGGATGCGTCAACAGGCTGATCGCCACGCCGGTCTTGTCCAGTCCCAGACTCAGGTCGACCCAGTCGTACTGTTCCAACTGGCCGACCAGTTCCTTCATTTCCTCTTCACCGCTCGGCGCCCCCCCGCCCATTGCCGCCAGCATCGACGTGAACCCGCCGATCTCCTCCCGATAGCCCTTCACGACCTTGCTCAGCGCGACCGCCACCGACAGCGTCCGCTCCTGAAACATCTTCAGTCGCGCGCCCTGAACGGCCGACTCGATCGACTCCTTGGATGCGACGATCGCCTTCGCCACGTCCTTGTTCTTGGCGATCGTGATGAATTTCCCGGCTGTTCGAGCGTACAAAGTCTCGCCTTGAACCTCGCACGGGATCAGGCCGTCGGCCTCCTCCCCGGGGCTGAAGTTCGCCAGAAGCTCTTTCGCGTCCGTCGCCGTGAGTACGATCGCGAACGCGTCTTGGCCGCCGTACTTCTTCATGTCCAGCGCCATCACGGCCGCGCCGCCCTTCGTGTCCAGGCCGGCGTCGATGCCGAGTTGCAGCGTCAGCATCTGAAGCAGGTCCATCATGGGCATGCCCATGATCTTCTGCTGATACAGGTTGATGCTGCTGTTCATCCCCTCCAGGCTGGGAATCAGCACAAACCCCCACGCTTCGGCCGGAATCTGCTTCAGCAGCTCCTTCGCCGAGTCGGAAGACTGCGCCGCGCACGGCCGTCCGCTCGCCGACACAACGATTGCCGTCGCCAGCGTCAAAACAATCCATCCACGTAGCATCTTCATCGAAGTCTCCTTGCTGACGGCACCGACGCCCGTCCCGGGACCGGCGATGCCTTGGCTCGGACGGCAACCGCGTGCCGCCCGCTTGGGTTGTCCCCGATTATCTCAGTCCGATTACGGTCGGTCGGAACGCCGATCAGGCCGGCCGTCACCCTCGACGCCCCGCGTCTTACGGTCGCGCCGCGATTGCGTCAAGCGCGCCGAGATTCCATCCCGGCGTGTGCGCGGACGTAACCTGTACCATTCCATCGGGGTCGGCAAGGTCAAGCCCGCGCGCGAGAACGGCGCGAACTTGTCGACCATCGTGCCTTGCGAGGGCTTGGCCATGTTGAGTGTCGCCGTGCCGAACCACCGAATATCCGTTCAAGTTATTTCTGCGCGCGCTCCGACGCAACCGCCGTGCTTTCCGAACGCATGAGTCACTAGCGGGTATCGCGGGCGGGCGTCAGTCGGTCGCCGATGTCGATCGCGTGCGCCCGGCCGGGCATCTGCTGCGCCGACCGCACGCGATGCTGTTGTCCTTCTCGTGAACCGCGGCAGCGCGGCGCCAGGTCCGGAACAAGCCCGCGCTACCGCGGCGTCGTACCTTCGCTCGACGGATTCGCAGGCTTCTGCGAAGACCTGGGCTGCGTCGACGTCACGGCCGGCTCCGCCACTTCGGCAAACGCCTTCGCCAAGGTCACAATCGTCACCGCGTCCTCCTGCGACAGGAACAGATCACCGCGCACGGACTCGTTCTTCAGCACGAGCGACCACGCCACGAGCGGATCGCCCCCGCTCTTGTCCGGCGGCAACGGCTTGAGCGTGTGGCTCGACTGGCCCGGCATCGCGGAAAGCAGCGTCGGCAGGTAACGGAAACAGGTGCCGACGTTGAAGACGATCATCATGTGCGGATTGTCGGGAAGCTCCCGCGACACCCGCCGAATGCCCTCGTTGCTGCTCAACGGCCGCTGGACGTTCCTCGAAAACAGCGCCTTAATGCCATCGCGTTGATTGGTCATCACGTAGCCCAGGCGATCGTCGCCGACCGGCGCGAACTGGATCAGCGGTTGCCGGCCGTAGATGGCTCCCAGCATCTGACGGACAGCGGGGTCCATGTCGTCGAGGTTGATCAGAACTTCCTTGACGTCGACACCGTCGATTCTCGTTTCACTGACCTTGCCGGGAATGCCGCCCGTGGGCATCAGAAGCTCCTGAACCTCCTCGCCCATTTTCTGGAATCGGCTCAGACAGCCGAACGCAATCGGCACGTCGTGAACGTAATAGGTGCTGTACAACTCGAGCCAGGCGTTCGGCGACTCGTGCGTCAAGACAAGATTCGACGAGATCTGCTGTTTGCACCACGTCGACAGCACGTCGTTCCATTCCTTGAACGTCCCGTCCGACACCTTCTGCTTCACGGTCTCGCAGCGTGTCATGCACGCCACCATGTCGCCGAATATCTGCGCGTCCTGCGCTGCGCTGATTCGCGTGGCGTACGCCATCAGGAATGGCCGGTCGGGCAAGCCCTCCCACAAGTTGCCTGCCTCCGCGTGCTGCGCCGCGATGTAGGCGGCCACCTTTCCGTCCGGTTTGAACGTGTGGTAATGCGTCAGTTGAAACGAGCTGTCCGTCACGCGGAAGGCCAGTTCCGTCGAGCGCATGTCCTTCAGAATCGTCTCGCAGCCGCCGATCAGCCAGTCGAACATCGCTGCGTTCACGTCGGCGCCCTGCGCGTTGACTGCCGACGCCATCTTCATCACCATGCCGATCTGCGCCAGGAACATGCGCGCCTTGGGCAGCCACGGCCTCACCGACAGGTGAACGTACACGTCACTCGCGTCGTACAGTTTGATCTGATCGGCATTGAGCGCCCGCCGCAACGTGCCTTCTTCCAGTTTGCGCGTGAACTTCTCAAGCGACTCCTTGTCCTTCGATGCCACGACGAACGGTCCGATGCGCGACGCGAAGCACTGCGCTTTGTCCGTCGCGGCGACCGCATGAACGTCGCGGCGACCGCGCGGCCCGGCCGGCAGCTTCGAAAAACGCGGATGGTTCGTCGCTGGGACGAAGCACATGACCGCGTGGCCCATGTCCCACTCCGGACGGGTCCAGACGATCGCACACGGCAACTGCGGATCCCAGCCTTCGTTACCGGCAATCTCCTCCATCAGCCAGCGTGCGTTCAGTCGGGTGGGATTGTCGATGGGAAGTCGCTTGGTGAATGCGTTCAGACGATCGACAGTCGTCAGTGGCGTGCGGAATGTGACGATCAGCGGCGCCCCGGCCGGCAGGCACTCCAGCAGGTCGCCCGCAACGGCCCGACCCGCCCCGCCCAGAAGAACCATCGCAAAAAAGATTGCGGGTACGGACCCTTGCACGACGGGCATACGGTCTGCGGACCCCGGGCATTTCCTGCTACAAGGCATAAGGTTATTTAACGACGACGCGACGGCGTATTCACGCCTCAATCGACCCCTGAAATGGTCTGGTTCCATCCTTCCACCCTGCCCCGCCGCGAATCGTTAACTTTCGGCGCAGCATAGGGCTGCGATATTTTGCGTCAACCTCTTCAATCGTCCGCGAGTGTTGGCTCAAGAACGCTTGAAAGTAATGACCGCGTGTACTCATCCTGCGGATCGGTCAGCACATGATCGGCCGGCCCCCATTCGACGATTCGCCCTTCCCGCATGACGGCAATCTCGTGGCTGACCTGTCGGACGACGCCCAGGTGATGGCCGACAAACAGGTAAGCGATGCCCATCGCCGACTGAAGCTCCGCCAGCAGATTCAGGATAAGGGCTTGCACTGATACGTCCAGCGCCGAGACCGGCTCATCGAGGACCAACAACCGGGGTCCGACCGCCAGTGCCCGTGCGATTGCCACCCGCTGCCGTTGACCGCCCGAAAGCTCCTGCGGAAATCGACCGAGGCAGTCGGCGGGTAAGCCTACCTGGCGAAGAAGCTCCGCGACGCGGTCGCCGCGTTCCGCCGCAGCGCCGATTTCGTGAACGTCCAGCCCTTCGCGGACGATTCGTTCGATCGTGTGCCTTGGATTCAGGCTGGTATAGGGATCCTGAAAGACCATCTGTACCATTCGGCGCATGGACCGCAGGGTCTTGCGGTCCGCCGACAGCACATCCCGACCGTCCAGCAACACGGCGCCGCTTTGAACTGGAACCAGGCGCAGAATCGCGCGCGCCAGGGTCGTCTTGCCGCACCCGCTTTCGCCGACGAGTCCGAGCGTACGGCCGGACAGAAGCGTGAAGCTCAACGGCCCAACCGCCGGGGAACCATCGCGACGATCCCAGGGTCCGTACCGAACGGTGAGATCGTGGACCGCCAGCAGTGGGTGCGTCGTAATGGGAGGCTTCGCGTCGGTCATGAAGTTGGCATCGGGACTGTTCTTGTGTCGCCAGAGGCACTTTATCGGACGACACTTGACAATTCCTGTTTCACGTGAAACACGCTTGTAATCGAAACACGATCGACCATGAGGTTACGATGGCTTGGCACAAGGGCAGCCTTCGGCACGAAATGCGCGAAACTATTCGTGACCCCCGCTGGTAACGCTGCAAACAGGCCTGCGGCTTTCATTTATTTGCCCGGCCCCAAAACGTGTGATATATTAGCTAAAGGTTGCAGCAGGTTAACCGTTTTCTGACGATCTCCGCGGCAACGTTTCGGTTTGCCGACCGTGTTTCAATCGAAGTGGCGACCGGCCAGCGTGCGCACCCCCTGTGCACAGGGATGTAGCCTCCTTTGTCGATACAATCGTTAGAAGCTGTCACCCGCCAGATTCAGCAGGCTACGGACATCGTGGACCTGATTTCGCGGGACGTTAAGCTGACCCGCGCCGGTCGCGAATTCCGCGGACTTTGCCCCTTCCATCGCGAAAAGACCCCCTCGTTCTTCGTTTCCCCTGCCAAGCAAATCTTTCAGTGTTTCGGCTGCAATCGCGGCGGCGACGTATTCAAATACATCCAGCTTCGCGAAAACGTCTCGTTTGCCGAGTCGCGCCGCATCCTGGCCGAGCGCGCCAATATTCGCATCGAAGCGAGCCGGTCGGCTGTCGTTCGTTCCGGACCGGAACGGACCGATCTTGCGCGGATCAACGATTGGGCCGCCCGCTGGTTCGCCGGCCAGTTTGAGCTGAGCGCCGCCGGGCGCGCCGCCCGCGAGTACGCCCTGCGCCGTGGTCTTTCGGATGCCTCTATCGCGCAATGGAGCCTGGGGTTCGCGCCGCTCTCGTGGGACGAATTTGTCCACGCGGCGATGGCGCAGCGCATCGACCTCACCGTGCTGGCCGCAGCCGGCCTGATTAAACCGCGCAGCGACGGCGAGTATTTCAGCGTCTTCCGCAACCGGCTGATGTTTCCGATCCGCGACACGATGGACCGCGTGATCGGTTTCGGCGGTCGGGCGCTGGGCGACGAAGACGTGAAGTACCTCAATACGTCGCAAACGATGCTGTTCGACAAGGGGCGCGCTCTATTCGGGCTGGACCGGGCGAAGAATGAGATTTCGCGACGCGGCGATGCGCTCGTCGTCGAAGGCTACATGGATTGCCTGATGGCCCATCAGCACGGCTTCACGCACGCAGTAGCAACGCTGGGAACGGCACTGACGGAACACCATGCCGAGATACTGAGTAGATATACAGACGCGATAGTCCTATTATTTGATTCAGACGAGGCCGGTCGGCGAGCGGCCGACCGTGCGCTGCCGGTGTTTCTGTCGCAGCGATTGAACGTACGACTGGCCGAGGTCCCGAAAGGCAAGGATCCCTGCGATTACTTAACTTCTGATGGCGCAGAAGCTTTTGAGTCGCTGTTGAACTCAGGGTGCGATGCGCTAGAATTCAAATGGCGGGATGTCGCACGACAGTTTGGGGGGGCTGTCGGGGGTCCCGAACGCCTTCGGGCGATAAACGATTTTCTGGAACTGATCGCCCGCGCCATCGACGTCGGGTCGATGGACCCCATCAAACGGGGTCTGGTGATCAATCAGATCGCCGGTCTTTTGGGAATCGAGCGAACGGAGGTGCATCAGCGACTGATGGTCGCCGCGAGGCGGTCCGGGGTCGAAGTCTCTCAAAACGACGCACAGGAGGGCGCCGCGGCGGTCCTCCCGCCGTTGCGCGATCCGCTCGCGTCGGCTACACGGTCACTGCTTGAGGTGCTGATCAACGAGCCAGGATTCTATGTTCTGGCGGCGGACCACTTCTTACCGGACCGTCTGCCTGAGCCGATGCGCCAGGTAGCTCAAGTCGTAGCGCAACTGTGCATCGAACTCGGAGAATTCACGCTGGCCGAACTGCTGGCCCGGCTGGAGGACGTGGCGGCCGCCCAGTGCGCCGTCGCGCTGCAAGCGGCCGGGCAAAAGACCGGAAATTTCGCAATCGCGGTTGACTGTGCTCTGGCGCGGCTAAGAATTGAGTCCGAGCGCGCCCGGATTTCGCAGATGCGCCGTCAGCTTGGTGTGTTGAGTTCGGCGGACGATTTCGCCAGTGCGGCGCGCGATTATGCGGCGGCCGCGAAGTCCGATTCGCACTTTGTGCCGCGTCGGATTCTGCGAACGCGGGCGTCGCCGCCGCCGGGGCCGTGACGGGAAAGGAAGATTCCGGGTGAGCGAACGTCGGAAATAAGCGCGGCGGCGCGAGGAGCGGAGGAAGCGGCAGCGTCGTTGTCGGTTTTGGTTGCGTGCGCGGTGAATCGCATGGCCAGGCGTCGACAGGCAAAGAAGAACGCGCGGGCCGAAAGCGCCTGCGATATGCGGAAACCAGGGAGCCAATGCATGTCGGAAACAACGTTGAATGTTGCGCCACAGAGCGATCCGGTCGAGACGTGTGTCACGGAACTGATCGCCAAAGGGCGCGACCGGGGCGTGCTGACATGGGAGGAAGTCAACGATCTTCTTCCGGATGACGCGGTGCTTCCCGAACGCCTCGAAGGAATCCTCCAAAAACTGGAAGAAAACGGCATCGAAGTCGTCGACGAAGCCCAGGTAGACAAACTGGCCTTCGCCGACGACGGCGGGCTGCCGACTGCCGCGGGGTTCGATCCGCACGACGACGTGATTGCCGAAGAAGACGTGCCGATCGAGGCGCCCAGTCGCCGCATCGACGACCCGGTGCGGATGTATCTGACGCAGATGGGCGAAATCCCGCTGCTGCCGCGCGAGGAGGAGATCGCGCTGGCCAAGAAGATCGAGCTGACGCGCATGGCGTTCCGCCGCAAGGTGCTCGAGAACGACTACTGCATGACTTCGGCCGTCGATCTTCTTCAGCAGGTGTCCGACGGCCATTTGCCTTTCGACCGGACGATGCGCATCTCGACCGGCGAGAACCAGATCAAATCCACCGTCCTCAAGCGCATTCCCGAGAATCTCAAGACCGTCCGCAAGCTGATGGAGCAGAACGGGCAGGACTGGGCGCGCATCAAGGAAACGCGCCTGTCGGCCTCGGCGCTCAAGACGTTGTGGCGGCAGTTCAACCAGCGCCGCCGCAAGGCCGCCACGCTGCTCGAGGAGCTGGCCCTGCGCACCAGCCGCATCACGCCGATGATGCGCAAGATCGAGGCCTTCGCGGCCAAGATGACCGAGCTGGAAGAAAAGCTGGCCGCGCACGCGGTGAAGAAGAACCTCGCCGCCGATGAGGCGTCGGCCATGCGCGACGAGCTGGCGGGCATGCAGGACCTGATGATGGAGACGCCCGAGGCGCTGCGCAAGCGCTGTCAGATGGCGCGGCGCGTCTTCTCGGAATACGAGGACGCCAAGCGCAAGCTGGCGGCGGGCAACCTGCGACTGGTCGTGTCGATCGCCAAGAAGTACCGCAACCGCGGCCTGAGCTTCCTCGACATCATTCAGGAAGGCAACACCGGCCTGATGCGGGCTGTCGACAAGTACGAGTATCGCCGCGGCTACAAGTTCAGCACGTATGCGACGTGGTGGATTCGCCAGGCGATCACGCGCGCCATCGCCGATCACGCCCGGACGATCCGCGTGCCGGTGCACATGATCGAGACGATGAGCCACCTGCGGAACATCGGCAAGGAACTGTTGCAGGAGCTGGGCCGCGAGCCGACGATCGAAGAGATCGCCAGGAAGGCGCGCATGAGCGTGGCCGAGACGCGGCGCGTGATGAAGATCAGCCGGCATCCGATCTCGCTCGACCGGCCGGTCGGCGAGAGCGAAGACAGCTACTTCGGCGATTTCATCGAGGACGAGAAGGCCGAGTCGCCGCTGTACACGACGACCAACGAGATGCTGAAGGACCGCATCGAGCAGGTTCTCAAGACGCTGACGTATCGCGAGCGCGAGATCATCAAGCTGCGTTACGGCATCGGCGACGGCTATACCTACACGCTCGAGGAAGTGGGCAAGATTTTCAAGGTGACGCGCGAGCGCGTGCGGCAGGTCGAGGCCAAGGCCATCCGCAAGCTCCAGCACCCGGTGCGGGCGCGAAAGCTCGAGGGCTTTCTGGACGGGCGGTTTCAGCGGACCAGTCTTTAGCCTTACTGCCCCGTATCGCTCTGAGTCTTCGTTCGAAGCTGGAGATGAGCGGATTCTCCGGAAGGCAGGTAGGTCAATACGATGGGCCGAACCACCGAGACAATTCAGGTGACAACGACGCCCGACTTCAAGAAGCAGCTTGAGCAGGAGGCCGCGCGCCTGAATCTGTCTTTGTCCGCCTATCTGTTCTATTTGCACAGCCGCCAGCGCGCAGGGATCGATCCGAGCCTGCTCGACCGTATGGTTGAAGAAGTCTTTGGGCGATACGGGCGCGTGATGCGGCGGCTGGCGGATTGATCTCGAACCAATTAGCTCCGCGCTTCAGGAGTCTGGACGAAGTCCTTGTCCTGCATCGGATTGCTGTTGAGGATTTTATCGGTGAGTCCGCGCTTTGCACCCGGGCACTGTTGGAATCGGCGATTCTCATGCCTCAGCAGTAATTCGACCGCCGGGTGCTTCACGGCGACATCCGATCTCTGGCGGCAGCCTGGGCCTTTTACGTTTCGATGAATCATGCGTTCGTCGATGGGAACAAGCGAGTGGCACTCGCATCCAGGTTCGCGTTCCTGGCGAAGAACGACCGGACAAACGGCGCCGATGAATCCGGAACCGAGGAAAAGGCGCCGGCCCCCGAATCGGGTGCGCTGGGCAAGGTCGCGTTTACGGACGGGGTCCGGGCCAGGGATGCGCGCGATTCGAGCGAGCATGCGCAAGCCACGTGAGTTCCGCATGACGTGCAAGACACCCGCCAGTCATATAATGCTGTCCGCACATGGGAGCGAGTTGTGTCTTTTTCTGACTCGCACACGCCGGCCACAGCCGCCGAGAATCGGTACCGGGCGTTGCTTGCCGTTTCGGAAGCAATCGCTTCGTATCGCGAGTTCGCGGCGCTGTTCCACACGTTGGCCGACCAACTCGTTCGGGTGGTGCATTTCGATGCCCTTTCCCTGGTGCTGCACGACGCCGCGACCGGCACCATGCGCCTGCACGTCCTGGAGAGTTGGGAATCGGTCCAGCTTGAGATCGTCCTTGATCCTGAAGACGACCCAGCGGGATTGGTCTGGCGGAGTCAACAGCCGCTCATCACTTCGAACCTGGACCAGCTCCGGCGCTGGCCGCGGTGGCTGGAACGGGTGGAGCAATACGGCGTCCAGAGTTACTGCTGGCTGCCGTTGACTACCGCCCATCGGCGGCTCGGAGCGCTGGTCTTCACGTCCAGGCAATCGGCGACCTATGAGACTTCGGATTTGTCGTTCTTGCAGCTCGTGGCGAACCAGGTAGCAGTAGCGGTCGAGAATGCGCTGGCCTTCCAGGAGATCGAGGCGCTGCGGGAAAAGCTCGCCAAGGAGAAGGCGTATCTGGAGGAGGAGGTTCGCACCGACCACCATTTCGGCGACATCGTCGGTGAGAACACGGCGCTGCGGGCGGTTCTCAATCAGGTAGAGACCGTGGCCCCGACGGATTCCACGGTGCTGGTCCGCGGGGAAACCGGAACAGGCAAGGAGTTGATCGCGCGGGCCGTTCACGACTTGAGCCCGCGGAAAGACCGCACTTTTGTCAAGCTGAATTGCGCGGCTATTCCAACGGGGCTCCTTGAAAGCGAGCTATTTGGCCATGAGAAAGGCGCTTTCACCGGCGCCATTTGCCAGCGGATCGGTCGGTTTGAACTGGCGCATCAGGGGACGCTCTTCCTCGATGAGGTGGGCGACATTCCCCTGGAACTCCAACCCAAGCTGTTGCGCGTATTACAGGAACATGAGTTCGAGCGGCTCGGCGGCACCAAGACGATCCGGGTGAACGTGCGCCTCGTGGCCGCCACTCACCGCGACCTCGCGGCGATGATGGCCGAAGGTCGCTTCCGCAGCGACTTGTACTATCGGCTCAACGTGTTCCCGATCGCGCTGCCGCCGTTGCGTGAGCGGCAGGATGACATCCCGCGCCTCGTTCGCCATTTCACACAGGGCTTTGCACGACGCATGGGCCGTCGTATCGAGAACATTCCCTCCTCCGTCATGGAAGCGCTGGTTCGTTACCCGTGGCCGGGTAACGTGCGCGAGCTGCAAAACGTCATTGAGCGCGCGGTGATCCTTTCACCGGGTGTGACGCTTCAAGTCGCGCTGGCCGACTTACAGCCTGTGGCCAGGCTGACCTCGACGCCAACCGCCGCGGCGGCAGCGGTCACGCTCACGGACGCGGAGCGAGAGCACATCCTTCGGGCGCTGCAAGACGCCAATTGGGTCCTCGGCGGCCCCGACGGCGCTGCGGCCCGTCTTGGAATGAAGCGCTCCACGTTGCATTGGAAGATGAAGAAGCTGGGAATCTCCCGTCCCGAATAGCGCGCCCGCCAGCCGGCGCAGGCGCCAGTCCGTTGACGCTCGGTGGCGCACAACGCTCGTGCTGCTCCCGCATCCGTTCGTCCTTAAGCCCTTCCTTCAGCGCGTCTTAGGAAGCATGTTGCCTGGGCCCTTGTAACTGGTACGGGCGGTGCATGGAAAGGGTGCATGCGAACTACCAAGCGGACGCGCGATCGCCAGCCAAAGCCGGACGCGAGGCGACGATCCGCGACCAAAAAACCATCAACTGAGGTGATTTCGATGTTGCGAATCACGGCAAAAGACAGGCGACGGGTTCTCATCTTCCGGCTTGAAGGGAGATTGGAAGGGCCGTGGGTGTTTGAACTGGAAGAATGCTGGCGCCGCATGATGGACAGACCGAGCCGGCCGACGATTCGGGTCGACCTCACCGGTGTGACGTACATCGACGCCGTGGGCAAGGCTCGGTTGGCGGACATGCGCGATCAAGGCGCCGAGTTCATTGCCGGCGACTGCCTGACGAAGGGCGTGGTTGATGAACTCGTTGGACGTTGAAGGCCTGCTGACCCGGCGAATGAAAGGAGACTGAACATGACATTGTGCCATGGAAATCGGATTCGACAGCGCGCCCACGAGATCTACTTGAGCCGAGACGGCGCTGCGGGCTGCGCCGAAGTGGACTGGCTGCAGGCGGAAATGGAGCTTCGGGCCAGCAAGACCAAAGCGCGCTTCAAGACGGTGATGGATTCCAAGGGAGCATGCCAGCCGCCGCGAGGACGTCGATAGACGGCCGACCGCCGGTAACGGGGAGCACAACGATGTCTGAGATCACGGCAAGTACGATCGTCGAGCTGAATGACAAACTGCGCCACGCGCGCGAGGAGTTGGAACACTACGGTGAACTGCTGCTGATGATTCAAAAAGCCATACTGCCGCAGCAACTGCCCAGCGTCCCGGGCCTTGATCTGGCCGTGCACTTCGCCGACGCCGATGGCCCGGGCGGCGATTTCTATGATGTGCATCCCATCGGACCGTACCACTGGGCGATTGTCATTGCGGACGTGTGCGGCCACGGTCTGGCGGCGGCTGCGATACTTGGTTTGGTTCATGCCCTCGCGAATGCCGTACAGGACCAACAGGGTCCAACGGCCCCAGCCGCAGCGCTGGCATTGATCAACAGGCCGCTGGCGACTCGCTACCTGGCCGACACGGGCCAGTTCGTAACGGCATTCGTAGGTCTATTTGACGCGACGAGCCAAGTGTTGACCTATTCCTGTGCGGGGCATCCTCCGCCGCGGCTTGTTCGCGGCAGCGAGGTCCGGCGACTCAACGCCGCCTCCGGACTTCCGCTGGGGATCGAAGAGTCATGTGAATACTGGAACGGGACATTGCACCTCCTGGCGGGCGACAGGCTGGTCTTGTTCACCGACGGCATGACAGAGAGCACGAACGCGGCGCACGACCTCTTTGGCGACAATCGCCTCGATGCGGTCCTGACGGCTCCGGTGAGTTCGGCCGCAGAACTGCTTGACCGCACCGTCGATTCCGTCCGGACATTCCGGGCGGGGCGACCGGCCGACGATGATGAAACCTGCCTCGTCGCAGTGGTGAAGTGCGGTCTCTCCGCCACTCCCGAGTTTCGAAAGTGAGGAAATCCGATGCACATTAGCAGTTCATCAGCCAATAGGGTTCGGCCTCATCCGGTTGTATGCCGCGGCCTGCTTGTTGCAGTCTTCGCGGGCCTGGCGTGGACCGTGGGCTGCCGTCACAAGGAGGATGTCGCTCCACGTCTGCCGCCGGCCGTCAGCGTGAGCCGCCCCATAGAGCGCGAGATCACTGATGACGCGGAATTCACCGCTCGAGTCGCCGCCGTCGAATCCACCGAGGTGCGTGCGCGTGTGAGCGGTCAGATCGTGGCGGTGCCGTTTCAGTCGGGGAGTTTCGTTCGGCAGGGGGACGTACTGGTGGAGATCGACGTGCGGCCGTTCCAGGCGGAGCTAGACACCCGCATCGCTGAAGAAGCACGTGCGGCGGCAAGTCTCAGTCTGGCGCAGATTGAATTCAACCGCATCGAAGGCATCCCGGCGGACTCGCGCACGGTCTTCGAGTACGACACAGCGTCCGCCCGTCTTCAGGTATCGCGGGCTGCGAAAGCGGCCGCCACTGCCGCGGTCGAATCGGCACGGCTGAACGTGGAGTGGTGCCGCGTCGTTGCGCCGATCTCGGGGCGGATCAGCTACAAGCATGTAACGACCGGCAACCTCGTCTCGGGCGGGACGGGCAGCGGCACGCTCCTGACCACCATAGTTTCGGTGGACCCGATCTACGCTAACTTCGATGTAGATGAGCGCACCGTTCAGCGCATCAAGCAACTGGTCCACGAGGGCAAGCTCGAGTCGAACGAGAGAGCGGAAATACCGGTCTGGCTGGGCCTGGCGACCGAGAACGGTTTCCCCCACCACGGCACGATCAACTTCGTGGATAACCAGGTCAATCCAAGGACCGGCACGCTGCGCGTCCGGGGCGTATTCCCGAACCCGGACGGCGCACTGTCGCCGGGCTTTTTCGCAAGGGTCAGTGTGCCGGTCTCCGCGCCCCACAAGGCCGCGCTGGTCTGCGACCGCGCGCTCGACACGGACCAGGGGCAGAAGATCGTCTACGTCGTAGACGGTGACAACCGTGTTCTCGTCCGGCCCGTTCGCGTCGGCGCACTCCACGACGGTCTGCGCGAGATCGCCGACGGCCTGACGCCAGGCGAGCGCGTGATCGTCGACGGCCTGCAGCGCGTCCGCCCGGGTGCCACGGTCGAGCCGACCCTGGTAGAAATGCCGGCTTCGATGAACGCAACGACGCGCCCGGCAATGCCCGCTTCTAACCCTTGAGCACCGACCCCTCGCCCTCTCCCATTTAGCGGAGGGGACGAGGGTGAGAAGGAGCGTACAATGTTAGCCCATTTCTTCATCAGCCGCCCGGTCCTGGCCTGCGTGGTCTCGATCGTAATCGTCCTGCTCGGGGCCATCGCGGCGGGATTGTTGCCCGTCGCGGAGTACCCCGACGTCACGCCGCCGATGATCCGCGTCAGCGCATACTACCCTGGGGCCAACGCCCAAGTGGTGGCCGACACGGTCGCCGCGCCGATCGAGCAGCAGGTGAACGGGGTCGAGCGAATGATGTACATGTCGTCGCAAAGCAACAACGACGGCTCCTACACCCTTGACGTGACGTTCGAGATCGGCACCGACATCAACATGGCGCAGGTGCTGGTGCAAAACCGCGTCGCCATCGCCCAGCCGTCGCTGCCGGAGGTGGTCAAGAACATCGGCGTGACCACCAAGAAGCAGGCGGCGGACATCCTGCTGGCGATCAGCTTGTACTCCAAGGACAACCCGGAAACCGGTCTGCCGTACTACGACCAGCTCTACCTGAGCAACTATGCCACCATCCAACTTAAGGACGCGATCTCCCGCATCAAGGGCGTCGGCGACGCGTTCGTCATGGGGCAGCAGGACTACAGCCTACGCGTCTGGCTGGACCCGGACCAGCTCCAGGCGCGAGGAATAACGGTCGGAGACGTGATCCGGGTGCTGCGCGAGCAGAACGTGCAGGTGGCCGCGGGGCGGATCGGCCAGCCGCCGGTGCCTGCGGGCCAGGACTTTCAGTTCACGCTCAGCACGCTCGGCCGGCTGGTTGAGCCGGAGCAGTTTGCCGACATCGTGCTCATGACGGGCTCCAAGGGTGAAATCACCTACCTTCGCGATGTTGGCCGAGTCGAAATGGGCGCGCGGAGCGAGGATCTCATTGCGCGGCTGGACCGCCGGCCGTCGTCGGGCCTGGCCATCTACCTGCTGCCAGGCTCGAATGCGCTGGACACAGCCGACCGCATCAAGGCTACGATGCGGGAGCTGCAAACGCGCTTCCCCGCCGGCCTCAATTACGCCATCGTTTACGACACGACCCCCTTCGTCCGCGAATCGGTCAATCAGGTGTTCCACACACTTATCGAAGCCATCATCCTCGTGACGCTGGTCGTGCTTGTGTTTCTCCAAGACTGGAAATCCGTACTTCTGCCCATGATCGGCGTGATCGTGTCGCTGGTCGGCACGTTTGCTGTCATGAGCGTGATGGGCTTCACGTTGAACAACCTGACGCTGTTCGGGCTGGTGCTCGCCATCGGCATCGTCGTGGACGATGCCATCGTCGTGCTCGAGAACATCGAGCGCCACCTCGAGCTGGGCAAGCCTGTCCGCGAGGCCACGATCGACGCGATGAAGGAAATCAGCGGGCCGATCCTCGCGATCACGCTGGTGCTCAGCTCGGTGCTGCTGCCCAGCGCGTTCCTCAGCGGGCTGGTCGGGCAGTTCTTCCGGCAGTTCGCCGTCACCATTTCGGTGTCGATGATTATCTCGGCTGTCAACGCCATGACGATGACGCCGGCGTTGGCCGTGCTGTTCTTCCGCAACCGCAAGCCCGGGCGCCACGGGGACGATGGGAAGGAAGCGCTGCCGTGGTGGAGCTTCGCTCTGTTCGGCGGGCTGGCGTCGATGTGGCTGCTTGCGCCGTTCCTTGGCCCGTGGCTTGGGCTGCCAACCGGCGAACACGGCGGCGAGGCGGCGCCCGGTGGCTTGGGTGCAAGTGTGCGCTCCTTGGGCGCGGACCTGCTCCTGTTTCTTCCCGGCGCCGTCGTCGGCGGGGCGCTGGGCCGGTTCCTGCTGATCCGTCCGGTGAACTGGGCACTGGGTCGTTCCTTCCGCGGTTTCAACTGGCTGTTCGAGCGGGCGACGCAGGTCTACGGCGCGACCGTGGGCTGGTGCCTTCGCCTCAGCGCCGTCGTGCTCCTGCTCTACGTCGGGATGATCGGCCTGACCGGCTTCGGCTTCAGCCGCATCCCCACCGGGTTCATCCCCATACAGGACAAGGGCTATCTGGTGACGAACATCGTGCTGCCCGACTCGGCCTCGCTGGAGCGCACGCTCGCCGCGACCGACGAGGTCGAACGGATCGCGCTGGAGACGCCCGGCGTCGCGCACACGCTGGCTCTGCCGGGAATGTCATACGTCCTGAACGCCAACAGCTCCAACTACAGCAACGTGTTCATCATCCTCAAGCCGTTCGACGAGCGCCGCGACCACGCGCTCGGCTCCGAGGCCGTCGCAGCCCGAATCCGCGAACGCCTGGCGCGCGAGGTTCCGGAGGCCCAGGTGCTGGTCTTCGGGGCGCCGCCGATCTCGGGCCTTGCGAAGTCCGCCGGCTTCAAGCTAATGGTGGAAGGCATCGGCGACGTGGATTTCGACGATCTACAGGTCCGCGCAGACGACCTGGCAGACAAGGGCAACCAGCAGCCCGGCTTGGTCGGGCTGTTCAACAGCTTCCGCGCCCGCACGCCCCAGCTCTACGTGGACATCGACCGCGTGAAGGTCAAGTCGATGGGCGTGCCGCTCACCGACGTGTTCGACGCGCTCCAGGCGTACCTGGGCAGCTACTACGTCAACGACTTCAACCGCTTCGGTCGCACCTGGCAGGTTAACGTGCAGGCCGATGCACCGTTCCGCACCGACGCGGAGACCATCCGGCAGCTCAAGGTTCGCAATGTCGATGGCGAGATGGTGCCGCTGGGCGCGCTGGCCGAGGTGCGCGATGCCACCGGGCCGGTCCAGGTCACGCGCTACAACATGTTCCCGGCCGCCGCGATTACTGGAACCCCGGTGTCCGGAACCAGCATGGGCGTCGCGCTGGCGACGATGGAGCAATTCGGCCGCGACCTGCCGCGCAACATGGCCACCGAGTGGACCGAAGTGAGCTACCTCCAGAAGGAGGCAAGCAAGCTCGAGCAGTTCCGCGACCTGCAGAAGAACCCCTTCAGTGCGTTCGCGCTGGGCGTGATGCTCGTCTATTTCGTACTGGCCGGCCTGTACGAGGGATGGTCGCTGCCGTGGGCGGTGATCCTCGTCGTGCCCATGTGCCTGCTCAGCGCGCTTGCGGGCCTGCTGCTCGCCGGCATAGACGTCAACATATTCGTGCAGGTCGGCTTAGTGGTGCTCGTCGGCCTGGCGGCCAAGAATGCGATCCTGATCGTCGAGTTCGCCCGCGACCGCCAGCTCCAGGGCGCCGGCCGCTTCGATGCCGCCGTCGAGGCCGCCCGCGTGCGGCTGCGGCCGATCCTCATGACCAGCTTCGCGTTCATCCTGGGCGTGTTCCCGCTGGTGATCGCGCACGGCGCCGGCGCCGAGATGCGGCAGACGTTGGGCATGGCCGTTTTCGCCGGCATGATCGGCGTCACGCTGTTCGGCATCTACTTGACGCCGGTCTTCTATTACATCATCCGCGGGATCGTTCACAAGCCGCGGCGATCCGGCGATCAGATTCAGCTACAGGCGGCGCCTCAATGATGGCGCCGTACTTGGAGTGTACCCAGGAAACGCACACGGGATTCGGCGATTTGTATCGACACGGCGTTGCCCTCGCTTGAAACGAAAGGCAAGCAATCTCAGGGAATGGAGACACGCGATTACGAGGAATGAAAGGAACGGCTGAAGCGGCACAATACGGCGTTTGAGAGTGTGCGCCCGCTCGTAGAGACGTGTCGGGGTTTGACCTTCAAGAAGTCTGGAGCAAGGTTCACCACGCCATCGCCGATCACGCGCGGACGATCCGCGTGCCCGTGCACATGATCGAGACGATGAGCCGCCTGCGGAACATCGGCAAGGAATTGTTGCAGGAGCTGGGGCGCGAGCCGACGATCGAAGAGATCGCCAAGAAGGCCCGCATGCCTACCTGGGCGGCGTAAGCAAACGGCTTGAGTGTGCGCCGATTCAAATCGGCGGCGTGGAGGATCACGTGCACATTCTGGCGCGCCTGGGCCGCAGTGTGACGCAGGCGGAGTGGGTAAAGGAATT
>WYBU01000149.1 GCA_011525745.1 Planctomycetaceae bacterium | reverse complement strand
GACGACGCCCAGGCCCGTTTCGCAGGCATCCAGCGTACCGTTCGTGTTGCAGTCCACGCCGCAACCGCCGGGCGCCAAGTCGCATTCGTCCGGATAGCCGTTCAGGTCGCAGTCCAGCGACGTATCCTGGTCGATGTCGCAATCGTCCGCCGCTCCGTTCGTGTTGCAGTCCGAGTCGCAGGCATCCGGCCAGCCGTCGCCGTTACAGTCGGCGCTGCCCCGCGCAATGTCGCACACGTCCGGCGTTTCGTTCGTGTCACAGTCGATCTCGCACTCATCGAGCACGTCGTTCCCGTTGCGATCCAGCACGAAGCACAGCAGCTCGATTTCATCCGCCGTCCCGTTGCCGTTGCAGTCGGCCGACGGCTCCGGAAGGATGTTGGCGTTGATGTCCGGCAGATCGGTCCCGGCGTCAGCCGCAAGCGTCAGGTACACGCCTAGGGGATCAAGGTTCTCTTCGGTGGTGCCTTGCGTCGGGTCGATCAGGCCGACGCCCTGCCAGACGTAGGCGTTCACCGCGGCGTGGGTGTTCACGTCCGCCAGCCAGACGTGGGACAGGCTCGCTACTTGCCTCCGATCGCCGCGGTCCGCCTGATCGAAATAGGTCAGATGCGGCGGGCCGGTGGCCTGTTCATCCGTCGAGCTGTTGTCCAGGTCGAAGGCGTTGACCGTGACGTCGCTGGTGCCGCAGGAGCAGTCGTCCGGCTCGGCCTCCGCCGACGGCGCCGTGAGCACGTCGCGGTCGTCGGCGGATGGGCATTCCTCATCCTCGCACGAGTAGCGCGGCGCCGTCCAGGCCACAGGGCTGACGCAGTTGTGAAGCGGAATACCGGCTCGCTCGCACCAATCCGCTTCGGTTCCAAACGAAATCACTGAAGGCCACGTGGCAATCGAGGGGAATTCGAACCTCCGGCAGCCGTCGCCGAGCAAACTGATTACGCCCCAGCCACACAGGTCGATCGACGCTGGGTACGTTTCTGCGAAGTCGACTCGAAAACGGTTAACCTTGATATCACCGGGCACCGACTCCAGACCAAGCACGATTCCAACGGCGCTATTGGGGTCTAGTGAGTCCGTGTCCAGGAATACGCTGGTGGCATGGTAGATCTGGAACTGTAAAAACTCTACCACGTTTGAACCGACAACCGGCAGCGCCGCCACCGGGTCGAAGCGAAACACGCGCAGCCCGTCACGGTGCTGCAATGCGCTGCACGCGCGAGCAGTCCAAGAAACAGCAAAAAACCGGGCATCTGAACTGACGGAAATAGAGGGGTTAGCTCGACCCGCAATTGAGCATCCCAACGGCAACACGGGATAATCAACTTGAATGCGTGGTGCTATCACGTTGGATGCCCAATCATACAAGCGTCCCGTCAGGCGCGTACCGTCGCCGTACGGCGTAATCGGCTCCCACACCACGATGAAGTTACCATGCGGGTCCATGGCCACAACCGGATTCGCCTGCGTGTCCCCGAACTCAAAGCCGCTGCGTTCTTCGATCACGATCGGAACGCCGAGAGGCATTCCCTCGCCGTCGAATCGGCGCGCCATCACGCGCATCCGCCGCAACGAATATTGCGCCAACGGCTGTTCGCGGTACAGAAAGCGCTCTTCCCACACCGCCACGAACGCGCTGCCGAGTTCGTCGTCGCTGGTCATGGCGATCGACGGATGCACGTTGTGCGTGACGAACCCATCGTTCTTGCTGCCGGTCGTCGGAAGCGACAGCCGCCGCGCGGGCGTGCTCCAGGCCGGATTACCCAGATGCACGACACGATAGAAGATCGTGATTTCCGAGTCGGACGGGCCCAGCGGCTCACCCAGCCACGCCACAACCAGCCGATCACGCCCGTTTTCGCTGATGACCGGGCCGTGCTGCGTGAGGAGACGCGCCCGACAGTTGCTGGTGTCGAAAGCGTCGTCACGGTGGATGGACACACGTGCGTCAAGTCGCTGAGGTTGGGCGGTTACGGACGCTGGAAGAAAAAGAACGGAAATCGCCGGGATCAGCACGGCCCCAAGTGATCCCCTTATCGCACCTCCAAGCAAAACCCGTCCTACCGTGGGTGCGGACAACGCGCTGCCAGAGTGTGAATTCATGGTGCATATGTCCTGCCTCCGGCGCCGGCGTCAATCGCGTCGCGCGATTGGATCAAGCTGAACTTACGCGTTGATAGGTCATTCCACCGTTGATGGCGGTTACAGTTGAACGGCGTGAGTTGGGCTGCGAATCAGACTGAGAACGTGTGTGAGAAGGCTTGCGGAGCCACGAAGCTAGGGCCCGATTCGTGCAGAATCCCTGCCGACCCGGTCGTCTTGGTCGTGCCGGGTTCGCAAAATGGCTCCTTTTCACACACGTTCTGAGTTAACCGTCCGACCTCGCCGCCGTGCCACGCACATTGCAGCAATCGTCACAAGCAGGAAACTACTAGGCTCCGGGATCACTGCGATCCACGCCTCGGTTTGACCGCTGGGGTTGCGGCCAGTGCCTGTAATGACTCGGCCGTCGTCGGAAATACCAATGGCCTCGTAGAGTGTCCAACCAGTCAAGTCGACCCCGTAGTCGTTGATTAGAACGTGACGCAGTTCACGCATTCCGTTTTCCGCATCCCAAATAAATGCAGCAGCATTGCCACTCAACCGACTTCGACCCACCACGATGGTGCCATCGCCCGACGTGGCCCAGGCCCAACTTTCGAGGAATCCCGGATCCAGCCCGCCCAAACCGACCATTCCGGTACTAGCGGTCCAGCGGAACGCCTCGAAGTTCGACGAGTATCCCACACCTACAATGACATCTCCCTCCGTGGACAGATCGAAGCCTACTGCGTACTGCTCGCCACCCGGCAAATCGCCGAGACCCACCATTCCCGTCTGCGCGGTCCAACGGAACAGCTCCAACCCCGTCGGACCAGCCGCCGTCCCGCAGATTACTTCCCCGTTGCCGCTGACGCCGTAAGCGGCGCTGTCGTCATCGCCGCCGGACAGATCTCCCAACGCAACCATTCCCGTGGCCGCTGTCCACCGAAAAGCCTCAGTGCGATTTGGACCGCTAATGCTTAAACCAACTAGGACAGATCCATCAGCGGAGACGGCATACGCCGCGCTGCCAAAACTGCCGCCCGCCAGATCGCCCAGCCCCACCAAGCCGGTGGCGGCAGTCCAGCGAAAGGCTTCGAAGCCCTGCGTTGAGCGTCCCTGCCCAACAATTACTTCGCCGTCCGCCGACGCACCGACAGCAATGCTGTCGAACGCCCCACCCGGCAGATCGCCCAACCCAAGCATTCCTGTGGCTGCCGTCCAGCGAAATGCTTCGGTGCCACTTTGGCCAACAACCGTACTGCCATCAGCAGAAATACCGGCGGCGAAGCTATTGAACCCGCCTCCGGGCAGGTCGCCCAATCCCATGATCACCGGCTCCGCCAAGCCCTTCCGCGACGCGGACAGCGCCGCGAGGCCCATCAGCCCGTAAGTCAGCCGTCGGAAAACCGCTTGATGGCGACGGCAGAATCTTAATCGCATCATCGCCCTCCTTATCCAGCGGATACTACACTCCGATTATGATAGTTCCACGTGCAGGCTGAAGCAAGTCCGAAACGCGAAAAACTGCCGGCACACGACGGCCAGCACCCTACAAACCGTTGGCTCGCATAGGCATCAGGCCTTCCCGTCGGGCGCGTGCCATCGCCACGGGTGGCAAGCTCTCGTGCGCCGTGACCAGCACCGAAGAATTTGTCGTCGTACGATAGTCATTGTCCGGCGGCGCCTGCGACCGCATCAGCCGCGCCGGATCGCCGGGCGTAATGCGGAAGATGCGCAAGCCGTCCCGCCTGATCGTCTCCGAGGAACACGTTTGCCGACGCCACGAGACGCCGAAGAATTCGCCATCGGGCGTCATGGAAACCGAGGGACGCTGAGCGCCGTCGGTGCCGGTACAGGGAGCATCGGGCACGCCGTCATCGACGCTGAAGCGCGGATGCAGGACGCTGCCGTCCCATGCGTAGAGTATGCCGACCAGCCGCGCATCGGTGGCACTGCGATCGAGGGGCTGCCAGATCACCACGTGGTTGCCGTTGGAGTCGACGGCGCAAACGGGGTTGCATTGCAGGCCATTCATGAATTCGAAATTGGCGCGTTCGTCAACAACGCGAGCAGGGCCGATTGGCGTGCCAGTTGGATGAAACTGACGAAGCAGCACACGAATACGGTAAACGCGGATCTGAGTGCCTTGAAACTCGCGGTCCACGAAGCGTTCTTCCCACACAGCGATCCAGTGCCCTTTCAGCGGTCCGCTGCCGATCATGGCGACACTGGGATGGACGTTGTGCCGGTTGAACCGAAATGGCTTCGGCTCGAACACCGGCTCATGCAGTCGGCGCGGAAACGAAGCACGCGGTGTTGAGCCAAGCTCGATGACGCGATAGCGAATGGTGATATCAGCGTCGAAAGCGACGCCGGCTTTCGAAAGCCAAGCAACAACGAGTCTATCTTCGCCATCGCCGGCAATCACTGGCCCTTCTTCGCGCACATGAATGGAGATACAGGAAAACGGGTCCAGGGGTGAAGCGTCAGCTGTCGTCAGACATCCGTCAGCGGCGCTAAAGCTCTGCGCGAGTAGCGTTCCCGGGAACCCGGCGCTGACAATTATACACAAGAGAATCGAAGCAGGGCGAACGTGGAGGCCGGCAGCGTCATTGTCGGTCCATTGACGCGCGATGCGGAGCGCCATGCGGACACTCCTTTGCTCCCCCCAGAATGTCGATCTATCTCCTTTTCTTCCTGTTGCACGAGTATGGAAATCCGGCCACGCCTAGCATCAAAAGAATTAACGTATTGGGCTCAGGGATTATGGCTATCCATGCCTCGGTTTGGCCCGCGGGATTCACGCCGTATCCCGTAATGACGCGTCCATCCCCGGAGATGCCATATGCCTGCGATAACGTCCATCCGCTCAAATCCAGACCATAATCAACGGATAGCACGTCGCGCACTGATCGGATGCCGTTCAACGGATCCCAGATGAAGGCCTCAGCTCCGACCGCAGAAACGCCCCATCCCACGACCACGTTTCCGTCGTCAGATACGTCGAACGCCAGACTCGTTGTTACGCCACCCGGCAGGTCGCCCAGCCCGACCATCCCGCTGCTTGTCGTCCAGCGGAATGCCTGTGTTTCTTCTGCACCAGCCGACCAGCCAACGATGGTCTGACCGTCGGAACTGACGGCGCGGGCGTGGCTGCCCGCATCGTGATTCGGCAGCAAACCCAAGGCGATCCAGCCGGTTGCGGCAGTCCATTTTGCCGCCTGCACATACTGATACGTTGCGTAACCGACTACAACGCTGCCATCAGCTGATGCATCGAACGCCGCACTATGGGTGGCGCCACCCGGCAGGTCACCTAAGCCCACCATCCCGCCAGGCTGTGTCCAGCGAAACGCTTCGGTATCGCTCGAGAAGCTACGACTACCAACGCCAACCACGGTCGCCCCCGAATTCGGCGCGGCGTACGCCTCGCTGTAGAAGACGCCGCCCGGCAGGTCACCCAGCCCGACCATGCCCGTCGCGCTGGTCCAGCGAAAGGCCTCAGTCAGAAGCCCCGACGCAGTTGAGTGACCGCGTCCCACAACAACGGAACCATCCGCCGACACCCCCAGTGCGTTGCTGCCGCTCTGCCCGCCCGGCAGGTCGCCCAGCCCGACCATCCCCGTTTCCAGCCGCCAGCGAAACGCCTGTATCCCCGTCGCGCTGCGGCTGTCCCCCACAATCGTGCTTCCATCGGCGGATATGCCGAACGCCCGGCTCTCGAAGATGCCGCCCGGCAGATCGCCCAGCCCCATGAATACGGGTTCGGCCAGCGCCGCGCGTGGTCCACACAGCGCCGCGAACCCGACGACTCCGCACGTAAGCAACCGGAAATCGGCATTATGGCGAAAGCCGCTTGGCGATTGCATCGTCGCCCTCCTTCTCCAGCCGACACGTCACTCCGATGATAGCCGCGCGCATGAGTCACAACAAGCGAAAAACCGAAAATTATCAGCCCCGAATACCCGAAGACCGCGCAGCCCCTAACCCGTCGGTCAACGCGTTGTATTAGGTACATGTTTTAACGTGTAGTGGCGCGTATTGTTGCACCGGTCGGCGCGGGGTCGATGGTCGACTCCGCTGATCATCCCTCAGCGGCGCTCTACATCCACAAAGTCGTAATTCATTGCGTAAGATAATGTTACCGACATTCATATTTTTGTCGGAAATTCCTGCTTTTGCTGGCGTAGGGCGTAACAGCCGATACCGCCTGCCACCGCACGCGCGCCGCACGGCCGGCACGCTCGTTCTGCCTGTGATTTGTTATCGATAAGCTGACGCTCCGGAGTGGATCGCCCGTTGCGGGAATCGCTTTCGGCGGACGGCGGTTGGATTCAGCGTCTTCCGCGCCGGTAACAGCGCAGGCGCTTCAGATGCTCCACTCGCGCGTCAACCCCAAACAATCAGCCCCGTCTCGTGCCGGTGCGGCAAATCGGCGTGGCGCGGGATGACGCGGACGGCGTAGCCGTGATGGCCGCTGCGGGCGCAGGGAATCCGGCCGGTGTAGAGGAACACGTTGTCTTCCCGCACGCCCTCGCAGTCCATCGCGACGGTGGCGCCCTCGGTGATGTTCCCGCCGGGGTCGACCTTTCCGAAATAAAGCTCGACAGCGACTTCTTCGGGTTTCAGTTCGCCGAGGCGAACGTAAGCGCGCAACGCCAAATAAGCGCCGACCGTAAGCTGGCGGTGGTCGTCGGACTCGACTCGCTCGATGCGCACCTGTCCCCAGCGGCGCGAGACTTCGGTCTTCCACTGGGCCAGCGTGCGGGCGGCGGCGTAAGCGTTGTCCTCCATGTGCCGGCGGCGGCGTGCGGCCGGGATGTACAGCTTGCGCGTGTATTCCTCGATCATCCGGTTGGTGTTGAACTTCGGACAGATCGTCCGCATGGAGGCCTTCATGCGTGAAATCCAGCGGCGCGGCAGGCCGTCGGCGGTGCGCTCATAAAACAGCGGAACGATCTCTTTCTCGAGTAGGTCGTACAGCGCTTCGGCTTCGAGGTAATCCTGGTAGGCCGGATCCTCATAGACGCGCCCGTCGCCGATGGCCCAGCCGTTCTCGCCGTCGTATGCCTCCGGCCACCAGCCGTCGAGCACCGACAGATGCAGCCCGCCATTGGGGATGACTTTCATGCCGCTCGTGCCCGACGCTTCTCGCGGCCGGATGGGATTATTGAGCCACACGTCGCAGCCCTGGACGAGGTGACGCGCCACGTTGATGTCATAATTTTCGACGAAAACCAGGCGACGGCGAAACTCGGCGTTGTTGGCGGCGATGAGGATCTGCTTGATGAGTTCCTTGCCGCGCTCGTCGCGGGGATGAGCCTTTCCGGCGAAGACAATTTGCACGGGACGGTCGCGGTCGGTCAGCAGGTTGGCCAGTCGCTCGGGCGATCGCAGCAGCAGCGTCGCGCGCTTGTAGGGCGCGAATCGTCGCGCGAAGCCGATGGTCAGCGCCTCGGGATCGAGGATTTCCTCGGCGGCCTTGACCTCGGCGGGCGGCGCGCCGCGCTGGCGCAACTGTTCCTTCAGGCGCAGGCGCGTGAAGCTGATGAGCCGTTCGCGGCGGCGCTCGTGGGTGCGCCACAGTTCCAGATCGGGAATCTCGCTGACGCGTCGCCAGATGTCGTAGTCGACGGGGTTGTCCCCCCAGTTCGGGCCGAGATAACGGTCCAGCAGGTTCGACATCTCGACCGACAGCCACGTCGGTATGTGGATGCCGTTGGTGACGCTGGTGATCGGAATCTCGTCAACCGGCGTGGCCGGCCAGACGTTGTGCCACATCGTGCGCGAGACCTGGCCATGAAGCTGGCTGACGCCATTGGTCGCGCCGGCCAGCCGCAGTCCCAGCACGGCCATGCTGAACGTTTCCTGCGGATCGGCCGGGTGGGCCTTGCCCAAGGCGCGCACGTCCGGCGGCGCCAGGCCGAGACCGCCGCCGAATTCGGTGAGGTAGCGGTCGATGAGATGATCGCTGAAGCGATCGATGCCGGCCGGCACGGGCGTATGTGTCGTAAATACGTGGCTGGGAACGGTGGCTTCGCGCGCGGTTCCGAAATCGAGCTTGTCACGCGCCATGCGCTGTCGGATGCGCTCCAGGCCGAGGAACGCGGAGTGGCCTTCGTTCATGTGGCACACGTCCGGATCGATGCCCAGCGCTTCGAGCAGGCGCGTGCCGCCGACGCCCAGGACGATCTCCTGGCGAATGCGGTCTTCGTCGCCGCCCTGGTACAGACGTTGCGTCGCTTCGCGGTCGCGCGGGTGGTTCTCGGGAAGGTCGGCGTCGAGCAGGTAGAGCGGCACGCGACCGATCTGCGCTTTCCAGGCGGCGATCTTGACGTTGCGGTCGCCGAGGTGCACTTCGACCGTCAACCGGTTGCCCTGTTCGTCGGTCACGAGCGAAATGGGAAGATCGTGGAACTCGAGCGCCGGGTACTCCTCGAGTTGCCAGCCGTCGTTGGTCAGCCGCTGTTGAAAGTAGCCCTGGCGGTACAGGATTCCGACGCCGATCAGCGGCAATCCCAGGTCGCTGGCGCTTTTGAGGTGGTCGCCGGCCAGGATTCCGAGACCGCCCGAATAAACCGGCAGGCATTCGTGGATGCCGAATTCCATCGAGAAGTAGGCGAATTTCGAGTTCTTCAGTTCAGGATAGTTCTCGTCGAACCAGGTTCGGCCCGACAGGTACACGTAGAAGCTGTCCAGCACGCGGTCGACGTGCGCCAGATACGCGGTATCGGCCGCGGCCTGCTCGAGACGCTTCTGGCCGAGCGAGGAAAGCAGGCGGACGGGATTGTGGCCGAGCGACTCCCACAGGTCCGTGTCGAGGCGGCGGAAGACTTCGAAGGCGTCGGCAGTCCAGGACCACCAGAGGTTGTAGGCCAGCTCGCGCAGTCGGACGAGCGGGCGCGGCAGCGACGGGACGACCGTGTAAGTACGAATATTGAACACCAGTGTTGCTCCGGGTCGAAGGCGCGGCCCGGCGGTCCGGTCGTGCATGGGCGTTCCGCGGGCGCCGCGCCGGACGATCATGCTGCGGGCGATTGGGTGCTGCGTCAACAGCGCCGAGTTCCATGGCGTTGAGACAGGCGAGCGGGCGCATGCGCGACCGCGGGGCGCGTTGCTCCGTCGTACAATGCGGTTGATGGCCGAGGCAGCCGATTCACGGGTTTTGCGAGCGGACTGGGTCCTGCCGGTATGCGGTCCGCCGATTGGCAACGGCGCGGTGCGGATTGAAGGAGGTCGAATTGCGGCGGTGGGAGGGGCCGACGAAGTATTTCGGCGCGAGGATTGCGTGGAGGACCTGGGCCGCGTTGCACTGCTGCCAGGCCTGGTGAACGCTCACGCTCATCTGGAATTGTCGGTGTACGCAGGACGCCTGCCGCCTAGTTCGCTGTGGGACTGGTTGCCGAGGCTGATCGAGCTGCGGCGCGAAGCCGAGCCGGCGCGAAACGAAGTCGACGCGGCCTCGCGTGCGGCGTGGGATTGCCTTTCCGCGGGCGTGACGTGCATCGGCGACATATCGCGAAACGGCCGCGTGTTTGCGGCCTTGGATGATGTGCCGATCCGGCAGGTGCGATTTCTGGAGTTGATCAGCGGCGCGGCCGAACCGCCGCGCGACCCGGACGAATTGGGGTTGGCGCTCGATGCGATGGGCGCGAGTGCGGACGCGTCGAGGCCGAGCGGCCGCAATTGGGGCGTCAGTCCGCACAGTCCGTACACGGTCACGGCGCGACATCTGGACGCGGTCGTTCGGCTGGCCGTCGAGCGCCGGTTGCCGCTGACGATGCACGTTGCTGAGACGATGGAAGAGCGTGAATGGCTGGAGCATCGGACCGGCCGGCTGGCCGAGTTCGTCGCGCGGCATCCGGCGTTGAACGTGGAGCGAATGTTCAAGGGGGACGTACTGGGTTTGCTTGAGCGCATGTCCCATGTGGCGGCGGGTTCCGGCGTGTGCGTCGTGCGGAAGGCCGCAAGAGAATCGGCAGAGGAGCGGCCGGCCGGCGATGATGCGATTGTGACGGCGGGTTCGAGGTCACGGCGTACGGCGGCGCCGATGGTGTTCGCACACTGCAATTACGTCCGCGACGATGAAATCGCCTGGTTGGGCGCGCGATCATGGAAGCGACGGAGCGGCCGCGGCATAAGCGTCGTTTTCTGTCCGAGGGCGCATCGGTTCTTCGGCCATCGCGATCATCCGTGGCGGCGGATGCTGGCGGCGGGCGTGAATGTGTGCCTAGGCTCCGACAGCCTGGCGAGCAACGAGTCGCTGTCGATTCTGGATGAGTTGCGTTTCTTGCGGCGCATCGCGCCGGAATGTCCGGCCGCGACGCTGCTGGAAATGGCGACGCACAACGGCGCGGCGGCGCTGGGGCTGCGAGATGAGATTGGGGCGATTCGGGTCGGACTGGCGGCCGACCTGATTGCGATTCCGCTGTTGTCGGATTGTGGCGGCGATGAATTCGACCCGGCGGCGGCGATTCTGGATGGCGGCGAACATGTTTCGCATGTGTACGTTGGGGGAGTACGGAGGCAGATTACCGGATGATTGATGGGGGCGGGGGCAATCGGGTGGATTGTTCCGCTTCCCATGATCGTGTGCCCGTCGTGACGCGGTGGGCCGGCCGGGCGCAATCAGAGCCGCATGCGCAGGCGTTGCGATTGACGCGCATTCGTACGGGCGCCGCCGGCGCCGGCGCTTGGTGTTCGGATCGGGCGCGGCGGCTTCTTGGGCCAACCGGATGAATGGAGTCCGAATATGTTCAACGGCATCGTTGAGACGCGCGGGCGCATTGTGCGTGTGGCGGCGACGGCGGCCGGGAAGAGGCTGGCGATCGCGGCGCGCGGGTACTGGAACGGCCTGAACGACGGGGCGAGTGTGGCGGTGGATGGTGTATGCCTTACGATGATATCAGCGCGCGACGACACCGCCGAGTTCGACGTAATCGGCGAAACCTTGCAGCGCAGTACGCTCGGCCGTGCCGCGGTGGGGCGCGAGGTGAATCTGGAACGTTCGCTGCGCGCGGATGGGCGCATCGAGGGGCACTTCGTGCAGGGGCACGTCGACGGGATCGGCGAAGTGACGCGAGTCGAACGCGGGCCGCAAAGCGCCAAGTGGTGGTTCAAAGCGCCGAGCGAGCTTCGGGCGTGTCTGATTCCCAAGGGATCGATCGCGATCGACGGGATTTCGCTCACGATCGTGGACGTGGATCAGGAGTGTTTCAGCGTCGCGCTGATTCCAACGACGCTGGAGCGGACCACGCTCGGCGACAAGGGGCCGGGCGACGCCGTCAATCTCGAATCCGACATCCTCGTGCGGACCGTACTGCGCGTGTTGACCTCAATGCAGGGTACGCCAGTTTCGTCCGTGACCATGCAGCGGCTGATAGAAGAAGGCTTCAGCCGCTGATTGCTGCGCCGTTTTGTGTGGCCGCCGCCGTTTTGCGGTGATACGCTTTGGTAGGGCGTTTGCGTCGACCGCCGAGAAACCGCGCGGCCGGCGAGCGGCCGCCATGAGGCGGCGCATGTGGCGTAACGTCCGGTATGAAATCGTGCAGGAGACGAAGCTGCGCCATGCCTGGTCCACACAGGCTGGCGGCAAGCGCTGCGGCGCTTTGGCCGCTGGGCGAGTGTCATTATGAACCGTTACCACCGGCGCGCGACGGGCGACGAAGTCAAAGACGAAGTCGACTCGCGCGCCGACAACGGCGTGCGGCGCACGATCGGCGTGACGATGGGCGACCCGGCCGGCATCGGGGCCGAGGTGATCGTCAAGGCATTGGCGGATGAACGGCTGCGGACGCGGGCGCGGTACATCATCTACGGCTCGGCCGAGCGCATCGCCTACGCGGCGGACGAGGCGGAGTTGACGCCGTTCTGGTTCAACGTGCCGCACGACGCGCCGCGACGGATCGAAAGCGGCGTGGTCGTGATGGACTTCGACGATGCGCCGTTGCCGCCTCCGGGAACGCGGCGCGATTCAGCCGAAGGCGGCGAAGCGTCGATGCGCTATCTCGAAGCCGCCATCGAGGACCTGCGCAACGGCTCGATCGACGCGCTGGCGACGGCGCCGATCTCGAAGACAAGCTGGAAGCTGGCGGGATACAAGTATCCCGGCCATACCGAACTGCTGGCGCATCGGTTTAAGACGGCCCGCGTGACGATGATGTTCGTCGGCGGGCCGTTTCGCGTGGCGCTGGCGAGCATTCACGAGCCGCTCTTCGAATTACGCCATTCCTTCACCATCGGCAAAGTCTTTCAGCCGATCGATCTGCTTCATGCCGCGCTGCGCGATTGGTTCGGCATCGATGCGCCGCGCATTGCCGTGGCGGGACTGAATCCGCACGCCTCTGAGGCCGGATTGTTCGGCGACGAGGAGGCGCGCATCATCGAGCCGGCCATCGGCATGGCGCGCGAGGCGGGCATCAACGCCGAAGGCCCGTTCGCGGCCGATACGCTGTTCTGGCGGGCCGCGCAAGGTGAGTTCGACGGCGTCGTCGCGATGTATCACGATCAGGGGCTGATTCCGGTGAAGCTGGCTGCGTTCGATACGGCGGTCAACGTGACGCTGGGAATTCCGGCGATTCGCACGAGCGTCGATCATGGGACGGCGTTCGATCTGGCCGGCAAGAACCGGGCCGACTGCGGCAGCATGAGAGCGGCGATACGCCTGTCGATCGAGCTGGCGGAGCGGAAAGGCGCGCCGTGTGTGACGGCGACCCACTCGAGCGGAGACGAAGGGGGTGTCTCATAGCGTGCTTGAGAGGGCAGAACCAAACCGCGACCCCGAACGCAAGCAGGGCGGGAGCGTGAAGGGATCGGCGAGCGGCGAAGCATCAACGGAACCGCGACCGAGAGGGATCGGCGGGTGGCCTTCGCGAGGAACGACAAGCTTGACTGCGCTTGATTGCCTTGAATCGGGCTTATCAAGCACACGCTACCATGTTGTTTGCCGGGGCCGATGCGCGGGAAGCGATTCCTGCGGCAACTGAGTGCGAGATGGGAATCTCGCACCCGCAACAAAGAGCCACAGTTTTGCGGTCGACGATGCCACCGAGTTGTTCAGCCGATCCCCAGCATTGATTTCACCGTCGCGACCAGCTCGCTCCGCGGCGCTTCGACTTGCCCCGGACGCTCCCTCAGCCACGCCTCGCGGCCGGCGATCTGCTCGGCGCGCTGCCGGCCGGCCTCCATATCCTTGATCGTGACGACACCTTTCTGTTTCTCGTTGGAGCCGTACATCAGTACCAGCGGCACGCCCAGCGCATCGGCGTACTTGACCTGCTTGCCGACGCGTTCACTGCCCAAATACAACTCCGTTCTAATGCCTTCCCGGCGCAGCTCCTGCGTCATGGTCCAGTAGTCGTCGGCCAGCGCTGCATCGAGCGTCGTTACAAGGACCTGCGCCGTCGCGCGGCGGAGCGTCACACGGCCCAGCTCCAGCAGCGCGGCCAGCAGCCTATCGACGCCGATCGACGCGCCGGTTGCCGGAATGTGCTCGCCCAGGAACCGCTGCACGAGATTGTCGTATCGCCCGCCGCCGAAGATCGCTCCGAACTGCGGCGCGTCGGCGAGGCTGGCCTCGAAAACCGGGCCGGTGTAATAAGAAAGCCCGCGGGCGATGCTCAGGTCGACCAGCGCCCGGTCGTTGCCGTAGCCGATCTGGTCCAGCCGTTGCGACATGCGGTTCAACACGTCGATCGTCGGCACCGCGTCGGGCACGGCGGCGAACAGCGTGCGCAGCTTTGCGAGCGTTTCGGCGCGATCCGCCGCTGGAATGGCGAGAAACTCTTCGATGCGGCGCACCGAGTCGACGCTGAGATTCAGCCCCGGAATCGCATCGCCGGAGGCATCGACGTAGCCCGTCGTCAGCTCCAGTCGAACGCGCTCGGGGCCGACTTTGGGCAGCTTGTCGAGCACGCGAAATACGTCAGTGGCGTCGCGCGGCGAGGGATCGCTGAGCGGGCGCTTCGAGCCGGGCGGCGCGACGGGCGCCAGCGGCCCTGTTACTCCGGCGTACTTCAGCAGCAGGTTGAGCACCTGGCGGCTTGAGAAGCGCACGCGATAGGCTCCGACGTTCAACGCGGCCAGCACGTCGCATGCCGCCGCGATGATCTCGACGTCGGCCCATTCGCTCGCTACGCCGACGGAGTCGATATCGAACTGCGTGAACTCGCGGTACCGTCCGGGGTCGGGCTTGTCGGCGCGGAAGACCGAGGCCACCTGGTAACGGCGAAACGGGCGGGGCAGTTCGCGGTATTGCGCCACGACGCGCGCCAGCGGAACCGTCAGATCGAATCGCAGGCCGAGCGGCTCGTCGTCGGGGTTTTCAACGCGGAAAACGGAGCGCTGTGCCTCTTCGCCGGCGGCGGAGCCGTAAAGCACGTCGAGGTACTCGATGGCCGGCGTGCCCAGGGGCATGAAGCCGTACAACTCGAATATGTCGCGGATGGTGGCGACGATTCTCTCGCGCGCGGCCATCTGCTCGGGCAGCAGATCGCGCAATCCGCGGAACAGTCGGGGGTTGACGAGGTCGGACACGATGTTGCTCCTGGCCGTCGGGAACGGCGGGTACGAATACCTGGATCGAGAATATACGAATGAACGCGGCGCGCCTGCCAGCGTGGTGTCCGCGGGCAGACCCGTGAAATCCGGCTACGGCACGGAGCGATGATGATGGGTAGCCGCGCGGGGCGACACCCGCGGCGGGGCGACGGAAGTCGATCTGGGTTGATTGGCGGTCATGAGCTATTCACTACCGGCGCCCGGATTCGAACCGGAGACCTTCTGATCCACAGTCAGACGCTCTAACCAACTGAGCTACGCCGGCAAACGCCCTGCGGAGTTCGCACGGAGATGATATCCACCTCGGGGTGTCGGGACAATTGCCGGACGTGAAACGGAGACGCGCCGCAACTTGATTGGCGACGCAACACGACCAGGCCCTCGCGAATTGCGGCTGTTCGCGGTCGGGTCCGCGCTGACGCAGGGGTTTGACTATTCCATACGCGGGCGCCTACTCGTAGCGCAGTGCTTCGATCGGATCGAGCTTGCTGGCGCGCCAGGCCGGGTAGAAGCCGAAAAAGATGCCCACCGCGACCGCGAAGCCGACCGCGATGCCCAGCGACCAGCCGGGGATCAACGTGGGGAATTCGTATTTCTCGCTCAACACCTGTGCGGTCGCGACGCCGACGCCCAATCCGATCAGTCCGCCGATCGAACACATCAACACCGCCTCGATCAGAAACTGCGCCAGTACCGAAAGTTCGTCGGCGCCGAGCGCCATGCGCAGGCCGATTTCGCGCGTTCGCTCCGTGACCGATACGAGCATAATGTTCATGATTCCCACGCCGCCGACCAGCAGCGAAACCGATGCGATTACCAGCAGCAAGTTACTGAAGGCGGCGCTCGCTTCGCTCTTAATGTTGCTCGACTCGGCCAGATCGAACATGCGGAAATCGTCGGGCTGGTCCTCACCGAGTCGATGCCGCTGACGCAGCAACGCACGGACCTGCTCCTTGGCCTGCTCCATCGCAACGCCGGGCACGGTCGCGCACATCAGCGTTTCGGACCGCTCGGTGCCGGCCAGGCGCCGTTGGAACGAGTTCCACGGCACGAGAATCGTGTCGTCGTAATCGCGGCCTTCCGAGCTGCGGCCTTTGGCGGCGAGCAGACCGATGATCTCGAACGGCACCTTGTTGATTCGAATGGTCTCGCCGACGGGGTCGATGTTCCCAAACAGTTCGGTCGCCGTGGTCTGGCCGATGCAGCAGACCTTGGCCTGCATGGCGTCATCGTGCCCGTCGTAGGCGCGGCCTCGCTCGATGCGCCAGCGTCGAATATCGAAGATGCTGGGCCAGGCGCCCATCACGCGGGTCTGGTAGTTGGAGTAGGAGGAGATGATTTGCAGGCTCACCGAGTTGGTGGGCGTCGCGGCGCGGATGACGTGCGGCAAATCGCGCATCAGCGCCAGGGCGTCGTCGGTGGACTGCTGCGGCGGCGTTTCGCTCTGTTGTGTGCGGACGCCGGAACGCACCATGCCCCACGTGCCGACGAACATCCAGTCGTCGCCCAGCGCGGCGATTTCCTGCTCGACCTTGGCCTTGGTGCCCTGGCCCATCGCCACCATCGTGATCACCGAGGCCACGCCGATGACGATGCCCAGCATCGACAGCGAGGTGCGGACCTTGTTTTTTCCCATGGAGCTGAACGCTTCGGCGACGATGGAAAAGATGCTCATGATTCCTCCCCCACGTTGCTCAGGCGGTGGCCCAGCTTCGTGCGCTTGGCGTGAAGGTAGCGGCGCGTTCCCGGCGTGGGAGGAATCTCGATCGGCCGCTGCTCGACGACCTCGAGGCCATAAACCTCCAGCCGGCTCACTTTCTTCGGATTGTTCGTCAGGATGCACACTCGCCGCACGCCCAGATCGCGGAGAATCTGCGCCCCGACGCCGTAGTCGCGCTTGTCGGCCGGAAGACCGAGCTTCTCGTTCGCCTCGACCGTGTCGAGTCCCTCGTCCTGTAGCCGGTACGCGTGCAGCTTGTTCAGCAGGCCGATGCCGCGACCTTCCTGTCGCAGGTACAGAATGACGCCGCGGCCCTCGGCGGCGATCGCGGCCATGGCCGCCCAGAGCTGTTCGCCGCATTCGCATCGTTGCGAGCCGAACACGTCACCGGTCAGGCACTGGGAGTGGACGCGTGTGAGCACGGCGTCGGGAGATTCAACGACGCGACCCTCGGCGTCCGCGGCCCCGACGCCACCCAGACAAAGCGCCAAGTGGGGTTCGTGATCGACCATCGTGCCATAGGCGATCAGCGTCCAGTCGCCGAATTCGTTCTTCAGCGGCACCGATTGCAGCCGTTGCACCAGATGTTCACGCTGCATGCGATGTTCGATCAGCGCGGCGATCGTGCAGATCTTCATCTCATGCCGCTGGGCAAAGGCGAACAGGTCGGGCAGGCGGGCGATTTCACCGTCTTCGCGCAGAATTTCGATGATCAGGCCGGCGGGCTTCAGCCCGGCCAGGCGGGCCAGATCGACGCTCGCCTCGGTATGGCCGGCCCGCACCAGCACGCCGCCCTCGCGAGCGCGCAACGGGCTGATGTGGCCCGGACGGCGAAAATCGGATGGGCGGGCATCGGGGTCCAGACAGTGCAGAATGGTGCGGCACCGGTCGGCGGCACTGACGCCCGAGGTCACGCCGAGGTGGGGTCCGGCGTCGATCGACACGGTAAAGGCCGTACCGTGTTGGGCGGTGTTTTCCGGTGTTTGCGGATAGAGGTTGAGCCGGTCGCAGATTTCGGGGGCCAGGGCCAGACACAGCTTTCCGGCGGCGCGTCGGATCATGAAATTGACGATTTCAGGCGTTGCCTGCTGCGCGGCACAGACCAGATCGCCCTCGTTTTCGCGGTCCTCGTCGTCGACCAGTATGATCATCCGACCGGCCCGCAATTCGTCGAGGACATCCGGAATCGAAGAAAAAACGCCGGGAGGGGAGTTCACGCGGGTCCCTTTCAATCAGTCGGCCCGTCGTGCCGGGCTTACCGGCAAAGGGTCCGTGAGGATCGACGTTTCGGCCGAACGCTACGCACTAAATGTAGTCTCTTCGCCCCTCGTTGGAAACCGCGGCGGTGCCGTTGACGCGGCGGCGGGGAAGGGCCAGAATGATGGGGTGCAGTTGGAACGAAAGCAGGAATAAGTGCTTGCAGTCCGGGAGTCGGGTCGATATAATTCGGCGCGGACGTGTGGAGCATGGCAGGATGCCGCAGTCATGCATCGCACAGGCCTCCATGCGTCTGCTGAACTTGCCCACGATCGGCTCCCACCCTGCTGGCCGAAAAGGTGGATCATCCGGATGACGTGGAACGTCGGCCGGATGTGGCAGACATGCCAGACCACGGTTCCCCGCAAGATAAGGCTGGAGAAACTTCCATGACGCTCAAGTCGCGATCCATCGTGCTGTCGTTGGCTTTGATGATTGCCGGTTGTGCCGGCTCAAACCCCTTCATTTCGGCACGGTTTACCGGAGGGGGGCTGGCCGGTTCCGGCGCCGGCGGTGGGAATCCGGGCAGCGGCTCGGGCCGCATCCGCACGACGTGCGACCTGCCCGGCGCGCGGAAGTTCTTCGTGGTGCGGCTCGACAATGCGGCCAACGCTCGGGTTTCGTATCGCATCACGATGCTCGCCTCGGCCGGGACGGGCGGCTTCGTCTGCGACGACGACCTGGATGATTATCTGAACGCGGGCTATCGGGCGTTGGCGCTCGATCAGGGAACGCAGACCGCCACGATCGGTTGCGATCCGGTGCGACTGAACTCCGGCACGCAGTTGCTGGCGTTGACGCTTACCGGCGACATCGCCCGTGACGCGACGGGAGGCGCCAACCCGCAGCTTGCGGCCGCCCCGCTGAACGGCGCGGTGCCGATTCCGATTCCTCAGTTGATCGTGCTGGGCAACAACGACCTCGACTTCATCTGCCAGGGGAACGACCCCTGCTCGCAGGGCGGCTTTACCTACCGCAACGATTTCGGCATCCTGATCTCCAAGGTGACCGCCGCGAGAACACAGCAGACCCTGTGCAACTCGCGCGTCGCGACGCGGCCGGAGTGGCTGCTGCTGGATCCGAATGAGATCGACACCGATGTCAGCGCGTTCCACTATACGACCGGCTGTTTCATCACGATCCGCGTACTCAACCGGGCGGACAACAGCGATCCGAACGTCAATCAGGTGGTTTGGCAGGTCATCAGCGCGGACGGCACGATCCTGCACGACTTCCAGCTCTAGTCGCGCGGTCCATGCAGCCAAGCAAACCGGCAATGCTCTCGAAGAAGGCGGGTCGACAACGGCCCGCCTTTTTGATGCGCCGCGGTGGCTCGGTCAAGCCATCGCGCGCAACAGGCGTGACGATTTCGAGAAGCGCGTGTTGAGGGGGCTTTCGTGAGGCTCGGTACAGGCGAGCCTTCCCTCGGTCTGTCTGATATTGTCACACCGCGTGCTACGGGTAATAGGCTCGCGCGAGCGGACTTCAATCCCGCTCGACGCGTTATTGACAAACCGCGGCTATCCCTACCGATTCCGCTACGGCGTGGCCGGCGATGACTCGGGCTGAGATGCGGGCGTCTCGTAAAGGTTAATGCCCTGCCGCGCGGCGATGTCCTCGGTCTGCGCGATGTGCTGCTCGGCCTTGGCGATTTTCTGGTCGAGATCCTTCACTTCGGGATCATCCGGCGATTTACCCTGCTTGAGCAGTTCGGCCTTTTCGGTCAAAAACTTCTGTCGGTGTTGTTTCAGTAGCTCGACCATCATGACCAGCGCCTCGCGGCCGGTCAGGCCTTGCTTGGGCTGCGCGGGCGTTGGCGCGACGTCGACCTCCGGTGCGGACGCCGGCGCGGCTGCTGCGGCCGGTTCGGCCGGGGCCGGTTCGCCGACGCGCTCGATGGTCAGCGCCTCGGCCACGATTTCCTTCTTGCCGTTGATTTCTCGCTCGTACCCGAGCGCCTCGACCTGATCGTCGACGCGCAGATCGTCGATTGTGGCGCGGCGGCCGTTGATCTCGATTTCGGTTTCAGAGGTCACCGAGCCTTCGATTTCGATGTCGAGGAACTTGCCCGGATTCTTGGTGTCGCGCACCTTCATCGAGACGCGCTTGTTCGGCGCGTCGATGCGCGTAATGACGCCGTCGCGCTTGTGTGACTTGGGCTGCTTCGGCTCGGCCGGGCTGCACCCGCCAAGCAGGTACATCAGCGTCGGGACCGCGACCAACAGGCCGATACGTTGGCTGGGAACAATCTTCATCGCATCTGTCTCCGTCATTCAGGCTGTTTCTTTCTCGTCGTCCGAGCGGGTCCGGACGAAACGGGCGGTCGCATGATACCGCGCGCGAAGGGATTCGACGAGTTCACCGCCGCGAAAGGGCGTCGCGCCAACCCGGCAGTGCCCGCTCCTCCCCCGCGCCGGCGGGGCTGCGGAACCGGGAGGGGTGCATTCGGCGGCTTATTCCAGAATATCGGCGTGCATCATTGTGATGAGCTTGCCAGCGAACGACATGACGTCCTTTCCGGCCGCTTTACCCTCAGGCGAGGCGAAGGCGGCCCGGGCGGTTTCCGCGCTGTCGAAGTACATCTCGGCGACGAGGTAGTACGGGGCCTCGGCCCCCGTTGGAGTGGTCGTGAGGCGCGCGACCTCCATGCGGCGCAGGCCGGGCATTTTCATCGCCAGCGGCGTGTGAATCTCGAAGTAGTGCTTATCGAATGCCGCCGGATCTTCCGGCTTGCGGTACAAGGCGATGACTTTGTGCATGAACGATTTGCTCCGCGAGGGCTTCGAGTTTGTCTTACGCCGTTTCAATATCCGACCGCTCAACGGGTCGACTCTTGGCTTTCAATAATCGTTTTTCGACTGTGCTAGTCGAGGTACCCCAGGTCGGACAGCCGCTCGGCCACTTCGGCCTCCTGCGCACGCGTTAAAAGCGGTTTTTCGCTTGCGTCGACATCGCGCGCGCCCGGCGGTTCGTAGGCCACCGTCATCGGCCGGTCGAAGACTTCGTGGATGACGCGGCCTTCCATGTCGATCGGCACGGGCAATCCCAGTCCGGCCAGCAGCGTCGGCGCGATGTCGGCGATGTTCGCATGAATCTGCTCGCCCCGGCAAAAACCGGCGCCCTGCGAGACGAAGATGCCTTCGACGCGGTGCGTGCCTTCGATCCGCCGCGGCGGCAGCCAGCGGACCGGCCGGCTACCGCGGATTTTTCGCACGACCGCCAGGCCCGGTTGCGGGACGAGAATCAGGTCCGGCAGCCAGGCATGTTCGTCGCGTTCGCACTGGTATAACTCTTCGGGTTTGTGCACTTCCGGAAAAAGCGGCAGCACGCGGCCATCCGGCGTCCGCGTCGTCGCCGTCTGAAGGCGGTCACGAAGCTCGTCTCGCAACCGCTCGTATTCCGCCGGTGGAACAATACCCGTCGGCTGGCGACCGGCCACGTTCAGATAGCAGAAGCCGTAGATGCCGGCGTGCAACACGCAGGCACGGGTGCGGCTCCAGTCGACCGCCAGCTCACGATCGACGCCGTGGCCGTTGCTGTCGGCGAATGCGTTCTTGCGACCGGTCAGCCGGCGGAGAATCTGCCGTCCGCGCACGCCGAAACGGGACGCGCCGGCTCCGAGGTGCAAATAGCCCCATTGTCGCAACAGCAGATTGGGCTGAACCTTGCCGACCAGGCTGCCGTGACCATGATCGGACATGATCATGATCGACGCGTTGTGGTCGGCCGCCAGCCGCGACAGGTTCCCGATCGCGTCGTCGAGCTTCTCGAAGCACTGCCGGGCCATCTCGGCGCGGCGCGGATTGCAGTGCGCCGTCCGCGGATCGAGGTAGCGCCAGGCCTTGTGCTGAAGGTTGTCGACCAGCTTGAACAACACCATCATTACGTCCCAGCCGTAACGCTGGCCGCAGAAGCTTGCCAGCTCGCAGCCGCGCTGGAAGCTCTGCGTGATGTACCCGAGGTTCTCCGCAAAGAGCCGGTCGCCGCCGAAAATGCGTCGCTGCCACTTCTTTTCGTGGGTGTAGTCGGGATAGCGTTGCAGCAGTTCGGCCTTCAATTCCCTGGGGTACGTGAAGTCCAGCTCCACGCTGGGCGTGTCGAAACCGCTGATCATGAATCCGTTGACCGGCCGCGGCGGGTACGTCATCGGCAGGTTGATGGAACCGACCTTATAGCCGCGCTCGCTGAGCAGTTCCCAGATCGTCTTGCCCGAGATTTCGATGTAGTTGTTGAACGACAGCCGGCCGGCGGCGGCGTCATACCGCAGGAAGTCGATGATGCCGTGGCGGCCGGGTCCCTTGCCGGTCATGAACGTCGTCCACGCGGCGGGAGTGATCGGGGGCTTGGTTGAATTCAGGATTCCTTTGCAGCCGCCGGCGATCAGACCGGCCAGATGAGGCATCCGGCCTTGCTTCACGAGGGGATCGAGGATATCCCATGTAGCGCCGTCGAGGCCGATAAGTAGTACGCGCTCGAATGCCGGCGACGTTGCGCCATACGCTGGGCTGCGTGCGGTCTGAGGGATTTGCTCCGCGACGATAGTGGTCATCTTCAGATCGGTCCTCCAAGAGCCGGTCAGGCGCGGTGGTCCGTTCAGCGGACCCGGCGGCTATGCGACTGGCGCTTGACCGTCCTGCCGATCGGAATCTTGGAATCAGACTGTAGCTTTCAGATCAAGCAGGAGACCGCGCCATTTGGTCGCAAATGATAAGGCGGCGGCCATCATGCTGCAATCAAAATCAACAAGAAGGACTGTTGGTCGCCCGAGTATTATCGGGCGTAGGTGAACCGGCTCGTTTTCCTGGCCCAGCATGCGACTGAATCCGCGCCGGCAGGCCCTTGCTGTGCGTTTCTTGCATTTGTGCTCAATGAGGCTCGGTAGCCGGGGAATCTCCGGTCGCAATGGGTGATGCGGCGCCGGGCGGCTGGTTCAGGTACTCGGGTTTGAGAAACACATAGTACAGCTTGCCCTCGCTGTAGGTATGGCCCGCGAGTCGACCGGCTTCGTCGCCGGTTCCGCGGAAGATGTCGCAACGACCGGCGGCCCGGATGGCGGCGCCTCGATCCTGATCGCAGGCAAAGCCGACGTAGCGCCGTTTGCCCCCGTCGGTCTTCACGGCAAGGTCCGTGTCGATCAGCGCCAGGCACGCGCGCGGGAAAATCTCCTTGTCGGTCGCGATGGAGTGCATCGGCAGCACCGGCTCGGACAGGCAGCCGAACGGTCCGCCCTTGACCTCCTGGAAGAAGATGTAGCGCGGGTTGCGCGGCAGATAAATGTCGAGATCGGCCGGGTTGGCCCTGAAGTAGGCGATCATGGCATCCAGCGACAGACCTTCCTTGGACATTTTTCCGTCCGCGATCAGCTCGCGGGCGACCGACGTGTATTCGTGGCCGTTGTTGCCGGCATAACCGATTTCCAGCAGTCGCCCGCCGGGCATCCGGATGCGGCCTGAACCTTGCACGTTGACGACATAGGTCTCGAACCGGTCGCCCAGCCACACCAGCTCATGGCCGGCCAGCGCCTGGCTGCCTTCGATCTCCTGCCGCGTCTTCCAGGGACCGCCGATGGGCTTGCCGTCCGGATCGTTCGGGTCGATCTTCAACTCGGGCGGTTTCTTGTAAATCGGGTAGCGAAACCGCTCGGTGCGCGTCAGGCTGCCGTCGAAGATGGGGCAATAGTACCCGGTGTACAGCACGGTGCCTTGATCGTCGCAGCCGACGGAGATGTAAGTGTCGAATCGCTCCTTGATCGCCTGGTCGAACTCCTCGGGCGAGCGTGCGGTGGCCAGTAATTCGAGAAACGCATTCAGCGACGCGACCGCCTGGTCGTGCGAGACTTCGCCGTAGGGGAAGTACTTCTTGCTCGACGGCTTGGCCAGGTAGTGAAGGCTGTTCTTGATCGATCGCTGGAGGTCGCCGTTCTGGGCGTTGTAGTAGGCCTGTCCGAAATTCGGCAGCATGGCCGGATCGGTGATCTTCCGCAGCGCCAGCGCCCCGGGCGGCAGCGGCCGGTCGTAGTCCTTCTTGAGTTCCGGGATGGGCACCGGCGCCGGCTTCGCACAGCCGGCCAAGTTGATGGCGCTACAAATCGTGATCGATAGAAAACAGACGGCCATCCGCCGATTCATGCCAGGCTCCTTCCTGTCGCAAGGTGCGTCCGCAAGTTCGACGCGAAGCGCTCGCAAGTATCCGCGCCCGCAGATCGCCCGGGTAGATTATCGGCCAAGTCACCGCCCGGCAACGAGCGATCGCCGACCGCCGCGACGCCCCAAGGTGCGCTCGTTCGATTCTGCCGCCACTTCTGTCCTCGTCCCGGGTGCGCTCTTCTTTCCCGCGCGCGGCTCGGTGTGTCGTCCGACTCGCTCCAACCGCCCGTTAACGCCTCGCCCGCGACGGCTACGCCCCCTTGTTCGGCGCTCGCTCGCTGAAGCGGCTGATCCACCAGCAAATCGAAAACCCGCTGGCCCGCCGCATCCTCGACGGCGAGTTCACGGGGGGCGAAGCCATCACCATCGACGCACCTGGCGACGGGTTTTTTTTACGAATCTCCTCGACTGGAACGGGACGAACTTGAAACTTCGTGCGTGCAACCCGCGCCACGCCTTCCGTCACACACTTGGCATTCGCACGGTCAGACGAGCGACTGCCGGGGTGTGCTACCGTTGTTCTTCAGCGCCATCATGAACGCTGACTGGCGTACCGCTCTTGACGCTGGCCTTGCACTTTCGCCCGCATTCCGGACACACGCCGGCGGTATTACCGCTCACCATACATCCGCTGAGTCGCCAACCTGCAGCGCATCGATTGACCAGTTTCAACGTGCCGGTGGAACCAGACCATGTGTCCGCAGCCACAGAGAACAGAGGGGCCTGAACGCGACGAATGGCCATTCCTCACCAGTGTAAAAGTAATGGTTCATCTCCAATCTCCGGGGTTGAATAAGACCAACGGCAGTCCTGCGTTATCTTGGTGTTGCGTAACGACATCAAGTATGCAGGAGGCTGCCGATGGCGATTTCGCAGCTTATCGAGGTTCTAGG
>WYBU01000148.1 GCA_011525745.1 Planctomycetaceae bacterium | reverse complement strand
TGCCGGGCCGGGGCCGAAATCGAAGTCATCGGGCCGTATTTCTTCTCGACCAAGTTCGCCGGCGATCCCTCCCACCGCATCCCCTTCTCCTACCGCACGTTCGACAACTACACGCCCCCGCGTCGCGTGCGCTTCTACAACCGCTGGCGGCTGAAGTACGCCACGAACTTCGGCGCGGGCTTCCTGTTCGAGACGATCGACAAGCGGTACATCTTCGACCGTAGTCCGGCCATCGCGTGGATCGGCTGGTTGCACAATCTGGCGCCGCTGCTTTACGAGCGGTTCTGCCCCGCGTTTCTGCCTCCGATGGAGGTCTATTTCCGGCTGCGCGTCGTCAAGCCGACCGTGGCGCCACCGGACGGACAGGCGGAAGCGACGGGATAAGACGCGGAACGCAACGGCTGCCCGCCGGCGGCCGCTGAGTCTTGGCCGTAGGACATTATTCTACACTCGGGACGACTGGCGCTGGGTGGCGCTCCGCGTTTGCCTACCTGCGCGGACTGTGTTTCGGATAGGCGTGATTGACCCGATGCGCGTGTTGCATTTCAGCTACGACCATGTCGACAACCCCTGGTGCGGGGGCGGCGGCGCAATCCGCACCCAGGAAATCTATTCCCGGCTGGCAGCGCGGGGGCACCGGTGCACGATCGCCTTCGGCGCATATCCGGGCGCCCACGAACATGAGTCCGGCGGCCTGCGTCAATTGCCCTTGGGACTGGGAGCGACGCCGGCCATCTCGGCGGCCACGTATCTGCTTTCGGCGTGGCGGTATCTGCTTCGGCATGGACGGGAGTACGACGTGGTGGTCGAAGACTTCTCGTTCTTCTGCCCGATCCTCGTGCCGCTGCTGCGGCGCATGCCGAGCGTCATCCAGCTCCAACTTTTTGGGTCCGAGGAGTTGCTCGACCGGTTTGGCGTGCTGGCGCCCGTGTTCCGGACCATTCAGCGGCGCTATCCGCTTCGGTATCGAAACGCGATCTTCTTGACGCCCACCCTGGCGGACCGCTGGCCGGATCGGGAGCAGCGGAGGTACTTCATCGGCATGGGCATTCCGGACGATTACCTCGCCACGCCGGCGACAAGGGGCGATTACTTGCTCTATCTCGGCCGCTTGAGTGCGCGCGCCAAGGGGCTTGATACGCTGGCGGCGGCCTGCAAGCGGTTGTGGAGCCAGGGAGTCGATTGCCGAGTCGTGATCGCCGGGAAGGGCGGCGACGAAAGGCTCGTGCGCGAGCTGCTTACGAACGGGCCCGTGGATGGCCGGCGCGTCGAGTTCACGGGCTTTGTCACGGGAGAAGAAAAGCTCAGGCTTCTTGCGGGATGCCGCGCCTTGTTGCTCCCCTCGCGTGAAGAAGGCGAAGGGCTTTGCATCATCGAAGCCGCCGCGTGTGCCAAGCCGGCGATCGTCAGCGACATCGCCGAGTTGTCGTTCGTCGAGCAGAACGGCCTGGGCTGGACGTTTCCGGTCGGGGACGACGAGGCACTGGCCGATCGGATGCGCGACGTGCTGACGGATGAGGCGAGCAATAACCGCGTCGGCGAAATCGCCCGAGCGTGGGCGAGCAGGCGGACATGGGATCGTCAGGCCGAGGCATTCGAGGCGGCCCTCCGGGAGATCGTTGCGGGAGAATCAAGGGGAGGACGCGATCCAGCCGTTGTCGGCTGTGATCGACACAGGAAACGAATCGCAAGGCATCCGGAGGCATCGCAGTAACACGGCTACTCGTCGATGCGGGGTCGCGGTTGCGTGATTCGGAGCCGCGTTTTCCCCTTCATGCAAACTGCGCGGGCGCGCATGCCGAGACGTACGACGAAACGGCAGCGCCGGTTGGCGATCGAGCGGCCTCGGCAGTCGTCACTCCGAGCGCGCCGCGGTAGTGTGCAAGAATCCCTCGTTACGCGTCGAAGACTGGCCAGGGCGGGTCGGGGTCGGCGTCGGGAATCGGTAAAGTCGCAACGCGTTGCCGACGATGGTTCGTGGATTCCGCAGCCATGTTTGGTGAGGCCGCTCGAAGTGCGATGGGCTACCTGACGCGAACGCTCATTCGCCGCCGGTTGCGGCCGGTCCTGTGGCGGATCGCGGACGGTCGCGTACTCGCAGGTCCGTTCCGCGGCATGCAGTATGTGCCGCGCGCTCATGGATCGGAGTGGGCGCCCAAACTCCTGGGAACGTACGAGTGCGAAATTGCCCCGGCGATCGAAGAGGCCCTGACACGCAAGCCGCGCCTATTCGTGAACATCGGAGGTGGCGAGGGCTACTACGCCGTTGGACTTGCGTTGCGAAGCCCGGGCGTTGAGACCGTGTGTTTCGAGTCGAGCCGGCGTGGCCGGTCGATGATCCGCCGTCTGGCCGATCATAACGATGTGGTTGATCGCCTCCGCGTCTTTGGCACCTGTAATCGCGAAGCGTTGGCCGCCACCCTATCACACGGAAGTCGTGTATTTGTGCTGTGTGACGTGGAGGGGGCCGAATGGGAATTACTTGATCCGGTTGCGATCCCGTCGCTGCGCGAGGCTGATGTACTAGTCGAGCTGCATGAGTTCCGTCGCCCCGGAGTCGGCGAGGAACTCATCGCCCGGTTCCGCGCGACGCATTCGATAGAATCCATCGCAGCGCGGTCCCGATCGCCCGAGGACTGCCCGATTGACCTTGCGAGCCTGGCCCCATACCGATCTACACTACTGTCTGAAGAGCGTCCGCCAGGCATGTCCTGGCTGTGGATGCGCGCAGTCGCTCGATGATTCCGACGTCATCAACAATCGGTCGGGGCGCCAACCAGTATGTGTGCATGCGGCCAATCAGGCCGAGGATATCCGAATCCAGGCTATTTTATCGAATTCCGTAGGAGTAACGTGCTAATTGGCGAATGGTCGATTTTGGTACGATGATGACCCTGAAAACCGAGCGAATTGGAATGGCGGCGGCATCACGCCATCGTGATGACGCGGCAGGGATACGACGACAGGCAGATCGCCGAGGCGTCAGGCTGCAAGCGCCGCAGCCTGAGACGTTGACGGCATAAGCTGCGACGACGACGGTCTTTGCTCCCATGAATTCAAGAGCGCCGCTTCGCGGCTTGGAGCGCGCTGCGCGACGCTATGCTCACAACTCAAGTGAGGCCGTTTTCCACGCCGATCCGGGCCCGGTTTGTTTTCCGATTACCATACGTGGACCCCAGGGCGCGCCATGCAACATGGGAACTCCACGTCAAGGAGGCCGTAATTTGGCGGCAGGTGCTGTTGAAGCGTCGAAAGCGATCCAGCAATACGAAGCACGAGAGCGTCTATTGGTGACGTGGGACGGACTCCCGTCGGCCCTCTTCCACTCCGCGAGAAGAGGCCCGTCGCAAAGACGATGGGTCCAAGGTGAACAACATGACAACAAACAAGCCCGTAGCGAAGTTCAAGGCCGGCGCAGTGTCGGCGGCCGTGTGGTCGCACGAGATTGTGTCGAACGGCCGCACGATGCCGATGCTGAAGGTGAGCGTTGAACGGCGATACAAGGACGCGAGCGGCGAGTGGAAATCATCGACCAGCTTCTCGCGCAACGAGATCCCCTTGGCGATGTTCGTGCTGGCAAAAGCGTTTGAGCACATGCTCGCTAAGCCCGAGCAGGATGAAGCGCCGGAAGAGGCGGTGCAATAGGCCGCGGAATCGGCGGCCGTCTCGCTTGGGAGAGCCGCCTTTCACGGGCTTTCGGAGCGTGATGCAGGATGAGAAGTTCGAGCGTGTGGGACGTGATGAGGAAACCGGCGCGCAAGCGGCGACTTTTCCCGGCGACACCGCGACGAAAGCACTTCATGGCGCGGGAGCGACGGCTGGCGGCTTATCGGGTGGAGATCGAGCGGGCTGTGGATGAGGTGAAGCATACGCGGTCGAAGGAGTGGTTCCGTGCAATGATGCACCAGCATGCTGTGCAGCACGCCGGTGCGGGCGGAGGGCCGCGGGTGACGGATGATGATGGACGCGTGCTACGTCCGCGGGGGCGCAGCGCCTCGATGTCGTCAGACCGGGGCGACATGGACAGCGACACCGACCTGGACAGCACCGACGCCTCGCGCGTGGCGTCGTCGGCGGCGGGGCGCACAGCAGCCGGCCCAGTCCCATGATCGCCGCCACGACGCCGTCGATGCGATCGGTGCTCTTCTTCTTGCTCGGCTTCAGATTGCCCGCGGCGTCGGTCTCGACCGAGATCGTCGAGGCCATCAAGCGCAGAACCGGGTGGTCGCCGTGGCGCAGGCGGCCGCGACGACGATCGACGGCGTTCGTTGGTCTCGTCGTTGTCCCATGATGCAACGCCAACCGACGAACCCTCCCACCTCTCGCACCGATCGGCCGCGCCACCTCAGGTTCCTGTATGTTCGGCGGTGATATAATGCCCGAACGAAACGCCGGCCGGTGCGCGTTGCGGCCCGATTGCGTTGAACGGGCCAGTTCCGGCCGCCGATCGTGGTTGTGAACGCCACGGATTGATGACGTGATGCCCGTATCGGACGCCCAGCCAGTTCGCCTGTTTGACAGCAACGTGTGCCCGACGACTTCGGCCGCCGCCGGCGCATCGACTCATGAACCTGGCGAAGTCGCAACGCCGCATGCCGATTCGCGGGAGGTATGCAGCGAACCGCCGAACGGTCCCGCGAACGGCGGGAACGGCAGTGCGGAGGCCCGCGACGAACGCGGGCGGTTTACGCGGGGCAATCCCAACCGCTGGCTGCCCGGTCAGAGCGGCAATCCCCACGGTCGGCGGCGCGGTACGGTCAGCTTCGCCGGCGCCCTGGCGCGCCACGCGCTGGTGCCGGTCGGCGATCGCGAGGAAATGGCCAAGCTCGCCCGCGTCATCGGACTCGACCCGGCCGAGGCGAACAACCTCGACGTTGTGTGCGGCCTGTTCTACGTTACGCTGTGCCGGCTGCTGTTGCGGGCGGCCAACGCCGATGGCCGCGTCGATGAGCGGCTGGTGGGCATGCTGACGGTGCTGCTGCGGGCGCTGGACCCGGCGGAGG
>WYBU01000147.1 GCA_011525745.1 Planctomycetaceae bacterium | reverse complement strand
GCGCCTGTCGAAGGACTACGAAACGCTCACGTCGAGCAGCGAAGCGATGATCCTCATTGCCATGATCAATGTGATGCTGCATCGGCTCAGTCCAGGGTGAGTTCGCTTTTCAAACACTTTCTTAGCGCTTCGGGAGTGGAAATACGTGGAGTACGAGTGGGACGTCGTTCAGCGAGTGTTTCGCCCCTCGCAATCTCCCAGCTTCCAGTGCCTGTTTTCGTCGGATGCATGGACGTGGACGCCCGACTACAACGGGGGCGGGAGGAGACCTGTATTGAACAATACCGAATGAACTCGCCCGGCGTGGCGCATTGTTACCAGCGCGACGTCAACGACGCCCCTGCGGCCGGGGCGTCGCCAATGTACAGCAAGCTCAGCGAGCGGTTGTATCAGTCCGGCAGCGGCGGGACGGTCAAGGGGCGCTCCAACGGTCTGAAGGTCAGCAGCGGCAGCCCGCCGTACGATTACGGCACGCTATACTGGTACGACAGCCGCGGGCGGCTGAACCGGCTGTCGGGACCGGGGACGCCGTGGAACTACGTGAACTATCTCTACCTGGCCGACAGCGACCTGGTGTCGCGGATCGCCTGCAAGCGCGACGCGAGCACGAGCGTGGCCAGCACGATTCGGAGCTTCGCGAGCACGCGCGAACTGGTCTGTTTCATCAGTCCTAACATGTCCCGTAATGAGATCGTCCGCAATCGGCCGATGCGGGTGATGCGCAAGGGCGCGACCCGCACGTTCCCGGCCGAGCACCACGCACTGAAGGGAACGCCCTTCGAGCACACCGGCCATCGCGGCGGGGCTACGTGTACGGCGCTCGCCCGCATCCCGGGATTGTGGAACTCCTTCAGGGTTCCCATCCATCAAAAAACATCCGCTACCGTGGGTTTCACCCGCGGCTATTCACGTTGATCCCCTTCGGGGAAAGCGCTATCAGTACGTCATCGTTAGAGTTGCACGCAGGAAACGCGCCTCTTTTGAAGACTCTTGCTTGACTGCGACCGACAGACCCCTTTGGAGCAAGAGTGCGAGCCGACTCGTTTTGTCCTAATCTTAATCCTGCTCCTGCTCTTACTCTTCTTCCTAATCTTAATCTTACTCCTAATCCTACTCCGCTTCCCCCCCCCGCGAATGCCGCCCCCTCAAGGCAACTGCGGCGTCGCGAGCGGATCCCCGTGCTCCGCGAAATCCGCCGTGACGATCACCTGATTCAGCCGCCGCTCGACGCTGGTCGGAAAGCCGGTGAAATCGTTGGAAGTCAGCGAGAAGATCTGATTCGTGTTCTTGACCGTCTGCGCGTGGCCGTCGAGGTACAGGATGTTCACGCTCTCGGCCTTGTGGTTGGTCCGGACATCCCCCGCCGGCGTGACGCTGTTGATGTCCAGCGCCAGGGCGATCGCGGGAAATCCCAACTGGTTGAAGCCCAGGCTGTCGAACCGGTCGCGCGTGGTCTGATCGAGCTGGCGGTACAGGTACGAGCAGTACACGTCATCCGGCGCATCGCGTTCCAGCTTGGCCAGCTCTTCGGAGGGGTCCTCGGTGTCATCCGCCGGGCAGTAGAGCACCTTGGGCTGCCTGAGGTCCTGGGCCAGGGTCGGACCCAGCCCCAGCCGCGCCGGGATCGAGGCGATGTGAATCTGATTGGTTGCCCACTGGTCCCAGCCTTCCGGCGTCCACGGCATCGGCGACGACGGCCCGCGCGGAATGGCCCCGTCCCAGTGCATGCTGTAGGCCTCGACGGCCAGTCCGATCTCGCGCATGTTCGACAGGCAGACCGTCAGCTTCGACAGCGCCCGGGCGCGCGACATCGAGGGCAACACGATGGAGATCAGCAGGCTGATGATCGAAATGACGACCAGCAGCTCGATCAGCGTGAATGCGCGGCTGCGGAACGGACGACTGAAGCGGGCAAAACGAAATGGCATGGCGAGGTCGACCCCAAGGTTAGGCGGCAGGCTCTCTGGTGCGTTCACGGGATTGTAACGCGCTTCCGGGCAAATCGCCCGCCCTCCCGAACCAGGTTTTGTTCGTTACGGCGGCACGGTCGCAGCGCCGCGGCGAGGATGGTTACAATCAGCCGGCGAATCGAATCGGGGCCGAGCGGGCCGGGACATGAACCATTTCACCATCGAGCGTTTGACGCCGCCGGTGGGCGGCGACGACGTGGCCGATCTGGCGCGGCTGCTGGTTGACGCGGTCGCGTCGGGCGCCGCGGTGAGCTTCGTTGCGCCGCTGTCGCTTGAGCAGGCCGGGGCGTGGTGGCGGAAGACGCTGAAAGAAGCTCATCCGCGGGCGGTTTTTTTCGTCGCGCGCGATGACGAGGGGATCGCCGGCAGCGTGCAACTGCATCCGGCGTGGGCGCCGAACCAGCCGCATCGGGCGGAAATCACCAAGCTGCTCGTGCACCGACGTTGCCGCCGGAGCGGACTCGGCCGGCGACTGATGCAGGCGATCGAGCAGGCGGCGCGCGGCGCGGGGTTCGGGCTGCTGACGCTGGACGCCAAGCGCGGCGCGGCGGCGGAGCATCTCTATCGGACGATGGGTTGGGTACACGCCGGAACGATTCCGCGGTTCGCGGTGGACCCGGACGGGACGACGTTGCATGATGCGGTTATTTTCTATAAGGAACTAAGAGATGAGAGTCGAGAGTCGAAACGAGGGAACGGTGAACAGGAGCGGTGGTGACGGGACCGTTCACGTTGAGGGGGGCCGGTGAAGTTGGTTCGATTATTGTTTTGGCGCCACCGGAGTGATTTCGGATTTGAGAGATCGTATGTCAGATTTCGCGGCGCGAGGCTTGGATTCTGCTCGCTGACGGTTCGCGGGACCAAAGACCGCCGCGCCGGCGATTGCGGCTCGGACATTCACGCGTGGCACTCGCGCGAGTGAGGGCCGCGGCACATGGTGATGCAGCCGGGGGCGGCCGCGCCACATTCACGGCAGAGCACCGATTCACGCGGCTTCGATGCGATGCGCCGAAACTGACCGGGACCGTTACGGGCAGTTGCCCAGCAGGCAGTCGACGAAATCGGGCACGTCGGCGGCGTCGACGCTGCCGTCTTCGTTCATGTCCGCGGCGCAGCGGCGGTTGAACGGCGCCGATTTCAGGCACGCCAGGTTCATCATGTTCAACAACGCCTGAATGTCCTCGCCGTCGGTCGAGCCGTCCTGGTTCACGTCACCCTTGACGCACATGGCCGGCGTGTTGCACCCCCAGGCGGTCAGCGTCACGTCGTCGACGAGCGCCTCGACGGCGTAATCGGCGCCGGAGTCCTGCACCGAGAATCGCACGCGTACGGCGTTCGTCAGTTGCACGTGATCCTGAATACGCGCGACGATCGGCTGCCAGTCGCTGCGGCCGTTCGGCACGCTCAGCGCCGTTGTCCAGTTCGCGCCGTCGTCGTCCGAGACCTGCACGAGCAGTTCCTGATCGGGGATGTACCCTTGATAGAACCACACGTACGCGGCCAACTCGGCGTGCGTGAATGCCGAAAGATCGAACCGCGGCGAGACCAGCCGCGTCGGCCCGCCGTCGACGTCGTTGCTCTGGAAGCCCGAGCCGGCGGCGGCGCCCGTGACGTAGCACTGATCGCACGCGCCCGGCGTGTGATCCGCGCCCGGCTGCACGGTCCGGCCGCACTGAAGCGTCTGAGCGGGGATGCCGCGCTGGAAGTTGCCCCCGGTGGCGCCGGCATCGACGGTCCAACCTTCGTGCACTTCGAAGGCGTCGTCGAGCACGATGCGGCGCTGCCGCGATTCGATGCGATAAACCTCGGCCGGCGCGGTGGGAGGATCGGTGATCGAACCGCCGTTGCTGCCTTGTGCGGTGAAGTAGTATTCGATCGCGTCGCCGCAGGGCGCGGCGGGCAACGGGGCGAGATAGCTGTTGCCGCCGAGACTGGTCAGCAGCGTCGAATCGAAAGACGGAGCGGGGCCGCCGGCCGGCACGACGCGATGATGCACCGTCGGCGTGCCGGCGACCACGTTTTCGCGGCTGTTGCGAAGCTCGACGGGCAGATCCAACGGCCAGTCGGGATCGGCGAACTCGGGCAAGCCGGCGGGATAGTTCAGGTAGAGCGTCGGGGCCGGCGCGGCGATGCCGCCGGTGACGACGAGTGCGTATCCCTGTCGCGGATTGCCCGACGGGCCGTTGACCGCCGCGCCATGCACGCGAACGGTGTAGATGCCCTGATTGAGCGTGCGGCGGTGGACCTGCTCGACGTTGTTCAGCGTATCGTACGATCCGCCGGTGGTCGACTCGCCCGTCGCGTTGAAAACGTTGCCCTTGAATGACGTTCCGGAGGGGCCGATGACTTCGAGATTGAGATTGTTGACGACCGGCGCGGCGGAGTTCACGGTTCCCTGAACATCGGTGAAGACGAGCGTGACTTTCAGCGGCGGCGTCGTGTCGAGCACGAGAACGTAGTACTCGTCCATCTGTCCTGTCGTCAGGCCGTTGATGTTGCGCCGGTCGACGAACCACAGCTTTCGCGAGTCGCCGGCGAAATAGAGCGCGTCATCCAGCAGCAGGCGGCCCCAGCCCTCCGAGTTTGACGGGTAACCGTTGATGCCGGTCATGTCGACGCACGAGTTGAGCAGCACGGCCTTGACCAGCGCGCCGCTGGGGTTGAGCGCGTCGCTGACCTGCGGCATGCCCGAGGGGTAGAAGCCGTCCTCGAAGTATTGCCGAACCAGCATTCCCATCGCGGCGGCGGCGGGGCAGGCGAACGACGTGCCGCTCTGCGCCGTTGAGCCGCAGGTTGTTGCGTTGTATGCGGAGTCGATGAGTTCGCCGGGCGCCATGAGGTCCGGCTTGCGCCGCCCGTCGGCCGTCGGCGCCGCGCCGCCGCTCTGGTGCTGATGCTGATTCGGATCGCTCTTGCCGGCGGCGACGGCGACGACGTTCTTGGCGTTCTCCGGATTGCGTACGTTGGGCGTGGGGCTGTTGACGACGGCAAAGAATACGAGGTTGTCTTCGTAGTCGCGCGAGAACTGGTCGATATAGACGCAATTGATGTTGTAGGTCGTGATCAGCCCGTTGCCGTAGCTGTTGGAGTGCATGCGCGCCCCGTCGTTGTGGTGCGCGACGAAGGCGTCATAAAGCGTGATCGAAACGTTGATCGTGGTTACGTCGCGATAAATCCCCCGCGCGGCCCAGGCCAGGCCGTTGAAGCACGCGTCGCCGCCGGTCGGCGCCCAGTCGCCGATGAACGTTCCGCAGGTGTGCGTGCCGTGCAGATCGGAACCGCCGGGCGTGCCGTAGTAGGCCTGGAACTTGCGGTGCGTGGGGCCGGGCGCGACGAAATCGTCAAACGCGCAATGGCTCTCGCGCACCGGCCAGTCGATGAGCGCGCCGAGCTGGCCCTCGCCGTGCAGGCCGCGGTCCCACAGCGGAATATTGTTGCTGATGTTGCTTTGCACGATCCAGGCCGTCGAGGCGTTCCGCGGCGTCAGTTCGTCCACTTCTTCGACGTATTGCACCGTCGGCTCGTCGGCCAGCGCCGCGACGCGCTGCGCGTCGATGTCGATGATCTGATTCCAGTGCGCTCCGACGCGCGACAGCGGCGTGCGTGAGACGCCGGCACGAGCCATCGCCGCGGCGAAGGCATCGCGGTCGGCTTCGTCGAACGACCACACGTTGACGCGCCGCTTGCCGGCCGCACGCAGGGCTGTGCGTTCGTCGGAAAGAGGCGCCGCCTTGCCGATATTGGGATCGAGCTTCCAGGCGCGATCGAAATCGCCGACCCAGCGGACCCATGGCAGCGCCGCCAGAGCACGTGGGGCGACCCCGTCGAGCCGGGCGATGAAGGCGTGATCGGGCAGGTAGTCGCCGAGGCGAACGTTAATGCGCTTGAGTTCGTCCTGTCGTGCCGCCGACAGAGGCCCGTCCAGTTGAATGACGTAGCGCTGGTCCGCGGCGAATGGTCGGGGGGCGGCTTTGAGATTCGGACGTTGCATCGGATTAACGACGCCGGTGCGTAGCTTGATTGTGGCAGGGAGGTCGGGATTGCGGCGCGTGGTCTGTGCGCGGCTGATCTCCGGAACGGCGCCCAAGACCAATAATACCGCTGTCCAGGCCCTGCCTCTTGCGATATGCATCTCTTTTCCGCCTCCTGGCGTTCACTTTCCTACTGATCGGCTCGCGGGCTTCGGCGCGTGCGGAAAACGCGGCCGGTCCGGCAAGGTCGGCGCGCTTCTTTCTTATTATACGCTTCGCGGCGGGGCGACCGGCGGATCAGCTTGCTGGCGTTGCTGTCGGCTTCGATAGCGCCAAGGAACTGCCGCGCGTCATTAGCCTCAACATGGCCAAGCCCTTTCGAGCGTCCCCGACATGACGGGCGGGACGCCCGTACCACCCAAGCGGGCGGGACGCCCGTTCGACCCAAACGACGGGATGGACGCCTGCACCACCCAAGCGAACCCGGAGCGCCATGGGCGAGAGCCTGGCCATGCCACTCCCCGCGGAATCATGTCACGAATGTCCGTGCGACTTTTCACGGCGCGAGCAGCAGCGCGACGAAGGCCGCCTGGTCGGCTGCGTCGAGCACGCCGAACGGCGCGGCCAGGTCGGCGCAGGCGTCGTAGAACGGCGCGACGAGGTTCGCATCGACGAAGCCCTGCACGTCGTCGCCGTCGATGTTGCCGTCGCCGTTGAAGTCGCCCTTGATGCGGGCCGAGCCGGCATCCGACGCGCTGTAGCCCGAAGCACCGCACGTTCCCACCGCACGGACGAAGTAGAACCAGGTCGTCGCCGCGGTCGCGGTCGAGTCGACCAAGCTGGTGGCCGCGGTCGTGCCGATCTGCGTCGCCGTGCCGCTGTCATCGACGCTGTTGCGCCAGACTTCGTAGCTGGAAGCGCCGGTCACGGCGTTCCACGAAACGCTGATGTCGCAGGCGGTCGCGTCCGACGCGCTGACGCCGGTCGGAGCGGCCGGCGGCGCGGCGCGGAAACCGGTGTCGGGGAAGTCGAAGCCGCTGCACGGACCACTTCCGCAGGCCTTGACCCAGTAGAAATAGGTCTGGCCGAGCGTCGCGCTCGTGTCGTCGAAGCTCGTGGTGGCGCTTGTGCCGACCAGCGTCGCGGCGCCGCTGTTGCTGGTGGTGTTGCGCCAGACTTCGTAGCTCTGTGCACCGGTCGAGGCGTTCCACGTGACGCGCACGAAATCGCAGAACGTGCCGTTGCTGGCGGCGACGCCGGTGGGGGCGGCGGGAACGGCGCTGGCGCACTCGAAGCGCTCGATCTTGAAGTCGTCGAGCGCCGCCTCGACCAGCGAGCCGGAGCCGAAATCCGAGGCGACAAATCGCATCCGAATCTGGGCCGTCGGCGTGACGAAGCCGCCCACCTGGAACTCGTGGTAGATCCAGCCGCCGGATGTTCCGGCGCCGGACGGGCCGACCGTCTCGACGTTGACCCAGGTGTTCGACGCGCCGCCGTCGTTGCATATGTCGATGGTGAACACGTCGGCGTTCGGCGCGGCGCCGGTGTTGTTCGAATACCAGCGCCAGTAACTGATGACGGCGTCGCCGTCGGACAGGTCGATGATCGGAGAGACCAGCGTCGTTTTTCCGCCGTCGACGTCGTTTTCGCCGAGACCTCCACCCGGCGATCCCTGACCGGTGACCCAGCACGTGACGCCCGGCGGCGGCGTGTGATCGTCTTCGGGTTGAGCCGCGGTGCCGTTGGGGTCGACGCGCTCCCAGATGCCGGTCGTGGCGTTGTCATCCGGGATGCCGCCGGCGGCGCCGACGGTCCAACCCAGATCGGTCTCCATGTCGTCCTCGAACAACGTCACGAACGCGCCGACGGCCGCCGCATAGGGCGCCGAGGCGCCGCCCGGCGGATTCGTGACCGTGCCGACCGTGTCGCCGGTCACCGAGAAGTAAAACTCCGGATTCGAGTTGCACGGCGCGACGGGCATCGTGACCTGATACTGATTGCCGCCCAGGTCGGTCATGGGCACGGCTGTGAAGCCACCGGCGAAGAAGCGATAGTGCAACTGCGCGGAGCCGGGGACGAGTGTTTCATTGACCGGCGTGATAATCAGGTCGAACGTCGTCGGAAGATCGGGACTGAGTATGGCCGGCGGGCCGCCGACCAGATGAATCGTGACGCCGGCGGGCGGTACGAGCGGATGGCTGGCACAGATGCTGAACGGCTGGGGTCCCGACGGAACGTTGAAGCCCGAAATGCGTACGGTCCATTCGCCGGCCTGGGGGTTGTCGACGACGACCTGCTCGATGTTGTTTACGTGATCGCTCTGTGTGCGCACGGCGTTGGCGCTGGGATTGAGCGGATCGAGCGTCCACGGGTAGGCCTGCACGGAGTCGGGGCTGAGCACGATCAGATCGAGATCGTTGACCAGCGCGGGCACGACGTTGGGCGTGCCGGGCACGTCGTCCCAGGCCAGTGTGATCTTGAGCTGCGCGGCGCCCGGCGGGACGGTGACGCTGGTGTTCATGAGGCCGCCCTGGCCGACTTCGCTCTCGAAGAACGATCCCTGGCGCATGAAGTCAATCGTGTCCTGCACGCGAACGGAGCCGTAGCCGAACTGATAGTCGGGTCCGGGATTGCCGCGATCGAAGGCGTTGTGCGCGAGCAAGATCTTGAGCGTCGAGTTGCGCGGATCGGGGAAACCGGGGAATTGAGCGCGGAAATCCTGGAGGATGAGCGCCGACAGACCGCACACGGTGGGTGAGGCCATCGACGTTCCGCAGGCCGACGTGTAGCTCGTATCGCTCGACGCCGAGGCCGAGGTCACGCCGCCGTCGCCACCGCTCTGGCAGCCGGGGGCCGAAACGTCCGGCTTGAGGCGACCGTCGTCGACCGGTCCCCAACTGCTGAACGAGGTCATCGAATCGTCGTTGGAGTTCAGCGCGCCGACGGTGATGTGATTCTTGGCGGTGGCCGGCGGGGCGGTGCTGTAGTAGTCGCCGAAACCCTCGATGTCACAGTCGCTGCCCTGCCGCTCATTGCCGTTAGCCCACACGACGCGGAACGGCGCGCCGAGCGAGCCGCGCACGATCGCGTCGATAACCGTGTCGGTCACGCCGTAGTCGCCCTGGATATCGCAGGGGAATCCGTTGGTCTCGGTGTTGGTCCCGATGGAGTTGTTGGAAATGTGCGCGCCGAAGGTGTTAATGGCCTCGTTATAGTCGCTCTCGATGTCGCCCGGGTTCGTGTAGAGGAAAATGCCGCCGCCGCTGTACTGGAACCCGTAGGACTGGATCGTCACCGCCGGCGCCATGCCGCGGAACTGCCCGCCGCTGGCCGCGCCGCTGCCGCCGATCGTGGCGGATACGTGCGTGGCGTGCGTAATCTGGCCGGAGCCGTCGCGGACGCTGAGCCGGCCGCCGAAGTCCTGGTGTGTGGCGCGGGCGGTACCACCGTCGTAGACGAGCACGTTGACGCCGGCGCCGTCGAGGCCGTAGGGCGCGGCCTGCACCGTGTCGGCCTGTGTGATGATGCGATTGCTGTCGTTGACGACGCTCAGCGGCGGCAGCGGCGGCTCGATCCACTGCACTTCGTCGGCGTCGGCCAGTCTGGCGATGCGACCGCGTGGCAGTTCGAGCACCAGGCCGTTGACGGTGGCCAGCGTAGCGCGGACGTCAGCGGCATGAGTGCGAGCCAGCGCGACGGCGTCGACCAGCGCTACGTCGGGATGGAACAAGGCATAGACGGCGATGATGTCGTCCGGCGAGGCGGCGGGCGGAACATCAACCTGCGGGCGTTGCGGCGCGCCATCGGGCGCGGGCTTGGGCGCGGCCTTCCGCACGATCGCGTAGGAGGGGGGATCGTCGGCCAGCAGGCGCGGGTGCAGTTTCAGCGCGCGGTTGATCGGTTCGGCCGAGCGTATCGACGCCGCGTTGGCGGCCGCTTGCGGCTTGAAGTCGGCCGTTGTGACGGTCGCAAAGTAGGAATGATCGCCCACATAGGCGTTCAGCGTGAGGCCGGCGGCGGCGAGCGCGGCGCGATCGGCTTCGGTGACCGGAGCGGCGAAGCGCAACAGCACGTGCGTCTGATTCTGTCCGCCTGCCAGCGCCGCCAGATCCGCCGCGACTTCGGCTGAAGTCTTTGCGGCCGGCGGCAGGTCAACAACGGAACGCCATCGAATCTGGGCCGTTGCCATCTGCGGCGACAAGGTCCACATCAGCACGGCGGACACGAGCGCACAGGGCGCAGGGCGTCGAATCATTATCGCTCTCCTGTTGAATTCCCCGTTTCCGAACTACGAGCGCGGCCGGGCAGTTGTTTCTACATCGCGTATCACAGGCTTGCCGCCTTTACGTATTTCGCCGCTCGCGCGGCGGCTCTTGATGCCGCGATTTCGGCGCTTGCGACCCGGCACATTCGCGCGAGTCGAGCAGGCCGCCGGGTTGTCAAACTGGAATATCCGAAGGCGCGTTGGAGCGGTGATCGCACGCCCCAATCTTGTCGCGGTACCGTCTCGATTCGGCACGTCCCACCCCGGTTTAATCGGCTTGCGCCATTGCCCGTCGCGTGCCGAACGGGCAAGGTGTGCCGGTCGCCCTGAGACGACCGAAGCAGATGCGCGTTCCACCCCTGGGAACGGGCGATACTGCGATGTTTTTCAGGGGAGCAGCGTCGGGTGGTTGCCGCCGTTACGGACCGCGGTACGGTCTTCGGCACGATGCGCTTGAGCCTGGCCTCGGTCCGAAACGGTCCCCCTTCAATGATATGGCGTCATTGTAGAGAATACGACGCGCGAGGTAAAGCACATTCGTAAGCGGACGTTGCCGGTTTGACAGCCCCCGCCGCACTTCTACAATGACGCCATGCCTTGAGGCGCGCTGTGCGCGGTCAAGCAGCGCCGACTCATGCCATCATTACCGGAACCGGCCTGATGAATGTCTTCCTGCGTCCGCGTCGAATGATGATCCTCACGTTTCCCATTCTGATTGCCGCCACCTCCTGTGCGACCCACACGGCCACGGTCGGCGACGCTCAGATTCGCCGGTACGAGATGCGCAATCTGGCTGCGCGCGGCGACGCGAGCGCGCCGGCGGCGGTTTCGCCCGAGCAGTTGGCGCGACTGGCGCAAAGCGATCCGCCTCAGCCCGTGCAAATCCGTGGTCCGGTCGTTTCCAGGCAACCGGCCGCCAGCCAGCCGTTCGACGTCAGCCTGGAGCTGCCCGATCCGATGCACGTCGAGGAAGTGTTCCGTCGCCGCATCGAGGCCCTGACCGACAACGTGCGCCGCGAGTACGAAGATCGGGAACATCAGGGCGTCGTCACGCGCGGCATCTATCCGATCGCGCTGGATTACATTCGCGAGGCGCGGCGGGAACGTCAGGCGTTCCTCAGTCTGAATGACTGCCTGATCCGCGCGCTGCGCAACAACTACCAGATTCGCGTGGACGGCTACGGTCCGGCCATCAGCGCGGCGCAGATCGTCCAGGCCGAAGCCGCTTTCGACGCCGCGTTTTTCGCCAGCATTTCGCGCGACAATCGCGATCAGCCGGTGGCCGTGCAGCTTCAGGCCGGCACCAGCCTGTCCAACGTCTATTCCGCCGGCGTGCGGCAGCGGCTGATCACCGGCGCGGACGTGTCGCTGACGCAATCGCTGGCGCGGCAGGACGTGCCCAACTTCCGATTTCAGACGCTCAATCCCGCCTACAGCACGAGCTTTATCATCGAGTTTCGCCAGCCGTTGCTGCGGAACTTCGGCGTCGATTTCAACCGCAGCCAGATCGACATTGCGCGAAACCAGCGCGACATTACGATCGAGACATTCCGCCGCGGCGTGATCACGACGCTCAACGAAGTCGAGCGGGCGTACTGGCAGCTTGTCGCGGCGCGACGCGAGCTGGTCATCGCGGCCGAGCTGCTGGCCCAGGCGGAGCGGACGCTGACCCAGGTCGAGGCGCGCAGCGACTACGACGCATTCGCGACGCTGGTGGCCAACAGCCGGGCGACGGTGGCCTCGCGCCGCGCGATTTTGATCGCCTCGCGCCGCAACATGTACAACGCTCAGGACGCGCTGCTGAATCTGCTCAACGATCCCGAGTACCATCTCGCGCAGAACCTGGAGCTGATTCCGGCGGAGCAGCCGGTGTCCGAGGGCGTCGTCCGGGACAGCTTCCGCGAGGTGGAGATCGCGCTGGAGCGCCGCCCGGAAATCCGCGAGGCCAAGCTGGCGGTCGAGAACACCCGCATCCAACTGGGCATCGCCAAGAACCAGGCCATGCCGACGCTCGATCTGGTCCTACGGCACACGATCAACGGCCTGGGCGGCAACGCCGACAAGGCGTTCGACGAGATGACCGCGTATGACTTCGCCGACACGCTGGTGTCGCTCGAATTCGTCTGGTTCTTCGGCGAGCGGGCGGAGCGGGCCGGCATCCGCATCGCCGCGCTGCGCAATTCGCAGGCCATCGCCTCGTTCAAGCGCGTGCTGGACGACGTCATCACCGATTGCCGCGTCGCGCTGCGAAACCTTGACACCAGCGTGGAGCAGATACCGTCGAGCAAGGAGGCGGTCACGGCGGCGAAGGAGAACCTGCGTTCGATTCAGGAGCGGGCCGAGAGCAAGAGTCCCGAGCAGTTGAACACGATTTTCAACGCGCAGCTTCAGGTGGCCAATACGCGGCAGGCGCTGTTGCAGCAGATCGTCTCGTACAACCAGTCGATCGTCGACGTCGAGCGCGCCAAGGGCACGCTGCTCGAATACAACAACGTGCGACTGGTGGAGCAGCCGTGAGTCGCCGGCCATCAGCCTTCAGCCATCGGCAAGACGAAGTGGTCGGTTGCCGGAACTCTGCGGCCTCTGCGCCTCGGCGTGAACCGCCTGTGTCGACGTTTCGACGTTTCATTTCGACTTTCGATTTTCGAACTTCGACCTTCTCTTCGCCCGCTTCCCGGTATCCAGCTTCCCGCCGCCATCCCCTATGATGATCCCCGATGTGGTCCGACTACGTGGCATTGCCGACCGCCGTCGCCGCGCTGGCCGCGCTGATCGCGCGACGTCGTCTGCCCGGCGCGTGGGGCGCCGGCCTGTTCGTCGCCGGCGCCAGTGTGACGGCGCTGCTGCTGTATCATCGCTGGGGCTGGCGCGCGCCCGGCGACGTCGAGTTCGTCTGGCTGCGCGTCTCATCCGCGCTGTCGGCCCTGTGGGCGGTCTGCGCCTGGGCCGCGCGGCGCGATCATCCCGCCGATCGCGCACATGAACATCGGGCCGGCGACGCCGCTTCGACGCATCACGATTCCGCTCACGCCCCACGGCCCGCGCCCGTGACGGGAACCGCCGCGGCGTTTCGCGGCGGGGCGCTGTTCTTCGGCGTGTTTGCCGCGTTTCTGATCATTTGGATCACGTTCGAGCACGTGCTCCAGCGCCTGTTGGATGCCGACTTTCCTTATCATCATCTACCGCAGCAGCCCACCAATTTCCTGGCGCTGGCCACCGCGATGATCTTCTGGCGCATGTCCGTTCGCGATCGACTTCAGCCCGTCCTGTCGCTGACGCTGGCCGCGCTGTTCATCGTCTGGCAAAGCCTGACCATTTCCGGCTCGATTCTCTGGGAGCCGAGCGAGCTGTTGCTGCCCGCAACCGGCTGGCGGCCGGCCTGGTGGACCTGGACGCTCAACATGCAGGCCGGCATGGCCGCGACGCTGGTCGTCGCCGCCTGGCTGCGCGATCGCCGCTTTCGGCGTCGACGGGCGTCGGCCTGGCCGAAGAAGCTCGAGCGGCTGCTGACCGGCTACCCGGCCTGGCCGGGTTTCGAGGAACTGCTGGCGATGATCGCGGCCCATGTTCTGATTCTGGCGGTCTATCACGCGGTTCGTCCCGGTCTGGTTCAAACGCCGCTGGGCTGGTTCAGCGCGACATCGGCGATGGCGGCCGGCGCGGCGTGTTTCTTCAGCGCATACCGCAAGTGGAACTCGAACATCGCCGGACTGGGCCTGGCGCTGCTGACGGCCGTCGCCGTGACGCTGGCGGTCATGTTGGTCGCCGACGATCCGGCGGCCGAGCACATGCGGCGGCTGCCGGTGCTGCTGAACGCGGCGGCGCTGGCGCTGGCGGTCATGTCGTTCTTCTACTACTGGCTGCCCGGCGTGTGGGAGCAGCAGCTTCGCGACGGCGTGGCGTGGACGACAACCGGCCGGCTGATCGGCTACACGCGCCGTGCCGGCTTCATGATCGCCGCGCTGGGCGTGCTGGTCGCGTTCAACATGACGACGTGGCCCGGCGGGCGCATGTCGTTTGGCCCCGACAACACGCCGGCGCGCTGGATCGCCGGGCTGGCCGGCCTGCTGTTGCTGGCGATTGTGACGGGCGGCTTTGCGTTGAAGCGGCGCGACGCGCCGCTGGCGACGTTGTGCGTCGCGTCGCTGGCGGGCATGGTTCTGTTTGCGTTCATCCGCTGGCCGCATTCGGATCTGCGCGGCTGGATCGCGCAGAACGCGGCCGTCGTGCTGGCCGGCGCGGCGCTGATCGTTCTGCTGGCGGCGGAGTGGCTGCCGCGCACGCGGGCCGAGCCGTTTGCACCGTCGTTGTGGATTTCGGCCGCGATGCTGTTGCCGGCGGCGGCGCTGCTGCAATGCACGGGACGACTGGCCGGCGGCTGGGTTCGGCCGCTGACTTTTGCGATACTGGGTATCGTGTATGTCGTGGCCGGGGCGCGGCAGCGGCGGCGACTGCTGCTGATACCGGCCGCGGCACTGTTCCTGGCGTGCGGCGCGCTGTTGCTGCGCCGCTGGCCGATGGACTGGGCCGCGCGGCTGACGTCGTAAACCGCGCCGTCGGCGTCGACGCAGCGGCAACCCGCCGCAGGTGCGGCGGGCTTTCCGCGCGCGGATGCCCGCACGTCACACGAATCCGAAGGGGAACGCTGTTACGACTCAAAGCGTTCGCAGAAATTCGCTTCCGATTCCCAGGCCCCGTCCCTACACTCAGCCCCCATGCTGATCATTCGATTCCTCGATCCCGACGGCCGTCTTTCCTGGGGGCGCCTTGATTCGGCTGCGCCGCCCGAGTCACCGCGCGCCTTTCCGATGAAGGGCGACCCATTTCGCGCTGCTCGCTATGGGCCGCGCGGCGCCGCGCTCGCCGTCGACGCCTTCGAAACCGATGCCATCCGCGTCGTCGGACTGCTGCCGCCGGTCGATCCGCCCAACGTCTTTGCCATCGGTCTGAACTACCGCAAGCACGCCGAGGAGCAGGGGCTGACGAAGTTGCCCGACGAGCCGCTGGTTTTCCTCAAGGCCACGACCGCCGTCATCGGTCCGGAGCAGCCGATCGTCTTGCCGCGCAGCGCGCCGGACGAAGTCGACTTCGAGGCCGAGCTGGCGATCGTCATCGGCCGGCGCTGCCGCAACATCGCGCCGGAAGACGCCCTCGCGCACGTGCTCGGCTACACCTGCGCCAACGACGTTTCGGCCCGCGACTGTCAGAAGAAGCGCGACAAGCAGTGGGCGCGGGCCAAGAGTTTCGACACGTTTTGTCCGCTGGGGCCGGCGCTCGCCGCCGCCGACGGCTTCGATCCGGCGGCCGCCCCGATCCGCGCCCGCCTCAACGGCGCGCTGATGCAGGACGCCGTGACGTCGGACCTCATTTTTGCCGTGCCGACACTGGTCAGTTTTCTCTCGCACCAGTTTACGCTGCTGCCCGGAACGGTGATTCTCACGGGCACGCCATCGGGCGTGGGTTTTGCGCGCAATCCGCCCGTCTATTTGCGCGCCGGCGACGTGATTACGATCGAGATTGACGGAATCGGGGCGCTGAGCAACCCGGTCCGCTCCGAATCAGCCTGAAGGTTGCGCGGCCGTCGCCGCTCGTTTCGACGTTTCGACGTTCTGACGTTTCGATTTTCGACATTTGACTTTCGACTTTTACTCAAACAACTGCAACGACGTTTCGACATAGAAGAAATCGCTGTCATCCGCGTCGCCGGTGTTCTTTGTGAATCCGCCCGGCATGAAATGAGCGTAACCGAGAATCACTTCCACCCGCGGATCGACCTTCCATCGCAGTCGCGCATCCAGCTCGTGGCCGATGAAGTCGCAGCTGCGCCCCAGCCGATCCCGTCGCGCGGCGCTCGACCACGAATCGCTGTCGCTGGCCAGCCAGTAGGCGTGGTAGCCCGTCTCGAACGTCAACTGCTTGTGCGGCTGCATCTCGAGCCGCAGTTTCGGCGCGATGACATTTTCCCACACGAAATAGTCGTTCGACGACCACGGCCGGGCGAAGCCGAAATTGCGATCGAAGCGCTCGGTCGTCCGGTCGTTGGGATCGCGATCTCCGCTGGCATATCCGCAAAATGCGCTCAGCCGCGGCTTCCACGCGTGCTTGAACGTGTAGCCCAACTCGCCGGCGGCCGCCATCGCCCGCTGCTCGCGCGGCCCGTCGTCGCCGACCTGAAGCGCAATGTTGAAGTCGTAGTCCAGCCCCGTGTCGCCGACGTAGCCGTAGCCGCGCAGCCCCAGCGTGTGAATCTCGCGGTCCGCCCGCGTCGGGTCCTTGCGGTCCTGATCGCGCACCAGGTAGTAGGGCTGCAACGTGATGATCTTCGACCACCGCCGCCACTGACCGATCGCCGCGTAGAACCACTCCTCTTCGTCCGTCCGGTCCGGCTGACGCAGGCGGCGCTCCACCGGCTGCATCGCCAGCAAGTCCAGTTGCCAATCGTTCGACTGCTGCCCCAGGATGGCACGAAAGCCGTCGAAGTTGTTCACCGTGTTGCGCCACGGATTGCGGCTGATCAGCCGGCGGTCGAGATAGTCGAACGCGAACCGTCCGGCCTGAAGCCGTAACGGGCGCTGCGGCCCCAGCGCGTCCTTGAAATACAGCTCGCCGTAGGCCTGAATGATGTCGTTCTCGTCCACTTCGCGATCGGTGTCGGGAAACTTGCTGTTCTCCCATCGCGCATCCTTGAATTCCAACACGAACCGGAACGGATCGAATATGTCATGAATGCCTACGTACATCCGCGAGCGCAGCAGAAACGGCGTGTCCAGCGTCAGGCGCGTCCGGCGATAGTCGTCGTCGCGATACTCGAAGCGATTGCGGAAGTCAATGCCGAAGTCCAGCCAGTTCAACTCCGCCAGCGACGGAATGCCCGTCTGACTCAGCGTGCGCGCGTAGCGCGGCGGCTCGGTCTCGCCCACCGTGCCGTAGCCCGGCGGACGCACGTAATAATCCAGCGTCAGCGGCGCTGCCGGCTGCGAAGTCGCGCCGGCCTTCTGCGTCGCGCTCGAATGCGGCGCGCCGGCGGTCGCGACAGTCTGTGACGGCGCCGTCGAAGCGTTCCGCGGCTCGGACGACTGCGCCGTGGCGTCGCTGCACACCATCGACAGAATCATGAGGGTCCACGCCGAAACCGCGCGAACGTTGCCAATCACCGGCCAGCCTCCTTCCGTCGGACGATCGAGCCTGCGCCGCGGGCACGCCGCCGGTCAGGCCGCCGATCCACCCGCCGAATCGCCGAACACCACTCCCGGCGACTGCGCTTCCGTAAACACGCGGATGTGCCGCGGCCGCACGAACACCGAGTTCCCCGGCGACAAATGCATCGTGTCGAACCGTTCTTGCGACAGCACCGCCACCAGCGACTGGCCGGCCGACGTGCGCAGCTCAACACGCACGACCGGACCGGCCGAATGAATTCGCAGCACAACGGCCGGAATGGCCGGCAGGCCGTTGGTCTTCGTGTCGATCGTCACGTCGTGGGGCCGAACGAACACGCGCGCGTCGCTGCCGACGGCGTGGCCGTTGCCCTCGTAGGGCAGCTCGATCGGCCCCAGGTGCACGCGATCGGCGCCGATGCGCCCGTGAAACTGATTGACTTCGCCCAGAAAATGCAGCACGAACTCAGTCTTCGGATGATGAAACACGTCGTCCGGCGTGCCGGCCTGCTCGATCCGGCCGCGGTTCATCACCACGATCTGATCGGCAACCTCGAGCGCTTCGTCCTGATCGTGCGTGACGAACACGCTCGTGACGTTCAACTCGCTGTGCAGCCGCCGCAGCCACAGGCGCAGTTCCTTGCGCACCCGCGCGTCCAGCGCGCCGAACGGTTCGTCCAGCAGCAGCACCTTCGGCTCGACCGCCAGCGCCCGGGCCAGCGCCACGCGCTGCCGCTGCCCGCCCGACAACTGACTGGGGAAGCGCGACGCCAAGTGGTCGAGCTGCACCAGTTCCAGAAGCTGACGCACCTTGGCGCGAATCGTGTCCCGCGGGGGCCGCAGCCGGCGGGGACGCACCCGCAGGCCGAAAGCCACGTTCTCGAACACCGTCATGTGCCGGAAGAGTGCGTAGTGCTGAAACACAAAGCCGACGCGCCGCTGTCCGACGCGCGTGCCGGCCACGTCTTCGTCGTGGAAGAGCACCGGCCCGCTGCCGGCATCGGCGAACTCCAGCCCCGCGATGATGCGCAGCAGGGTCGTCTTGCCCGAGCCGGACGGTCCCAGCAAGGCCGCCAGTCTCCCGGTCGGCACGTGCAGCGACACGTCGTCCAGCGCCACGAACGAGCCGAAGCATTTCGTGATGTGCCGCACTTCGACGCTCATGCGTGCTCCTCTCCGAACGGTCAGCCCAGCCGCGATCGTGGGGGATCGGCGATGAAATTCCCGCGGCGCCGACGTAGGGTCCGCTGGTGTGGGAATCCGTTCCCGCGAATTCCGCGATTCGCCTGACGTCCGAGCAAATACCGCCGCGCTTGCGGCGCCGACGCAGAGTCGGCTGTGCGGACCATTCCGCTGTGCGGACCGTCCGGTCCTACGCTCCCAGTCCGAGCGACTGCATCAATTGCTCGAGGATGGGCGTCAGAATCGAGCCGACGACGGCGCTGAACAGCGCGTTGATCATGCCGATCAACAGCCCCGCCAGCCCTTCCACGATCGCCGAAACAAACAAATCTCCAGGCGACATATCTCATCCTTTCCTGACGGCGGCCTGCTCGCGAATCAGCACGAGCTGCTTCGCCGCCAGCGTGATCAACGCCAGCAGCGCCAGCAGCGAGGCGACCGCGAACGCGGCCACGAAGTTGTATTCGTTGTAAAGTATCTCCACGTGCAGCGGCATCGTGTTCGTCAGCCCGCGAACGTGCCCCGACACCACCGACACCGCGCCAAACTCGCCCATCGCCCGCGCGTTGCACAGAATCACGCCGTACAGCAGCGCCCACTTCACGTTCGGCAGCGTCACCCGCCGGAACGTCTGCCAGCCGCCGGCGCCCAGCGACAGCGCCGCCTCCTCGTCTTCGGTTCCCTGTTCCTGCATCAGCGGGATCAACTCGCGGGCGACGAACGGAAAAGTGACAAACACGGTCGCCAACACGATTCCCGGCACCGCGAAGATCAGCCGGATGTCGTGCGCCGCCAGCCACGGCCCCAGCCAGCCCTGCATGCCGAACAGCAGCACGAAAACCAGCCCGCTGACCACCGGCGAGATCGCGAACGGCAGGTCGATCAGCGTCACCAGCACGCTCTTGCCGCGGAACTCGAATTTGGCGATCGCCCACGCCGCCATCACGCCGAAGACCAGGTTCACGGGCACCGAGATGCCGGCCACCAGCAGCGTGAGGCGGATTGCCGCGCGTGCATCGGGATCGGCGAACGCCGCCACATAGGCCCGCACGCCGCCGCGCAGCGCTTCGGCAAACACCACCAGCAGCGGCGCCAGCAGGAACAGGCCGAGGAAGCCCAGCGAAATAGAAATCAGCAGCCGGCGCGTCCACGCCGGTTCGGCCGTTGCCGCGCTCGGCTTGTGGCCGATTGCGGCGGATCGCTGCGCGGAAATCGTCGTGATCGCGCTCATCGCCTACGTCGCTCCCCGCCGCCGCGCGCCCGCCCACCACTGAAGCAGATTGATCCCCAGGAGAATCGCAAACGACGCCGCCAGCATCACCACCGCTATCGCCGTGGCGCCCGCGTAGTCGTACTGTTCCAGCTTCGTCACGATCAACAGCGACGTGATCTCGGTCCGCATCGGCATGTTGCCGGAGATGAACACGACCGATCCGTATTCCCCGAGTGCCCGCGCTAACGCCAGCGCGAAACCGGTCAGCAGCGCCGGCAGCACGGCCGGCAGAATCACGCGGCGAAACGTGCTCCATCGCCCCGCACCCAGGCTGGCCGCCGCTTCTTCCGACTCGGCTTCCAGGTCCTCCAGCGCCGGCTGGAGCGTGCGCACGACGAACGGCAGGCCGATGAACGTCAGCGAGATCATCACGCCCAGCGGCGCGAAGGCGGCCTTGATCCCCAGCGGCGTCAGCCACCGACCGAACCAGCCGTTGGGCGCGTACAGCGCGGTCAGGGCGATGCCCGAGACCGCCGTCGGCAGCGCGAACGGCAGGTCGACGATTGCATCGATCAGCTTGCGGCCGGGGAAGCGGTAGCGAACCAGCGACCACGCCACCACGAAGCCGAAGACGGCGTTGATGATCGCAGCAATCAGCGATGCTCCGAAGGTCAGCTTGTACGACGCCCACACCCGCGCGCTGCTCACGGCGCTCCAGAAATCCGCCCAGCTCATCGCCAGCGTCCGCGCGAACAGCGCGCCCAGCGGAATCAGCACGATCAGGCTGAGGTACATCACGGTGTACCCCAGGCTCAGGCCGAATCCCGGCAGCACGCTCGGTTTTTTCTGCATCGCCGGCATCGTCGTGTCATTCCTCGCGTGGCACGGCTCCCGCCTGCGCGGAGGTGCATCCCCTGAGAATCAGAGCCGCGCAGCGCAAGCAAGCGGGATCCGCCCGTCGCAAGCGCGAGCGAGCATGTTTCCCTGGCATGTGCTTGAGGAGCCTGAACCGAACCGCGACCGTGAGGGAGCGCCGCGCCGTCGTCGCAAGGAGCGAAATGTTCGACTGCCACTGGCGCCTTGAGTCGTGCTTTTCATACGCGTTCTGACCTGTGCGTCCGAAGCCCGTCGGCGCGCTGCACGCATGTCACAAGTTTGAGACGATTCACAAATCACCGAACCACCCCATCCCGCTCGCTGACGCTTCGCGGCTCTGACTGAGCGCCGCGCCGGCGCTTGCGGCTCGGATCAGCAGTCACCGCCGCGTTGGCGCACTCACGACCGATTGCTCCGCGTTTTGACGTTTCGACGTTTCCCATTCGTGCCTTCGTGCCTTTTATTGCCGATAAATCTGATCGAATATCCCCCCATCATCAAAATGCGCCCGCTGTGCCTTGCCCCACCCGCCGAACACCTCGTCGATCGTGAACAGCTTCACCTCCGGAAACCGCCGCAGATCGGTCGGATCGGCGTGCTTCGGCTCGACCGGCCGGTAGAAGTGCTTCGCCGCCAGTCGCTGTCCGGTCGGCGAGTAAAGGAACTCCAGGAACGCCTGAGCAACCTCGCGCGTGCCATGCTTGTCGGCGTACTTCTCCACCAGCGCCACCGGCGGCTCGGCCAGGATGCTCACAGACGGCACCACGATCTCGAACTTCTCCGGCCCCAGCTCGTTGATCGCCAGAAACGCCTCGTTCTCCCACGACAAGAACACGTCGCCGATGCCGCGCTGCACGAACGTCGTCGTCGAGCCGCGCGCCCCGGAATCGAGCACCGGCACTTTCTTGAACAGCGCCGTCACAAATGCCCGCGCCTTTTCCTCCGCGGCTTTCACCCGCGCGGCGTCCTGCCATCCGCCGCTCTTCGAATCGTCGCCCAGCTCGCGCCGCATCACGTAGCCCCACGCCGCCAAATAGTTCCACCGCGCCCCGCCCGACGTCTTCGGATTGGGCGTGATGATTTCAATGTCGGGCTTCAGCAGGTCCGGCCAGTCGCGGATGCCCCTGGGATTGCCCTTGCGCACGAGGAATACGATCGTCGACGTGTACGGCGCGCTGTTGTGCGGCAGGCGCGTCTGCCAGTCGCGCGGCAGCAGGCGGGCTTTCTCGGCCATCACGTCGATGTCGTACGCCAGCGCCAGCGTGACGACGTCGGCTTCGAGACCGTCGATGACCGCCCGCGCCTGCCGGCCGGCCCCGCCGTGCGACTGGCGGATCGTCACGTTGCGGCCCGTGCGTGCCTTCCAGTGCTCGGCAAAGGCCTTGTTGAAATCGACGTAGAATTCGCGCGTCGGGTCGTACGACACGTTGAGCAGCGTCACGTCGTCACCCGCCGCCGCGCGGCCGGCGAGGAGAAACGCCGCCACCCACATCACGCCGCATAGTACGAACTTGCGCCGGTCCATCTGTCGCCTCCACTTTCGAATCGCTTGCATCCTGATCCGAGCGGCACGTAGGGACCGCCTGGCGGACCGATTCGTGTTTGCACGGGCTACAAGCCCGTGCCACGCGGATTAATCCGAGCCCCAAGCGCCAGCGCCGGGGTCACACGCTCATGTTGCGTTCACCGCAGCGATGGCGCTTGCGGCTCGGATCATCGAACCGTCACCCCCGTGCAGGCGGGGGTCCGGTCCGAGTGCCATCGCGACCGGATTCCCGCATGCGCGGAAATGACGGAGCAGCCGCCCGTGCGGGCATGACGCCACCGTCATCACCCGTTCTGAGATTTCGAAAGAATGAGTGACCGGAACCGGCCGGACTATTCGAGATACCCCAGCGCCTTGAGCCGCTGGCGCACCAGATCGACTTCGCGCTGCGTGAGGCCGTGGCCTTCTTCGGGCCGGATGGCTCCGCCCGCCGCCAGATCGCGCAACACAAACGTCGCGAACTCCGTCACGCTGCGAAAGCCCGTTCCCTCGATCATCCGCCCGAGCCGCTGATACAACTCGGCCGGAATCTTCAGCGTCACGGCGCCTGCGCGTTTGCGGTTGCGTTTTGCGGCGGCCACGTCCTGCTCCTGAGTGCCACGAATGACAAGGCCGGTCAGCCTACCCATCTCCTTTCTTGCGTCAATCCCGCCGCTTCCCGCGTCACCGGCAATCGCGTGGCCGTCGACCGCGTCTGCGTCGTCCATCGGACGATGTGCTCGCGGCGGGGCGGGCCTGAATCGCCGGTGAAAGTGAACACTCTTAATGGAGTGTACATACACTCCTATGGGAGTCAAGAGAAAAATCGGCGCGCCGACCACAATTCAGGGGGAGTAGGCGAATGGGATTGACCTGCAACAGCTTTTCTAGGACGGAGCGTTCTTAGCGATTCCGCGGGATCGTCTGTTTGACGCGGACACTTCGTTGCGATTGATCATCGCCGGCGAAAGAGTTGGCGTCTTGTGGAGTCGATCCCGAATCAAATACGGCAGCAACTCGGTCGTAATTTTCGCCGTAGTCAAAAACACACGCGAGTCATTTCACCTGGGGCGGAGAATATAACTGTTAGTGTAAGATTAGCATCCCCGGAAGGTCGTGCGCGGAATTATCAGTCATCGCCGTGTCGTTACTCCACGTCGGGATGCACCTGCGCCTCATCATTGCCCGTCGCCGGTGGCGAATCGCCGTCCAGCAATTGACGATAATCGGCATCCGGCACCTGCCCGCCGCTTTTTTCGGGCATCACGATCGGCAGCCCGATCGTCCCCGGATTGTCGCTGCCGAACAGCCGCTCGGTTCCGGCCGATTCCGCTTCGCTCGTCTTCGACTTGCGTCGCGTCTTCTCGCCCTTGCCGCCCGCGCGATTGCGCCCCTTTCCGCTCTTTGCCGGCCGCTGCACAGGCGGGGGCCGCCGCCCCTCGCGCAGCTCTTCCTCGAACACCTTCTTTCGCCGCAGGATGTGGTGATAGTGCTGCGCGAAGCGATGCGCTTCGTCGCGAATGTGCTGCACCAGCCGCAGCGCCGCGTCATTCCGCGACAGCTTCACCGGCTGCGCCCGCTTCTGGATGTAGATCAGCTCCTCGCGCTTCGCCAGCGAAATCACCATCGGCGGCTTGACGAACATATCGGTGCACGCCTCCAGCGCCGCGTGCAACTGTCCCAGCCCGCCGTCGATCAGAATCACGTCGGGAAACAACTCCTCGCCTTCGGCCGCGTGCTTGTAGCGCCGCTGCACGACCTCGCGGATCATCGCGTAGTCGTCGATCCCCTCGACCGAGCGGATGCGAAACCGCCGATAGCCCCCCTTGAACGGCATGCCGTCGATGAAGCACACCAGCGAGCCGACCGACTCCTCGCCGTGCAGATTGGCGATGTCGATCCCCTCGACGATCCGCGGCGCCTGGTCCAGGCGCAGCAGCTTGGCCAGCCGCTCCAGCCCCGCCCGCGGATCGACGTGAAACACTTCCGGCTGCACGTGCTCATCGACGTCGCCCGACAGCGACAGCGATTGAATCGCCTTGATCCGGTCGCGCAGCAACGCGGCGTCCTCGAACCGCAGATCGGCCGCCGCGTCTTTCATCTCCTGCTCCATTTGTCGCAGAATGACGCTGCGCTTGCTGGCCAGAAAGCGCTTCAGCCGGTCGATGTCCGCGCGGTACTGCTCGCGGCTGATTCGATCGGCGCAGGGGGCGGTGCACTGGTTGATCGAGTGCAGCAGGCAGGGTCGAAAGAACCGCCGCTTGTCGTCGGCGGCGCGAATGTCCAGCTCGCACGTACGGAATTTGAAGACCTTTTGCAGCGCGTTGACCGCGTCGCGCAACCCGGCCGCCGACGTGAACGGGCCGTACAGCTTGACCCCCTTGCGGCGCGGTTTTCGCGTGACGAAGACGCCCGGGAAATCCTCTCCCACCGTAATCTCAAGATAAGGAAACGACTTGTCATCCCGCAGCCGCTCGTTGTAGCGCGGCTGGATGTCCTTGATCAGGCGGTTTTCCTGAAGCAGTGCATCGACTTCGGTGTCGCACTCGAGAAAGTCGATGTCCGCTACCAGACCTACCATGTGCGCGATTTCCGGACCTCGCGTCGCCAAAAGATCGGCCGAATCCTGGAAATAGCTGCCCACCCGCGAACGCAAGTCCTTGGCCTTGCCAATGTAAAGCACGCGACCCTGGCCGTCTTTCATCAGGTAAACACCCGGAGATTTGGGCAGGTTGCGTATCTTGTCGCGCAGGCTGGGGTTGCCGTCTGAATCGCCGACCATGTCGTCATTATAGAATGATGGTCAAACGGCCCGCGTTACCCCCCACGCCCCGCCCGCTCGCGGCCGGGGCCGCCCGCGGCGCGCCGTTTTTCCCTTGACGCTCCAAGCCACGTTGCGTTATAAGAGACAGAGCTTTACCGCGATTCGCCCGCGCGCTGCGGCGTCTTTTCAGTCTGTCTCGGGTCACGACGCCGGAGATCAACGCGCAACAGGAGGGTGACTTATGCGCATCGCCATCTCGACTGTCAGCCTGCTCTGCGCCGTGGCCTTGCTGATTGCGGGCTGCACCACGCTGGGCAACCTGACGCCAGGTTCATTGCTGTCGCCTTCGGGGATTAGCGCCCTCAACGTCGGCAGCGTGTTGGGCCGTGTGCAACCCGGCGTCGGCTTCAACGTCACGCTGACGACCGACAACGGCGCCACGGTCATCATCAACAACGAGCCGGTGACGCTCGAACCGATCGGCGTTGCCGTCGTCGGCGACCGCGAACGCGACGCCGCCGATGCCGCCGTCACGACCGATCCCCAGGACGGCCGCGTCTTTTACAGCGTGACAAGTGCCTTGGGCGCTGGCACGCAGGCGCGCGTCTCGGTCAAGTCGGTTCCGTCGGACCCGGTCGTTTTTCCCGGTCTCGATGACTCGATTCACGGCTTCACGATCTTTATTCGCGCCACGAGACCAGGCACGACGTCGGCCGACGTCACGTCACGCGGCGCGGCGCCGCTCTTCAACCTGGCCGCCATCGCCGGTGACGTGGAAGTTATCGTGACCGGCGTCACGATGCTGAATAACGGCGGCGCGGCGTTCGGCAACGTGTTTGCCGAGTTGCCGCGCGAGTTCTTCCCTCCGACTTTGCTGCCCAACCAGCGGCCCATGGTGATGTTCCTCCGCTCCGGCGGCACGGGTCAGTCCAGCGGCGGCAAGTTCATTCACCTCGCCGGCGCACTGGAAAACGTCGTCGACACCAATCAGAACCGCACGGCCGCCAACGGCGGCACCGCAATCGGCAGCGGCCGCGCGACCGCCCAGGTGCCCGGCGAATTCGCGGCGGTGAATCCTGCGGTCTACGCGTTCGCCCCGCAGCCCGACGACGCCAACGCGGCGACGGGCGAGTTCACCTGGACCATGGGCCAGGCCGCCTATGACGGGAACATGACCGTCAACGCCGGCCAGGTCTATTTCGATCCGGCCCTGCCGATCAACGCGGTCGGCAACGCGCTGGCGCACAACGGGGATGTGTTCGAAATCGCGGTTTCGGCAATCATGGTTACGGCACCGTAATCCTTTCCGTGGGGAGGGGTTGGATCGCACCAATCGACAGGCGAGGGGTTTGAGATCCGGGCGTGGCGGACCGAGCGATCCTCCACGCCCGTTTTCTTTCTTGCGGCGCCGCTAAGTTTGATCCGAGTTTGATCCGAGCCCCAAGCGCCAGCACCGGAGCCAACCCTGCATCGCTAAGGAACCGCATCGCTGGCGCAAGCTGGTGTGAGGATCCCTTCTCGCACCCCGTTTCCGCAGGAATCCCTTCCCGCGAATTCGTCGATTCGCATCGGCGTTGGCCGCGGCACTGGCGCTTGCGGCTCGGATCATTCTCGCGGCGATGGCGATTGCGGCTCGGACCTGGATCCCCCGCCCTCCTTGCCCATCACCACCGCCCCGAACGTGTATCGCGCATCCCGCGCCGCCGGCCGCCATCGATGCACTTCCCCCCGCAGCCACGCGTACGTCCGCGCAAACCCGGCCGTCGCGCGCCCAAACCCGAAATACTGCGGCGCGAACAAATAACGCTTTCCGTTGTCCGCAAATTCGTGCGCCGGATCGAGCGCCAGCCCCGACGGCTCGACGATCTGCCGCCGCACGTCCCGCGGCGTATCCAGCCGCGCGAACGCCTGGGGATTGCCGTAGTCGAACGTGAATCCCGCCGTCCCACCCGGCCGCAGCAGCCGCCGCACCTGCCGATTGCACGCCACGCGTCCCGACACCGGCAAATGTTCCAGCACGCACACGCTGAACACGTGATCGAACGTCCCCTGCGGAAACTCCGGATGCCGCATGTCCATTGTTCGCGCGTGCAGCCGCCAGCCCGTGCGCTGAGCCAACCGCCAGGTATGCGCCACGAGTTTGTTGTTCAGCTCGATCGTGTGCACCTCCATGCCCCGCGCCGCCAGCAGACATGCGAACAGCGACGCCGAACCGCCCATGTCCAGCACGCATCCGCCGCGCGTCAGCCGCGCGTGCGTGGCCAGCCACGCGATCTCCCACAGCAGAAACCAGGGCACGCGGATTTCATCCGGATTTCCCGGCCACGGCTCGTAGTCTTGCCCCCGGTTGATCCATTCCCACGCCGACGGCCAGGCCCCCAGCCGGCCGTACCACGACGAGTATTCCAGCCCGTGCGTCTGCATCCAGCGCATCAAGGCGAAAAGCTCGTCAAGGACTTCGGCGCATTCCGGCCGCAGCAGATCGTCGCGGTCCATCGTCTTATGTACGGGCGAGAACACGCGGGCGGATTATAACGACGCCCCCGTTACGCGCGCCCATCGGGTGGCCCGCCGATTCGGCGGCGGGTTCGCGATGATCGGACCTCGAAGCAACCAGCCGAACGCGCACGCGAACCTGCAAGCAACCCGTCGCATCCACGTCACGCGCCCTCATGCGCCTATCCCCGCACATCGTCCGTTTTTATCGCGATTTCAGTCGGCTCCCCCCGCCGACCTTTGCGCGTTTGAATCAAACGGCCACTCGCAATTCATGATTCCCGCCGCACTCGCCGATGACGCGGCCAGAGCTGGCCCATCTCGGAGGTCGGCAGCGACGAGTCTCCCTCGGAGTCGCTCCGATGCCTTCCCCCCGGCCACGCTCGCCATCCGTCCGCGCCTTATCGGCGCTCGCCTCGATATCGGCCCTTGCGCTGCTCTCCTGCGACGCCGCGCCCACGCTGACGCAAGACGGCTCCGGCAGTCCGCTCGACGCCCTGCGCCTCCTCGCCGGCGCTTCCTCCGACGCCAGCGCCCGACCGGCCATCAGTGAAAACGACGCCGGCGACGATTTCCCTTCGGCCCAGCTCCTCGAATGGGGCGACGGCCAGCGCGTCGATCTGACCGGCGACCTCAACAGCGCCTACGACATCGACGTCTATCGCGTCGGTCCCGTCCGCGCCGGCGAGCTGATCACCATCGACGTGCGTTCCAGCATCGACACCCGCGCCGCCCTGTTCGGCTCGGACGAGATGCTGATTGAGGCCAACGACGACCGCAACTACTACGCCGCCCAGCGCGATCCGCGCATCGCGGCCCGCCTGCGCCGCGATTACGAATTCGTTTATATCGTCGTCGCCGGCAAGACGGCCGGCCTGTCGAACGCCGCGGCACAGCCGACCGCCGCGTACACGCTGGCGCTGACGCGCACGCCTTCGATCGGCCAGGCGCCGGGGCCGAATTCGCAGGTCGTCTGGCTCGAATTCCGCGGCGGCTCGTTTATTCAGATCGCGTCGGAACCGCTGCAAAGCGTGCCGCCGTTCAGCGCCAAGGCCATCGCCCCGCGTCTCGAGCGACATCAGCAGCAGATCATCGACCGCGTGGTGCAGTTGCTCCGCGAGGACTACGCCGACTTCAACGTGACGTTCTACCGCAGCGACATCGACGCCCGCCCCGTCGGGCCGCACAGCGTGCTCTACTTCGGCGGTTACAGCGCCGCCTATCTCGGTCTGGCCGACAGCGTCGACTGGTTCAACGGCCAGACGCAGCAGGAAGCGATCATTTACACCGAGACGATCGCGCTGTTCGACACGTTGCAGCCCGAGTGGAGCGCGGTCGCACAGGCCATCGCCAACGTGGGCGGCCACGAGCTGGGTCATCTGCTCGGCCTGGAGCACACCTCCGGCGCCGAGAGCATCATGTCCGAGGCCGCCTCGGCCCAGCAGGTGCTGGACATCGACGCCCGCCTGATGCGCGCCGGCCTCAGCCCGCGCGTGTTTCCCATCGGCACGCAGAGCGCCCCGATGGCGCTGGCCTACGGCGTCGGCCTGCGAATTCCGACAATCGGCATCGACGACTATCTGAAGGCCGTCCACGCGCAGCGTCCGGCGGCGGACGACGGGGTCATTGAACAGGAGGACGCACTGTCGCTCGAATCGCTCGGCTTGCGGCCGTGCAACCACGCGTCGCACGGTACGGGCGTGGAATGATGCGTGATACGGGCGCTGGATGATGGGTGGTACGGGCGTCTCGCCCGTGAACGCGTGGCACGGGCTTGCAGCCCGTGCGCATCATCCCGTCGCCCGCCGCATCAACCGTCATCGACGACGGTCGAAACAGAGAATTTCCGTCGCCTGCCGCCGCGGCCAGAAGGGCTCGTGCTTTCCGGGGGGAAAAGCATCGCGGCAGCGCGGGCGGCGGACCAGCGACCGCGGCGCGCTTCGGGGGGAGCGCGCCGCGTCGCGTTTTTTTCCAGGGCTGCGGGTCCACGCTGTCGGCGTCGATCGGACGGCGCCGTTCGCCCTCCGGCGGAATTGTGATAACAAATGCCGTTTATCACGGGTTCTGTCCGCCTTCGGCGATCTACGCCCGTGGCTACAGCCCGCCGCGCCATCCGGGGCCGTCTGCTTCGTGAGTCGATTCGCCCCAACCTTCCCTTTGTCGCTCCGTCGCTTACATCAGTTGCTTGTTTCGACTTTTCGATTCTTCGACGTTTCGACGTTTCGTTTCGACTCTTGAATTCCCACTTTCGACTCTAATCCCCCGGATCCAGCACCGCCATGAACGCCTCCTGCGGTATCGCCACCTGCCCCACCTGCTTCATCCGTTTCTTGCCTTCCTTCTGCTTCTCCAGCAGCTTGCGCTTGCGCGTCACGTCGCCGCCGTAGCACTTCGCCGTCACGTCCTTGCGCACCGGCTTGATCGACTCCCGCGCGATTACCTTGTTCCCGATCGCCGCCTGAAGCGGAATCTCGAACAGGTGTCGCGCGATTTCCTTTTTCAGCCGCGTGATCAACCGCCGGCCGCGCTGCTCGGCCTTGGTGCGGTGCACGATCACCGACAGCGCATCGACCGGCGATCCGTTGACCAGAATGTTCAGCTTCACCAGTTCGCCGGCCTGGAACCCGATCACCTCGTAGTCCATCGTGCCGTAGCCGCTCGACAGGCTCTTCAGCCGATCGTAAAAGTCGTAAATAACTTCGCACAGCGGAAACTGATACGTCAGCATCACGCGCTGCGGCGACAGGTACTCGGTCTTCTGGTGCGTGCCGCGGCGATCCTCGGCCAGCTTCATCAAGTTGCCGATGTCCTGCGCCCGCACGATGATGTCGCACTTGATGATCGGCTCGCGGACCTCCCGGTAGTGACTCGCCTCCGGCAGATCGGCCGGGCTTTCGATCCGCTGCACGCTCCCGTCGTTCAGCACGATCTCGAACGGCACCGTCGGCGCGGTCTGCACCAGGTCGACTTCGCACTCGCGCTCCAGCCGCTCCTGAATGATGCTCATGTGCAGCAAGCCGAGAAAGCCGCAGCGAAAGCCCGTTCCCAGCGCCGCGCTGGTCGCCGGCTCGAACGAGAAGCTGCTGTCATTCAGCCACAGCGTCTCCATCGCCTCGCGAAGCTGGATGCTCGTCGTCCCCGGCCCGGGATAGAAATCGCAGAACACCATCTGCCGCGGCGGCTGATACCCCGGCATCGCCGCCGCGCACCGCCGGCTGCTGTGCGTCACCGTGTCGCCGATGTGCACGTCGTGGATCGTCTTGATCCCCGCGAACAGATAGCCCACCTCGCCCGCCGTCAGCCGCTCGGTACTGACGATCCGCGGCCGGAATTTGCCCACGTCGCTGGCGTGATAGCTGCGCCCGATGCTCATCAGGTCGATCTTGTCGTGACGGGCGATCACGCCGTCGAAGACGCGCAGATGGCAGATGACGCCGCGATGCGGATCGACCTTGGCGTCGTAGATCAGCGCCCGCAGCGGCGCTTCCGGATCGCCCTTCGGCGGCGGTATCCGCTCGACGATGGTCCGCAGCAGTTCGTCGATCCCTACGCCCGTCTTGGCCGAGACGAACAGCGCGCTGTCGGCCGGCAGGCCGATGATGTTTTCGATCTCCAGCGCGGTGTCCTCGGGATGGGCCGAGGCCAGGTCGATCTTGTTCACGACGGGAATGATCGTCAGACCGGCGTCGATCGCCTTGTAGGCGTTCGCCAGCGTCTGCGCCTCGATGCCCTGCGAGGCGTCGACCAGCAGCAGCGCCCCCTCGCACGCGGCCAGGGCGCGGCTGACTTCATAGTGAAAATCGACATGCCCCGGCGTGTCGATGAGGTTCAACATGTAAGCGCCGCGCTGCACCGGTCCGATGTCGTAGGGGCTGGGCTTGTGATTGGCGGTCGGCGCGTAGTCGTAATCGAGCGTCGCGCGGTTGGCCTTGATCGTGATGCCCTTCTCGCGCTCCAGATCCATGTCGTCGAGGAACTGCTCGCGCATCTCGCGCTCGGCGACCGCCCCGGTCTTCACGAGCAGCCGGTCGGCCAGCGTGCTCTTGCCGTGGTCGATGTGAGCGATGATGCAGAAGTTGCGGATTCGCGAGATGTCCATGCCTCAATCACAGCCGCGCCGATTGATCCTCAATCCGAACGTCAAGCGCCCGCGCCGGGGTCCACGTGGTACACCGCTTCAGCGGCGGGTTCACGATGATAAGATGTCTCACAGCGCTCCCCGATGCGCGTTTCTTCCATCCGCCGCCGTTCGCCGATCCTTTTGCGTATTCTTCTTTCCGAATTTTGACTTTCCTCCGCGCCGTTTCTTCGTTCCCCGGTTCACGGCTTTCCTGCGAAGACGCGGCTTTCGCGCCGCCTGACCGCCGCCAGGCGTATCGGTCCCTTATCGTAGCAGCAAGGGGGAGGAATTGGAGACGAGGGGGTTCGAACCCCTGACCTGTGCATTGCGAACGCACCGCTCTCCCAACTGAGCTACGTCCCCGTTGGCGCTGTTATTCTAGCGGAGTCGGTCCCGCAGGCAACAGCACGATTCGTCACCGCCGCCCGCGGCTATTTCCGGACGCCCTCGACCGCCACCGTCACGCGCACCTCATCACCCAGCGCATCGGGCATGGTCGACATGCCGAAGTCGCTGCGCTTGATCGTGAACACGCTCTCGAAACCCGTTCGGTAGCCGCCCCACGGATCCTTGCCCGATCCGATCCGCTCCAGCTTTACGCTCAGCGGCTTCGTCACGCCGTGCAGCGTCAGGCTGCCGGTCACGTCGAACGTGTTGTCGCCCGATTTTTTCACCTCACTGCTCTTGAAGCCCATCGTCGGGAACTGCTTGGCGTTGAAGAAGTCCGGGCTTTTCAGGTGCTGCTCGCGCTTGGCGTTGCCCGTGTCGACGCTGTCGGTCTTGATTTGAATGTCGAACATGCACGCCGACGGATCATCCGAAAAGGCGAATTTGCCGCTGATGTCGTTGAACCGCCCGTGGAAGTAAGACACGTTCAGATGCTTGACGCGGAACAGAACGCTCGAATGAACCGCGTCGACCTCGAACTGCTCGGTGGCGACCGCCGAGGAGCGCCCCATCAACAGGCTCGACGCCGACAGCACCAGCACGACCGATGCGCAAAGAATCCGCTTCATTTGTGTCTCCCTTGTGTTGCGGGAAATCCGGATCGCCGCCCGATTCCCGACTCAGGTGATCTTGTTCCCGGCCCGCCGAACAGCATAGTCCCGCCGCCGCCCGAAGCAACCGCCGGGCGGCCCGCCGCCTCATCGGCGTGAGCGCCGATCCATGCCTCCAGCGCTAGCGCGCGGATCCGGGTGGCCCGTCGATTCAGCGGTGGTCTCTCGATGATGGGTACCGGGATAACCCCTCGTAATCCGCGAGCGAGCCATGCGCATGTCGGTCCGAGCTTCCGCCGATGCGATAATCCCTTCTCGCACCCGCGTCCCGGCAACCTCACTCCCGTGATCCCCGCGACTGACGACTGACCACTGACGGTTATTTACCGACAAATACCATCACAATAACCCCTCCAGCATTTCCGCCGTAATCTGCGAAAGCCGTTCAACCACCGCGTCCGCCGCCGTCAGCCCGTCGCGCCCGTGCGTCCCGCACAGTCCGATCGTCCGGCAGCCCGCCCGTCGCCCCGCCTCGATCCCCACCGGCGCATCTTCGACGACCACGCACCGCCGCGGCGACAGCCCCAGCCGTTGCGCCGCCAGCACAAACACCTGCGGGTCCGGCTTGCCCCGCGTTACATCCTGCCCCGTGACGCAGGCCGATACCCACGCGTGCAGCCCCAACTCGTCCATCACAAGCCGCACGTTTTCCGCCGGACCCGACGAGCCGGCCGCGATGCGCAAGCCGGCCGCGTGAATGCTGCGAACCAGCTCGATCGCCCCCGGCATCGCCGGCACGCGCCCGCGGATCAGTTCGCGATAGAGGAACTCTTTCCGCTCGTCGAGCCGCCGCAAGTCGGCGTCGCTGTGCCGCGGGCCGAAGAGCGAAACGATGATGTCCCGGCTGGTGCGGCCGAAAGTGGCGCGGAATTGCTCTTCCGTGACGGTTCGCCCGATCTCGGCCGCCAGTTGCTTCCAGCTTTCCAGATGCGCGGTCTGGCTGTCGACCAGCACGCCATCCATGTCGAAGATGACGCCGGCCTCGCGCCGCGTGAAACGCTCGGTTGTTTCGACCCACGGTTGTTGCATGATCGACCCGTTGGCTCGGTTCGCAGGCCGCATGGTCGTCCGGCGGAGGCCCCGCAACAAGTCGCCCGCGCCTTGACGCCGCCGCCCCGCGCGCCTATCTTCCTGACACATGCTGCGGGGTAGAGCAGTTGGTAGCTCGTCGGGCTCATAACCCGGAGGTCGCTGGTTCGAGTCCAGCCCCCGCTAGT
>WYBU01000146.1 GCA_011525745.1 Planctomycetaceae bacterium | reverse complement strand
GCGCCTGTCGAAGGACTACGAAACGCTCACGTCGAGCAGCGAAGCGATGATCCTCATTGCCATGATCAATGTGATGCTGCATCGGCTCAGTCCAGGGTGAGTTCGCTTTTCAAACACTTTCTAAGGGGGCGGCCAAGCACCCTTCGATTGCCGGCTGCCCACACCTTTCGCAGCGCGTCGCCATACGCTCGAATACGGTCAGTGCGCTGTCGACGGAAGTAGCCAGGGCGCTCCCTTGCGGTCGTGGTTCGGTTCAGGCGCCGCCGGCCATCCCCCGGCGCCCCCTCACGCCCCCTTGCCTTTTTCACGTCGCAACGTATCGTTCCCCATGCCGACATGGACCCCAACGCGCTCGACGACATCCGCACCGCACTGCGCCAACGCGCCGAAGCCGATCGCTTCCTCGGCGCTACATCCTGGCCCGTTCAGCGCGAACTGCTTCGCCGCCTCAGCGCGGCCGCGCCGCCGCGCCCATCGCCCGCGCCGCCGGCCCAATCAACTCCGCCGCGAGCACCCGCCGCCGCGCCGCCGCCGTCCGCCCCGCGCACCGCCTACCGGCCGCCCACCCCCAACAACGTTCCCGGGCGCGTTCCGGCTCACCTGATCGAAATCGCCGGCGGACCGCCCGTCCTCGACACGCCCGAGGCCGTCGCCCGCCAAAGAACGCTCGACGTCCTCAACGAAACCCACGTCCGCGGCTGCACGAAGTGCGGTCTCGTCCACGGCCGCACCCACACCGTCTTCGGCCAGGGCAATCCCATGGCGCGCATCGTCTTCGTCGGCGAAGGCCCCGGCTTCGAGGAAGACCGCAGCGGCCTGGCCTTCGTCGGCCGCGCCGGCCAGCTCCTGACCGTCATGATCGAGCGCGGCATGGGCCTCAATCGCCGCGACGTGTACATCTGCAACGTGGTGAAGTGCCGCCCGCCCGAAAACCGCACGCCCGCCCCCGACGAAATCATCGCCTGCTCGCCCTATCTCATGGAGCAACTCCGCATCATCCGCCCCGAAGTGATCGTCGCGCTCGGCGCGCCCGCCGCGCAAACGCTGTTGAGCACGCGCGCCCCCATCGGCCAGTTGCGCGGCCGCTTTCACGACTTTCATCCTTCCGGCGCGCCCCTGGGCATCGAGCCGCCCATCCCGCTCATGCCCACCTATCACCCGGCCTACCTGCTGCGCAACCCCGCCGACAAGTCCAAGGCGTGGGCCGACCTCAAACTGGTCCTCACGCGCCTCGGCCTCCCCATCCCCGGCGCGGGATAGCGAACAACTCACAGTCTCGACCTTCGTCGCCCCGCCGTCATTCCCGCGCATGCCGGAATCCAGTTCTCCGCCGCGTCGTCGTTTGTCTTCCGATCCCGGTTTCCCGCCTCCCCTTGTTCCACCCGCCCTGTCGACGTTATGAATCAGACGCAGGCAACACTGCCGCGCGCGAGGATCAACCATGCGATGGTTCGTTCGACGCGACCTCGACGGCTTCTTCGGCCTCTTCGTCGATAATCTCGTTCAGCTCCTCCTTATCGTCACGCTCTGCGGACCCCTCTGCGGCATGACCGGCGTCAACGAACGATTCCTCTACGAACTCATCCTCCCCGGCGCGGCCGTCTCGATCCTCATCGGCAACGTCTTCTACGCCGCCCAGGCCCGGCGCCTCGCCCGCCGCGAAAACCGCGATGACGTCACCGCCCTGCCTTACGGCATCAACACCCCCTCGCTGCTCGTCTATGTCTTCTTCGTCATGGCCCCCGTTTATCGCGAGACCGGCAGCGCAGAGCTTGCCTGGCAGATGGGCCTCGTCGCCTGCATCGGCAGCGGTCTGATCGAGTTCCTCGGCGCGTTCGTCGCCGAGCGCGTCCGCCGCGGAACCCCCCGCGCCGCCCTGCTGTCGACGCTCGCCGGCATCGCCATCGGCTTCATCTCCATGACGTTCGCCCTGCAAATCTGGTCGCGACCGCTGATAACAATGGTTCCGCTCGCCATCGTCCTGATCACCTACTTCGCCGGCACGCGCTTCCCGCTCGGCCTGCCCGGCGGCCTGACCGCCATCATCGCCGGCACGCTGCTGGCCTGGGTGCTTCCGGGGGACTGGACCGGCCGCGCGATGGATGCCCATGCCGTCGGCGCGGCCTGGACCGAGCGCGGCTGGGCACTGCCCGTCTGGTGCGGCGGAACCGTCTGGGCCGCCCTGACCGAAGACCCTTCGCGCTGGCTGCGCTTCCTGTCGGTCATCGTGCCGATGGGCCTGTTCAACGTCATCGGCAGCCTGCAGAACATCGAGTCCGCCGAGGCTGGCGGCGATCGCTACTCGACCCGCGCCTCGCTGTCCGTCAACGGCATCGGCACCATCCTCGCCGCCCTGTTCGGTAGCTGCTTTCCCACGACGATCTACATCGGCCACCCCGGCTGGAAGGGCCTCGGCGCGCGGGCCGGCTACTCGACGCTCAACGGCGTCGTCATCACCGCCATCTGCCTGACCGGCACGCTCTCATTCGTTCACCAGCTCATTCCCATCGAAGCCGGCATCGCGATCGTGCTGTGGATCGGTATCGTCATAACGGCGCAGGCGTTTCAGGCCACCCCGCGCGAACACGCGCCCGCCGTCGCGATGGGCCTGTTCCCGGCGATCGCCGCCTGGGGCGCCGTCGTCGTCAACGGCGCGTTCATCGCTGCCTGCGGCATCCCGCCCGTCGGCCGCACCATGCAGGACCTGTTGACGTTCGATCTCAACACCGAAGTCAACGGCTTTCTGCTGCACGGCCTGAACCTGATGGAACGCGGCTACATCTTCACCTGCATGATCGTCGCCGCCCTCTCGGCCTGCCTGATCGACCGCCGCTTCACGGCCGCGGCCACCTGGTCGGCCGTCGGCGGACTCTTGACGCTGGCCGGCCTGTCGCACGCTTATCAACTGATCGGCAACACGGTCGACTACCTGCCGGCGTTCACCTCGCCGCAACCCGGCGCGCTGGCCTTCCGCGCCCACGGCATCGCCATCGCCTACGGCCTGATGGGCCTGGTGTTCCTCGCCGTCGGCCTCTACACCCGCGAGAATCCCGACGTTACAAGGCTGGCCCACCATTAGCGCGAGTCGCGGGGTGGTACGGGCGTCCCGCCCGTCCTGTCGAGCCTGCGCGCGGCACGGACATCCTGCCCGTGTTCACCCGCTGGCGCGGCCACGCCTCGCCTTTTCGTCCCTTCCGTCTTTATTACGTCCGCGCGTACTATCATGCCCACACAACGCGATTCGCACCGCTGACCCGCACCCAATCAAGGAGCTTGCTCCCCGCATGGCGGACGCCCCCAACATCATCGTCGGCATCGACCTGGGCACCACGTTCTCCCTCGTCGCCTACGCCGACGAAGCCGGCCCGCACATCCTCCGCGACGAAAACGCCGAAGGCCGCGTGCCCTCGGTCCTGCGCTTCGCCCCCGACGGCCGCGTCACCGTCGGCTGGGACGCCCGCGCTCACGCCGTCGAGCACCCCGCCGAAACCGTCTATTCCATCAAACGCCTCATGGGCATCGGCGTCGAACAACTCAAGCGCGAACTGCCCTATCTCTCCTATCGCGTCGGCCGCAAGGAAACCGACTCCGCGGCCGATCAGCCCCCCGACGCCGCCGCCCGCGACGTCATCGCCGTCCAAATCAACGGCCGCTGGCTCACGCCGCAGGAAATCTCCGCCCTCGTTCTACGCGAGCTGAAAGCCCGCGCCGAAAGACACTTCGGCCGCGAAATCCACCGCGCCGTCATCACCGTCCCCGCCTATTTCGACGACTCGCAGCGCCAGGCCACGCGCGACGCCGGCCGAATTGCCGGTCTCGAAGTCGTCCGCATCATCAACGAGCCGACCGCCGCCGCGCTGGCCTACGGCCTCGGCGTCGCCGGCAAGGCGCCGCAACCGCCGCGCGTCGGCCTGCCCATCGGCGACAAGTCCAAATGCACCGGCACATCGACCGATCAGCCCGCCGCACCGGCGTTAACCGCCGCGCCCGCCGACGCCGACGCCGTTTCGCACATCGCCGTCTATGACCTGGGCGGCGGAACTTTCGACGTGTCCATCCTGCGCCTCGAATCCGGCGTCGTCGAAGTCCTCGGCACCCACGGCAACACGCACCTCGGCGGCGACGACTTCGACCGCGCCATCATGACGCTCGTGCAGACCGAAGTCCGCGAGCAGTTCAACCTCGACATCGACTCGCCGCGCACGCGACAGTCGCTGCGCCTGCTGGCCGAACAGGTGAAAATCCGCCTCTCGTCCGAAGCCTCCGCCCGCCTCGAGCTGGACCTCGGCAGGGACCGCACCTACCGCCGCGAAATCTCCCGCGACGAATTCGAGCAGCTCATCGAACCCTTCATCGAAGAAACCGTCATCGCCTGCTGCCGCGCCCTGGCCAACGCACGGATCGAGACCGGCCGAATCGACCGCGTCGTGCTCGTCGGCGGCAGCTCGCGCATCCCGCTGGTGCGCCGCCGAATCGAGCAGTTCTTCGGCCGCCCGCCCTACACCGCGCTGAATCCCGACGAAGTCGTCGCCCTCGGCGCCGCCGTCCAGGCCCAGATTCTCTCCGGCGGTCGGCGCGACCTGCTGCTGCTCGACGTGACCCCTCTGTCGCTCGGCATCGAGACCATGGGCGGCGCGATGGGCAAGCTCATCATGGCCAACACGCGCATCCCCTGCCGCGCCACGGAGATGTTCACCACCTTCGTCGACGGCCAGACCAACGTCCAGATTCGCGTCCTTCAAGGCGAGCGCGAGCTGGCCAAAGACTGCCGCACGCTGGGCGAGTTCGTTCTCGGCGGCATTCCACCCATGCCCGCCGGCATCCCCAAAATCGAAGTGACCTTCCTCATCGACGCCAACGGCATCCTCAACGTCTCGGCCCTCGAGCAGCGCAGCGGCCAGGAGGCGAGCATCCAGGTCATCCCCGCCCACGGCCTCACTTCCGCCGAGGTCCAGCGCATTACCGCCGAAGGCTACCGTTTCGCGCGAGAAGACATGACCGCCCATCGCCTCATCGACCTGCGAAACCAGGTCGAGTTCGACACCGCCAAGACCGAGCAAATGCTGGCCAAAGTGGGCGATCAGTTGCCGGCCGCCGAGCGCGAAGCGATCGAGGAGGGCCTCCGCGTGCTTCGAAAACTGGCGACAAGCACCGGCGATCCCGAAAAGCTGCATCGCGCCTTGGACGAGTTCGACAAGCAGTGCGTCCGCCTGGCCGAGACTGCCGTCCGCGAAACACTTAAGTCATTGTGACGACGCACGGCTGCACGCCGCTGATCCGAACCGCGACCGTGAGGGAGCGACGTCGTACGCCGCAAGTTTCGGTGGAGTATCCCTGATTGCGCGATCCCGGCGATCCTGCTCAGCCCCCGCAGAACTCGCCCGCATCAGCAGTTACAATACCGATGGGCCGAGACCGCAAACATGACGCATGACCGAAGGCGAATGGCGCTGCTCCGCGCCCGCGCCATCGGCCCTATGATGTGAAACCCCTGCGCGACGCGCCCCACCGCGCTCGCAAGCGAGGCGATCATGGAAGGCAACCGCAATCCCTACATCACCGACCTTCAGGTCGAAAAACCCCGCCGCAAATACAACCTCACCGTCATCGACGAGGCCGGCCGCGAGCACAAACTCGTCATCGACCCGGAGAAAATCCCCTACGAGGACCACGGCCTGCCCGGCAGCATCCTCGACATCTGCATGGGCAACGGCATCGAGCTGGATCATGCCTGCGGCGGCGTCTGCGCGTGCAGCACCTGCCACGTGCACGTGATCGAGGGCCTCGATTCCTGCAACGAGCCGACCGATTCCGAAAACGACATGATCGACGAGGCCTACGACGTCAAGCACTACAGCCGCCTCGGCTGCCAATGCGTCCCCAACGGCACGAAAGACGTTGTCGTGCGCATCCCCGCCGTCAACCGCAACCTCGTCCGCGAACCCCACGGCACCGACTCGATGTCGACGAAGCAGGATTGACCGATCACCATTCCCGCGTACGCGCGGTCGATTGCCGTAGAAGCCGTCAGCCATCAGCCGTCAGCCGTCAGCTTTCAGCAAAAGCCGTCATCCCCGCGCAAGCGGGAATCCAAGTCCGCGTGGCACGGGCTTTCAGCCCGTGGTTCCGTCTTCCCCGCGCAGGCGGGAATCCAGTCCTCCGCGCCCTCTGCGCCTCTGCGTGAGCTTTCTTATTCCGACCCTCTGCTCCCTTCGTCGCTACTGACTGTTCCCCTGTCTTCCGTTTCGACGTTTCGACGTTTTATTTCGACTTTCTCACCCCGCCTTCCCCTCCGCGCGCAATCGCATCAACAGCGACAGCGTCGCCAGCACGACCAGCAGCTCCATCCCACCCGCCGCCATGAACGTCGCCCGGTACGCTCCCGCCTCTCCCAGGCGCGGCGTCAGCAGCGCGCACAAGCCGCCGCCGGCCAGCGGACCGCACAGGAACCCCAGCGATCCGGCCGCGTTGAATCCTGCAAACGCCGCCCCGCGCTGATCGCCCGGCGACAGCTCGGCGCACAGCGTCAGCGTCGGCGCGAACATCACCGCGCTGAGCACGCCGCATCCGAGCATCAACGCCGCCATCCACCCCATCGGCGTGAATCCGTACAGCGCCATCAACACGCCGAACCCCGCGCTGCCCGCCACCAGCGGCCACACGGCGCCCACGCGGTCCACCAGCCGCCCGGCCGGATAGACCAGCAGTGCAAACGGCACCAGAAACGCCGCCAGCAGCCCGCCGATGCGGTCCGGGTTCGCGCCGTGCACGCTCGCCAGGAACAGCACGAAGCTGCTGATCACCACGCCCACGCAGAACCGGTCGATGAACGTGTACGCATAGGCGATCCCCAGCGCCGGATGTCGCCGCAACAGCCACACCGCGTCGCGCCAGTGACGCGCCGCCGACCGCCGCGCCGGCTCGCGCAGCAGCGCCGCCACAAGCAACGCCGCAAAGCAGGACACGCCCGCGGAAACGAAGAACGACCACTCCGCCGGCACCTTGCCGCCCAGCCGCGTGCCCAGCGCCGTGCCGAACATCACGCACGCCCCCACGACGCCCATCACGCGCCCCCGCCGCGTCGGCTCGGCGTGGTCCGCCGCCGCCGCCAGCAGCGCCGACAGCGCCAGCATGTGCGTGATTCCCTCGAAGAATCGCGCCGCCAGCAGCGTCGCCAGCGTCGGCGCGAACCCCATCAGCGCCAGCAGCAACGCATCGCCCAGCAGCGCCAGCGACACCGTGCGCATGCGCGAGCCGGCGCGATCGCAGATCATCGCAATCACCGGCGTGGCCGCCGCGGCGCCCAGCAAGTTGCACGACTGAAAAAAATGCGTCCAGAATGCCGACGCCCCGTACCGATCGGCCACCAGCGGCTTCAGCACCGGCACCAGCAGCGTCACCGGAACCATCGTCAGCAGCGTCGCCGCCCCGAGCAGAATCGCGGTGCGACGCGAAGAACCCGGCGCAGCGCCGCCCGAAGCGCCCGCCGGTAACGGCTGCGCGGCATCGGACTCGGACGCGGGCGGTTCAACGATGGTGCGGCTCATGGCGGCGCGAGGATCGTCGCTGCCGGCGACAGCGGCGCCGCATCAAGCGGGCAATCCCCGCCGGAGTGTGATCCGCGCGCATTGTAGTGCGATAAATGCAGACATGTCGCACGCGTGCCGTCCGCAGGGTCCGCTGTGAAGACCATGAACCATCAGCCGTCGGCCATAAGCCGCAAGCCATGAGCCTGAAGCTGAAGGGAGAAGCCAGTGGTCAGTTGCCCGTGTGAAATCTCAAATCGAAAATCGAAAATCTCAGCTCTGAGATCTGCAAGCCTCGAATCCCTTCCCCCTCCCTCGCTCCGTCGCTGCTTTCCGTCCGCTCGACTTCCGCTCCGACTATTCGACGTTTCATTTCGACTTTCGACTTTCCCTCCTTGCATCCCCCCTTTCCATTCGTCATCCTGATAATCGCAAGATCACCAATCGCACCGGGAGGACCGTCGCCATGACCCAACCCGCCGCCGCGAATTCGTCGACCCTCGAAGCCTCCGTCCGTCCCGAGGACGTCGTCCGCATCGAACGCGCCCACCGCTGCGATGCCCTCCCCGACATCGATCCCCATCTGCCCTGGCCCAACATGGCCGCCCTCTGGCGACACAACGTCGATCGCTACGGCGACAAGACCTGGATGCTCTACTACCCCTGCCGCGAAGATCACGAAGCGCCCCAGCGCTTCACCTATCGCCAGTTCGGCGACCTCATCCGCCGAGTAGCCGCCCTGCTCCAGAACCGCTTCGGCATCGCCCCCGGCCAGGCCGTCGCCACGCTCGCCCGCAACCAGCCCACCACCGCCGCCATCTACTTCGCCGCCTGGTCGCTCGGCGCACGCGTCGTGCCCGTCAATCCCTCCGAGGCCGATGACCGCGTCGGCTACATCGTCGGCAACTCCGCCGCCCGCGTCCTCATCGTCCACGACAGCCTCGCCGAGCGTTACGCCTCCGTAGCCGCCGTCGTGCCCAAAGACACCCAACTCGCCGTCATGACCGACGATGGCCGCTCTTCCGCGAATGTCCCGCCGGGCTGGAGCGACTTCCACGCCGAGCTGAGCCGCGCCGACGCCGACGCCGCTCGCCTCGCCGACGACTGTCACTGGGACGCCGAAGCGCTCGTGGTCTATACATCGGGCACCACCGGCATGCCCAAGGGCGTCGTCCTGACGCAGAAGCAGCTCTTTGCCGACGCCTACGCCATCAGCCAGTGGCACCGCATCACCGAAGACACCGTCATGATGCTCGTGCTGCCCATTCATCACGTCAACGGAACCGTCGTCACGCTGATTACCCCCTCCTTCGTCGGCGCCTCGGTCGTCATGAACAACCGCTTCCGCAGCGGCGGCTTCTGGAAAAAACTGGCCGATCACGGCGTTCACATCGTCAGCGTCGTGCCCACGCTGCTGCAATTCCTGCTCGAATCCAAAGAGCCTTACGACCGCGCGACGCTCCCGCGGTTCCGCCACTTCATCTGCGGCGCCGGACCCCTCGTCGTCGAACTGGCACGCGACTTCCAGGAGAAATTCCATCTCAAAATCCTGCACGGCTACGGCCTTTCCGAAACCGTCTGCTACTCCTGCTTCCTCCCCGTCGACCTCGACTGGGACACCCACTGCCGTTGGATGTACGACCACGGCTTCCCCTCCATCGGCTGTCCCATCATCGCCAACGAAATGGCCATCCACGACGCCCAGGGCCGCGCCGTCCCCCCCGGTCAGCGTGGCGAAATCGTCATCCGCGGCCACAACGTGATGAAGTGCTACCACCACAATCCCAAGGCCAACGCCGACACCTTCGCCTTCGACTGGTTCCGTAGCGGCGACGAGGGATTCCTGCTTAAGGGGGAAGACGGCCTCGACTACTTCTTCATCACCGGCCGCATCAAGGAGTTGATCATCCGCGGCGGCGTGAATCTGTCGCCGTTCGAGATCGACGAAGTGCTCTCAAAATGCCCGGGCGTGCGCGTCGGTCTGGCGGTCGGGTTCGAGAACCGCTACTACGGCGAAGAAGTCGGCGCTTATTGCCAGCGCGAACCCGGCAGCGCGGTGACCGCCGACGAAGTGATGGCCCACTGCCACCAGCACCTGCCCGCCTCGAAGTGCCCCAAAGTGGTGCTCTTCGGCGACGACATCCCCGTTACCTCGACCGGCAAGTTCCAGCGCAACAAGCTCAAACACCTCTTCGCGCAGTGGAAAGACACGCAGTTCAAAGGCTGACGAAGCCGCCCGAGCGAACGTTCACACCTTCTTCGGCGTGGCACGGTCAAGCCGTCGCACGATATGGAACTCTGTATTCCGAGTGGTGTGGGCGTCCCGCCCGTCCGCTCGCAGCCGCGCGACGGCTTGGCCATGTCGGCGGGCCTTTGCGCCCCTTTCGTCCTTCCTGTCCCTTCCCCCGCAACGAATACCGGCCCGCCGTCCCAGCTCACGGTCCGTGCGTAATCACCGTCCGCTGCACCGGTGGCGCAATCCGGATGTGCGCCAGATCCTCCGCCGCGTGACAGGTATTGCATCCGACCGTCATGGTCTCAAATGCGCCGGCAAACTGCTGCGCGTCCTGCGCGCTGACTGCCTGCTGCATCATGGGGATCAGCCCCGTCACGAACGGCTCGGCCGAAGCGCTGCGTTTCGGCCGCCGCACCAGCGCCAACTCCAGCGACGTGCGGATCTTGTCGACCTGATATGCTGCGTATGCCCAGTTCCCGTCCTGACCGGCCCAATACAACTCCGCGTAGCGATGGCCGATTTCCACCATGGCCATGTCCATCCCGCGCAAGTGCGCCGCCATCGTGTCGAACTTCCGGTGCGTGTCGCCCTGGAGCCAACCATCGGCCCCTGCCGGTCGGTTGTCCATCGGCGCACACGCGAGCAAGGGCAGCGCAATGGCGACCGCGCCCCGTCGCCCCAAAGCCCTGTTGATGCAGAACCTGGACCCCATCATGCCGCCCAGAGTCGCGCACCAGCCCGCCGCCGTCAACCCGCTCACGCACCGCAACCCCGCCGCCGACGCCGCCGGCCTCTACGATTCTCAAACCCCGCGCCGCACAACTCAAGACAAGTCACAGACTTACGAGCGAGCGTCCCGCGGAATCTGTCTTCTCTTCGTGCCTTTGTGCCTTTTTTCATCACATATTGGGCTGCGCGCGCGGCCTGCACGGCGCCGTTTTCGGTCACAAGACGGACCGCAAGCAAAGCCCGCGCCAATCCGCCGTTATCACCGACAAGCCCGGGCGATATTCCATCGCGAGGACGTGTTCGTGTATAATGCCTCTCAAGTCTTCCGACGGGCCAAGGGGGAAATCATGATGCAAATGTTCCAATGGGCCGTGTTCGGACTATGTGCGTACTTGCAGGCCTCAACCGCCTCGGCGCCGTCACCGGCATTTCAACAGGGATTGCGCGGCGGCGGCGAAATCCGAACCACGCCCGGCGACTGCGCGCCCGCGGAACTGCGCCGGATGATCGACGAAGCCACGCAGCGCCGCCGCACCCGCGACGGCGCCCCGTTCGAGCCGCGCGGATCGCTGCCATTGCTGCCGTTCTTCCCCATGGGCGGCAACGGCAACCTCGACGCCTTTCACGGCGGTTTCGTCGATCTCGATCCCTCCAGCCCCGGCTTTCACGACTACAACTGCACCCCGTTCACCTACGACGGCCACGCCGGCAGCGACACCGAAATCCGCAGCTTCGGCGAGCAGACCATCGGCGTGCCGGTCTTCGCCGCGCTCGACGGCGTCGTCAGCTTCGCCCAGGACGGCTGGCCCGACATGAACACCAACGGCGGCGTGCAGGGCAACATCGTGGCGATCGACCACGGCGGCGGATGGGAAACGTCGTACTATCACCTCCGCAACGGCAGCGTGACCGTATCGGTCGGGCAGACCGTCCGCGCCGGCGAGGAAATCGGCAAGGTCGCCTCCAGCGGCAACAGCTTCGGCCCGCATCTGCATTTCGAGATTCGCGAGAACGGGGACGTCTATGAGCCGTTCGCCGGACCCTGCCGGCCGGGCCCCAGCGGCTGGGTCCAACAGCCGCCCATGAGCCTGGATTCGTTCCTCGACGATTTTGCGACGACGTATGTCGATTTATCGACCGTCCCCGGCCTGCCGTTCGAAATGCCGCGCAGCGGGCAGATCGCCCTGGACGACCCCTGCCTGCGGTTCTGGCTGCGCGGTCACAACCTGCCCGTGCAGAGCGCCTGGCGCGTGCGCTTCTACCGCCCGGATGGCAGCGAGGCGTGGGATTCGCAGTGGTTTTTCTTCAATCAGGAACTGTGGCGCAATTACTGGTTCTGGTGGGAGTACGACATCCCCGACATGCACACGATCACCGGAACGTGGCACGTGCGCGTCGAGTTCAACGACGATCTCATGGTGCATGCCCCCTTCGAGGTGCGCGAAGAACGCACGCCCGAATTCAACCGCCCGCCCGAGCCGATCACCCTCGCATTCGACCCACCCGCCCCGACGATCGACGACGCCCTCTTCTGCCGCGTCGACACGTCGCTGACCCTCGACGATCTCGACTATGACATCGTCCGCTATCGCTACGTCTGGACCGTCGATGGCGCCGTCATTCGCGATATCGTCTCCGCCGGCCAGGCCGACGCCATTCCGCATCATTCCGCCTGCCCCGGAGCTTTCGTGACCTGCACCGTCACGCCAAACGACGGCCGCGCCGACGGCCCGCCGGCTTCCGTCTCGATCACGCTCCCCGGCGCTGCCGAGATCGACCTCAACTGCGACTGCGAACTGACGATCGACGACGTGCCCTGGTTCGTCGAAGCGCTGATCGACCCCGCCGGCTTCACCGGATGCAGCATCAACCGCGCCGATGCCAACGGAGATTCGCTCATCGACGGGGCGGACATCGGGGCGTTTGTGGAGGCGCTTGCAGGGAATTGAGTGTCGCGTCACCGCGCCTCGTGCTTCAAACGGTTGAGCGTCGCGTGAACCAAGGCGACTCTCAAACCATTCAGCACGCCCCCTCCCGCCTGCCGCTTCGTGGACCGCGCCGCTACGAGCGATCCGCCATCGGCAGCCATCTCATCCTGCACGGATACGGCTTGTGGCTGCCCAATGATCCGCGCGGAAGTGGATCGGCGGAATTGCGCCAGGAAAAACTCGCCGATCTCGGGGCTGTCCATCACGGACGCAAACGCGTTCAACCTCCGCGCGAGGAACTCCGGCGCTTCTACCGCGCCGCTGAGACTCGTCTCGATTTTCCGATTATCTGGTTCGACGACGCGAAGCGGCAAGCGATGGCCGATGCGTTTGCGCGCGTCGTCGCTGCGCGCCGCTACACAGTCTGGGAATGTGCCATTCTGCGAAATCACGCGCACCTGTGTGTTCGCAGGCATCGGGATGACCCTGTCGCAATCTGGCGCGCGTTTGCGGATGCCTCTGCCGGCGCGCTGCGCCGCTTCGCGAACGTCCCCGCCGATCACCCCGTTTTCTCAAACCGTCCCTACAGAGTCTTCCTCAAATCCCCCGACGACGTGCGACGCGTCGTGGCCTACATCCGGAACAATCCCGCCAGGGAAGGGCTGGAACCGCAGTCCTGGGCCTTCGTCACCCCCTACGACGGCTGGCCTGATCGACGCAACCCGTCGCGTTGAGGGCATTCGCTCCACAATGGCTTGCCGCATCGCGCCCCCGCCCCTATCCCCCCGTCCGCGGACAACCAGCCCCGCTTTCGTTCAACAGGATCTCAACGAACAACAACGCATCGTCGCCGCCGACCATGCCGTCGCCCGTCAACTCCGCGCACCAGCACGCGCTCGACTGCTCCGTCACAAACAAACACGCCACAAACTCCTGCACGTCCTCCCCGTCGATCGCGGCGTCCAGGTTCACATCCCCGGGACACGACGGGCACGGCGGCGCGCACTCGTCCGGCACGCCGTCGAGGTTCGCGTCCACGCTCACGCCGTTGGCGATGTCGCACTCGTCCGCCGCGCCGTTCAGATTGCAATCCGCCTGACACTCATCCGGCACGCCGTCGCCGTTGCAGTCGCCCGACGTGCCGCCGGCGATATCCAGCGCATCGTCAAACGCGTTGTGATTGCAGTCGTAGTAACAGACGTCCAGCACGCCGTTGCCGTCGTCGTCCAGCGCCGTACCGGCCGCGACCTCGCACTCGTCCGGCACGAGATTGGTGTTGCAGTCGGCCGACGTGCCCGCGGCGATGTCACAGTCGTCGGCCAGCAGGTTCGTGTTGCAGTCCTGGCACTCGTCGGGAATCCCGTCGCCGTTGCAGTCGAAGCTGCCGCCGCCCGGCGCGATGTCGCACGAATCCGGCACGTCGTTGTCGTTGCAGTCGTCCGGCTGATCGGGATCGGGAATTCCGTTGAGATCGCAGTCCTGGCAGATGTCGGGAATCCAATCGCCGTTCAAGTCAATCTCGATTCCATTGACGATGTCGCAGATATCCGATGCTCCGTTGGTGTTGCAGTCGCCCGACTGACACTCATCCAGAATGCCATCCGCATTGCAATCACCCGGCCCGCCGCCGTCGGGCGGCAGCTCGCAGGCGTCCGCCAGCCCGTTGCCGTTGCAGTCCTCGCACAGATCGCCGATGCCATTGGTGTTGCAGTCGGGAATGTCCGCCCCGGGCGGGAAACACGCATCGTGCAGGCCGTCGCCGTTGCAGTCGGCGTTGCCGAAGAGCAGATCTATCGTGTCGTCCATCCCGTTGCCGTCACAATCGACGTTCGAAAGCTCAATCGGCGTCACCGTGGGGTTGAACGTGCAGAACGTCCCCGGCGGCATGCAGCAGCCCGGCGTCTGCCCGTAGTTCCCCACGCACAGGCTGAGTCCCGGCGGTCCGCTGGCGGAGATGACGAAAATAGTCGGAAAATTCGGCAGCACGACCGCCTGCACGCCGGCGCAACGCTGTTCGTTGATGCTGTCCACCCAGCGCGCCGCCAGATCCGCGGCGCTGCGCCCGCGGCGAATGCCGGAACAAAAACGGTTGCGGATCATCCCGCCCGGACCGCTGATGCTCCACGACCAGCCCCGCCCGCTCGACGAACCCGAGATGATGTACGCCGCCTGCGTCAGCGACTGCGGATAGGTCCACGTGTCCGTCGCCGCGCCGCCCGGCGTCGCGCCGCCAAACAGCACCGTCCGCCCGCGGAACCGATCAAACGCCATCGCCGGCAGCGTCCGCGGCCCCGGCCCCGCGTCGCCCATCTGCCGCCACACGCGGCCGTTCCATTCCCATGTGGCGACATTCTGTGTCCAGATATTGCCGCCGTACAGCACGCACACGCCGCGGCGCTCGTCATACGCCATGCCCGCACCCACGCGCGTGAACGGATTCTCGCTCGTCGAGCGGTTGTTCCAGTTGCTGCCGTTCCATTCCCACGTCTGATGAATGCCCGTGAACCCCGCCCCGCCGTACAACACCGTTACCTGCCGCCGGCGGTCGTACGCCATCGCATGGCCGGACCGCACCGATGGACGATTGCTCGGGTTGCGCAGCGTCCAGTTCACGCCGTTCCACTCCCACGTATCGTTGAGAAACGCCCCCGACGTTGCGTCGTTGCCGCCGAACAGCACCACGCGCTGCCGCGCCTCGTCATAGACCATCCCATGCCCGCTGCGCGCCGACGGCGAATTGGCCGGAAACACCTGTGACCAGGCCGCACCGTCGAACTCCCACGTCTGCCCCGGTGCGCCGCCGCTGCTCGAAGGCCCGAACACCACCATTCGATCTCGCGAAATGTCGTACGTCATCGCCGCCGCCGTGAACACGCTCGGAGCGAGCGGACCGGTCGGTAGTTGCGTCCAGCCGAAGCCGTCCCAGCTCCATGTCTGGACGGGCGACGGCCCGGGTCCGTCGCCGATCAGCAACGTCCGCGCGCGGGCCATATCGAACGCCATCACGCCGCGGAAGAACCCCGGTCCGACCGCGCCCGTCGGCGCCCACGAACACGGCGCCCAGCACCGCCGCAGATCGAACAACATCACGGCCGCCGAATTGCTGATGTTCGTGATCACATTATTCGTCACCCGCCGCGCGCCGAACTGATACCCGTTGGTGTTGGGATTCGTTGCCGGCGACAACTCGGTGCGATAGCCCCCGCGATACAGATCGCCGGCCGTCCCTTTGCCGATGTTCCGCTCCAGCAGGAATGCTCCATGTGCCTGGAGCAGCGCCACACGGTAATGCTGATTGTTCCACGGCCAGCCCGCCTGCGCCGGATAGCCCTCATCCGTGTTGCTCCATTTCCGATCGTCGATGTGCCACACCGCCAGCCCCGACGTCGGATTGATCGTGTCGAACCCCACCTTCTGCCGGTTCTCGATCAGCAGGTACTCATCCTGCGGAAATCCGGCGTCCACGCGAAAAACGGCGGGCACCGACTCGACCAGCCCCACCGCCACCGTCTGCGGCGGCGTGACGACCTGCGGCGTCAGGTACCCCAGCCGCATCTTGCACCATGCCGAAAAATGCGCCGGCCACAGGCCATTGCCGAAAAAGCCCCACGAATCAGCCATCCCGCACCACGCCCCGACCCCCTTGCTCGTGTAGTCGATGTCGTACAGATCGGGCAGGCCGAAGAGATGCCCCATCTCGTGAACCACGATGCCGATCCGCGTCAGCGTCGAGCCGCTCGATCCGTGCAGCGCGGGGACGGTGCAATACGTCGCGACCTGCGTTCCCTCGCCGCTGGTCCATGCCGACGGCAGACCCCACATGTGCGACCAGATGCGGTTGCCGCTCCCGCCCCACTCCGCCCCGTAGCCGGAGTGAACCACCGTCAGCAGATCGACAAAGCCGTTGCCGTCCTTGTCGAATTGCGAGAAATCGACCGTCGGATCGGCCGCCGCCAGCGCGTCTTCGACCATCCGTTGTGCGTTGCGCGGGTACGCGCCGCGCAGCCCGGAGGAACCGTTGGCGTAAAACGCCTGTGTCTGCGGCAGCACAAACCAGCCGACGATCGTGCTCTGGATCGTCACCTGTCCGTACGAGTTCTCGACGTAGTAGTCGCGCACGCTGCCGGTCGGCGCCAGGCTGGGATGCGGCCCCAGGTTGTTGAACAAAACGTCGTAATTCCCCGGCGCGCGAATCTGGCCCGACCCGTGATCGCTGAAGCGGCACAGAATCACAAGCTGCCGCAGAACGCCCGTGCGCGGCTCGAACGGTTCGCCGCCGTCTCCGCCGTCGCCTTCTCCTGATTCGTCGCCTCCATCCGCATCGTGTCCATGAGCATGTGCCGGCGGCGTGGCCGGCGCTCCCGCCAGTCCAGCCTGCCGGACGGCGTCGCGCCTGGCGCGCAACACGTCAGGCGGAGCCAGGATGCGCAGGCGCAAACCGGCCGCCTTCGGATCATCCCGCCCCACCAGCCACTGCGTCGGCCGCAGCTCGTCGGCGCCATCGAGCACGGCATAGACGTAGCGGCCGGCGCCGTCGCGCACGACCGTGTACCCGGCCATGTCCTCGAACCAGTGGACCCACTCATCGCCGCGAACGCGCAGCGTGATGACGGTCCCATCGGGCTGCCGCAGCGTGGCAGGCGCATCGGGCGCGGGGACGGCCCTGGCGGGCGTCGCTACGGCAACAATCAGGGCCGCCGGGGCAAGACAGTCGCCGATGCGGCGCCACGAGCGGAACGCAAGCGCGCGGGGGCAGCGCGTTTCCATGATGATCACTCCTCCAGATGTGAGATGAGCCGATTGTACCGCCGACAAGCGCGATATCCGCGCAATTTTCAGTGTCGAGCGGCCCCCGCCTCCGCGGTGGCAGGCGTCAGCAGGCGGGATGCGAACCCTCGGCTATCCGAGCCGCGCAGCGCCGGCGGGCGCGATCCGAACCCCGCACACACGAGTAAACCGAATTGATCGCGTGGCACGGGCTTGCAGCCCGTGCAAGTCAGAACCCGCCGCGCAAGCGGCGCGTTCCGAAACGGCTACCAAGCCGTCGCTATCCACATAAGGAGTCGCGCACAAATAACCAGAAACGAATGTCCTGGGTGGTACGGGCATCTTGCCCGTTCCGGAAGATTGTCCTGGGTGGTACGGGCATCTTGCCCGTTCGATTCTCCTGGGTGGTACGAGCATCTTGCCCGTTCGATCGTCCTGGGTGGTAAGGGCATCTTGCCCGTTCGATTCTCCTGGGTGGTACGGGCATCCTGCCCGTTCGATCGTCCTGGGTGGTACGGGCATCTTGCCCGTTCGATCGTCCTGGGTGGTACGGGCATCCTGCCCGTTCCGGACGGGCGGGACGCCCGTACCACCCCTCTGCAATTCGTTCACCTTATTTCCGCGCGATGCCTGAAGCGCGTACCGGTCGCATCGCGGAATCGCACGCTTGACTCGCGGCCGGGACGACCGAAGTTCACACCGTGTCGTCCCCTCAATCGGTTCGAGGCGCCGATCACGGAGTCGCCGGCTTCGAGGCCGACGACTGCGCGCGATTCAGCCGCGCCATCAGGCGGGCATGCGCATCCGGCGGCAGGAATTCTTTTGCGACGCGCGTCCGCTCGGCGACCATCTCATCGAACGGCGGCATGTTGGCCCGCCGCGCCGCGTCCTTGTTGTACTGCGTGTGAACCCAGCGCGCCATCGTCAGCGCCGTCAGTCCGTCACGGTCGCGGCCATACGCAAAAAAACGCAACGAGCGGTCGATGTGCGAACTGATCTGCCCCATCGCCTGCGCCACCGTCAGCACCTGAAGCTCGCCCATGATCGACGCGAAGACAAACGGCTCCAGGCCGCGCTCGAAGTCCGGGTGCGGATAATGCTCGCGCAGCCAGTCGAAATAATGCCGTGCGTTGGCCTCATCCCCCGACTCGTAGTAACGCACGATGGCGTCGCGCATGAAGTTCTTGAAGCCGCTTTCAAAATCCTCCGCAATCGGCTTGTCCTTGTCCACGTCGTTCCGCTGCCACCGCGCCGACTCCCTGATCGCCAGATTGAACAGCGCCGGGAAAAACCGCATGTCCGGCATCAGCATCGGCGGCGCGCCTTGCCGCGCATCCGGCGACATGATCAGCCGGCCGCGGCGATACATCGTCTGGAGCGAATACAACATGATGCGGTTCGTGTTGAGCTTGTCCGGATCCAGCCGCACCGCCTTCTCGGAACCTCGGTTCATCCCCATGTCGGCCCAGTACAGCGCGTGCGCCTCGCCCAGCCGGAAGTCGATCGGACCGAATTCCTTCCGCAGCTCCAGCACACGCTTGGGATCGAGCTTCATCTCCTCGCGCAGTCGCTTCGCCCGCCAGTAATACTCGACTTTTTTGATCGCCGACTGACGCTGCGGATCGTCCAGCACCGACCACACCGGCGGCGGCTCGTCCGGCACGCGCTCGAACTGCTCGGCCTCCATCTTCTGATTCAGCAGCCCCAGCAGCACCCCGTCGCGCGTGATGTCGTGGCCCCACTGCCGGCACTCCGCCGCCAGCGACTGCACCTCCGCGTCCCCCGCCAGCGCCGACCATTCCGCCGGCGCCGCCGCCAGCGCCTCCCAGTCGCACTCGCCGCCGGGACCCAGGATGTCTTCCATCATCAACGCGAACTGGCTCTTGTAGTACCAGTGCTTCTCGTCCATGAAGTCCGCGACCTTGTGGAAGTAAATCCACGCCAGCTCGCGATAAAGCTGCGTGTTGTGCGGATTCGCCGGTATCCCCCGGTCGCGCAGCAGCGACAGCCCGTTCTTCACCCAGCGCCAGCGCTCCTCGGCCGACTCGCACGTGACCGAGATGTTGTACGCCATGTTCCAGGCGTTGAACGCCCACACCGAGGCGAAGCGCGGCTGGAGCGAGCAGATCAGCTCCGAAAGCTGCAACGCGTCGAAGTAACGCCCCTGCTCCTTCAGCTTCGTCGCGCGAATCCACAGGTAGTCGACCAGCGGCGCGCGACCGACCGCCATCAAAATCGGCAGCGCCTTGTCCGGCGCGGCGATCTGTTCGATGGGCGCGGCCACGAGCTGATGCTCGGTGCGCATCGCGTTCAACGGCGCCACCCAGCGGCTCGACAGAGCCAGCAAGGCGACGCCGATCGCCAGATAAAGCCATCGTCGCGTGGTAGGTCGCATGAATGCAGACGCCTTTATCGAGTCCTACGCACCCCAGCCGTCCCGGTTCACCGCGCTCCGCCGCGCCGGCCCTCATGATAAAGCCGACCGGCGCGCGAGGAAACGGCCGAACAGGAAGGGCGGAACCAAGTTTCGATACGTCGAAACGGAAGTTGCCCTTAAAGGAACGAGGCAGCCATGTTTCGTGCGACCGGCCGGCGACCAATCCACCCAGTGAAATTCGCGGCATGGCGCCGGGCATGCGGCGCCGAACCAGGCGAGTTGATCCGGCGGATCGGCTTGGCTGAACCCCCTCTGCGGCTTCAGCGTTGACTTGCCAGACATGCCGTGTCAGGCCGGAAGCGGGTAAACTTCCCATTCTCGGCTGGATACGAGCATGACCGAACCGACCATTATCTGCCCAAGCTGCAAGACCGAGATCAAGCTGACGGAGTCGCTGGCCGCGCCCCTGATCGAATCGACGCGCCGGCAGTACGAGCAGCGGATCGCACAAAAGGACGCGGACATCCGCAAGCGGGAAGAGGCGGTCAAGACCGAGCAGGCCGGCATCGCCAGGGCGAAGGAGAGCATCGACGAGCAGGTCGCCGCCAGATTGAAAACCGAGCGGGCGACCATAGCCGCCGAGGAGGCGAAGAAGGCCAAGCTGGCGTTTTCGACCGACCTCGACCAGAAGGCGAGGGAACTGGCCGGCCTTCAGGAAGTCATCAAGCAGAAGGACGCCAAGCTCACCGAGGCGCAGAAAGCGCAAGCCGAACTGATCCGCAAGCAGCGCGAGTTGGACGACGCCAGGCGGGAGATGGACCTGACCATCGAGAAGCGCGTGCAGGAATCGCTTGGCGCGACGCGCGAGCAGGCGAAGAAGGAGGCCGAGGAATCCCTCAAACTCAAGGTCGCGGAGAAAGAACAGACCATCGCGTCAATGCAGAAACAGATCGAGGACCTGAAGCGCAGGGCCGAGCAGGGATCGCAGCAGCTTCAGGGCGAGGTGCAGGAACTCGAACTGGAAGCGATGCTCCGCGAGAAGTTCCCGCACGATTCCATCGAGCCGGTCGCCAAAGGCGAGCACGGCGGCGACGTGCTCCAGCGGGTCGTCGGGCCGCTGGGCCAGCCGTGCGGGGCCATCCTGTGGGAATCAAAACGCACCAAGAACTGGACCGACGGCTGGCTCGCCAAGCTGCGCGAGGACCAGCGCGCCGCCAAGGCCGAACTCGCCGTCATCGTCAGCCAGGCGCTGCCGAAGGGCGTGGAGTCGTTCGACCATGTGGACGGCGTATGGGTCACGTCGCACCGCTGCGCCATGCCTGTTGCCGTGGCGCTGCGGCAATCACTGATCGAAGTCGCCGCCGCCCGCAAGGCCGGCGAGGGCCAGCAGACCAAGATGGAACTGGTTTACCAATACCTCACCGGCCCGCGCTTCCGCCAGCGCGTCCAGGCGATTGTCGAGAAGTTCAGCGACATGCAGGACGACCTCGACAAGGAGCGCAAAACCATGACGCGCCTCTGGGCCAAGCGCGAGGAGCAGATACGCGGCGCCATTGAATCGACGGCCGGCATGTACGGCGATCTACAGGGCATCGCCGGGAAGACGTTGCAAGAGATTGAGGGGCTGGAAGTGAAGATGCTTGAGGGTGCTCCGTAGGTTGCCTCGTGAGGGGTTCATATGCCGCCGCCAAACCCGCTTCCAATCTCCCGAATCGCTCGTCTTCGCGAATACGGTGTATTCCGCGATTTCGCTTGGCCCCCGGATCTCGCGGACTTCGGGCAATACAACTTGATCTACGGATGGAACTGGTCTGGGAAAACCACGCTGAGCCGGCTGTTCCGCGAACTCGAACTCCGTCGGTCGCCCACGATGGGCGAGGCCGTGCTCCGCATTGACGGCGGCGAAGTCCAAGGCGAGGACTTCCCGCAATCGACGCTTCAGATCCGGGTCTTCAACCGGGACTTCATCCACGAAAGCGTGTTCCCTGTGGGTGGCGGCGACGTTCCGCCGATCTTCGTCGTCGGCAAGGAAAGCGTCGAGAAACAGAAACAGGCGGACCAACTCAAGGCGGAACGCGGGATGAGGGAGTGCGAGCAAAAAGCGACGCGCGAAACGAAGCAGCAAGCAGTAAGGGACCTCGACAAGCATTGCATCGACCGCGCCAAGGTCATCAAGGACACGCTTCGCCTCTCGGGCAGCGGGTACAACGAATATGACAAACGGGCCTACCAGAACAAGGCGCAGCAAATGGCGAGTGAAGGGGCCGCCGCAGCACATCGTCTGAGCGACTCGCAACGTGAGAGCCTCCTTCTGCAGCACAGGGCCGCTCAAAAGCCAAAGGTGTCGGAGATTGCTTACCGCCTTCCAGAGCTTCAACGTTTGGCGGACGATGTGTCGGCATTGCTTCGTACGACCGTCGTGTCGGCAGCGATTGACCGTTTGAAAGACGATTCCGCTCTCGCGGAGTGGGTCCGACACGGATTGGGTTTGCACAAGGAACACGAGTCGGACAGTTGCCTCTTTTGTGAGCAACCGCTCCCTGAACGCCGCCTTGCAGAACTGGAAGCGCATTTCAACGCCGAGCACGTGCTGTTTCTGCAAAAGGTCGACGAGCAGATTCGGGCGTTGGAATCGGCCGAGAAGCTAGCCGCCGAGCTGAGCGTGCCCAATCGGGCTGAACTGTACGACGATTTGGCGACGGACTTCGACGCTGCCGATCAGGCGCTTTGGCTGGCGCTTGACACTGCGCGGGTGTTCAAGGGCGAGCTTGTCAACGCCTTGAAAGGTAAGAAGGCCCAGCCGTTCAAGGCCGCATCGCTCACCGCATCAGTCCCGACCGTTGATGCTGCGGTCGTAGACCGCCTCAATGAGGTCATCAGCAGGCACAACCAGGCCTGCGACGACTTCGCCGGCCGCGTGAGCGAGGCGCGCGACCGCCTGGCCCTGGACATGATTGCCGAGAGTTTGGATGAATTCATTCGGCTCAGGGACGCGGTACAAGCAGCAACTGCCGCTATCGAACCGATCCAGACCGAGATCACGTGGTTCACCGATCAAATCACACGACTCGAACACGACATCCGAGAACACCAGCAGCCCGCGGAGGAACTTAATGAGGACCTACTGAAGTACCTCGGTCACGGAGAATTGCAGCTAACGATCAGAGAGAACGGATACGCCATCATGAGGAACGGCGTGCCCGCCGACATGCTTAGCGAAGGGGAGATGACGGCCATCGCGCTCCTCTATTTCCTCAAATCTCTCGAAGATCGTGGCTTTGACAAAACAAACGGTGTCGTGGTCCTTGATCATCCGGTATCAAGTCTTGACGCGAATGCCTTGTACTTCGCCTTTGGATTCATCCGGCACCGGACACAGGGCGCAGCACAGCTATTCATTCTCACTCACAACTTTGCGTTCTATCGGCAGGTGCGGAACTGGTTCCATCACATGAAGGGGCAGAAAAAGAAAGACGTGGTCCAGCGGCCCGCCCGGTTCTTCATGCTTGAGTGTATTCGCCATCAAGACCGGCGGTGCGCCGCAATTCGCTGGATCGATCCGCTCTTGGAGAAATATGAGTCAGAATACCACTACTTGTTCGCCTGCGTCTATCGGGCAGCCAAGGCATCTGCTCACGCCGAGTTGGAGCAGAACTACGTGCTCCCCAATCTCGCGAGAAGAGTGCTGGAAGCGTTCCTCGCTTTCCGACAGCCCCATCCTGCTGGCGAACTCTGGCAAAAGCTGCAAACCGTGTCATTTGACGAGGCGAAGAAAACACGCATCCTTCGATTCCTGCATACGCATTCTCATGGCGGCGCGCTCGGAGAGCCAGAGCACGACATTTCACTGCTCGCAGAGGCTCAGTCGATTCTAAACGACTTGCTGGACCTGATCAAATCGGCGGACAGTTCGCACTTCGCTGCGCTAGAGGCACTCGCGACAGCTTCGGCGTCCGATGATGAGTAGTGAAGCCCGGCCGACCCTTCTCGGCCGTAACAGCACGCGACCCGATACATCGATCCGCCGCGCCACAGCATCGGACCACAGCACCTGCGATGCACGCCGGCCGCAACCGAGCACCCGCCAGCACAAAGCGCATGTGATCGCTGCGCCCTCGCGTCGGCGTTGACGTTAGCGTCGGCGATTGGCTTTTCTGCCGGCCGCGCCGCCGCTCGCTCCTTTGCCACGCCCACCCGCAGCCGCTTCCTACTCGGGCGCGGCGTTCGCTGCGCTCTGGCCGCGTCGCTCGACCGCATCCAGAAGACCGCCACGGGCATCATTGCGGCAATGCACGCGCCCAAGGAACAGGCGCACGCCGCGTGATCCGTCGCCGCACCCCGGCGGTCCAGCCACGCCGGTTTTTTCATGCTTGGATACGAAAAGCAGAGAACTGGCGACGGAAAGGCCATCGATAGCCTTACAGGCGCGATCAGCCGAACAGATTCATCGTCTCCGTACGCCGGCAGGTTTCGAAAAGCTCTGGCCAGCACTCGATGAATTCTCGCGCAGATATCCTGCTTAACTCACTCGGCTCAATCTTGTGTAGTCCGCCCCCGTACACCCGGCCTTCGCCGCGCAATTCGTGGCCCGTGATCCGGCCGAGGAGGTCAAACACCGATGCGGTACGATCAGGATGCCGATGCAGCATCGCGGCAAGGCCGCGCTGCGGGTAGAGCATCAGGTAAAGATTCGATGCGATTGCCTGTGACCGGTTCCAAATAAACCGGAACGGCCGCTTGTCGTTTGCACCGCGCCCCATGTAGGTGCAAACGAACGGTGCGGGTTCACGCTGCTCTTGCTTGTACCAGGGGGTGCGCTTGCCGACCAGATACCCGTCCCTCACACCGAGCGCCTTCGCCGTGCATAGGTACTCCCAAAGTGCCGGATGGCGATCCTCTAGAACCTCTTCGGCCAGATCGCAATCGATCACGCATAGTCGAGGAGCGATGACTGGATAGCCGTCTTCGTCGGCATCGAGGACCGTGACTTTCAGCATCCGTGGACTCGGAAGGATCGGCCGAAGGTAGCGCTTGGGAAGACGACGGCGCTCCGCGTCGGCTCGTTCGAGGACGAAGAATTTGTTGCTGCCTGTCGCGATTCCCCGGCGTATCCGGAAGAAATCGCCGAGCATCGGCCCGGCCTCGTCGGTGGATGTGCATCGGTCGTTCTTCGCATGACTCGGAAACACGGTCCACTTGCGGGCACTTCGCAATTGCGGGAGCGTGAGCGACGCGGACGCATGCGGACTCTCTAACGTCCCGCCGAAAGTAAACTCGACCTTATGACTTTCGGGCGGCGGGGTCTTGCGAAACACCAGGACAACCGAGGACACCAGCGCATCGTCGAATTGCACGTCATCCGGATCAAAACGGTGCGCGCGGACCAGCGTCACGCGGTCTGCGAGAAACCGCTTTAGGGCGACACCGTAGTTAACGTCCATAAACTCGGATGGAATCAGCCATGCCGCCCAGCCGTCGTCCTCCATCCAGGCCGTCGCAAGCAGAAGGAAATAAACATACAAGCCGGCAAGCCCATTGACTTCAATCCCGGACAGCTTGCGCGTAAGCGCTTGCAGCCGCTCCTTGTCCGCACGCTCCAGATGGTGATGCCGCACGTAGGGTGGGTTGGCCAGGATCAGATCGGGCGCGGCAGGCCGCGATCCGTTTGCCACGAGCCGCGTGAAGTCGCCGTGGACGACCACCAATCCGAGTTCCCTCCATAGCTCACGCGCGGCTTGACAGAACGCTCCGTCGATTTCAACGCCGACCGCGCTCTTGATCCGAGCTTTGCCGAACGCCGTCACCGCCGCGGAAAAAAAGCTGCCCGTCCCGATCGCAGGATCGGCAAACCGAAGGCCGCGTTTGTTCTTGCCGATACGTGCTGCGACGAACCGCGCGATTTCGACGGCAAGCGCGTTCGGTGTTGCGAATTGGCCGAGCCGATTGCGCTCGGAAGCGCTGCGCTGGGCATCGAGCGACGTTTGAATCGCCTGTCGGCGCGATTCGTTTTCCGCACTTGTGATTGTGGCAGCTCGCTTCATAGGCCCAGCTTCTCAAGATCGCCGATGCGATGTTCCCACACCCAATCCAGGCCTTCGGCCGCCTCGTATCCAAGATAATCGCTGCCGAAGTAGCCGCACAAGAACAGGACGAACGGCACGGATTCGCCGTATGTCGCTTGCAGCTGATGGATCTTCGTCGCCTCTTCCTTGCGCCTCTTGTTCGTGTTGGTGAAGTCCCCGGCCGACTTGGCTTCGATCAGAATTGGCAGCCGATCCTTCCGCGGCTTTGGGGGCTGAATCACGACGTCGACCGGAATGTTCACCGCGACCTTTTTTCCGACGGGCAGATTCATCCGAAACGTGTACGTGCCGGATTCCATATCCTTGAGCGGCTTGCCCGACGGATGGGCTTGTTTGCGATATCCCCGCTTGTCGAGGAAATCGCCGATCATGGCAAGCTGCCGTTGTTCCTGAGCGTTTCGCACAATCGGATTGGCCACCGCGCTGCACAACCGGTCGGCGACGATGGTCGAAGCGCGGTCGCGCTCGTGAGGCGTCGGCGATTTTCCGGCATCGAGCCAGGGAAAGATGTCCCGGTCGAGCAATTCGCTCAGCACGCGGCACACCGAACCGAGATGCTGCGCCAACAACTCCGGCGACATTCGCTTCGCCAGCTTGCCGTTCTCCATGCTGCCGATCAGCGATTTATTGGCTCCCGAAAGCCCGACCAGACGATCCACGGCCAGGGGAGGGGCTGTACACATCCGCAGGGTCGGGAGCGCTCCGGGGTTGGCCTTGAGGGTTTCCGCGCTCAGGCGGCGCAGGTCGTACGTGGCAAGCAGCGCCGCCTTGACGTGCTCGGTCGTCTTGACACGTGTCGATCGGAACGCCTCCGGCGCGAAGCGCATGAACCACCGGTTGAACTGGTCAACCGAGGCCGCGATGTCAGCCTTCCACACGTGAGGTTTGTCGGCGTTGATTCTGGTAAGCGGCAATCTGTTGCTCCCAGCATATCGTCGCTCGAACGTACATCATCGTGGCAATTGCGTCCAGTAGAACAGCTCGTTGCAGCCGCAAGCTATCGCGGCGACGACCGCCCGGCCAGAAAAACCGTCCCCGAGACGGAAGCCGAAGCCGTGGCGTCAGTCGTCGCCCGGGCCGCGGGCCTCGACGCCGGCGCCGCCGCCCGCGACTACATCCGGCGCCACGACGGCAATCCGATTCGCCGCCCCGCCCATCCCCCGCTCCGCGTTGCCGATCGCTGACTTCCGATCGCTTACGACTCATGGCTGAAGGCTTTCGGCCCAAAGCCGATGGCTTTCGCCCCACGGCCCGCGCCTTTCGGCGTTGCGCCTCCAATGAACTTTACGCGCCGCCGGGCGCTTTCTATAATGCCCCGGTTCCGCGCCGGGGCCGTTCTTGATCCGGGCCGCGGCGAATCGGGACGAGGAGAATCCACACCATGACCCACATCATCGCCGAGCCTTGTATCGGCACCAAGGATACCGCCTGCGTCGCGGTCTGCCCGGTCGACTGCATCCATCCGACCAAGGAGAATCCGGTCTTCGAAAAAGCCGAGATGCTCTACATCGATCCCGGAACCTGCATCGACTGCGGCCTCTGCGTCGACGAGTGTCCCGTCAAGGCGATATTCCCGGAAGACGATCTGCCGGCCGAGTGGAACAAGTTCATCGAGATCAACGCCCATCCGCCGAAGGACCTGGGCCTGACCTGGGGTTGAGCCACCCCATTGATGCCGGATTTCATCGGCACGGCCCGTCGCAACCTGACGAGCCGTGCCGCTCTGTTTTACTGATGAACCGATCATCGCCGCGCCCTTGCCGCCCATGACTTCACGCTTATAATCCAAGTTCATATTGCGTCACTAGCTCAACTGGCAGAGCAGCTGACTCTTAATCAGCGGGTTCGGGGTTCGAGTCCCTGGTGGCGCATTCCTGTCGTAGCGTGCCGATCCGGGCGGCCGAATGACAGGCAACGCCCCCACGATTTCCGGCCTGTGCCCTCGTGAAGGGCACGCGCCCGATCCGTTATAAACCACTATTCGGATTCGCCGGCAGATCGAAGGGAGATCCACGATGTCGTCCGCGCTTCCCCCCGCCTTTGGATTTCGAACGTTTCGTCCGCTGATCGTCGCCCTGCTCGTCGCCGGCGCCGCCGCCACGGCCGCGGCCCAGGAGCGCTTCCCGCTCACCCGCGCCGCGCCCGACGACGTCTTCCTGTGCGTCGCCGGCAGGCACAATCCCGACCGCGCCGTCATCGACCAGGCCTGGGGCGAGGTGTTTTCCGAGTTGGGCAAGTCCGGCGCAATCGAAGAGGTCTGGTCGCTGATTTCCGGCGGACTCAGCGCCGGCGACCGCGTGGCCGCCAACCGCACCCGCGCCAGGATCGAAAAACTGCTCTCCGGTGTCGACTGGGGCGGGCTGATGCGCCAGGAATGGGCCGCCTTCGGCCGGATTCACTTCCCAAAATTCGGCGATTTCGTCCTGTTGTCCCGCATGGACAAGGATGGCGCGAAGAAGAACTACGACGGCCTCAAGGCCATCCTCGAAGAAATCCGCAGCCGCGCGCCCGACGCGCTCGAGCTGCAATCCACGAAGCCGCAAAACGCCGTGCTCACGACGCTGCGCCTCTCCGGCGAAGACTCGGCGCTCAAGCTCACCGCCGGCTACCGCGATGACATCGTCATCGTCGCCCTCGGCGACGACCTGCTCAACGACTGCCTGGCGCTGCTGGCCGACAAGTCGGAAAAACCGCGCCTCGTCGAGTCGTCGCGATATCGCAAGGCCTTCGAGGGACTGCCCGAAGCCCGGGACGGCCTCGAGTACTTCGACGGCGTCCGCCTGTTCACGCCGCTGAAGAAGGGCTTTTCCGACATCCGCAAGGAACTGCTCGAATCGAGCGACAACGAGGGCGCGGCGGCGCTGCGCGCCGCGATCGAACTGATCGACGCGTTTGCGATCGTCGACCACTCCGCCTCCACCACCCGCACCGAAGGAATGCGCACCTTCTCCGACGAGCGCGTCATGCTGACGGCCGACGCGAAGAAGAGCAGCGCTTATCGTATTCTGGTTCGCGAAGACGGAATCGAGAATTTCGACAAGTACATCCCGACCGAGGCCCGCAGTTTCAACGTGTCCCAGGGCGTCGCGTGGCGCGAGCTGTACTCGTGGTGCCGCGATTTCTTCCGCAAGAACGTCCCCGAGGGCGAAGAAGTCGTCGAGCGCTTCGACGCGCTCCAGGCGGAGCTGGGCTTCGACGTCGACCGCGATCTGTTCGCGTGGCTCTCCGGCCCCAGCATCTCCTTTGAGGTGAAGACCTCCAATCCCCTGATGGGCAGCGAGTGGGTCTCCATGTTCGCCGTATCCGACATGGACCTGGCCCGCGACAAGATCCGCGCCGCGCTCGACAAGATCAACGCCAAGGCCGGCCGCGCCATGGGCGCGATGGGCGGCATGGGCGGCGGCAACGCCGAAACCTCCCTCATCGTCTCGACCCCGACCAAGATCGCCGGCAAATCCGGCTTCCATACCATTCAGCTCCAACTGCCCATGATGATGATGATGGGCGGCGAGTTCGAGCCGGTCTGGGGCGTCTGCGACGGCTATTTCTTCGTTGGCACCAGCAAGCGCATCGTCGAAAAGTGCCTCGAGACCGCCTCCGGCAAGCACGACAGCATTCGCGCCGCCAAACGCTTCAAGGAAGAGGGCCTCATGCCGAAGTCCGACGCCGGCCAGCGCCTCACCGATATCAGCTTCACCGACCTCAGCGATCTCTCCGAGGGCCTTCAGCAGATGCTGTCCACCGTCGGCATGGTCGGCGGCATGGTCGGCATGGCCGCCGGCATGAACCCCGACGCCGCCGTTGATCCGCAGGGCATGAAGATCATCAACGCGATCTCCTCGATCGCGGGCAAGCTCGTTCCCGCCGCCGGCAAGCTCAATTTCTTCCAATCGTCATCGCAATACACGACCTTCGATGGCAAGGCCTGGCACGTCCGCTCGGTCTGGAACTACCGCAAGCCGCCGGCCCGCCCCGCCGCCCCCGCGGACAACGACGACGACTGGGGCGACGACTGGGGCAACGAAGACGCCAAGCCGAAAAAGGACGCCGGCGGCGCGCCGGGAGAAAACTGAGCAACGTCGCACGCGCCGTTGCGAGTGCCTCCACGCGCCGCGCCCCCCCTCATCCGAACCGCGACCGTGAGCGAGCGGCGCATTCCCCGATCCGAACCGCGACCGTGAGCGAGCGGCGGCACACGCACTGAAGGGACAGGGCGACCGATCGCACAGGTAAGCGTCGCGACGACGCACTCCCACCGTCGTCGAAGCGCTCTACGGCGCTCCTTCACGGTCGCGGCTCGCTCGACGCCGCGCCCGCCTCCCGCGCCTTCACCGTCACAATCGTGACGTCATCCGACTGCCCCGCCAGCCCCAGGAACCGCCGCTGATCCCACAAGATCTGCGACGCCAGGTTCGCCGCATCCAGCACGCGATGATGCATCAGCGACCCCCGCGCCCGTTCCCGTCCGAACATCTCGAAGTCGAAATTCGACGCCTCCACCAGCCCGTCCGTGTACGCCAGCAGCACGTCGCCCGGATCGAGGTGCACGATCCCCTTGTCGTACCGCGCCGCCGGATCGACGCCCAGAATCATCCCGCCCGTCTCCAGCGATTCGATCCGATCGCTCCCCGCGCGCAGCAGCAGCGGCGGCTCGTGCCCCGCGTTGCAGTACGTCAGCCGCCGGCCATCCGCCGAGAAAACGCCGTAAAACGCCGTCACGAACTCGCTGATCAGCGTGTCGCGGCAGATATGCCGGTTCACCTCCGCCATGATCCGGTCGATGTCGTAAATGCTCCGCGCGTGCGCCCGAAACGCCGCCCGCACGCTCGCCATCGTCAGCGACGCCGGAACCCCCTTGCCCACCACGTCGGCGATCGCCACGCCCGCGTTGCCCTGCGGCAATTCGAGAAAATCGTAGAAATCCCCCGACAGCGCCAGGCTCGGCCGGTACACCGCGCCGAACTCCAGATGCGCATGCCGCGGCGGCTCGCTCGGAATCATCCGCCGCTGCACGTCGCCGGCCAGCCTGATCTGCCGCTCCAGTCGCTCGGCCTCCAGCGCGTCGTGCCGCAGCCGCGCGTGCATAATCGCCGCCGCCATCTGCGACGCCATCGCCGTCAGCAGCGAGTGCTCGAACGGGCTGAACTGGCGCGGCGCGCCCGTGTACACGCGCATCACGCCGATCGACTTGCCGCGGTAAGTCATCGCCGCCACCAGCGCCGAAACGATCCCCTCGTCCCGCGCCTGCGCCGGATACACCGTCCGCGAATCCTCCGGCTGATTGGCGACATAAACAATCCCCTTCTCCAGCGCTTCGCGGTCGATCGGACTGCCCGCCACCGACAGGCCGCCCTTCGACAGATATCGCGGCGACAGATTGTGCACCGCCGCGATCTTCAGCTCGCCCGTCTCCTCGTCGATCAGCCGGATGCTCGCCGCCTTCACCGCCAGCACTTCCGCGGCGATCCGCACCGACGTGTCCAGCACCGCCTGAAGATCGGTCGCCCCTGCCAGCATCGAACTGAGGTGATACAGCGCCGTCAACTCGTCGATGCGGTCGCGCAACTGCACCGCCTGATAACACCGCTGCGCCAGCGCATGGGCCATGAACTGAAGGAACCCGACCGCCGCCGTCATGTCGCGGTCCGACCACGCCCGCAGCGCCCACGCCGCCCGTTGCAGCAGGTCGGCGTCGATGCCGCACTCCCGCGCCAGCCGCCGCAGCGCATCGTCGGTCAGCGGCGCGCGCGGACGATCCCCCATCAAAATCGTCGCCAGATGACGCCCCTCGACCACGATCGGTGCGGCGAATTGCGTCAGACCCGCGTGACATTCATTGCGGCACGGCGCATCCCCCCGCCCCGCCTGCCGCGCGGCCTCTTCATGCGAGCGGCGACAGCGCTCCCCGCCGATCGGCGTGCTCATCATCAGCCGGCAGAAATCGCTTTCGCCCGTCGGGCGCGTGACGTGTACGCCGTCCGGCGCGCGAAAGCTCGTCGCCACGCCGGTCAGCGCCGAAAAACGGTCCTGAAGTGATTGCAGCGTCTCAACGTCGATGAAGTCCGCCAACGTGCGGCCGGGTTGCGCCGCCGCGCACGTCTTTGACTCCCCCGGGGGCAATTCGACCCCCGGCGCAGGTGGCGCCGGCGACGACGCGGTATCGTCGCCGCTCACGGATAATCCCGGCTGGCCTGTGGAACTGGACACGCTCGCAGTCTGCATGGTTCGGACAACCTTGCGGGCCGGCGCTTGCGGCCCTCCGCACGATCGCCCGCATCGCATCGGCGGTCCTGATTGTAGGACCCCGCCGCGCGGCGGACGATGAGGCGCTTTGCCCCGACGTCGGACCAATCAGCGTCCGCATCGCTCGCGCCGGCCTTGCTTCCCGGCCCGAGCCGCAAGCGCCGGCGCCGCGCACCATCACAATCCGCCGCGCAAGCGGCGGGTCGCCGGTGCGCAATGCAGCGCTCAACCCGGCAAACCGCCCGGCATCCACATAAAATCAATCCGCATGGACCTCGTACGCTACGCGCGAATCACCGCCAAGCTGCCGCGCGAAATCGTGCTGCTGCGCGGCCTGCCCTGCGTCTGGAGCCGCTGCACCTTTTGCGACTACATCGCCGACAACACCACCAACCTCGACGAAATCCGCCGCGTCGCCGATCGCGAACTGTCCAGGGTCACCGGCCAGTTCGGCCGACTGGAAGTCATCAACTCCGGCAGCATTCAGGAGCTGCCCGATGAGATCCGCGCCCGCATCCGCGACTTGATCGCCCAGCGCGGCATCACCGAGTTCATCTGCGAGTCCTACTGGTCCTATCGCCGCGCCTGGCCCGACACGCGCGCGTTCTTCGGCGTCCCGACGCGCATCAAGCTCGGCGTCGAGACGTTCGACGACCATCTGCGCAACGCCGTGCTCAACAAGTCGATGCACTTCTCCGGCCCCGCCGAAGTCGCCGCCCTGACCGACACCATCTGCCTGCTCGTCGGCTTCCGCGGCCAGACGCGCGACACCGTCCGCCGCGACATCGACCTGCTCCGCAAACACTTCCGCTATGGCTGCGTGAACCTGTTCACCCCCAACTCCAAATCGGCCGGCCTGATCGACGACGACATCATGGGCTGGTTCGCCGACGAGTTCCGCTGGCTCGAAGACGAACCGAACGTCGAAGTCCTGTGGAAAAACACCGATTTCGGCGTCGGCTGACGACGCCTTCGCAGCCACATGCCCGGGTACGCGGACCGGCGGTTCCGACACTACGAACACAACGTCCGTTCGCGTCTCGCCTTGACGCTCAAACACCACGCCGCGCAACATACGCCAGTACATCGACTTACGAGCGAGTGCCCCGCGACGACTTTCTTAACTTCGCGCCTTCATGCCTTTTTTAATCACAAATTGCTTCGCGTGCACACCGCCCGCGGCATGCACCCTAAATCCCCCGCCCGCCCGATTTCACGAACCGCCGAAAAATGACGCTTCAAGGGCTTGCCATTCCGGTCGATATGTGCTATGAAAGAGAAGTACGACGTGGGGTTAAAACGCGTCGTCGCACGTCGCAAGGCGTCCCGCGAAATTCTCGTGACTTTCCCGTGGACTCCGGCTACAATGCGACTGTTCCGCGTGCACCGTCGCAGGATCGAATTCGTACGACGGCATTCAGGATTTTCGGTTCCCTCTCCTCGGTGAGTCCAAACGCGCGGCTGGTCGAGTGAGACTCCGCTTACGTCTATCCGTGTGGTTCGCGGCCCGTGACCGGAGGCGGTTCCGGTGAACGGTTCGCCACCGGAATCCGACAGCGGATCGGCGAAACCGACCGCTGAAGAGGGCGCCGGCAACGCGTGGCTGACGGGCCATACGCCGGCCGCTTGGTCGCCTCGCCCGTTGTGCGTCATCGGGCTGGCCGGCGGCGTCGGATCGGGCAAAAGCACCGTCGGTGCGATGTTCCGCGATTTGGGGGCGTGCGTCGTGGAGTCCGATGAAATCGGACGGCACGTTCTTTGCACGGACGAAGTCCGCCGCACCCTTCGCGAGTGGTGGGGAGATTCGGTCTTCGGACCCGACGGCTTGCCGGACCGCGCGCGAATCGCCGGCCGAGTCTTCGACGACCCCGATCAGCGTCGCCGACTCGAACAACTGCTCCATCCGCTCATCGGCCGCGAACGCCGGCGGCGGATGGACGAAGCCCGCCGGCGGCCCGGCGTCACGGCCATCGTGATCGACGCGCCGCTTCTGTTCGAGGCCGGCCTCGATCGCGAGTGCGACGCAATCGTTTTCGTCGAAGCGCCCGAATCGGCGCGGCGACGGCGCGTCGCGACGCAGCGCGGCTGGTCCGAAGACGATTGGAGCCGCCGCGAGGCCGCTCAACTCCCGGTGGAGCAAAAACGCCGCCGGGCCGATTACGTCTGCGTCAACGACGCCGACCTGGAGACCCTGAGACGGAAGGTTCAGGACATCTTTTCACAAATCGTTTCCCGGTACCGCGGGAGCGAATCGGGCGCGTGCCCGACGCCCGCCGCCGAGCGGGAAACGCCTGGCGATATATCGCTGTAGTCATTTCCGCTGACACCAAGCCCCGCCCACAACACCAAAAACCCGCGGGGCGCCACGTATCACGACTGCTGGAGGTTTCGAAGTTATGGGTAAGGCACAGAGTTCTCAACGGTCCCGCATCCAACGCCGCAAGCCCGCCGACGGCCCGCGCCGCGGCCGTTCCATGACGGCCGACAACAGCCGGCCCGTCGACGCGGAATATCTCGACGACGCGGCCGAGGCCGCGGCCGAAGACGACGGCTTCGCGGAAACCGAACGGCCGGCGCCGCACGAAGAAACCGGCGGGCGCGCCGCGGAATTCGCCGACGCGCGCGGCGGCGACGTCGATCAGGAAGCCATCGACCGCGAAACGCACGAAAAATACGAAGAGGTCAAACGCGGCGAGCTGCACATCACCGATTTGCAGCGCATGGGCGTCCAGGAGCTGCACGAGGTCGCCAAGGCCGAGGGCGTCCTCGAATACGCCGCCCTCAAGAAGCAGGACCTCATCTTCAAAATCGTCAAGGAGCGCATCAACCGCAACGGCCTGATGTACGGCGAGGGCGTGCTCGAAATCCTGCCCGACGGCTTCGGCTTCCTGCGCAGCCCCGAGTACAACTACCTCCCCTGCCCCGACGACATCTACATCAGCCCGTCGCAGATTCGCCGCTTCGGCCTTAAGACCGGCCACGTCATCGCCGGCCAGATTCGACCCCCCAAGGAGTCCGAGCGCTACTTCGCGCTGCTGCGGGTCGAAATGATCAACTTCGAAAGCCCCGAGGTCGTCACCGAGAAGACCAACTTCGAAGACCTCACCCCGCTGCACCCGACCAAACGCATCGTCCTCGAAACCGAGCCGACCGAAATTAACATGCGCGTCGTCGACATCGTCACCCCCATCGGCATGGGCCAGCGCATGCTCATCGTCGCGCCGCCGCGAACCGGCAAGACCGTCCTGCTTCAGAAAATCGCCAACGCCATCACCAAGAACCACCCCGAGGTCTTCGTCTTCATCCTGCTCATCGACGAACGCCCCGAGGAAGTCACCGAAATGCAGCGGCATACCAAGGCCGAGGTCATCAGCAGCACCTTCGACGAGCCGGCCAGCCGACACGTGCAGGTCGCCGAAATGGTCATCGAGAAGGCCAAACGCATGGTCGAGTTCGGCCGCGACGTGGTCATTCTGCTCGACTCGATCACCCGCCTGGCGCGGGCCTACAACACCGAAATCCCCCACTCCGGCAAGATTCTGTCCGGCGGCATCGACGCCAACGCCCTCCAGAAGCCCAAGCGATTCTTCGGCGCCGCCCGCAACATCGAGGAAGGCGGCAGCCTGACCATCATCGGAACCGCCCTGGTCGACACCGGCTCGAAGATGGACGAAGTCATCTTCGAGGAGTTCAAGGGCACCGGCAACAGCGAACTGCACCTCGACCGCCGACTGGTCGACAAACGCATCTGGCCGGCCATCGACATTTGCGCCTCGGGCTCCCGCAAGGAAGAGCTCCTGCTCGATCCCAAGGAGCTGGAACTGGTCTACAAGCTGCGCCGCGTCCTCAGCGACATGAACCCGGTCGAGGCGATGGAACTGCTCACCGGCCGACTGTCGAAGGTCCGCACCAACCGCGAGTTCCTGATAACCATGAACCTCGCCTGACGGCGCGAACCTGACCGCACGCCGCGAACCCGACCGCGAGCGGCGAACCCGACCCCGAGCCGCGAACCTGACCGCGCGCCGCGAACCTGACTGGCCGCCCCGACCGCTGTTCCGCGTGGCCCGGGCTTGTAGCCCGGGCGACTCCGCATCTGATCCGAGCACCAAGCGCCAGCGCCGGGGCAAACTTCGCGTCGCGCAGTCACCGCCGCGCCGGCCCTGGCGGCTCGGACCGAATCGAGCGGCCCACCGCTTTGCGGCGGTTCCACGATCCTGGAATCCCGATTCACCGCCCGCTTGCGCCGGCCCGATCATTTCACCCAACCCCCCGCGGCGTTATGCTGGCGACCGATTCATGCGCCTCTTCACACCCCGACTGGAACTGATCCGCGCCTGGGCCGATCCCGTGCGAGCCGCCGCCCGCGATGATCGCGCGCGCCTCGCCGCCCTGCTCGATGCCGACGTGCCCGCCGACTGGCCGCACGAATTTCTCGGCGACGCCCTGCCCCATATGGCCGACGCGCTGGAGCGCCAACCGCCCCAGGACGGCTATACCATGTGGTTCGTCGTGCAGCGCGAGCCGCGCGTCCTCATCGGCACGGCCGGCCTGAAAAGCCCGCCCAACGATGGCCGCGTCGATATCGGCTACGGCGTCGTCGCCTCGTTCCGCCGCCGCGGCTACGCCGGCGAGGCCACGCGGCGCCTGATCGACATGGCCTTCGAAGACCCCGCCGTCAACCGCATCGTCGCCGAGACAATGCCGGACCTGCCGGCCTCGATCCGCGTGCTCGAAAAGTGCGGTTTCGTGCAGGTCGCCGCGGGCGTCACCGGTTTTTCCGGCGAGGAAGGCGTGATTCAATACGAGTTGAAACGGCCGTCAACCGCGCCGCAACGGTAACCGACATGTTCAAGGAAGTCCCTGCACAGTTCGATTTTCCCGCCGCCGAGCGCGACGTGCTGGCGTTCTGGGAAAAACAGCGCATCTACGAAAAGTCCCTCGAGCGCCGCCGCGGCGGGCCGCCCTTCGTTTTCTACGAAGGCCCGCCGACCGCCAACGGCATGCCGCATCCCGGCCACTGCCTGACGCGCGCCATCAAAGACCTCTTCCCGCGCTACCGCACCATGTGCGGCTACTTCTGCGAGCGCAAGGCCGGATGGGACACCCACGGCCTGCCGGTCGAGGTCGAGGTCTGCAAGGAACTGGGCATCCACAGCAAGGAAGAAATCGAGGCCTACGGCGTCGAGCCGTTCATCCACAAGTGCATGCAGAGCGTCTTCCGCTACACGCGCGAGTGGGAGACGCTGACCAGGCGGCTGGGCTTCTGGGTCAACATCGAGGAAGCCTACGTCACGTACCATCAAAGCTACGTCGAGAGCGTGTGGTGGGCGCTGAAGACGCTGTTCGAGGCGGGGCTGCTGTATCAGGGCCACAAGATCGTCTGGTGGTGGGCGCAGGGCGGCACGGCCCTGTCCAGCGGTGAAGTCGGCCAGGGCTACCGCGAAGTCGATGATCCCAGCGTGTATGTGCGGTTTCCGCTGGTCATGGATGAGCGCGCGAAAAAGTGGCTCGGCGATTTGGGATTGGACATCTCCGATTTCGCAAACGCGCGCATCAGCCTGCTGGTCTGGACCACCACGCCTTGGACGCTGCTGAGCAACATGTTCGCGGCGGTGCATCCGGAGATCGAGTACGCCCTCGTCCATGACGAGAAGGCCGGCGATTACCTCATCGTCGCCGCCGAGTTGCGCGAAACCATCGCGAAAAAGGTTAAGGCCGATTCCTGGACGCTTGTGCGCCGGATGAAGGGGACGGATCTGTTGGGCCTGCGCTATGTGCCGCCGTTTCCGGTGGTCTACGCGATTAAACCACATCGTTACCCAGCGCATTTCGTAAGTCAGCCAATACCCGAAGGCGCGATGTCGGGTCTGCGCGTTGTCTTGGAGGCCGGTGATGTCACTATCGATGAGCCACTGATTGATGCTCGCTTGCCACGTGTCCTTTGGGTAAATGGCGAGAGGAAATGGCAGCATCAAGACCTCGAATACCTCGGCTGGCGAGTCGTGGCAGCCGATTTCGTCACACTCGAATCGGGAACTGGACTTGTGCATGAAGCTCCCGCATTCGGTGAGGTTGACTTCGAGCTTTGGCGCGAGGAATCCTCAAAAATCAGCCTGGGCCTGCCGCTCCTCTGCGCCGTCGCCCCCGATGGCACGTTTACCGACGACGCGCCGCCGCAATTCCGCGGCCGCTGGGTCAAGGACTGCGACAAGGAGATCATCCGCGACTTGAAGGAGCGCGGCCTGCTGCTGCACCACGAGCTGTACCGCCACGACTACCCCTTCTGCTGGCGGGCCGAGGACGATCCCCTCATTCAGTATCCGCGCAAGAGCTGGTTCATCCGCACGACGCAGTTCAAGGACGACATGCTCGCCAACAACGCCGCCATCAACTGGCTGCCCGAGCACATCAAGGAGGGCCGCTTCGGCGATTTCCTGCGAAATAACGTCGATTGGGCGCTGTCGCGCGAACGCTACTGGGGCACCCCGTTGCCGATCTGGGTTTGCGAAAAAACAGGCCACATGGAAGCCGTCGCGTCGTGGGACGAGCTGATGAGCAAGCCCGACCTCCGCGGCGTCGAGGTGTGGGACGAAGCCAGGCGCCGCAACCCGGCCCTCAGCGAGCACCTCAAGGTCCACAAGCCCTACATCGACGCGATCACTTATCGCTCGCCCAAGGATCCCACCGCCCGCATGAAGCGCGTGCCCGACGTCATCGACTGCTGGTTCGACAGCGGCGCGATGCCCTTCGCGCAATGGGGCTATCCCCACGCCGACCGGCATCGCTTCGAGTCCAACTTCCCCTGCGACTTCCTCAGCGAGGCCCTCGACCAGACCCGCGGCTGGTTCTATTCGCTCGTGGCCATCTCCACCCTGCTCTTCGGCCGGAATGGGGTAGTCACGCGTGGCACGGGCTTGCAGCCCGTGCGACCACATGGCAATGACTCGACTGAACCGCGTGGCACGGGCTTGCAGCCCGTGCGACCGGAAAGCACTACCGACGTACGCGTCACGAGCGATCTGTCCCGCCGATGCCGCACGCTGCCGCACTGGGAAGCCGGCGGCAGCACGTACTTCGTGACGTTCCGCACACGGTCCGGCGAGCTGGACCCCCAGGAGCGCACGATCGTACTCGATGCCTGCCGCCACTGGGACGGTGAACGAATGAACCTCCACGCGGTCGTCGTGATGCCCGATCACGTGCACATGCTGTGCACGCCGAAGGAAAAATCCCCGGATCAATGGTGGTCGATCTCGGAACTGATGCACGGCATCAAGGGCCATACGGCGCGCATGATCAATCGGAAACGCGACACAAGCGGCGCTTTGTGGCAGGATGAATACCACGACCATATCGTTCGCGGAGAAAAAGACTACCAGGAAAAGCGCAGTTACATGATCGCCAACCCCGTGCGCCGGGGGTTGCCCCGAGACTACCCCTGGTTGTGGGTCGAAACGCTCAATCCTGATGAGAACGGGCTGCAAGAGCCTGCCGCGCAAGACGACGAGGCCATGACGCACGGACTACAAGCCCGTGCCACGCGACCCGATTACCCCATTCCCTTCCGCAACTGCATCGTCCTCGGCCTGCTCATGGGCGAAGACGGCCTGAAGATGTCCAAGAGCAAGAAAAACTACAAGGAACCCGGCTACATCTTCGACCACGAAGGCGCCGACGCCATGCGCTGGCTCTTCTTTTCCGGTCAGGCGCCCTGGACCAGCATCCGCTTCCAGGAATCGGCCATCGCCGACGGCCAGCGCGAGTTCCTCATCCGCCTCTACAACGTCTATTCATTCTTCGTCATCTACGCCAACATCGACCGCTGGACGCCCCCGCCGTTCGGCGCGGCCCGGCTGCCCGACGCCCTCGGCGAACTGGACCGCTGGATTCTCAGCGAACTGCACGGCGCCATCCGCGACGTCCGCGCGGCCATGGACGCCTACGACAACTTCTCCGCCGCACGCCGCCTCAACGACTTCGTCGACGCCCTCTCCAACTGGTACGTCCGCCGCAGCCGCGAACGTTACTGGCGCGGCGGCATGGACGCCGACAAACAGGCCGCCTACGCCGTCCTCTACGACTGCCTCATCACCACGACGCTGCTGATCGCCCCGTTCACGCCCTTCCTGGCCGAAACGCTCTATCAGAACCTCGTCGTGACCGGCGCGGCCCGCGGCGACGCCCGCCCGCCCGACAGCGTCCACCTGTGCGACTACCCGGCGCCCGATCCCGCGCGCATCGACGAAAAACTGTCCGAAGAAATGGCCGTTGTGCGCGACATCGTCTCGCTCGGCCGCGCCGCCCGCGCCGAGGCCAAAATCCGCGTCCGCCAGCCCCTGCCGCTGGTCGAAATCGTGCTCGCCAACCCGGCCCACACCGCCTGGCTGGCCGCCCACGAATCGCTCTTCTGCGACGAGCTGAACGTCAAGGCGGTCGAGTTCACCGCCCACGCCGACCACTACGTCAACTACCAGGTCAAGCCCAACTTCAAGTCCCTCGGCCCCCGTTTCGGAAAGCTCGCGCCGGCCATCAAGACCGCGCTGGCCAAGCTCGCCGATCCGGCCGCGCTGCGCCGACAGCTCGAAGATCGCGGCCGCGCGCCGCTGACGGTCGATGGACAACCCATCGAGCTGACGCCCGAGGACGTCAAGGTCGAGCTGTCGGCCAAGCCCGGCTGGACGGCGGCGCAGAACCGCACGGCGGTCGTCGTGCTGCGCACCGAGATCAGCGACGAATTGCGGCGCGAGGGCCTGGCCCGCGAGCTGGTGCACCACGTTCAGCAGATTCGCAAAAACCTCGACCTGCGCTACGAACAGCGCATCGAACTGGGCATCGCCGCCGACGCCGAGTTGCAGGACGTGGTCCGCGCGTTCGAGTCCTACCTGGCCGGCGAAACCCTCGCCGCGCGCATCGCCGCCGCCCCGCTCGCCGGCATCACCGCCCACCGCGTGGACATCGAAGGCCACGCCGCCGAGTTGTTCGTCAAACCGTTGTAACACGCGGCCACAACGCACGATTTCAGAGCCGCGAAGCGTAAGCGAGCGGGATCCGGCCGGGTGGCCCACCGCGTCGCGGTGGGTTGACGATGATGGGATTTCGAGAAGTCGCTCGATTCGGAGCTTCACCCGCTGGCGCCAGAATCCCTTCTTCCTGCTGGTGCGAGAATCCCTTCTCGCACCCACTCTCCGCGGGAATCCCCTCCCACGCCATAACCCCGGAAACATGCGTCCAACGCCGGGGCCTCACCCTCGTTGAGCACCTCCTGCGGTGCGGGCGCTTGCGGCTCGGATCATGGAATGCCCACCTCATCAGGCCCGCTTCTCAATCTCCGTCATCTTCCGCGCCCCCGGACCGCTGTACACGCTGATCGGCCGGTACAACCGATTGGCGCCGTGCTGCTCGATGATGTGCGCGCACCATCCCGTCACCCGGCTGCACACGAAAATCGGCGTGTACAGCGGAATCGGGATCCCCATCTGGTAATACGCATGCGCCGCCGGATAGTCCGTGTTGGGATGAATGTTCTTCTCTTTCAGCATCAGCTCCTGGAGCTTGTCCGCGATCGCGATCCACTTCGTCTGACCCGTCAGCTTCGTCAACCGCACCGACCACTCCCGTAAAATCGCCGCGCGGTGATCCCCGTGCTTGTACACCCGATGGCCGAAGCCCATGATCTTCTTCTTCGCCGCCAGCGCCGCCCGGAACCACGGCTCCACGTTCTCGACCGAGCCGATCTCCAGAAACATCTGCATCGCCGCTTCGTTCGCTCCGCCGTGCAGCGGACCTTTCAATGCCGCGATCGCACCCGCCACCGCCCCGTGCAGATCCGACAGCGTCGAAGCAATCACCCGCGCCGTAAACGTGCTCGCGTTGAAATCATGCTCGGCGTACAGAATCAGCGTGCCGTCCAGCACCCGCGCCGGCAACGCCTCCGGCCGGCGACCCAGGATCAGCCCCAGCAAGTTGCCGCCGTGCGTCGCCTCGGCGTCCACCAGATACGGCGATACGTTGTGGACGTGCTGCTGCCATTGCCCCAACACCGCCGCGAGCTGTCCCAGCAGCCGCTCCGACTTCCGCACCTCCGCGTCCCGCGAATTGTCCTGCGCATCCGGATCGAAATGCCCCAGCATCGACACCGCCGTTCGCATCACGTCCATCGGCGGCGCGCCGCGCGGAACCGACCGCACCACCTGCACCACTTCGTTCGGCAACGCCATCGCCGCCTGCACCCGCCGTCGAAAGTCCTTCAGTTCCTCCGCCGTCGGCAGCGCGCCGTGCAGCAGCAAATGCGCGACCTCGTCGAAACTCGCGTGCTCCGCAAGCTCGGCGATCTCATACCCGCGATAACGCAGACTCGTCTGCGTCACTTCGCAGATGGCCGTTTCACCGGCAACGACATTTTCTAGTCCGGGGCTGTAGGGCTGTTGAGACATAACGCACCGTTCGATTTGTCCACGGGCGGGGAAACGCGGGCGTGAATGACGCGATTCTACTTCAGATTGCCCAGATTGGGCCGAATCATCAGGAAATCAACCAGCAGGTAGTTCTCGCCGCGATACTCCGTTACCGTCCCGCTGACCTCAAACACCACCGCCAGCGTGCCCGCTTCGCTCGCGGCCTCCATCTGCTCCAGAAACCGACACGGCAACAGACGCATCGGCCGATCCACCGCCCCGCGCCCGCGCTCCTCAAACGCCACAGACCAGCCCCAACCCTCCGAGGCAACCAGCCGGCCGGGCCGCCGAGCAATCCGATACCCCTCCGGCAGCAACCGTCCGCTCCGCCGGATCACGCTGCCGTCCGCGCTCTCCTCCCCGCCGATCGGACGCTCCAGACCCGCCGGCAGGGCGGGCGGAATCACCGGCCGTCCGGCCGGCGCGATCCCCTGCAGCGCCTTGACCACATCCTCCGCCGTCGGCGGGCGGCGCGCCGGCGCCGTCGCCGGTTGCGATTCCGCCGGTCGCGCCTCCTCGGGCGGAGTCTGGCGCGCCGGCGCATCCCACGTCAGCGCAAGCGTCGTAACCGCGACAATCAATGCCGCGGCCGGCATCGCCGTCCGTCGCAACGTTTCCGCTCTCTGCATTGAGTCGTTCATGACGAAAGCCTCCGATGGGGCGCGCTTCAGCCTTCTTTCTTCGCGCCCCCCTCGCCGTGCATGATCGACTTCACGGCGCCGCGGATGATCGTGATCTTCGTGTTCGTCGACTCGTCGACCTTGAGCGTGACTTCGTCGTCCTTGATGTTCACGACCGTGCCGATGATGCCGCCGATCGTCATGACCCGATCGCCCTTCTTCAGCGCGTCGAGCATCTGTTTCATCTTCTTCTGCTCCGTCGCGCGCGGACGGAAAAACAGGAACCAGAAGATCGCCCCGATGAACAGCCACGGAATCAGTTGCAGCAGCGGATCGGGGCCGGGCTGCGTCGCCGGCTGCGTCGCGGTTTGAGCCAGAAGCGTGAGCATTCGATCAGTTCCCAGGAATGGCGACGTCGGCCGAGCGGGTCCGTCGCCGCACAAGGAGCGACGGTCCGGCCGCGGCGCGTCGTTCAGATGCGATCAACCGAATTCATCCATTCGATCAGCGTTCCATCCGAGATGGCCGCGCGAATCCGTTTCATCCATGCCTGATAGTACGCGATATTGTGCAGCGAGGCCAGAATCGGCCCCAGCATCTCGTCCGCCAGAAACAGATGCCGCAGATAGCCGCGCGAGAAGTGCCGGCACGTGTAGCACGCGCACGCAGGATCCAGCGGCTCGCGCGACCGCGCATGCGCGCTGTTGCGCAGCCGCACCACGCCAACCGAAGTGAAACAGTGCGAATTGCGCCCGTTGCGCGTCGGCAGCACGCAGTCGAACAGATCGATGCCGCGCGATACCGCATGCAGAATGTCGACCGGCCGCCCGACGCCCATCAGATAGCGCGGCCGCTCGTCCGGCAGATAAGGCGCCGTGTCGCGCAAGACTTCGTCACGCTGCTCGATCGACTCGCCCAGCGCCAGCCCGCCCACCGCATAGCCGGGAAAATCCATCTCGCACAGCGCCTCGGCGCATCCGCGCCGCAGATCGGCGAACAGCCCGCCCTGCACGATCCCGAAGAGCAACTGATCCTCGCGACGATGCGCCTGCTTGCAGCGCTGCGCCCAGCGGATCGACCTCTGGGTGGCCGCTTCGGCCTCGTCCCGCGACGCCGCCGCCGGCACGCACTGATCGAACGCCATGATGATGTCCGCGCCCAGCAGGTTCTGAACGCGCGTCGCCGACTCCGGATCGAGCCGCAGCCGCGCGCCGTCGACGTGCGAGCGGAACGAAACGCCGTCCTCATCGACGCGCACCAGCTCCCCCAGCGAGAAGACCTGAAACCCGCCGCTGTCGGTCAGGATCGGCCCGTCCCAGCCCGAAAAAACGTGCAGTCCGCCCAGTTCCGCGACCGCTTCGGCCCCGGGCCGCAACGCCAAATGATACGTGTTGGCGAGAATGACCTGCGTGCCGACGGCCCGCACCTGCTCGGGCGTCAGCCCCTTGACCGTCGCCGCCGTGCCGACCGGCATGAACGCCGGCGTCTCGACCACGCCGTGCGGCGTCGACAGCCGTCCGCAGCGCGCCGCCGACCGCACATCGCGCGCCACAATCTCAAACGCAATCATGCGCCGCCTCGTTCATGCGGTGCATACCATAACGTCCGCGGCCGCGCGTTGAAATGACTCGCGCCGGGCGTCGTCGAGCCTGCGCGCCCTCCAGAGCATCGTCATCTCCCTCCGATAACCGGCGCTATCGCCGCCGCGCACTCGAGAGCGAAGCCGAACAGGGCGCGCCCCAGGTGTGTCATGGGAACCACGACCGCGGCTGGTGGCCGCGGCCTCGCAACCGCAGGGGTAATGCCGGAGAGAGTCGATCGCTGCCTTTGTGCTGGAACAAAGAATCCTTGCGTATACAATAGGTTTGTGACGACGTAACGTGGACGGCCTCCCTGGACGGGGTCAAAAGCTCCAGCGCCGCACAGGGAAACGTGTACTCCGACGCGAGAAAACCGCGTTTCGTCCGTTGGCTCGACGACGCGAGCCGATCGCGTCCGGCCGGCTCAGGTTTGCGCGTCACCGGCATTCGGCCTCAAAGCCGTCAGAGGTAATGGATGGCACAGAGCACGATCAGGCCGACGCCGATCGCACTGGTTGTATGCGATACAATATATCGCGAGCAACCGGGCAATAAGACCGCGCTGGTCGGGCTGTTCAACAACATCCGTGCACGGTCGTTTCCCGTGACGCATCCGAGAATGGCCGTATTCGCCTCCGTCACCGGACTCCGCGAGGGATCGCGCGTCAAGCTCGAGATCGTTCACGGGGAGACAGACCGATTGGTGGTCGTCGCCGAAGGCCCCCTGCCGGACGGTGCGACGCCCACCGCGATCGCGGACTTGAACTTTGTGCTGACCGACGTCGTTTTCCCCGAGGAAGGCCGTTACTACATTCGATTCTGGGGCAACGACCACTTGCTGTTGATGCGGCCCTTTGACGTTCGAAGAATCAGGGGACAGGGTGGCGAACATGAAAGCTGAAACTCTCCAGGCCGTTCCGGGGCGAGACTTGGCCCAAGACGATCTCGGCACGAGCACCGACTACTCGACGCCGTCCCGAACCATCACCACGCAGTCGCCCGATGTTTCGACGGATGAACTCATGGCCCTGATCGAAGCGTCCGGCGCCCTGGACTTCTGGCTGGCCCCGGGCGAGGACATTTACACCGACCAGGACGGCGATGCCCTTTGAACCCGGACAACTGCTGCTGGTGTCATTTCCGTTCACCGATCGCACGACCGCCAAGCTTCGGCCGGCGCTGGTCGTTTCCGGAGCGGAATTCAAACGCGGAGACGACTTTGTGGCGGTTCCCCTCAGCTCGCGCCCGCGGGATGATGTGTACGATTTTCCCATCACTTCGTCGATGCCGTTCTTCAAGCAATCCGGACTGAAGCAGGATTCGATCGTCAAGTGGTCGAAGCCCATGACGATCAGCACGGCCGTCGCGCATCGAAAACTCGGACGAATCCCCGACGAAGTCATGTTCGAGATCAACAAGCTGATCCGATCCCTGTTCCCCGTGGCGCCTGAATCATGAACAGCGGGCGAGCCCTGGTTTGCTGGAACGGTTCCTGCCCCAGGCCCGGTTCTTGATCTCCCTCCGCATCAGCATCACCATCGCCGATGGATCGTTCCGCAATCCATGCCGCTCATGAGTGCCACTACCGTCGGCTTTTTTTTCGCGCTCCGCGGTGATTTTCAATTGCTGCACTGCGCAACTCTGGCATGAACATTGACTGATGGACAATCACGGGACCCGCTTTTTCTGCCCTTCGGCGCTCCGTCGCTTCGTCGCTTTGATCCGCGAACGACGATACCTCAGTATGGTTACGGGCACGGCCTGCGCTGTAATGCTCTCGGCCGTCAAACGCAAAGATATCGCGCAGCAGCGCCCGCGGCTTCCGGCCATTTGTTGGAAATATCCCGCCCCGAATGTACGATCGTTGTCGACAGGCGGGGTAACGCAGAATGGACGAAGCCGCGGAAGAGGCGTTGTTGCGCAGGGTGCCCACCGGCGACGATGCCGCTTTCGAGTCCCTCTACGCCCTATATGCACAGCGCGTCCGCCTGGCCGCTTGGCGCTTCTGCCGGCGCGGCGACCAAATCGACGACCTGACCAACGAAACGTGGTGCCGCGCCTACCGACTGCGGCCCGATTACGATCCCACCCGCCCCTTCTTCTCCTGGCTGTGCGGCATCCTTCACAACGTCTGGCGCGAGCAGGCCCGAAAAAACGCGGCCGATTCATCCGATACGGCCGCCGATGACATGCCGGCCGATGATCTCTCCCCCGACGACGTCGCCGCCGAGGCCGAAATGCTGGCCGGTTTGAACGATTGTGTCAGTCGTCTGGATCCCGAGGAGCAAAGCCTCGTCCGCTGGCGGTTCTTCGACGGCGAACCGTTACGTCTTGTCGCACAGAAACTTGGGATTGCGGAGGCAACCGTCCGAGAAATCCGCCTGCCGGCCGTCATGGTCAAGCTCCAGCGCTGCTTGAGTAAAAAAGGGCGGGCCGACAGATTTTTTTCATTTTCCTCCGCGCAAGCCGGCCCCCCGTTTCAAGTCATCTCCGGAGACGAACCATGACCCGCAACACCACCCAGCTTGAAGCCGTGCTGACCGAGCTTGGAAACGCTCGGGCCGCCGGCGCGCTGAACGCGGTGGATGCGGGACGGCTGCCTTGGAAGTCGCCCGTCGACGCCGGCTCGGTCGATGTTGTCATCGCCCGCATCGGCCCGCGGCGGCGCCTGGCTTGGGGCATGGCCATCGCCGCGTCTTTCACCGCCGCGGTCGTGGCCCTGTGGCAGTTCGAGTCACAGCCGAATCAAATTCCGGTGACAAACGAGAACACCAACGCCCTCGTGCTCGCGTCACGCGATGCCGGGGCGGTGAACGATATGCCTGTAGATGTGGCGCTCGTCCTGGAAGATTTCAACCAGGACGGACGCATCGACGGCGAGGATATCCAGCCTTATCTGGATAGGGTCCGGCGGTCGTCCGGCGAAGTCGGGACAGATACCAGCGACTTCGTGCGGAAGCTGCTTGGCTCGTAGGACACCTACCTCTTGCAGTGGGAGACGGAGCAGGCGTTGTACCGGCACGCCCCTCCGTCTTCCACTTTTTACAGACCCCGTTCTTCCATCCAAAGAAACGTCCGGATTAAAGCTACGCCACTTCGGCGGCGCGGCACGGTCTCGGTCCTGTGGCACACACTTGGGTGCGCGGGCTTGGTCAAGCCCTCGCGCTCGGCACGCCCGCCCACTCCAAGAAACGTGCCTCGCGAGGGCCTGGGGTGTTGAACTTCGGAACAGGCGCAAGTGAAACCTTGACTTGAGATTTGAGATTCAAAATCCGCGTTTTCAAATCTCAAATCCCCGCTTCGACAGGCGGGATGGCCGAGACAAACGCCGCGGCCATCGGCGCTTACGAGCCGGTTCAACCAGGCTTCGGCACCCCCCGCGGCTGATACTCACTTTGAACCATGCTCCCGCGGTGAATTCGTTCGGCGGCGATCGGCAGGCACGCATTTTAGGGTAACGGCACTATCGGCCTCGCGGGTTCAGGTCCTCGCCCGGCTACGCCGTCAGCAAAAAACATCAAACCAGATGGTTGACAATCCGCGGCGCCGCGTTATATTAAACCACATGGTTGTAGATTGCTCGCCGAAACTGGACCGCGTCTTTCACGCCCTCGCGCATCCCGCCCGCCGGGCGATCATGCGGCGGTTGTCGGAGGAGGAGAGGAACCTGAGCGAGCTGGCGGCGCCACTGAAGATGTCGTTTCCCGCGGCATCCAAGCACGTGCGGGTGCTGGAGCGGGCGCGACTCGTGCGGCGGCGCATCGTGGGCCGGGAGCACCTGTGTCGGCTGCACGCGGCCCCGCTGAAGGACGTCTCGGAATGGATGGAGGGCTACCGGGCGCACTGGGAACGGAACTTCCTGCGCCTGGATGCGCTGCTGGACCAGATGAAGGCCACGGAGGCGGACGCCGAGCGCCAGAGAACGAAAGGAACCTCAGAATGAACACGCAGAGCGGAAAACTCCAAGTGACGACCCCGAGCGATCGCGAGATCCTGATCACGCGCACCTTCGATGCGCCCCGCCGACTGGTCTGGGACGCGTGGACGAAGCCGGAGCTGCTCAAGCGCTGGCTGCACGGGTGGGACGGCTGGTGACTGGAGGTGCGCGAGAACGACCTGCGGCCCGGCGGGGCGATCCGATGGGTTTGGTGCGGGCCCAACGGGGAGGAGATGGGGCTGAGGGGCGTGTACCGCGAGATCGTGCCGCCGGAGCGGATCGTCCACACCGAGATCTTCGACGAGGACTGGACGGGGGGCGAGACGCTGGTCACGCTGCTCCTGACGGAGCATGGCGGCCGGACGACGACGGCAATGACGGTGCTGTATTCATCGCACGAGGCGCGCGACGCCGCGCTTAAGACCGACATGGCGCAGGGCATGGAAGTCGGCTACGAGCGGCTGGAGAGGCTGCTGGCATCCATGGGAGATGAAGCGTGACACGGGCTCCGGCGAAGCTGAAGGTGACGACTCCAAACGACCTTCAGATCGTGATGATGCGGGCGTTCGATGCGCCGCGCCGCCTGATGTGGGACGCCATGACGAAACCTGATCTGCTGCGGCGATGGATGTTCTGCCCGCCGGGCTGGGCCTGGGCGGAGTGCGAGGTGGACGTGCGCGTCGGCGGCCGGTTCCGCTGGGCGTGGAACGGGCCGGATGGCAGGCTGGCCCTTTCGATCTCGGGAGAACACCGCGAAGTGCCCCCGCCGGCGCGGATCGTTCACACCGAGCGCATGGAGATGGGTCCGGGCGCCGGGGCAGGTGGAGCGGCGGAATGCGGGGGCGGCGAACCGGGCGGGGTGCTGGTGACGCTCGAACTTGCCGAGCAAGGCGGCCAGACGCAGCTCACGATGACGATCTCGTGCCCGACGAAGCACGTCCGCGACGCGATGCTCGCCTCCGGCATGGAGCATGGCGTGGAAGCCGGGTATCAGCAACTGGACGCGATCCTCGCCGAACAGTCTCGGCGATGAGTCATGATTCCGCCGAACCGCCGCGCCCGAAGGGAAATGCCGATGGAAACACCAGCGGGTTTCGAAAGTGGCAGGATGCAATGTCCCCTTCGTGGTATTGCGCGCCAGGAATCGATTGACATCGGGTCGAATGGGGGTTCAGCATGGCCAAGCCAATAGAGCGGCGCGCAAGCTTTCTCATCCTCTGCCTTAGCCCGATTCTGGGCTTGATCGTCGGCGGCCTCGGAGCGGCTGGTCTGGACGCCGTAAAGTTCTGGGTCGCGGCCGGTGTGGTCTTCGTGATCCTGCTGAGCGCTTGGATCCTCGGCGCGCGAGAGGCTCTTTCCGGCGACGAGACCCGTCAACCGCCCGCCATCGCGGGGGGCTTGCTCGCTTTGGTGTGGTCGTCGACAGCGATCTTCGCCGCGATGGGACCTCCGGACCAAGCGACCCTAGCCGAAAACCTCGTTCGCTATCCGATCCTGATGCTCGACGCCCTATGCATCGGCATCGCCCTCGTGGCCGTGTGTCGTGCGATCCAGGACACGGGTGAACGTGTCTTCTCGCCGCTGGCGCTCGGGTCGATCGTTACGGCAACGCCCCTCTACTTCATCTTCTTGACCGTGCAACTGGTCCTCTACCGCGAGATGGCTCGCGATCCTTCGGCTGTGCGGCCCGTGTGGCTCGGCACGATCGATGATGTGGCGCTCATTCTCTTTTTCTTTGGCGCGGTGCTGACGTACGTTTCGACCGCCGCTCTTGCGGCCGCGATGGGGCGGGCAGGCTGGTTACGGCCCTCGCACAGGCGCGTTTACGTCGGGCTTTGCTTGTTCGCGCTCATTGGCGTCGGAGCCCGCATCCTCGAATCGCTTTCGTCGCCAAAGGCAAGCCTGTGGGGCTTTGACCAACCCTACGCATTGCCGGGATTCGTTCTGATGATCCCCGCCGTGCCTTGGATCATGCCCTGTCTGTTGGGATTTGTCCTGTTGCGCCGGGCCGCGGCCCATGCACCCGAATGATCGTGATCGAGAATCCCGATGGCAAAGAAGGCCGCGCCCAAGCGGGTCGCTTCGAAGGTGCAGGTGCGCCCCACCCGCCTCGTGCCCGTCTTCAGAGGAGATCCCGATGAATTGGAACAAATGGGCGCGGCAGAGCCATCGCTGGTTGTCCATCGCTTTCACGGTGGCCGTCGTTGCCGACATCATAGCCGTGGGACTGGGCGAGCCGGCTGTCTGGGTGTACTTCCTGCCGCTGCCTCCGCTCTTCCTGCTCATGCTCACCGGCCTGTACCTGTTTGTATTGCCTTATGTCGCCGGGCGCCGCAATGCACGGTGCGCCGCGGTGAAATACGATGACTGTCAAAAAGCCTGAAAAGTCCACAAGGGCCGCCGCGTCGGCCACCGCGCCGGTCGGCAAGAACCACAAGGGATTCACGGACTCGGAACGGGCCGCGATGAAGGAGCGCGCCCGGGAGCTTAAAGCCGAGGCGAGCGCCGGGAAGAGCAGGGCGGACGGGGAGCGTGCCGTACTCGCGAAGATCGCCGAGATGCCGCAGCCGGATCGCGCCCTGGGTGAGCGGCTGCATGTGATCGTCAAGGCCAACGCTCCCGCCCTTTCACCGAAACTCTGGTACGGGATGCCGGCGTACGCCGACCAGAACGGCAAGGTCGTCTGCTTCTTCCAGGCGGCAACGAAGTTCAAGACCCGATACGCGTCGTTCGCCTTCACCGACGCGGCGAAACTCGACGACGGCGCCATGTGGCCGACCGGCTTCGCGCTGACGACGCTGACCGCCGTCGAAGAGGCGAAGATCGCCTCTCTGGTGAAGAAAGCAGAAAGCGGAGGAAACTGAATGTCTCCGTCCTCGCCCCACCCCGCCCCGCAACCGCTGATCTGCGTCAGCGACGTCGAAGCCGCCAGCCGGTGGTATCAACGGCTGCTCAACGTGCAAAGTGCCCACTGCGGGCCGCACTACGAGCGCCTTGTCCACGACGGACGGCTGATCATGCAGTTGCATCACTGGGACGTCGAACACCATCACGGCCCCATCGGCCACCGCGCGACGAAGCCCTACGGCAATGGCGTACTGCTGTGGTTCGAGGTCGACGATTTCGATGCGGCCATCGCCCGCGCGGACGAGTTGAAGGCCGATTTCGTCAAGCCCAAGCACCGCAATCCTCCGAGCGGCAGCGGTGGTCCGAGCCACTGGGAGTGCTGGCTGCGCGATCCCGAGGGATACACGGTCGTCCTGGCCAGCCCGGACGGCTCAGCAAGGTGAGGTCCGATGAACCACCGCCCGCACTCCAACCTCGGCCGGTGACTTGCCGATCCTGCCCATGCCCCTTTCAGGGTTTCGCGGCCAGCAGAACCCGTATTTCCGATCTCCAGAAGCGGATTCCTTGCACGAAAAGTTCTATTGGCGTACTGCCTCCCCGCCTTGGCACTGACAAGCCCCGGCCCGCGCGGCGCACCGCGCCCTTTTCTTCAACTTAAGGCTTATGGCTTACGGCTTATGACTGATCGCTTCCTCACCCGATCCCGCCCGCCACCGCCTCAATCTCCTCCGCGCCCCGCTCAAACGCATCCACCACCACCGAATCGAAATGCCGCCCCGCGTCGCGCCGAATGATCGCCCGCGCCTCACACACCGGAATCGGCGCCTTGTAACACCGTCGGCTGACCAGCGCGTCAAACACATCCGCCACGGCCACGATTCGCGCCGCCAGCGGAATGCGCTCGCCCGAGATGCCCGTCGGATATCCGCCGCCGTCCCATCGCTCGTGGTGGAAACAGGCAATCTGTCGCGCGGTCACCAGAAACGGATGCCGCCCCACCTGCCGCATCGCGTTCGTCAACGTGCGAAAACCGGCCAGCGCGTGACGCTTCATGCACGTGAACTCCGTGCGGTTCAGCGGACCCGGCTTCAGCAGAATCGCGTCCGGAATCGTCGCCTTGCCGATATCGTGCAGCGTCGACGCCTCCACCACCGTCTCGGCCTCGCGGTTCGATAACGGCCGGCCGACGCGCGGCCGCCGGTCGAGATGCCGCGTGATGATGCGGCAATAGGCGCGGATGCGTCCGAGATGATCGCCGGCCGCCGGATCGCGGGTCTCGACGATGGCCGCCATGGCCGAAAGCGTGGCCTGATAAACGGCGCGGCTGGGTTCGGCCGCGAACGACTCGCCGGGCGTCCCCGCACGAACGTCGTGATGGTTGAGTCGGCTGGACAGCACTGCGACCGCCTCCTGGAGCGTAGTCGGTTGAACGAGTTGTCCCGCTATCGGTTCGCGCGCGGCCCGGGTTCAAGACATATACGCCGCGTGTTTGGGGACGGGCGCGACCAGCAGGTGTTCCGCGAATCTCGTCCGATGCACGCGACGGCCGACGCGGTCCGCATGACGCGGACGCATATTCATCCGCCCGAAAACGACAACACGGTTCCCGGACGGCGTTCCCTCGGCGCGTGGCCACGCAGCGCACGTTGCGATGCGCAGCGGACCACGCCGCGACCGGGTACATTCGAATTGTGGGACCCGCGCTCCTGGCCCTGTTCCTGATCGCCGCTTCGCCGGAGTGGCTCGGTCAAGCCCTCGCACGAGCCGCACCGTCGCGTTTCGGGTGCTACGGGCGTCCCGCCCGTCTGGACCGTCACTTGCGGCGGCCTGACCGTGTCGGGCCTCGCGCCGAACCGCAAATGCCGGCCCCCTTCGCGACCTGCGACGATGCTCAACCGATGCGCCGCGGCCTGCTGGGCGTCGAACTCGCGCCGGTTCCCGCCGCCGGTGCACACAGTGCCGCGTCCGGCCGCGGAGCGCTCATCCTGCGCGTCCTCCCCGGCACGCCGGCCGCCGCCGCCGACCTGAAACCCGGCGACATCATCACTCGAATCGACGACAACGGAATCGCTTCCATCAACGACTTCCATCGTCGGATGCGCCTGCACGCACCAGGCGACGAGGTCCTGCTCGATTTCCGCCGCGACGGCCATTCGTTCTCGAAAAAGTTGACGCTCGCCGAACGGCCGCGCGAGGTCGGCCGCGGCTACGAAGTGTTCTCCGACTCGATCCGCGTCGAGGACCTGCGGCTGCGAACGTTCATCACACGGCCGCTCGAACCCGGCCGCCATCCCGCCATACTGCTCATTCCGCCGCCCCTGCCGAAATCTCTGGAGTTTCCGCCGTCGGCGGCGGATCACCCGCTCAAGCGGGCCATAGACGACCTGACGCGCGCCGGGATCGTGACGATGCGCGTCGATCGCGTCGGCGTCGGCGACAGCGATGGCGACGATCCGTCGCTAACCCGCCCGCGGACCGACGTGGCCGCCTGTCGCACGGCGATTCGCGCGCTGGCGGCCCTGCCGGAAGTCGATCCCGGCGGCATTTTTCTATTTGCGAACGGCGCAGGCAGCGCCTTGGCCCCATTGGCCGCAGAAGGCGAAGCCGTGCGCGGCATCGCCGTGTACGGCGCGACGATCGCGCGGCCGCTGCCCGTGAGCATTTCCGAGCAGTTTCGGCGGCGCTGGCAGTTGCAGCGCGTCGCGCCGCCGGAGATCGAACGCCGATCATCACTGCTGCAAAAGTACCTCCACGCCGTCGACCGGGAGGGCGCGCTCCCTGCCGACGTCCTGCGACAGCAACCCGAGTTGCGCGCCGCGCTCGCCGGCGTCGTTCAGCCGGACGAAGTCGCATGGGGCCTTCCGCCTGCGTACTTTCGCGAACTGATTGCCATCGACTTCGATCGCGCCTGGAGCGGGTTGAACGTGCCCGTGCTGGCGATGTGGGGCGAGGCCGACTGGCAGGCCGCCCGCGCCGACGCCGAGTTCATCGTCAACGCGGTCAACCGATCGCACGCCGGCCGCGCGGCGTTCCGGGCCTTGAGCGGCGTGGACCACGCGCTGTGCCGCGCGAAAAGCCCTGACGACAGTTACATGTCCAACCACAGCGCGGGAGAATACCATCCCGTCGTAGTCGAAGAGCTTGTGTACTGGATCCGCTCACAAACGGCGAGGTAGCGCGCGGAGCCGACCCGTTGGCCCGGTCAAGCCCTCGCGCCAAGCGGGCTTCTGTTGTTCTCGGGTGGTAAGGGCGTCCCGCCCGTCTGGTCCATCGCTCGCGAGGGCTTGGCCGTGCCGAGTAGGGGCCGCTGTGCGGAACACAGGCCGTCAGCCTTCCGCTCTCAGCGTTTCGGCGCTCACCCGTCATTCCCGCGCAGGCGGGAACCCACGTCCTCCGCGACCCCCGCGCCTCCGTGTGAAGGTGGATGACATCGACGACATGAACGCCGCGGACGGGCGAGCACCTGGCGGCCACAGGATATCGCCCGCCAACGTGTCGCCGATCGCCCCCGAAGTGCAGACGGGCCGCTTCGGCGCTCTCTTCTGTTCACCGTTCCCTGTTTTGACTTTTCGACGTCTCGACGGTTCGCCCTACGCCCCCGCCGCCGCGCCCCGATTCGCCTTTCCGGTCAACCGCGCAAACCAGCCTTCCGCCGCCGGCGCCTCCCGCTCGCCCCCGCCCACCAACCGCTCCGCGATCGCCTGAATCGCCGAACGCACCGGATTGCGATCGGCCACCGGTTGCCCCATGTCGATCGCCTGCGTCACGGAACGGTAATCATTCGGCACCACGCCGATCACGCGCCGGCCGAACTGCTTCTCCACCAGCTCGACCGTTAGCGCATGCACGTTCTTGCGAAAGCGATTGACGATCAGCTCGATGCGGTCCATCGACATCCCGTTCCGCGTCAGCGCCTCGATCAGCCGCCGCGCGTTGTCAATCGACGGCACCGTCAACTGCATCACCACCAGCAGCTTGTCGCACGCATCCATCGCACAGCCGACCACGGCATCGAGTTTGCGCGGCAGGTCCATCACGACGCTGGCGTAGTGCGATTGCGCCGTGTGGATCAGGCTCGTGATGAAATGCTCATCGACCGCGTGCCCCTCTTCGATCGTGTGCGGCCGCGGTACGATGCTCACGCCGTTCATCTCATCCGACGAAACCGCCACCCGATCGAGCATTATCCCGTCGATCGTTCCAGCCGACACCATGTCCCCGATCGTGTGCATCGGCGTCAGGTTCCACGCCCGCGCCACGCCGCCGAAGTCAAAATCGAAATCGACGATCAGCGACCGCGATCGAGTCGCCTCGGCCAGCCCGGCCGCCAGATAGCAGGCGACCGTCGTGGCCCCCGCGCCGCCGACCGCGCCGAACACCGCAATCGCCTTGCCTCGCTCGGCACGCGGCGCGTTCTCGTTCAGGCTGCGCCGAATGGCCACCACCAGATCGTTCGGATCGAGCGGCTTGATCGACAACTGGCGACAGCCGGCGCGCAATGCGCCGACCATGTGCGTCGCATCGTTGTGCCCCGTGACGCCGATGACGGCCAGTCCCGAGTCGATCTCCAGGCACTCGACGACGGCGTCCTGCGCCCCCGCCGCGTCCAGATCAATCACCAGCACTTCAGGCCGCAACAGTCCGATCGCCTTGCGCAGCTCTTCGCGCGAGCGCGTGTTCGATACGAGGCTGAACTCAGGAACGGCGTCCAGCCCGGTATCCGACAGACCGTGAACGCACACGCGAATGGGATTCATGGCACTAGATCTCCTCGGCGGCGCGTGCAACGATCGCGACCAACTGATGTCAAACCGCCCGCGAAGCGCATGGCCCCAACGGTTAAATCGACCGGCGCGGGCGGTTACGTGAGCATGCCCTCCAGACGACGCCGTCGCTTTTTCGGCTCATCGAAAGAACCGGCTTCGAAAACTCATGACCCGTACCTGCCGAGTCGATAAAGCGGCGGGAACCGAAGCGCCACAGATGGAGAGTTCGTGCCATGTCGGTCAGCTCCGCATTACAGGACGAACCGATCGGTTATGACGAGTGGCAGCGCGTCATCGCCCGAAACGTATCCGCCGAGCTGGAGCCGCGCGCCCGCCGCCGCCACCGCCGCTACGCCGTGCAGGGCGAGGTCAAGGCTTCCTTTGTGCTCGGCGAAAAAACCTACAAACGCACGTGGAGGCTTCTGGAAGTGTCCGCCACCGGCCTGACCGTCAAATCGCACGAGCCGCTCCCCGGCGACGTGTTCTTCCTGATGAGCGTGGATATGGATGGCGATCCGGTCTGTCTGCGCGGCGAGGCGGTTCACTCGACGCAGACGCTCGGTGGGTTCAAGACGGGCATCCGCCTTCAATTTCCGTAATCAACGCCGCGACCACGCCGTCCCACGCGGTCAGCGTTCGATCGAACTCGAAACGCAACTGGTCCGCCAGCAGCACATGATCCCCCTGCGTCAGGGCCTCCTTGAGCTGCCGCAACGCCTCCGCCACCGACCTCACCCCCGCGCCCAGCTCGGCATTCCGCGCCGCCAGCGCGTCCAGATCGACGTTCATCAAGGCGGCGCCGACGTGTACCGCTTCCTGTGATGCCGCGCAATGCCGGATCAGATCCCCCAGGTCATCCATCGCTTCGCTCAGACGCCCCTCCGTCAGTGCATCGGCGACCACCGCCCGCAACGCCATCGCCTGGCCCAGCGCCTCCCGCGCCTGCCGCAACGCCGCCAGAACCGTCGGCCGTCGCGGCTCGGTGTGCAGATCGATTCGGTCCACCTCGCCGATCGACTGCTGCATCGCCGTCGCCCACGCTTCGTCGGTCAACTCCGAACCGCCGCACTGAACCCGTGTGACCAGCCGATCATTGCCCGACAACCGGTCGCGAACCGACAGCACCACCTCGCCGACCGTCCGGGCGCCCGCCGGCAACTCCGCCGGCGCATCGTCGATGTGTAACTGCGCGGCGATAGGTCACCTCGCAACGAGCAGAACCGCGATCACGCCGCAGGCCGCCGTCACGGCCGCGGTGCGCCACACCTGCCACCAGTTGAACTTGTGCCGGCCCGGTTCGGGACCGTCGCCGAACAGATCCCCCGGGCGCCACTCGAAATTGCGGCGAATCCGACGGCCGCTTCCCACTCGCTGCGGCACTTTCGCCGTCACGCCGTCCTCGTCATCGCCGACACACGCTGCCATCCGCGGCTCTTCGATCGGCTCGTCCCCTTCGGCCGCGCCGATCGCAACGTCATCCGCCGGGGCGCTTGCGACTGTCGCGACACCCGCGACGGCCGCCACGCACAACTCCTCGTCTTCATTCCAAAACGGCGATGCCTCAAGCGAACCGGCCGCATCGGCATCGTCGAGAATCTCCAGCGCGTGCTCGACTTCCGGCGCGGCACGGGCTTCCAGCCCGTGGATTGCGGTCGCTTCCGCGGTCGCCGCAAGCTCCACCGCCGCCGCATGCGCCGCCGCGGCGTCGCACATGTCGCTGTCCACGCTCTCAGACGGCGGCGCCGCCTCGCTTGCCTCCACGGCCTCCGCCACCGATCCGTTAATAGCCGCTTCCGAATCCGTCGCCTCAACAACCGGTGCTTCCGAATCCGAGATGTTGCCACCCAACTCGACAACCGGCGTTGCTTCCATCGCCGCCTCAGCCGCCGCCGCGGCGTGACTCTCCGGTTGAACTCCGGCGCCCAACGATGCCGGCGGCTGTGATCGCCAGGCGCGCAAATCGCCGCCGGCCCACTCGATCACGCTCACGGTCGCGCGCCCCGGCGGCTCGTCCATGTGCGCCGCATCATCGTCCGCAGGTCGCCCGGCGGTTGCCTGATCCGACGCCTCTGCGCGCTCGACCGATCGCGGCGGCCCCACCAGATGCGGCGCCAGCGCCGCCACCTCGGACGATTCCCACTCGTCGTCGTCCGCGAAGTGCCCGATCATCGCCCCGCTCGATTCGACGCACTCCTCCTCCATCTCCACCGAAGCCTCGTCGTCGAGCGAATCGCGCGCCGCCGCGTCGTCCTCCTCATCCTCGGGCCGCACGACCTTCAGCACCGGCAGATGCGGCCGCCGATGCGACGCGTCGTGCCGCCGAAGCCCGGTCCGATCGGAACCGTGAATGTTGAACAGGAACTGATGAATTACCGGCGCTTCGTCGCCGTCGACATCCTGTTCCGTTGCCGCATCTTCCGGCGTCTGCATTTCGTCATCCCGCCGTGTATCATCCGAGGATGCCATGACGTCCTCCCTGACGGACCCGCGCGGCCCGTCGGCGCACAATTTTGAGGATCATCGGCGGAATCGGCCGAAAGGCTGGAGCCAAACGCGGAGCACAAATGAACGCTCGATCCCGTCTGGCCCGTCAAATCTGCGATATCGGCGCCCGCATGTACCAACGCGGCTTCTGCGCGGCCAACGACGGCAATCTCTCCGCCCGCCTCGCCTCAAGCCGCGTGTTGTGTACCCCCACCCTCATCAGCAAGGGATTCATGAAAACGGGCGACTTGTGCGTGGTCGATCTGACCGGCCGGCAGGTCTCCGGCCGCCGCAGGCGGACCAGCGAAATCCTGCTGCACCTGGCCCTGTACCGCGCGCGGCCGGACGTGCGCGCCGTCGTCCATTGCCACGCCCCGCACGCCACGGCGTATGCCGTCACCGGCGCATCGCTTCCCTCGGGCATTCTCGCCGAGTCGGAGTTGTTTCTCGGAGACGTGCCGATCGTCCCCTACGAAACGCCCGGCACTCCTGCCTTCGCCGCGTTGATCGAACCCCATGCACACTCAGCCTGCGCCGCCATTCTCAAGAACCACGGCGTCGTGACCTGGGCCGACTCGCTCGAACGCGCCTGGTGGTGGGCCGAAATCCTTGACACCTATTGTCGTATCCTTTTGCTGGCCAAAAGCCTGGGCGCGCCCGACCCGATCCCCGACGACAAACGCCGCGAACTTTGGACGCTGCGAAAAAAACTGCTCGAAGCTACAGCGCCGGCTTGATGAATCCGGACCCCTCTCCCGCTCAGTTGCTCTCCTGCTCTCCTGCTTTCCCGCTCCACTGCTCACCTGTTCACCTGCTCTGCTGCTCTCCTGCTCTACCGCCGCCCACCGCCCATCTCCTCCACCACCGAGACCAGCCCCTCCGTCACCCGCGCCATGCGCTCGTAGTCGAGCTTGTCCGGCGTGTCCTCCTCCGTGTGATAGAACGGATAGCGGAACGGCGCCGTGTCCGTCACCATGAACGCCGGATAGCCGGCCTGCCAGAACGACCAGTGATCCGACCAGCCGATGCCGGTGATGAATCCCGGCGCGGCCACCCCCTCCGACGGAAACTGCGCCGATGCGCGAAACGCCCGCACGGCCCGCCGCACCAGGCCGCCCGAACTCGTGTTGGCCACAAACGCGATGAAATGCCCCCGGTCGGGATAGAACCAACCGAACGGCGGCGGATACTGCTGGCTGCCCTCCTCGTCGCTGTAATACCCGATCGTCTCCAGCGACATCATCCCCACGATCCGATCGCCCCGCTCCTTGCAGCGCCGCGCATAGACCAGACTGCCCATCTCATCCGTACGAAAGTAGGGCGGCTCTTCGTTCACGAACGCCACGAACCGCACGCTGCGCGGTTGCGGCCGGCCAGCGAACTGTCGCGCCAGCTCCAGCAACGCCGCCACGCCGCTGCCGTTGTCGTTCGCGCCCGCACAGACATACACCGTGTCGTAATGCGCTCCCACGACGACAATCTCTTCCGCCCGGCTCGTTCCGCGAAGCTCGACCTCCAGATTGCACACCGGCCGACCCTCGGCCCGAAACTCCTGCCGCGCGACCGAGTACCCCGCCTCGCCGAACGTCCGCTCGATGTAGTCGGCCGTCCGCAGCAGCGCCGCGTGCGTGGCGGTGTTGCGCTCGCCGATGTCCCCCGCCAGCACGTGCACGTGGCCCTCCAGCCGCGCGCAAACCGCACGTTGCCCGTCGCTGAGCGGCCGAAGCGGCCCGTTCCACGATCGTCCCGGCATCCACACCACGCACGCGGTCCCCGACAACGCCACAAACAGCAATACACTCCACAGGATCGCGACACGACGCCACATTCGCCGCCCCCGCGGAAACATGGACAACCACCCCCGCGCCCCCCGATCCGGCGGCGTCCCCGCACCGGCGCCATCGCGAACCCGATCCATCTCCGTCTCCCCCCTCCATCGTACCCCGCCGTCTCAAGTTCCTGGCGCTTCGACGTTTCGGCGTTCCACTTCGACTTTCGACGCTCCCCTTGTAACCCCATCCCGCCGCTTATAAACTAAAGACTGGAGGCCACGCCACGCCGCCCGCCGGGGCGGCCGCCTCCGGGTGAGTGGGGTGCTCGCTCAACGCACCACTTCGACGACGTGCGGCAGCCAGCCGCAAACGGGAGCGCCGTCGTAGCCCCCCGCTGCACAAACAGGTGTTGGTACAGGCGGGCGCGGCCCGGGCGCCGCCCGCGCAAGGAGAATCCGTCATCATGAGCCTGTCGCCGATCGGTTCCGGTTCCAGCCCCATTACCGCCGTCAAGCACATTGCCAGCGGCACCGCCATCCGCGTCCGCCGACCCGGTCCCGTGCCCCACTGGTCGCAGTGGGACGACGACCGCGGCCGCACTTCCGGCCCGGTCAAGCGGCGATTGCAGGAACTGTTCTTCCGCGGCGATCCGAAGATTCGTGCCGAAATCGCCTGGATCACCAGCGAGTCCGAGCGCGACGAACTGGCCCGCAAAGGCCGCGTCAAGGTCAAGGTCAAGGAATCCGCCGGGACCACGCTGACGTTCACCGCCGCGCTCGACAACCTCGAAAAGTCCCGCTGAGACGCCATGACGCGATGCGCCGAACCCCGCCCCGCGCGCCCCCTCCGCGCGCCGAATAGCGGTCGAAGCCATCAACCGTCAGCCGGCAACAGTTGCCGGGTGTCCGTCTTCAGTTGTCAGCATGGGGTTCAACCGTCGGCATTCAGCTTTCAGCGAAAGCCGTCAATCCCGTGCAGGCGCGATTCCAGCCCTCCGCGCTCGCGCGCCTCCTCGCGAGCTTTCCTATTCCGACTCACTGCCCCTTCGTCGCCCCGTCGCGCTCTGCTGTTCCCTGTTCCCTGTTCGCTCGCCCTTGTTTCGACTTTTCGGCTTTTTGACGTTTTCTTTCGACTTTCGACTTTCGATTTTCCCACCCGTTACAATGACTGTTCAGGCCGGAGCTGCCGCCGAGTCCGCGCCGCGAGGACCCGCTCCATGCAAAACCGCTCCCTGTGCGAATTCTCCGGCGTCGCCGACCTGGTGCGCTACATCCGCGACGTCCCCGACTTCCCCAAGCCCGGCATCGTCTTCAAGGACATCACACCCCTGCTCGCCGATCCGGCCGCCCTGTCCATGGCCGTCGAATTCCTCACCCAGCCGTTCAGGAATACGCACATCGACCTGGTCATCGGCGCCGAATCACGCGGGTTCATCTTCGCCATGACCGTCGCGCGGAACCTCTCCGCCGGCTTCGTGCCGATCCGCAAGAAGGGCAAGCTCCCGCGCAAGACCCGGCGAGTCGATTACGATCTCGAATACGGCCTCGACTCCCTCGAAATCCACCACGACGCCGTCCCCAAAGGCAGCCGCGTTTTGCTCGTTGACGACCTGCTCGCCACCGGCGGAACGATGAAAGCCTGCCTCGATCTGGTCCTGCCGAGCGGCGGGGAAATCGTCGGCCTGGCGTTCCTCATCGAACTGGCGTTCCTCAAAGGCCGCGAAAAACTCGCCCCCCATCCCGTCCACGCCGTGCTACAGTTCGACTGACCCGCGGAGTCGAAACCGTGGCCCGTCACAGCCCGCGGCACACGTGGCACAGTCTCGCGGCGGCGATGCTCCTCGGCGCCGCGCCCGCATGCGTGCGAACGGCCGCGCCGTTGCTGCCGATTCCCCTCGGCGCCGATCCTGCGCCTCTGACAGTCGCCGCCGCGACCGATCCGCCGACGTTCGTCCTCCGCCACATCGACGTGCCCGCCGATCTGCGACAACCCTACAACCACACCGCTTCGATCGCCGCACTGCCCGACGGCACGCTGCTGGCCGCCTGGGGCGCCGGTACGCGCGAACTGGCGGCCGACACCGCCATCTACCTCGCCCGCCGAACGCCGGACGGAACGTGGGGGGAAGTGCGTATCGTCGCCGATCAACCCGGGCGGTCCGATGCCAACTGCGTGCTGCATATCGACGCCCGCGGAGTCGTGCGGCTGTTCTACGTCGAGATATTCGGCACAACCTTCTGCGAAGGCCGCGTGATCATGCGCCGCAGCGACGACGGCGGCCGCTCCTGGTCGTCCGGCCGCCCGGTCATCCCCGCGCCCTGCACCATGATCCGCAACAAGCCCATCGTGCTGCGCGGCGGCCGCTGGGTGCTGCCCGCCTACGTGCAGGCGCTCTACGCCACGCAATTCTGGATCAGCGACGACGACGCCGAGACCTGGCGCAACGGCGATCTGCTGCTGACCTGGCCGCCCAATTTGCAGGCGGCGCTTGTAGAACGATTCGATGGGACGCTCTGGGCGCTGACCCGCCGCTCCGGCGCCGACTCGTTCACCTGGCAGGCCGAGTCGCGTGATGGCGGCGTAAGCTGGGCGCTGCGACCGCGGCACGATCTGCTGAATCCCGACAGCGCCCTGGACCTGCTGCGCCATTCAAGCGGCGCGTGGATCGTCGCCTACAACGACAGCCCCACGCAGCGCGCGCCCCTCGTGCTGCGTGTGTCGTGGGACGAGGGCGAAAGCTGGTCGCGCCCGACGATCGTCGCCGACGGCGACGGCCGCTACGCCTATCCGTCGCTCACCGAAAGCCCCGATGGCCGAATACACCTCGTTTATAGCGACGATGGCCCGGCCATCGCCCACGCCGAAATGACGCTGTCGTGGTTGACGGAATAGCGCTTCACGCGTCACGCGGTTTATTCGATTCCGGTCTCTCCCCCGCTGGATGTCGAGCGCTGAAACCGGACGCACCACATGCAAAGAACCAATTTGAGCAGCGCGGCTGGAGGCGAACAGTTGCAGTCGATCGTTGCGCCGCTCCCTTCACGCTCCCGCCTTGGTCGCGTTCACGGTCGCGGTTCGGTTCAGCGTTCACAAGCCCGTTCCGACCGCAAGAGTCACAGGCTCAGCATCTGATGGATCGCCTTCAGCCAACCTGTCCTTTGATGGGTCGGCTTCAGCTAACCCGCCATCTGATAGGTCGGCTTCAGCCGACCCGTGTTTGCCACCAGCTTTAGCTGGTGGGACGCTGGCCACAATACATCGACTACCTTTTCCTTACCTTCAGCCGGCTTCAGCCGGGCTTGGCTCGCGGTCCTCCGGAGAATCGCAGGCATCGAGTCTCACCGGCTCCGGCAGCAAGACCGGCTGAAGCCGGCTGGAGGGAGAAGGGAAAACGAACTGATCCATGCAGCCCGAGCACCACCGGTTGAAACCGGTGGCAAACACCGGCCGGCTGAAGACCGGCCAGGGGGTAAGCCGCACACTCAGAACGTGTATGAGAAACACGATTCGAGGAGAGCCGTTGCCGTCGGACATGTTGCTCCATGCCAGAACAACCCGCCGCTCCCTCACAGTCGCGGTTGGGTTCAGCGTTCACAAGCCCGTTCCGACCGCAAGAGTCACAGGCTCAGCATCTGATGGATCGGCTTCAGCCGACCCGTGTTTGCCACCAGCTTTAGCTGGTGGGACGATTTGGATCGACGCCCAACTGCCACCGGCGCCGGCCCATTGGTTGAATCACCAGTTCGGCGTCGACGCGCAGGGCCTTGACACTCTTGGACTACGGCATGCAACGGACATGGACATCCAGGCGGCGTGCCGGCCGGACCACGTCATCATGACCAAGGACGAGGCTTTCTTTAACATTGCCCCACGCCGCCGATAAAGCAAAACGACCGGCGCGCTCCTGCGCGCCGGCCGCTCGTTGATGATTCCCGATGATCGCGGGCGCCGTCAACCGGACCTCCGCAAGTCCCAGCCGGCCGTCGGCCCACCCGCGATCAGGTGTTTGCGTAACGGCGACGGTCGCTTAGTGATGGCGCCAGTGGTGGCGACCGAAGGAGCGGTGACCATGGTGGTGATAGCCGTGGTCGTACGACCGCCCCCGGCTGTACGAGAACGAGAATCCGAAGCTCGACCGAGGATAGACGTAGGTTGGCCGATACACCGGTGCGTAATAAACAGGCCGGGGCGGCGCGTACACAACCGGCGGCGCGTACACAACCGGCGGCGGTGCGTAGACCACCGGCGGCGGGGCATACACGACCGGCGATGGCGAACAGTGCGAGCCGGAGTAGTACGTCACCCGCGAGCTGTAGTACTGGGCCTTTGCGTCATCCGCCCCGACGCCGACCACCAGCACTGTCGCGACGGCACACATTCCTGCAATCACGATCCGTGACATAAGTATCTCTCCTTGTCACAACCGCTTGTCGCGGCCGGTCCCGTTGAGTCGTTCTCGGGCCGCAAGGCTCGCCCGCCCGGCCCGAATCCGACTATGCAGACCCCCGCCACATCCAAACGTTAGTGCCCCAACCGCCGATTTCCAACCCGCCGAGCCGCACATCGCCCCCACCGCCGTCTCGATTTCCCCTCTGACGCCCGGTTTTAACGTTACCCCCCCGTTCCCACCTCCCGGATGAATGTCGTTAAACGCACCCCTTTGGCGTTCCCTCGTTTCGACGTTTCGACGCTTCGACTTTCTACGCCCCCATCCCCAGCGCTTTGGCCATCGTCGCCCCCATGTCGGCGGGCGAACTGGCAACGTGAATGCCGGCGCTCTTCAGCGCTTCAATCTTGCTCGCCGCCGTCCCTTCTCCGCCGCTGATGATCGCGCCGGCGTGACCCATGCGCTTGCCGGGCGGCGCGGTCTGACCGGCGATGAACGCCGCGACCGGCTTGCGGACGTGTTGCTTGACGTACGCCGCCGCCGCCTCTTCGTCCGTGCCGCCGATCTCGCCGATCATGATGATGCCGTCGGTCGCCGCATCGTTCTGGAACATCTCCAGCAGCTCGATGAAGTTCAGCCCCTTCACCGGATCACCGCCGATGCCGGCGCACGTCGTCTGCGCGATCCCGCGCGTACTGCACTGCCACACCGCCTCGTACGTCAACGTGCCGCTGCGGGAAATCAGGCCGACCGCTTTGCCTTTCGCCTTCGCATCGCCCGCCGGCAGGTGGATGTAGCCCGGCATGATCCCGATCTTGCACTGTCCCGGCGTGATGATGCCGGGGCAGTTCGGGCCGATCAGCTTCGTGCCGCGATCGTCGAGGAACTTGCGGGCCTTGACCATGTCCAGTGTCGGGATGCCCTCGGTGATCAACACCACGAGACGGATGCCCGCGTCCGCCGCCTCCATCGCCGCATCCGCCGCGCCGGGCGCGGGCACGAAGATCATCGTGGCGTCGGCGCCGGTCGCGCGGACGGCCTCGTGGCATGAGTTGAAGACGGGCAGGCCATGCTCGCTGCGGCCGCCCCCCTTGCCGGGCGCCACGCCGCCGACGAAATGCGCGCCGTACTGAATGCACTGTGCCGTGTGAAATGCGCCCGCCTTGCCGGTGATTCCCTGGCAGATGACGCGCGTGTTCTTGTCCACGAGGATGCTCATCGTGCGGTTTCCTTGCGCTGCGCGCGGCGCGCTTCTGCGCCGCGGGGCGTTGATTGTAACGAAAAGCTCGTATCGGAAAAACTCGTCGCGGCGGCGACGTCCTGCGGCTTCGCGTCAGAACAGACTGGACGAATTCGCATGGCGTTGCACGGTCAAGCCCGTGCGAAAAAGACCACGATGTTTGCAAGAGTGCGCTCAACGCGGGCTTTGTCATGCCCGGAGTCTTGTTGCACGCAAGCCACGAATTCCAGGTATGTTGAATGTGCCTGGGTCCCGTCGACGCGCATCGCCGTTCCGCCTACACAAGGTGCCGCGTGGTGACGTCGCCCCAGTGCCTTTTCAGGTGCTCGGCGATCAGCCTGCGGTGGCAGTGCTCCGGCGCCTTCTCGCTGCAAAGCAAGCAGCCGCGATGGGCCGTTTCGCGCGTGAGGACGTTCTCGACGCGCCGCCGCGCGATGAGCGCCTTGAACTGTTTCTCGAAGTCCGGCCAGGCGCCCTTGTGCTTCTTGTAGGCCTCGAAGATTTCCGGCGTCGGCGCCATCTCGGGAACGTGAACGTAATCAATGCCGGCCAGTTCGCGCAGAAAATATCGCAGATCGTCCCGTTTCGAAAAACCGGCGAGTTGAGACGTATTGTTGAGGCGGATATCGATGATTCGCCGCACGCCGGCCTGCCGCAACAGGCCGAAAAAATGCTCCGCCGACGTCTCCGTGAAGCCGATCGTGAAAAGCTCGACGGTCACGCCGTGACTCCGTGTTCGTCGGGAACAGGCTCGGCTTCGGTGTAGGCGATTCGCTCAGACTGAAGGTCGTAAGCCTCTTCGAGCAATTCCGCGTGCGTGCGGAACAAGTGCTCCTCGGGAAGCCCGCATGCGCGCAGCAGGCGCGACTCGGCCTGTTCGCTCGTTTCAATCTCGCCGCGCTCGAGTATGTGCCGGATGTCGATCGCATCGGCGCGCAAGTGTCGGCACACGAGCACCATGCGGTGGCACGTGATCGGGTCCTTCTCGGCGCAAAGCAGCGCGATTCGATTCTCGGCGATTCCGCGTCGAATTCGCTCAAGTCCCTCCCGGAACGCCGGCAGTCGACCGATCAGATCGTATCGGGCTTTCCCCATGCTGTAGCTTTCCGGCTCGGTGCGCCGCGCTCCAAGCTGTCGTCCGAGGAAAACGTACTCGATCCGCGACAGTCGAAGCGACTCCGAAAGCGTTTCCCGATTGAACTGCGGATGAAAGCGGCTGTACGGATGGGATCGCACGTCGGCAATCGCGCTGATGCCGTGGCGCGAAAGCAGCGACAGAAACTCCGACATGTCGTGGTCGGAGTGCCCGATCGTGAATAGGCTGCGATTGGATATCTGGCCATGCATCAAGACAGCTCCAAAACCGTTGCCACTACCTTGTAATGGTAGCCGTTGAAAATCGGCGTGAGGCTGACGCACAATAGGCAATCGTCGCCGCGGCGCGGACGTACGATGATTGCCGGCCTGTTGGGTCCTGGGAACCGAGTCGCGTACTTTTGAATGAAAACGGGATCCGTCAGACCAAGCGAGTACTGTTGCTCCCGATATGTAAAGCACGCCCGGCGTTTCTGCTGGTTACGACCTTCAAAGGGATTGAATTCGTTCCGCAGTTCCACGCGAAAGTCGCTTGGCCGGATGAGGTACAAGGACTGTTGATGGAGCCTGCGGGCCAGGAAGTTCGGCGTAGCCCGATCCGGTCGCGTCGCGGGATCCATCCACAACTCGTGCGGCGACTCCGCCAGCGCCCTGAGCCGGTTTATCGGATGTCTGCCTCGACGCACACATTGCGCGGACGTGTCAATGCGCCAGTCTTCAGGATGAATCGTGTCGCCGGCGTGAGCGAAGACGGGAACGTCGATGACGTCCAGCACGTCGATCCGCGAACGATCCGCCGTCTTCATGTGACTGGGGAGCAATTCGCCTTCGGGCAGTTCGCTGATGGGACGCAGCCACGCCCCGACCGTATGGTCGACTGCCAACTCGCGGCCCGCAACGCAACGCCCCGGCGTCTTCTTGTAGGAATTCGCCAGCACAATAATGCGTTTGAACTCCACGTCGGCGCCCTCGGTTCTGAACCGGCATTCATTATACAAGTTCCGTATTTACTCAGGCTTCGCGTTGGACAGGGGGCGCGAAGAGTTTGCTGAACCGGAAACGTACGGTGATTGCCGGCGGACCTCAAACCCGCTTCATGTGCTCGAACTGATTCTTGCAGGCCTCGCAGTAGTAAATCATCCGGCAGCGCGTCGGGCCGAAGGGGCTTTCCAGCCGGGCCGCGTCGGCGCCGCAGAAGGGACACGCCAGCTTGCCCTCCACGCCCACCTGCACCAGCACCGGACCGCGCGGCCCGTGCGGGCCGGGCGTCGTCACGCCGAACTGCCGCAGATTCTCGCGCCCCTGCTCGCTGATTCGATCGGGCGTCCACGGCGGATCGAATACGACCTCCACGTCCACCGACTTCACGCCCGGCACCCGCGCCACTTTCGTCTCGATCTCGTGGCGAATCATCTCCAGCGCGGGGCAACCGACGAACGTCGGCAGCAGGCGAATCGTGACTTCATGCTCGCGCGCGGCGACGCCGTCGATGATGCCAAGATCAACGATGCTGATGGGCATCTCCGGATCGTTGATCGTGGCCAGCACGTCGCGGACCGCATCGACACAAATCATCGCGCGCTCCCGGCGGAACATGTCATCAAAGCCAGCAAGCGCCGTGCCACGAATGCTCGTCCGCCCCATCCGCTCACCACGTGGCGCCCGGCTCCAGCCGATAAACCTCCGCCAGCTCCTCCAGCACCGTCGAAAGCTGCGGGCCGTGTCGCCCCCGCCGCCCGCCGGCGCCCAGCCGCGCCGGATCAGGCCCGCCGGACGGGACCGCCAGGCCGGCGCACGACAGCGCATCGCCGACAACCTTCCGGTACGTGTCAAACATCGACTTCGGCGGCCGCGGACACAACTTCGCCGCGACAAGCGGCTCGCCGGCCGGCTCCTCGAACAACGCCACCGCATGCGGCCACAGCGCGCTCAGCGCCTTCTCGATGCGCTCCCGCGCATCGCCCTTCGACCCACCCAGCCGGCGAATCCAATCGTCAACGTGATGAACGTGAAACCGCTCCTCCGCCGCGATGCGCTGCGACAGATCGGCCAGCGGCCGGTACGCGCAGCGCTTCCACCGCTCCAGCCGCAGCGCGTCGAAATGATCGTAGTAAAACTGCCGCGCGATAAGCATCGACCAGTCAAAATCATCCGGCGTCACGCACAACGCGGCGCAGCGGTACTCATCCGGCGTACGGCCGTAGGCGACGTCGTCGGCGCTGCGGCCGACGAACTCGGCCGCCAGCGCGTACAACTCGCGGGCATGCGCGACCTCATCCTGCGCGATCGACGAGACGGCAATGTCTTCCTCGAGAATCGGCGCTAATCCGGTCCACTCGCTGTCGGCGTGACCGATCAGGAAGTCGTCGTCCGCGCCGCACAGCACCATGTCGACGAACGCCTGGCGCAGCTCCGGGCTGAAGTCGGCCGCGTCAATAGTGCTCACGGATGTCCTCCTTCTGATAGACGTCGACTTCCTTCGCGCTGCGGAAGCGCTCCCACTTCTTGCGGACATCCTGATAGCCGCGGGCGAAGCGGTAGTCCTGATCGGTAATGCGAAAAACCGGCTCGCCCGTCGTGTCGCTCCCCTTCATGTGCGCGCGATCGGCCACCCAGACGTGATAGCAGTTCTGATCGCGGCCGTAGTGCTGCATGGCCAGCGACAGCGCCATGTCCAGATCAACCGCCAGCAGCGAGCCCGCGTATTCATGCGGCTCGCCCTGGCGAACCTGTATGAACACCTCGAACACCTTCATCGGCGGCTCGGGCGGCAGCTCGCCCGGCACGGTCGGCGGATGCGTCACTTCTCGAAGTTTGGACACGCGCTTCCTCCTGGCAGGCTCAATCCGGCGGGTTGGGACCATCAGGCCGCGGTCAGCATTCCGGCTGTCGCGCAGCTTCCCGCGGCGCCGTACCGCCGCGCCGCCCGAAGACGAGAAACGCGGCAAACACCAGCCCCGCCGACAGCAGCATCCACACGCCACGCAGCGAAGGCGCCATGAACGCCGCAAGCAAGCCGCGCTGCGCCGCCCACGACTCGGCCCGATGTGCCCAGTCCGGCCAGTGCGGCGGCAAAACCCTAACGCCTGCGTCGTCGAGCCACGGGCCTGCCTGCGCCCCCGACGCGGACCCCGGCGATGGATCGACCATGATCACCGACTCCCCCGGCCGCGTATACCCCAGTTCCATCCGCGCCAGCCGCTCGTTGACATGCGGATCGGTCGCAACGGCGGCCGCAAACTGGTCCAGCCGCCGGGCGCGATCCTCGAGCCGCGCCACACGCAACGCCAGCGCCTGCTCTTCCTCCAGCAGCCGCGTGTAATCGCGCGCCACGGGCAGCAGCACCGGCGCCGCGAACATAAAGAAGGCCGCCAGCAAGAACAGGAAAAAGAACATCCATGCCGCCGCCCCGCGCCCCGACCGCCGCGCTGCGCGCACTTCTCCCGCCTCGCGCGCCGTCTCTGGCGAGTCGTCCTCCGCGCCCCGCGCGGCGCAAGCATCATCCTGTGCCGCAACCGTCGACATAGATGCGTGAATCTGCCGCACGCCCGTGGGGGCCGCTGTGCGGACCGTAAGCCGTCATCCATCAGCCTTCAGCCGTTTGCCCTCAGCCGTCGGCTTTCAGCGCTTCGGCGCCCGGCCGTCATTCCCGCGCACGCGGGAATCCACATCCTTCGCGACCTCCACGACTGCGTGAACCACTTGATTCGACGTTTCCCTTCTGCCTTTATCGGCCAAATCACTTGTTCCACAATGGCCCGCCGTACCGCGCCGCCGGACCGAGGTGCTGCTCGATCCGCAGCAACTGGTTGTACTTCGCGATCCGGTCCGTCCGGCTGGCGCTGCCGGTCTTGATCTGACCCGCGTTGGCGGCCACCGCCACGTCGGCAATCGTGGTGTCCTCCGTCTCGCCGCTGCGGTGCGACACGACCGCCGTCCAGCCGTTGCGAACCGCCATCTGGATCGCCTCGAACGTCTCGGTCAGCGTCCCGATCTGGTTCACCTTGATCAGAATGCTGTTGGCGGCCTTGCGCTTCAGCCCATCGGCCAGCCGCTTCGTGTTAGTCACGAACAAATCGTCGCCGACGAGCTGCACCTTGTCGCCCAGCGCCGCCGTCAGCTTCACCCAGCCGTCCCAGTCATCCTCCGCCAGACCGTCTTCGATGGACCGAATCTGGTACTTCTTGCACCAGTTCTCCCAGTGCCGAATCAGCTCGTCGCTGCCGATCCGCCGGTTGGGATCGCTCTTGAAAAAGCGATACGTCCCGGACTTCTTGTCGTACATCTCCGACGTCGCCGGGTCCAGCGCGATGAAGATCTCGCGCCCCAGCCCGTATCCCGCCTTCTCGACCGCCAGCCCGATCAGCTCCAGCGCCTCTTCGTTGGACTTCAACTGCGGCGCAAAGCCCCCCTCGTCGCCCACGCCGGTCGCGTAATCACGATCGTGCAGCACCTGCTTCAGCGCGTGGAACACCTCGGCCCCCATCCGTAGGGCCTCGCGGAAATTGGGCGCGCCCCACGGCTGCACCATGAACTCCTGAAAATCAACGTTGTTGTCCGCGTGCTTGCCGCCGTTGAGAATGTTCAGCATCGGCACCGGCAGCAGATTCGCCGCACTGCCGCCCAGGTACCGGAACAGCGGCTGCCCGCACGAACGCGCCGCCGCGTGCGCCACCGCCATCGACACCGCGAGGATGGCGTTGGCCCCGAGCTTCGACTTGTTGTGCGTACCGTCGATCTCGTTCAATGTGCGATCGATGAATTCCTGCTGAAGCGCGTCGAGTCCCACGATCGCCTCGGCGATCGGACCGTCGATGTTCTCAACCGCCTTCAGCACCCCCTTGCCGCCGTATCGTTTCGGATCGCCGTCGCGCAGCTCAACCGCCTCGTGCTCGCCGGTCGAAGCGCCGCTGGGCACGCAGGCATGTCCGCTTGCCCCATCCGCCAGCTCGACGACCGCCTCGACCGTGGGATTGCCGCGCGAATCGAGAATCTCCTGCCCTTCCACGTGCGTGATCTCAGTGTTCACGGCGATGCCTCCGACACTGCCTGGCGACAAATAAGTGAATTATCATCAACAAAACCCACGGGCAACCCCCCGCGAAGAGGCGCCCCTTGATCCGATCCCCAAGCGCAAGCGCCGGGGTCTCTGCTGGTGCGCCGCTGATGCGAGAATCCCTTCTCGCACCCAATCACCGCGGGAATACCTTCCCGCGCCGGGCGGCCCACCGCCTCAGCGGTGGGTTCGCGATGATACGATCGCGAGCCACCCCCACACCGGGTGGCCCACCGCTTCAGCGGTGGGTTCGCGATGATGGGATTGCGAATCAACCCGCCGGCCCCGCATCAGCCGACACATCATCCACCTCCACATCCTACACGCCCCCGCCAGCGAACGCACCGCCGCGCACGCTACTTCCGAACAGCCGCCGCCAGAATCCCCGCCGTCAACAGCCCGATCCCTGCCGCCGCCGCCGATGCCATAAGCCCGCGATCCAGCGCCGCCACCGCCAGCATCAATGCCGCCGGCACAACCACCGCCGGTCCTGCCGCCGCAGGCAATCGACGCAGCAATCGCGCCGCGGCCAGCACGCTGACGAACGTCGCCGCTCCGGCGTACATCGCCAGCGACATCGGCCGCGCTATTCGCATGTCCAGCGCAAACGACCACGGCACCGGAACGACCAACAGCGCCGTCACCGCCAGAAGCGCGGCAAAGTGCCCCGCCCGCGGCATCGCCTCGGGCTGGTCGACGTTGAACGTGGCCGGATCGTTCGGATCAAACGCGCGCCCGCACTCCGGACAGCGCGGCGCGGAAAGATGGTCGATGATGTACCCGCAGATCAAACAGCGCCGCGACGGCGGATCGTGCGAACCGGCCATATCGCGATTTTATGCGAGGCCGGCGGCGGTATTTACGATGCCTCGCGCGGCCGCATCATCGCGCGGCCCTCGGGCGAGCGAAGCAGCTTCCATACCTCGCCGATGCGCGGCGGTTTGCCGTACATCAACACCCCGACGCGGAACAGCTTGGCGCCGGCCCACGTCGTGCACCAGATCGCCACCAGTAACAACAGCGTCGCGCCAATGACCTCCAGCGAATGCGGCGGCGGCGTCGCGGCGATGCGGTTCATCATCAGGAACGGCGTAAAGAACGGAAAGTAAGACAGGCCGATCGACAGCCACGAATTGGGGTTCTTGCCCACGTACGCCATGACCAGAATCGGCACGACCATCAGCATCATGACCGGCGTCATGATGTTCTGCGTCTCGCGAATCGAATTGCACAGCGAGCCTAGCCCCACCGTCAGCGACGCAAACAGTACGAACCCCAGCGCGAAATAGACGCAGAACCACGCAATATGGTCGGTGCGCGAAAACAGAATCGTGATGTCCAGCCCCTGCAAATGCCTCTGCGTGAAGTAGTCGGCCGCCATGAACAGCGTGAACAGCCACACCGCCATGACCGTCACCCCCTCCAGCACGCCGGCCAGAACCTTGCCCGCCATGAACTCCATCGGCGACACCGACGACAGAATCACCTCGACCGTGCGGTTCGATTTCTCCTCGATCGTCGTCATCAACAACCGCTGCGTCAGCGTGAACGTCACAATCCACAGCAGGTATGTGAAGATCATCGGCGCATAAGCCGCCAGGCGATCAGTCGCCGATGCCTCCCGCGCGCCCTCGGCCGAGGCCGACAACACATAGGGTTTCACCTCCACCGGCGCATCGAGCCGGTCGACCTGCTCCGGCGTCAGCCCCAGGCGACGGGCGCGGTCGAATCGCACCACGGCCGGCAGCGCCCGGCGCATGAGCCATCGCGCGCCGTCATCGTCGTCCGCGCGCAACGTGGTGACGGCGGCGTTCATCGCGCCATCCGGTCCCGCCTCCGCCGCGATGAATCCGTACAGTTTCTCGCCGCGAACCTCGACCTCCAGCTTCTTGCGGAACTCGGCCGCGGTTGTCCCCGCCGGCGTGTCGCGCGGCGTGAAACGAATCCGCTCGTGGATGTCCTCGTCGGCGTAATAGGCGCGTTGCAGGCGCTCGCCCCAGCCGGCCGGCAGGTCGACCAGCGCGAATTCAGACGGTCCTTCGGCCCGCTCCAGTGCGCGGGGAATGGCGATCGACGCAACCAGCAGCAGCGGGACGATCAGCACCAGGATGATGAAAGACCCGCTGCGAACCGTCTCGAGATAATCGCGCAAAGCCACGCGCCAGACGCGGATCATGTCGGCTCCTTCACGGTGCGCACGAAAATCTCGTGCAGCGAAGGCTGGGCCACTTCGAAGCGCCGCACGGTGACGTGCTCCATCGCCTGGCGCAGCAGGTCCTGCGGCGATGATGAATCGCGCAGGAACACCTCCGCGTGACGCGTGTAATCGTTCACCCGCGACACCTCCGGCAGCTTGTGCAGAAACGATCCGTCGCCGTCGAACTCGAGAATGATGCCGCCCGAAAACCGCGACTTGACCCCACTCAACGTTCCATCCAGAACCTTGCGCCCCTTGTGGAACAGGCACACGTGATCGCACATCTTCTCCGCCGTGTCCATGATGTGCGTCGAAAACAAAATCGTGCGGCCGGCCTGCCGCTGCTCGAGAATCAAATCGCGCATCATCTCGATGTTGACCGGGTCCAGCCCCGAGAACGGCTCATCCAGTATCAGCAGCTCCGGCTCGTGCAGAACCGTCATCAGCACTTGCAGCTTCTGCTGCATGCCTTTCGACAACGCTTCGCACTTCTTGCGCGCGTACTCACCCAGGCCGTAACGCTCCATCAATGCCTGGCCGCGGCGCCGCGCCTCGGCCGGCGAAAGCCCCTTGAGGCTCCCGAAGTAGGCCAGCAGATCGACGGCGTACATCTTCTTGTACAGCCCTTTTTCCTCGGGCAGATACCCGATTCGCTGCCGCACTTCGACGCCGCTGCCCGCCCCCAGCACGGAAACGCAACCGCCATCCGGAGCGAAAATCCCGGAAATCATTCGAATCGACGTGGTTTTCCCGGCGCCGTTGGGCCCCAGAATGCCGTAGATCGAACCCGCCGGCACGCTCAGCGAAATCGCGTCCACCGCGACAAATTCGCCGAATCGCTTGGTGACCGATTCCATGGAAACGGCGTACATGAAATTCCCGCACAGACGTGCAACACACGCTTTCAACCATGGCGGCGGAATGCTCGCGGCCGCCGGATAGGATTGAACGCACGGCCGCTCCCGCGCTCACGCGCGGAATCGTATTATGACGCAAACGGCGGTTCGGGGAATACGCCGGCAGGATCGAGGGCGCCCCGCGTGCGTTGTTCGAGCTTTCGCGCAACCCCATCGCCTCGTCGCCGCGCCGACAAAGACCCGTCCCGCCGCCGCATCAGCAGCGCCCCGTCCAGCGCATCGCTCGTCGACTCCAGCAATTCCTCGGTACGTTGCGCCGCGCGATCCTCGATCGATCCGTGAACCACGCCGCTGGCCGCATGAGCGTGCAAAGCCGTTTCGACCGGCATCGCCGCGAAAAGCTCGTGCACCCGCGACGATGCAATCGAGATGCGAAACGCCGCGCCGCCGCCGATCATCCGCGCCCGCAACCGCGAATACAGCGACTGCGACGCCGCCTCATCATGTGCCGTCGCCCCCCCAACCAGGCGAACCGCCTCGCGCGACTGCCATTCCGCCGCCTCGATGCAATCCTCGTATCCGACCGCCAGCAACACCGCACCCGACGCGCCCGACAAATCCCGCCGTGCCGTCGCCCCCGGCCAGTCGCGCGGAACCGGCCGAATCCAGTCCAGCAGCACCGGCCGCGTGTCCCCGGCCAATAGCGCGGCCGTGATCCGCTCCGCATCATCGGGCGCGCCGCACACGACCGTCACCAGCCGTCGCGCCTCAGGCCGCGGCCGCAGTTTGAACGACGCCGTGGCGATCATCCCCAGCGATCCGTGGCTGCCCACGAACAGCCGATGCAGGTCGTAACCCGCGACGTTCTTGACGACCCGCCCGCCGGCGCGAATCAGCGTGCCGTCCCCCTGCACCATCGACATGCCGATGACGTGCTCGCGCGGACCGCCGTATCCCAGCCGAATCGGCCCGCTGTCGCCGAACGCCAACACGCCGCCGATCGTCGCCCGGCCGTCGTAATCGGGCGGATCGAGCGGCAGACGCAACCCGTGCGGCGACAGGGTCTCGTCCAGCGCCCGAAGCGTCATTCCCGCCTCAACCGTGATCGTCAGATCGCCGGGCGAAAACTCCACGATCCGGTTCAAGGCCGTCGTCCGCAGGCGCACGCGCGGCCGGTCGTCGCGCACCTTGCCCGCGGCCTTGGTCATCCCGCCCAGCACCACCACGCCGTGCCCCTGCCGCGCAGTGCTTGCGATCAGACCGCCGGCTTGTTCGATCGTCGTCGGAATCGCCTCGCGTTCAGCTTCCATCATCGGGATTGTCGTTGTCGTCCCCGGTCATTACGCTCTCGCCCCTTGATCGCGGCCCCGCGCCACTTCGGGCCGCGCGGAGGCCTCTCGTGGCTGAGCTGCTCGCGCCGGAACACCTGTTCGAAAACGTCGTCGCCTTTTTCACGCTGTCGGCCCTCGAAATCGTCCTGGGCATCGACAACATCGTCTTCATCACCATCCTCGTCGGCCGGCTCGATTCCTCCGTGCGCGACAAGGCTCGACGTGCCGGGCTGCTGCTCGCCATGTTCATGCGCATCGCGCTGCTGCTGGCCATCGGCTGGGTCATGCGCCTGACCGGCGCGCTGTTCCACCTCGGCGAACACCCGGTCTCCGGCAAGGACCTGATCCTGATCGTCGGCGGACTGTTCCTGATCGGCAAGGCCACTTACGAAATCCATCACCGCCTCGAAGGCCCGACCCACGGCCCGGACGCATCGCGCCCCGTGCACGCCTCATTCAAGGCCGTCCTTCTCCAGATCATCGCGCTGGATATCGTCTTCTCGCTCGACTCCGTCATCACCGCCGTCGGCATGGCGCGCCATATCGCCATCATGATCGCGGCGGTCGTCGTGGCCGTCGGCGTGATGATGATCTTCGCCGGCCCCGTCGGCGCGTTCGTCGAGCGGCACCCCACGTTCAAGATGCTGGCGCTGGCGTTCCTGATTCTCATCGGCGTGATGCTGACGGCCGAGGGGCTGCACCAGCACATCAGCAAAGGGTACATCTACTTCGCAATGTCATTTTCGCTCGTCGTTGAACTGTTGAACATGCGCGTCCGTAACGGCGCCCGCGCCGACGGCTGATCGCTGATAGCTGATAGCTGTTGACTTCGCTGACAACTGACAACGGTTTTGAACCTATGGCTTACGGCCTGCGGTGCTCCGCTGATATCCGGCGGACCTCTTCCGCTACCATTCCCCCCATGCGCATCCTCATCACCGCCGGCCCCACGCGCGAATACCTCGACTCCGTCCGCTTCCTCTCCAACCCATCCACCGGCCGAATGGGCTGCGCCCTGGCCCAGGCGGCGGCCCGCCGCGGCCACAAAGTCACACTCGTCAGCGGCCCGGTCCCGTTGCCTCCGCCGCCCGGCGTGCGCTGTGTGCCGGTTACTTCGGCGGCCGAAATGCTGGCCGAAAGCCGCCGCGCGTTTGCTCGATGCGACGTCGCCATCTTCACCGCGGCCGTCTGCGACTATCGGCCGGTCCGCCGAAACGCCCGCAAGCTCCCCAAGATGCGCACTCGCTGGACGCTGGAACTGGAGCCGACGGATGACATCGCCGCGACCCTCGGACGAACCAAGGGCCGCCGGATCACGATCGCCTTCGCGCTCGAAGACCACGACGCCCGCGCCCACGCACAGGAAAAGCTGCGCCGTAAACACTGCGACGCCATCATTCTCAACAGCCCGGCATCGATCGGGGCCGAGCATATTCGCGCGGAACTCTACACACCCGATCTCGGCTGGAAACGCTGGCCCGAACTCCCCAAGCGCGCCGCCGCCACTCGCATCATCCGCCTCACAGAGCAACTACTCGCCGCTCGCATGGCCCACCGCACGCCCAAAAGTGCCCGATCCCCGAGAAGCTGAACGCGCGCCCACGATCTATCCGATCCACACCATCCGCTCTCGTCATGCATTCAATCGGAAATGTCGGCACTGCCGCGCAAGTCGATTCAATTCACATAGTCGACATATTCAACATAGACAAATCCGCCTACCCGTGGCACTACAACTTACGCACTCGACACAGCTTACGATCGGCGTGCCATCCGGCTAACCGGATAAACGCATCAATCCAGCCGCCATTGACACCACCATCCTGTGTCGCCGCTGTGTTACTTTCTTCCCCCCCCTGCTAACTACAAATGCCGACTTTGCCTCGCTTCCCGCGACGATTCTCAAACGCCGTGCTGCACAACTCACGATAGAGCATCGACTTACGAGCGACTGTCCCGAACGGTCACTCTTCCCTTCGTGCCTATCTTCTGTGCCCTGCTCCCCTTCTTCCCGTTCCCTTTCCGCCCCCAACCAATCAATTACCTTTCAAATCACACCGCCTTCATCGCCAATTAACCGCCATTTGATTTGAACTCGCCGGACCGATACGTTAATATGAAACCCAAGGAGGGGGAATTCGCCCAGTCGTCCCGTTTCTATCGGGTCAGGATGCGCGAGTTCTTCCCGGAATCATCGCAACATTTCAGAACGGCGAACTTTACGTCCGCCCAGACGGAGGAGATCGACATGAAATCGAGGTTGTTGGCAACGTTGCTCGCAGCGTGCGCGGCGCTGTGCGTCTCTTCGGCCGTCCGCGCCGACGTGCTGGCCCACTGGACCTTCGAAGTCACCGTTCCCACAACCGCCGGTCCACACGCGGCCGAGGCGGGCGACGTTGGTGGCCAGGCCACGGGGTTTCATACCAGCACGGCCACCGTCTATAGCAATCCGGTCGGCAACGGCTCGCTCGAATCGTTCAGCTCCAACAATTGGTCCACCGGCGACTACTACCAGTTCCAGACCAGCACGCTGGGCTATCACTCCATAGCGGTGCAATGGGACCAGACCCGCAGCAGCACGGGGCCTGGCACTTTCGACCTCCAATGGAGCGACGACGGCGTGAATTTCCTGACATTGCTTGACGATTATAACATCGACGCCATCAGTTGGAGCTCGCTGACCTACAACCCGCTTTCAACGTACGGCCCGATCGAGTTGCCGGCCGCCGCCAACAACAAGGCCAATGTCTACATCCGCATGACGTCGCAGGTCACGTCGGCCTCGGCGGGCACCAACCGCATCGACGACGTCATCATCACCGGAGTCATTCCGGAGCCGACGTCGCTGGCGCTGCTGGCGCTGGGCGGCGTGTTGCTGCGCCGCCGCCGCGAGTCGCGCTGAAAAGTTAAACTGTTTTTTTCAGGCCGGACGATTTCTACCGGCGCGGTTCCCCGCGTAAGGGCTGACGGAATCTTCGGCTTCGCGGCCGTGCATCGGAGGGGTGCACGGCCGTTTCGCTTTTACGCGAAGACCAGGGAAAAGGCGAAGCGGACCGCCCCGGATGAGGCGGCGGGCTGTAGCCACGGGTGCAGTTCGCCGCAGGCGAACACAACCCGTGGACAGAGGCGGCTCCTTTCTTTCAATTCCCCCGGCAGGGGGAACGGCGCCGCGGACAAAAGAACTGATGGCTGACCGCTGACCGCTCCTCGACAACCGACAACTGCCTTCAGCTTACGGCTGAAGGCTCTCCTCTCGCGGCGCCGGCCCGCTCGTCGGCGCGCTTGCCGCTTCAATCCGAATCAACAACACTTTACGCGGCGCCGGCTGTGTCGCCTGCGTTGCCGCTACAGCCCGCCCGACTGCCGATGGTTCACCCGCCGTCGCCGGCCTCGCCGCGGGCGGCAGAGCAGCGCCCGGATCAGCCGCCCCGCCATCGAACCCGCGGCCAACCCGCGGTTTCGCCTCTTCGCGCGGCTGCGATGCCGCGGCCTTTCGATCCGCATCGCGCTGCATCCGCGCCGCCCGCGATGCAGGCGGCTCGGCGCGCGGCCGCTCGACGCGACGCGCCGGCGCCTCGCCCGACTTACGCACTTCGTCCGGATCCTCGTCGTCGCGCTCGGCGTCGACTTCCGCCGCACCGCCGCCGCGCGTCGCCGATCGCGCGATCGCCGGACCTGCGTCGTCGGCCGGCGCGGCGCGTTCGCCGCGACGAACCGCGGCCGACTTGTTGGCCGGGCGCGTTCGATCCTCCGGCGGGGAAACCGCGGCCGCCGCTCCCGCGCCACCGGCGTCGCGCGCCGGTTCAGTGGCGTCCAACTCGGCCCCAGGCTCGGCAGTGGCCGGAGTCGGCTTCAGGACCGACCCAAGACGAACGACCTCATCAGCCCGTTGCGCCGCTTCCCCAAGCGCGGCGTTGCGCGTCCATTCGGCCGCAAGCTGGCGCGACTCCGCAAGGTCTGCCGCCGACTGCCCCTGGGCCACGAACTCAACCCGCGCGTTCGTTACCGCCGGCGCCTGGACCAGATTGTTCGCCAGTGCCGCCAGCCGGCTGTCCGGACCGCTGACGCAGACCTCGAACACCTGACCATCCGCCGGCCGACCCAGCCGCTCCGCATCACGCAACACGCCCGCCGCAAAATCGACCGCGCCATCCCGCTCCGCCGCCGCATCGAATGGCAGCTCGGTCAGTCCCAGCCACCGCGTCTGCCGCGACACCTCGTCGGCGATTCGCTGTTGCGCCGCCGGACCGTCGCACGAAATGCTCATCACGCTGTAATTCGCCGCCCCTGATTCCGACAGCTTGACCGAGTACGCCAGCAACGAATCGGCGGCCTTCATGCCGGTCGCGTTATCCGTGAACAACGCAGTTTCCGTCGGGTGCGACTCAGAACCGGCGCCAACCAAACCCGCCGTCGGTTCGCGCGCAACGACCAAGTCCCCCATGTCCTTCGGCGCCGCCGACGGCTGCGAAGCCTCCGCGGCCGCGCCGGCCGCAGGTCGCTTCATGGCATACAAATCGCCCGTCGATTCCGCCGGCGTTTCAATGCCGCGGTCCGCCGACAGCGCCGTTACATCATCGTCCGATGCCTCGCCGTAAGGTCGAGATGGAGCCGGGCTTATCCTCTCCGCGAGATATCCCAACTGCCCGAGGCCGTGTTCCATCTCTCGCTTCGCGACCAGCGCCTGATCCGCCGACAGCTCCCCGCCCGCCTTCTCAAGCGCACGATCGCCCGCGTCGGCGCTCCGCATCGCCTCGCCCCCGCCGATCGCCGGCGACATCGGCGTCGCCGCCCGCCCGCGCACCGCGGCCGACTCGTACGCCGGCGCCGACCGCATCGCGGGCTGAACCAGCGTCAGGTACGCCACGCCCGCCGTCACCAGCACCACCGCCGCGTACGAAAAACGCACCAGCCCGCGATGCACGCGCAGCCACGGCGCGCTCGAACGCGCCGTCTCATCACCCAGCAGCGATTCACGCTCCATCCGCGCGCGCACCGCCTCGGCGATGCCCGCCGGGGCCGACTCGCGCGGCAGCGACCGCAGCGCCGCCGAAGCGCCGCGCAGCTCGGCCAGCAACGCCCGCGCCGCCGGATCACTTTCCAGGCGCGCCTCGACCAGCCGGCGCTCGCCTTCCTCCAGCTCGCCGTCGAGGTACGCGCTCAGCAGCTCGTCCTGTGCAGGATGCGGTTGCATGGTTCTACTTCTGCGCCATCAGCGGCGCGAGCTTGTCCCTCACGGCCATTCGGGCGCGATGCACGCGCGACTTCACCGTCCCGCGCGGAACATCCAGGATTTCGGCAATCTGCTCGTAATCGAACGACTCGATGTCGCGCAGCACCAGCACCGTGCGAAACTCGTCATCCAGCTCGTCCAGCGCTGCCGACACCGCCGACTGCATCTCGGCGTCCATCAGCCGCTGATCGGCCGAATCCGTCGGCGCGGCGCACGCCCACGGCGCGCTGCCCGCGTCCGCCTCGCCCCGGCCGCTGCCGGAATCCAGCGACAGCGGCGTCGGCCGCCGACCCGACTTGCGCCGCCGGCTGATGCTCAGATTGACCGCGATGCGGAACATCCACGTGTACAGGCCGCTGCGCCCCCCGAACCGGCCGATCGACTCCAGCACCCGCACGAACACTTCCTGCGTCAGATCAGCCGCCTCGTCCGGATCGCCGCACAACCGACGGCACGTATTGAATACCCGATCCTGGTACTTCTCGACCAGCCGCGTCAGCGACGACGGATCGCCGTGGCGGCACTGGTCCACGAGGGCGGCGTCTTCATAGGCGATGGCGACGTTGCCGACCTTCACCGGCCGTTCCCTCTGTAAGAATTGGACGCCGTATGCGGCCCGCGGTTCCCCTGGCGGCCGGTCCACGACGCCGGGACTGATTATTGAACGCCGGCAGCGGACACAACGGCGCCCGATCAAGTCCGGGGCCGGATCAGAACCGCCCGCGCCGGCGGGGGGACCGGCCCAAAGGGCCGACGGTCAAACATCCAACGCTGTGGCGCTCATCACACGTCCGTGCGGCACATTCTCCGCCGGTCCCGAAAACGGGTCAACCGGCGCTTGGTGCGGCCCATCCCGCTCTTCTACAATGTTGCCGTGACTGCCGTCGCACTCCCCGTGTTCGGGCCGGTCGAGTCGCTCTCCGCGCCCAATCCCCTCGCCTCCGAAACGGGGCCGCGCGACATCCGCGCCGTCCGTACGCTGCGCATCTCCGTCACCGACCGCTGCAACTTCCGCTGCGTCTATTGCATGCCCGAGGAAAAGATCGACTGGCTGCCGCGCGAAACCCTGCTGAGCTACGAGGAAATCGCCGCCGTGGTTCGCGCCGCCGTCCGCCACGGCATCGGCGGCTTCAAGCTCACTGGCGGCGAGCCGCTCGTGCGGCACGATCTGCCGGCGCTGGTGGCCCTTCTCCGCGGCGTCCCCGGCGTCCGCGAGTTGTCGATGACCACCAACGGCGCGCTGCTCGACGAGTACGCCGCGCCGCTCAAGGCCGCCGGCCTCGACCGGCTCACCGTCAGCCTCGACACGATGGACCCCGACCGATTTCGCGCGATCACGCGCGGGGCCGACATCCGCCGCGTGTGGGCCGGCATCCGCGCCGCCGTCGCGGCCGGCTTCCGCCATCCCAAGATCAACTGCGTCGCCATGCGCGGCATCAACGACGACGAATACGCCGCGTTCGCGCGGCTGACGATCGACCACGACGCCACCGTGCGCTTCATCGAGTACATGCCCCTGGGCCGCACCGCCCTGGGCGGCGAATACGAGCAGCGATTCATCGCCGAAACCGACATCCGCGCCCGCATCGAAGCCGCCCTCGGACCGCTGACGCCCGCCGATCACGACGCGGGCCACGGGCCGGCCTGCGTGTTCCGGCTGGCCGATCCGCGCGGCGACGGCCACCCCGGACGCGGACGCATCGGTTTCATCTCGGCCATGAGCAAGCCGTTCTGCTCGACCTGCAACCGCCTGCGCCTGACGGCCGAGGGTCAGCTACGAAGCTGCCTGTTCGACGGCGGCGAGGTCGAGTTGCGCCCTATTCTGCGCGGCGAGCCCTTGCGCCCCGCGACACACGACGCACTCGGCGACAGCAACTCGATCGCCGACGCCCTGCACGCCGCCTTCATCCGCTGCGTCGCCTTCAAGCCCGAAGTTCACGGCTACTACGGCAACCGCCAGATGTCACAAATCGGCGGCTAGTGAATCGCCCGGAAACAGCCAGCACAGTTGCGCGCGGGGGGCTGGGTGGTACGGGCATCTTGCCCGTTCCAGACGGGCGCTGGGGGGTACGGGCATCTTGCCCGTTCCAGACGGGCGGGACGCCCGTACCACCCCTCTGCAATTCGTTCTCCGCATTTCCGCGCGTTGCCTCAGGCTGTTTCCCGGCCGGAGCTGAAGTTGCCTCATCGCCGCGTCGCCGGCCACTATCCCTTGCTCCGCCTGCCCGCGTTTCCACCTTCGACTTTCCCCTTCGTCGCTCCGTCGCTTCCGCTGTTCCCTCCCCATCTCAATTCCGCTTCATTGCCGCGCGGCCACAACCGCGCGTACCATCCACCGCCATGAACGAATCTCGCAAAAAGCGCCTGACCGACTACGCCTCGTGTGCCGGTTGAGCCGGCAAGCTCCCGCAGGGAGCCTTGGCGCACGTGCTGCGCCGACTGCCGGCCATGGCACATCCCGATCTCATCGTCGGGGCCGAGCATTTCTCCGACGCCGGCGTCTTCCGGCTGCGCGACGACCTCGCCCTCGTGCAAACCACCGATTTCTTCCCGCCGCTCGTCGATGATCCGCGCGAATTCGGCCGCATCGCCGCCGCCAACGCCCTGTCCGACTGCTACGCCATGGGCGGCCGGCCGATCACCGCCCTGAACCTCGTCGGCTTTCCCGATCGCGAGCTGCCCGACGATCTGCTCGTCGAAATCCTGGCCGGCGGCGCCGACAAAGTGCTCGAAGCCGGCGCGGTCATCGTCGGCGGCCACTCGGTGCGCGATGCGGAGATCAAGTACGGCCTGGCCGTGACCGGCGTCGTCGATCCGCGCCGTCTGATCACCAACGCCGCCGCCCGGCCGGGCGATGCGCTCGTGCTCACGAAGCCGATCGGCAGCGGCATTCTGACCACGGCGGCCAAAAAGGGCCTGATCGCCGAGGCCGACCTGGCGGAGTGCATCGACGTGATGACGCGTCTCAATCGCGAAGCGAGCGAGCGCATGACCGCGCCCGGACCCGAGGGCCATGCGCCGGCGCACGCGGCGACGGACATTACCGGCTTCGGCCTGCTGGGCCATTTGTTCGAGATGGCCGAGGCAAGCGGCGCCACGATCCGATTGTTCGCCGGCCGCGTTCCGTTGATGCGCGACGCGCTGCGCCTGGCCGAGCAGGGCTGCGTGACGCGGGCGCACAAGAGCACGCTGGAACACCTGGGCGCCGAGCTGTCGGCGGACGGCGTTCCGCCGGCGCTGCTCCATGCGCTGGCCGATGCGCAAACTTCCGGCGGGCTGGTCATTTCGATGGCGGCCGAATCGGCCGACGCCTTCGCCGCCGCATTACATCCCGCCGGCGCCGTCATCGGACGTGTGGAACCGCGCGGGAAGTATGCCCTTTTCGTTTCGGGCTAGCCGGGCCGCGCCCGCCCGCAACGGCACGCAAATCAAATGCCCCCGCCGCCGGGGCCGCTACTCGCCGTCATCGTCCTTTCTGTCCTTGTCGTCCTCTCTGTCCCGTTCCCCCATCTCGCTCTCGCCTTTCGACTTCTTTTCCGCTTCCTTCGCCCCCGACGCCGTCGCGCCGCTCTTGTTTGCCGACTTCTCCAGCCAGCGCATGCCGCGCCGTATCTCGCCGTACACGTCGCCGCGCCAGCCGTGACCGCCGTCGTACTCGCGTAGCTGCACCTTCGCGCCGACCTTCTTCAGCGCATCGCGGGCCTGCTCGGCCAGGCGGTATGGGCAGACCCGATCGTCCTTCGAGTGATACAGGTAATACGGCCGATCCTTCGCCCGCTTCAGACCCGGCAGGTTCTTCTCGTGAAACACGGACATCGCGATGAACGACCCGCGCACGGCCGTGTTCTTCCCTGTCGAAATCGCGTACGCCGCCGGCCCGCCGGAGGACCACGACAACGTATACACGTGCTTCGCGTCGATGGCCTGCTTGTCCGCCACGTCGCGAATCACCGCCTCGACGAATTCCTCGGTCGAGAATTTCATCCCCTGCCACGAAGTCTGCCTGGTCGGCCAGACGACCTGTTCGGCCTGCTTCGGCGACCAGCGCGGCGCGACCGGCTGCGCGACCAGATAGTCGTCGCCCAGCGCGTGCTTTGCGATGCGTTTGACGAAAGGATGAAAGTCGGCCCCGCCGTCGCCGCCCGGCAGCACCACCAGCAGCCTGTAGCCCGCCTTCGGCCGGCGCGCGTCGGCCTTCGGACCGATCAGAAAATAGCGCTGGTGGTTGTCGCCGCCGACGTAGAGTTCCTGCGAAGGAATGTCCGCGACATCCTCGGCGTCGGGCGGCTGCGCCGATCCGGCGGCGGGCGCTGCGCCAAGCGCCGCCGTAAGCATCGCCGACAACACGACGCGCGCGCGTCCGGCGCGGCGATTCGGTGCGAATGCAGCCAAGGCTCCGCTGGTCATATCGTGTTGCTCCTTGCGTTACGGTTGAGCTTGCGGCTGTGCGCGTACCGGGATTAGAAAAACCGCGGCCTTGCCGTGCCGGTCGCGTCCAATGGGGCTACCATCAATAACGGCGGGCGGCGCTCCGCTTTTCGCGCGGCGCGCCGCTCCGCGCGAACCACTGCGGGCCGCAAGCGCCGCCGGGGCGCGGTCCGCCGCCGGGCTTCCGGAGGACAATCATGCATCGCCGCGCTCTGCGATTCGCCGTCGCGTTGTCACCGCTCGTCTTCCTCAGCGCACGCGCAACCGGCGAACCGCCCGCCCAACCGCCCGCCGGCGAACGACTGCCCGCCGACCTGTCCGACGCCGCCAACCAGGCGATCCGCCGCGGCCTGACGTTCCTGAAATCGACGCAGGAGGAACCGGGCGGCTGGACGTCGCGCTTCGGCCCCGGCGTCAGCGCGATCGTAACCCAGGCGTTCATCCAGTCCCCCGACTACGGACCGAAGCACCCCGTCGTGCGCCGCGCGACCGGCTACGTCATGAAATTCGCCCAGCCGGACGGCGGGTTCTACCAAAGCGAGATGAGCCTGCACAACTATCAGACCAGCGTCGTGCTGATGATGCTGGCCGCCGCCGACGATCCGGCCCACCGCCAAACCGTGGCCAAGGCCCGCGACTTCCTCAAGCGGCTGCAATACGACGAGGCCGAATCGATCGACGCGAATGATCCGTGGTACGGCGGAGCCGGCTACACCGACCGAAAACGACCCGATTTGTCCAATACACAGATGATGCTCGACGCGCTGCACCACAGCGGCCTGCCGGTCGACGACCCGACCTATCAGAAGGCCATGAAGTTCATATCGCGCTGCCAGATGCTCGACGCCGCCAACGATCAGCCCTTCGCCGACGGCGCCAACGACGGCGGCTTCATCTACAGCCCGGCCAACGGCGGCGAGAGCAAGGCCGGCGAGATCGAAGTCGGCGGCAAGCCGCGCCTGCGAGCCTACGGCTCGATGACCTACGCCGGATTCAAGAGCATGTTGTACGCGGGGATCGGCCGCGACGATCCGCGCGTCCGCGCCGCGGTGAAATGGATTTCGCGCAACTGGACGCTCGACGCCAATCCCAACATGCCCGGCGCGCAGTCGCTGGAGGGGCTGTACTACTACTACCACGTGTTCGCAAAGGCGATGCGGGCCTGGGGCCGGCCGGTCATCGAAGACGACCGCGGCGTGAAGCACAACTGGCGCGTCGAGCTGATCCGCAAGCTGCTGTCACTACAGAACAAGGACGGAAGCTGGGTCAACGAAAAGGACCGCTGGGCCGAAGGCGATCCCAATTACGTCACCGCGCTGGCCATCCTCGCGATGCAGGAAGCGCTGCGCGAGTGAACGTCGGCAGTCGAAACGAAAAGGCCGGGGGCGTGCCTGAGAACGCTGAGCCCAACCGCGACCGTGAGGGAGTGGCGAGTTGTTATCTTGAGAAGCGAAATGCTCGACCTTGGCGGTTCGCCCTGGATCGAGCTTGTCAATCACGCACCAGGGGCCGAACCACCAAAACAACGGCAATGAATCAGCGAAAAACCGGCGCGACGAAGCGCAGGCATGCGCCCGACCGCCCTCCCGCCCGCGCGGGGCTGAACGCTGAACGCTGAAAGCTGAAAGCTGAACACTGAAAGCTGACGGCCACCCTCACTGCATCGTCGGCGGCGGCAGCGGCGCATCCACGGCCGTCGCCGCCTTGATCGCCACCGGCTTCAACAGAAAGTTGTTCGCTCCGCGCGGCATGTCCGCGATCTTTCGCAGCGTCTCCATCGACTCCGGACCCTCGACCTGGGCGAACGCCGTGTACCGCCCGTCCAGCGCCGGCTGGCGCGTCAGCGAAATGAAGAACTGGCAACTCGCCGAATTCGGATCCAGATCGCTCGCCGACAAGCGCGACAGCGACATGCCCACCGTCCCCAGCGTAAACGGCGTGTCGTTGAACTCGGCCGGAATCGACCGCCCGTCCGGCCGCCGACCCGTCCCGTCGCGCTTCGGACAACCGCCCTGCAACGCCAGCGACGGATCGACCAGATAAATGTTCAGCCCGTCGTAAAATCGCTGCTGCACCAGCTCGAGAAAATTGTCCACCGTCGCCGGCGCCTTGTCGTACAACAGCCGCAACGTCAGCCGCCCCGCTTCGGTCTCCATCACCACCTGCTTGTGCGGCCGGACCTCCAGCACCACCGGGCGAGACTCGACCTTCCCGCCGTACGGCCGCCAGCGAACCTCGTACCGACCCTCGCGATACAGAACCGGATAAAAACGCGTCACGTCGAACCGCAATCCGACCTCCGCAAATGGCGCCAGCACGATCGGCGGAACCGTCCGCGACGGCCCCATCATCACTCGGTCGCCCACGTACGGATCGCCCTCGATCGCCAGCGACAGCCCGCGGAAGTTCTCTCCCGAAAACACGTGTTCCAGCGGCAGCCCCATCCCGGTCAGCGGATAGCCGGCCGGAATCTTGCCTTCCAGATCGCCCATCGGCACGTCGAGCTGCACGAAGTCCGCCGTCTTGTTCCGCACTATGAAATCCAGCATCACGGGACTGTTCACCGGAAAACGAACGCGCTCGGCCCGCAACTCGACCTCGATCAACGACGACAGCGGGCGCAGCGTCGTGGGCGTCACCAGGGTCGGTGCGGTGGCCGTCTGCCCGCTCACCATCGACCATGCGCTATACAAAACAAGCGCCGCTGCCTTCGTCATCCGAAACTCCCTCTCACCGACGGATCCGTCAATCCTGACCGGGTGGCATATGTGCGGTCCGCTGCGCGGACCACGCCGCCACACGCCTCAGGCGCCCGAACCCGACAACACCGTCACGACCGTCTTGCCCAGTATAAGGGCGTCCAGCTTCAGCGACCAATGGTCGATGTAGAACAGATCCAGCTTCATCCACTCCTCGAAACTCTCGTGCGTGCGGCCCTTGATCTGCCACAGACACGTCAGACCCGGTCTCATGCTCAGCCGCCGCCGCTGCCACCGATCGTACTTCGCCACCTCGGCCGGCAACGGCGGCCGCGGTCCCACGACCGCCATGTCGCCCCGCAGCACGTTGATCAACTGCGGCAACTCGTCCAGGCTGTACTTCCGCAGCCACGCGCCCACGCGCGTCACGCGCGGGTCGCGGCGGCTCTTGAACACCGGTCCATCCGCCTCGTTCAGATGCGCCACGGCGTCGCGCCGCTCTTCGGCTCCGACCACCATCGTGCGGAACTTGTACATCGTGAACACCCGTCCGTTCAGCCCGCAGCGCGTCTGACGGAACAGCGCCGGACCCTCGCTCGTCAGCCGCAGCGCCGCCGCGATCAGCAACATCCACGGCCACAACAGCGCCAGCGCGACGCCCGCGACCACCACGTCCAGCACGCGCTTGACGAACAGCAACTCCGGCCGGTGCCGCGGGCCGCCGAACGTCAACATCGAGATGCCGTGATAGTCCGCCACGCCCGGCGTCGTGTGACACACCGCCGAACGCGCCGGCACCGCCGCCGTCACGCCGATCTCCTCGCACAGCGCGACATACGGCAGCACCTCCGCCAGCCGGTCGATCGGAACGCTGAACACCACTTCGTCGATGACCCGCGTGGCGAGCAACTCGGACAGCTTGTCGATGTCGCCCAGCACCGCGCCGGTGCGATCACTGCGCGCCGGATCGCCCGGCAGGCGCAAATGACCGAGCACCTCGGATCGGCCCAACGCGATCGAGCGCAGCAGCCGCCGCAGGCGCACCGCTTCTCGATCGGTCCCGATGATCAGAATGTGGCGCGCGTGCTGGGCGCCCCACCACTGGCCGATCAACCCACTTATACTCCGCGCCGTCAGTGTGGTTGCGGGCATCAGGACCGCCATAAATCCAAGCTGGGCACGGGGATACAACTCGCGCTGGAACAGCAGCGCCAACGCCGCCATCAGCAGCACCGCCACCGCCGAAGCGCTGCCCACCCGCACCGTCAGCCACAACCACGAACGCCAGCGCAACTCGTACCAGCCGTGCCACCCCAGCAGTAGCGGCCACGCGATCGGCAGCACCGACAGCATCCAGAAGTGAATCGGCCCCGAGTGGCTGATACCCGCGATTTTCTCGGGCCACTCGACCTGCATCCAGAGATGACAACGCAGCACATCGGCCAGCACGTAGGTGCCGACGATCGTCACGGCGTCGACCGCCACCATCCCCAGCCGAAACAGCCGCCGTGTTGATGCGATCATGGCAGTCATCCCGATGGGCCGCACGCCGACGCGCCATTGTCGACGCAGGAGCGGGAACTCGGCAAGACCCGCGAGGCAGGCTTGCCCGATTCTATGCATCCCCGAGTAGGTTCCGCCGTGCGGACCTCAAGCGATCGGCTCAATACAGTTGCCCGCTGCAAGCCGCCGATGGCGCATTTTAAAAAATCTGACATTTGAAATCTGAAACAAAAATCCGCCTCCGTCGCTCCCGTTGTTTCCTGTTCCCCTGCCACCGTTTCTACGTTTCGACGTTTTCTTTCGACTTTCCCCTTCGTGTTTTCGTGCCTCTTGCTTTGACGTTTCAACCTTTCGCTTCGACTACACTCTGCTCACCACCGGAGCCGGCCATGTCCCCCATCCGAATCGGCGTTCTCGGCGAAGGCGCCACCGCCGAAGCCTGGCTGCGCGCCGTCGCCGGCAATCAGAACGCCCGGCTCGCCGTGCTCTCCGATAGCGACGCCGACCGCGCCGCCTCGCTCGCCGCCCATTACGCCACCGATTGCGAAAAGGACCACCGCACCCTGCTCGTTCAGCACGCGCTCGACGCCGCCGTCTTCGCCATGTCGCCCGCCGCCGCCGAGCGACTGCTCCCCATCGCCGCCCAGCGCAGCGTCGCCGTACTGCTCGACACGCCGCCGGCCCGCACCCTCGACGAGGCCGTCCGCCGCGTGGCACTCTTCGACAAAGCCCGCCGACCGCTGCTCGTCGCCTCCGACTGGCGATTCGACCCCGCGCCCATCGACGCCGTCGCCAACGCCTGCGGCCGCATCTTTCACGCCGCGGCCGTCGTCACCGCGCCGTTTCCGGCCGACCTCGAATGGCGCGGCGACCGCGTCCGCGCCGGCGGCGGCGCGCTGATCAATGCCGCGTATGTCTGGCTCGATCTGCTCGTGCACCTCATGGGGCTGCCGTCCGACGTCGTGACGCAGATGGGTCGCCTCGTCCAGCCGCCCGACCTCGCCTACGACGCCGAGGACACCGCCTGCGCCCTGCTGCGTTACGCCGACGGCCGCTCGGCCACGATCACAGCCGCCTGGGGCCGCCCGCCCTCTGAGCGCGTGCTGACGCTGCGCGGCGCCGACGACCTGGCCTGCCTGACTCTCGACATGGCGCCGTCTCCCCTGGCCCGCGGCGTCGCCGCCCTCATCGCCGCGTGTGGCGCCTCCGCCCCCGCTGATCCGAACTGCGCGCATCACCAACCGGCCCCCCCTGGCGTGTCGGACGACGTGCCGTCCGACTCGCCGGAAACACTCGCCCCCACCCCACCCCCGTCAACGCTCGAAGCCCACCTGAAAACCATCGCCGTCACGCAGGCCGCCTACCTCTCCGCCCGCACCGGCGCCCCCGAATCCCCCCACGTCCTGCTGGAGCGCGCGGGGCGAGTCTGACGAATCGTGCGTCGCGTTTGCGGATGATCATCGGCGCAATGGCCTGCCTTTGACGTTGCAACGTAACGCCAAGCGCGACGTTGCCCCTCTCGCCACGGCGCACGGCCCGGTCGCGCGCCTTCGGGCGGCCAGTGCAGTTGCCGGTCTTCAGCTGGTCCTGCGCACAGAGCAGGCAGAATAAGCAGTCATGCCTATGCCGTGGCCGGTCTTCAGCCGGCCCGTGTTTGCCACCGGTTTCAACCGGTGGTGCACGAGCTACCCTAATCCGTTTATCTTCCCCTCTCGCTTCAGCCGGCTTCAGCCGGTCTTGCGCACGGAGCAAGAAAAACGAGCTTTCACGCCTGCGCAGTGGCCGGTCTTCAGCCGGCCCGCGTTTGCCACCGGTTTCAACCGGTGGTGGACGGGCTACCCTAATCTGTTTATCCTCCCCTCTCGCTTCAGCCGGCTTCAGCCGGTCTTGCTTCCGGAGCAGGCGAAATGAGCTTTCACGCCTATGCCGTGGCCGGCCTTCAGCCGGCCCGCGTTTGCCACCGGTTTCAACCGGTGGTGGACGGGCTACCCTAATCTGTTTATCTTCCCCTCTCGCTTCAGCCGGCTTCAGCCGGTCTTGCTTCCGGAGCAGGCGAAATGAGCAGTCATGTCTATCATGAAATCTATCTGCACTTCAACTGGCACACCAAGGGCGACTTGCCGCTGCTCAGCGGAGACCTCGAAACGCTCGCCCACGCCGAACTGAAGGCGAAGTGCGGCCGCATGAAGGGCGCATACCTGCACGGTCTCGGCGGCACGGACACCCATGTGCATCTCGCAGTCAGCATCGAGCCATTCGTCACGATCAGCGACCTGGTCCAGGAACTGAAAGGAGCATCCTCTTTCGAGGTCAACAAGCGCATGAACCGAAAAGCGCTGGAGTGGCAGCGCGGCTATGGCGTAGTAAGCTTCGGAAAGAGAAACCTTGCCTGGGTGCTCGACTATGTGCACCGCCAACGCGAGCATCACGCCAACGGCCGTACTGAGGCCCGACTCGAAACCTGCGATTCGCCGCATGGCAGTGAACCAAACCCGGCTGAAGCCGGCTGAAGAAAAAAGAGAGAATATGGAGGTATGGCGGCCTGGATCCCACCAGCTAAAGCTGGCGGCAATCACGGATCGGCTGAAGCCGACCGGCGGACGCCGACCGGCGAAAGCCGGCCGGCGCCCAACAGCGTGTCAAGGATCACCCAGGCTCGAAAGGCCACCCGCTCATCGGCCGACTTCAGCAGGCCGGGCTGCGCGCCTTCCGGCGGCCTGCGCGCTGGCCGGCCTTGCTCCCGGAGCAAGCAAAATGAGCTTTCATGCCTGCGCAGCGGCCGGCCTTGCTCCCGATGCAAGAAAAAAGAGCATTCATGCCTGCGCAGTGGCCGGCCTTCAGCCGGCCGGCGTTTGCCACCGGTTTCAACCGGTGGTGGACGGGCTACCCTAATCTGTTTATCTTCCCCTCTCGCTTTAGCCGGCTTCAGCCGGTCTTGCGCACGGCGCAAGAAAAACGAGCTTTCATGCCTATGCAGCGGCTGGTCTTCAGCCGGCCAGCATTTGCCACCGGTTTCAACCGGTGGTGCACGAGCTACCCTAATCCGTTTATCTTCCCCTCTCGCTTCAGCCGGCTTCAGCCGGACTTGCTCCCAACGCGAGGCTCAGGGCGATTGCCCCTCGGCCCGGCCCTCTCCCCGCGGGGGCGAGGAAACCGCCGGCCCCTTCCTTGTTCCCTGTTTCCGCGCCCCGTTGACGCTCGCCCCCCGTCCGACTACAACATTCCTGTCCCCGCCGCGGCCCCCCTGGCCGGCAGCGGCCGGACCCGAAACGCGGGTGTAGCTCAGTGGTAGAGCGTCACGTTGCCAACGTGAATGTCGTGGGTTCAAGTCCCATCACCCGCTCTTTGCGGCTGTAACCAAACGTTCCGAAGCGCGTCGCGATCTCGGCCGGCCGCCGTGCCGGGACGAGGCGCGGGCGGCTTGCGGCGTTTCGTTGCGGCCTTTTTTTGTCGCGGGAGTCCGATCATGCCCAACGAAGAAGAACAGCCGCTGGCCGTCCGCGAGCAGGACGACGACGCCGAGACCCCCGCCCCCCAGGCCGCCTCGGACGCCGAAGCCGCCGCGGAAACCCCGGAACCCCTGGCCGAGCCGGACCTCAAGGCCCGCCTGCTGGAAGCCATCGACGTTCAACTCGCCGACGCCGGCGTGCTGCGCAAGACGCTCACCGTCACCGTCCCGGCCGACTTCGTCCACGCCGAACGCGAAAAGCAGTTCGAAGAGCTGATCGGCGACGTGGTCGTGCCCGGCTTCCGCAAGGGCCGCGCCCCGCGCACCCTCGTCGAAAAACGCTACGGCGGCGAAGTCAGCGAGCAGGTGCTCACCAAGCTCGCCTCCAACGCCTACATGGCCGCCACCGAAAAGCTCGAGTTGAAAATCCTCGGCGACCCCGTGTTTCGCGTCAAAATCAAGGAAAAGCAGCGCACCGACGGCCGCACCGAAGAAGTCGAACGCGACCGGCTGATCGGCTTCCAGGACGCCCTCGAGCACATGAAGCTGCCGCCCGAAGGCGAGCCGCTGGCCTTCGTCTGCGAGCTGGAAGTCAAGCCCGAATTCGAGCTGCCCAAGCTCGACGGCATCCCGGTCACGCGCCCCAAAGTGACCATCACCGACCGCGACGTCGAAATCGAAGTCAAGCGGCAGCTCTCGCTGGCCGGCGAGTGGCGCCCCCTGGCCGAAGGCGTCGTCGAGCCGAACGACCTCGTCGTCGCCGACCTGAAAATCACCGTCGGCGACAAGACCGTCAAAGAGCAGGAAAACGTCACGCTGGCCGCCCGGCCGCAGTCGGTCGAAGGGGCCGAGCTGCGCGACCTGGGCGAGAAGCTGACCGGCGCGCAGTCCGGCGACTCGCGCACGCTGACCGTTAAACTGCCGGACGACTACTCGGCCGAGGAGTTCCGCGGCGCCGAGGCGACGTTCGAGCTGAAGATTCACGAAATCAAGCGACTGCAACTCCCGCCCCTGGACGAGGCGTTCCTCTCGCCGCGCGGCTTCGAGAGCGAGCAGGAGTTCCGCGAGTTCATCCGCCAACGCCTCGAAGCGCAGCTCAGCAACGCCATCCGCGACGGCATGCGCGGGCAGGTCTATCGCTATCTGCTCGACCAGACGAAGCTCGATCTGCCCGAGGGAATGTCGCAGCGACAGATCGACCGCGCCGTGGCGCGGCGCATCGCCGAGCTGCGCCAGCGCGGCGTGCCCCAGGCCGAGATCGACGCCCACGCCGACGAGCTGCGCACCAGCGCCCGCGACAAGGCGCTGACCGATCTGAAGCTCTACTTCATCCTCGAGCAGATCGCCGAGCAGCTCGAACTCGACGTCAGCGAAGAGGAGTTCAACGGCGCCGTGGCCGAGATGGCCCGCGGCTACGGACTGCGCTTCGACCGGATGCGCGACATCTTGCTCAAGCAGGGCGGCCTCGAATCGGTCTATCTCCAGATTCGCGACAACAAGTGCATCGACGCGCTGCTCGCCAAGGCCGACGTGACCGAATCCGAAGGCCCCGCCCAGCCCGCCTCGGAACTCGCCGACGCAACGTAAGCGCTCGCACAGAAAAAACCCGCACGATTCTCCTGTGGTGGCATGGTCAAGCCCTCGCCGCAAGCGGCCGTTCGCTGAGAGCCGAACGCTGAAAGCCGAGGGCTGACGACTCTATCCCCCGCTTGCTTTCGCCCCGGCGCGCTACGATCATGACTACCCCGGCGACCGGCTATCCCCGGCCGCCCCAGAAAATAATCGAGAGGTCACGGATGAAGTTTCTTCCCGACGTATTCGCCCAGCAGTATCCACCGCCCCAGCGCTACCGCGAAATGTCCATCGAGGACCTGCTGCTGGAAAACCGCATCATTTTCCTCGCCGGCCCCATCACAGAACGCACCGCCAGCATCGTCATCATGCGCCTGCTCTATCTCCAGAGCGTCAAGGCCGGCCAGGACATCAACCTCTACATCAACTGCCCCGGCGGCATGGTCGACCAGACGCTGGCCATCTATGACACGATGCGATTCCTGCGCTGCGACATCGCCACCTATTCGATCGGCCAGGCCGCCAGCGGCGGCGCGGTCATCCTCGCCGCCGGCACCAAGGGCAAGCGCTACGCCCTGCCCAACACCAAGATCATGCTGCACCAGCCGTGGGGCGGCATCACCGGTCAGGCCGAGGACATCCGCATTCAGGCCGAGGAAATCCTCAAGGACAAGATGACGCTCAACCAGATTCTGGCCAAGCACACCGGCCAGCCGCTAGAGCGCATCCAGGCCGAGACCGAGCGCGACCGTTTCATGGACGCGCGCGAGGCCAAGGAGTGGGGCTTGGTCGACGAGATCATCGAGGAGGATCCGTCAAAGGAGAAGCTGAAAGAAAAATCGTAGGCGCCGCGCCGCCCAACCGAACCGCGCCTGTGAGACAGCGCCGGTTCGACGCCCGAATGGAATCGAGACCTCAATTGTGGGCAACGCGGGAACGCGAAGCGTCGAAGGGCGGCATGGTCAAGCCCTCGCGCGGGGCGGGCCGCTTGGGTTCGAGGGCCGGCCGCCTGGGTCCGGGTGGTACGGGCGTCCCGCCCGTCCTGCCGAGACTTTGCCAGGCCTTGACCATGTCGGTGCGCCCGTGCGCACCAACCCGCCGTTTTGGTATATCCTGTGCGGCTGCTGAGAAGTCCAGACAACCCCGATTGATTCACGGAGCGCGATCATGACGCTCAACAAGTCGTTCCATCACTGCTCTCTCGCACTCCTGCTCTGCGCCGCCGCCGGCTGCGAAGGCTGGAATCGCAAGTCCGATCCGCCGCGCGACCTGAACGAAGACTCCCGCGCGGTCGTGGAGAAGTTCCGCGAATCCGGCGTCAACATCGCCGACGAACTGGAGGAAATGGCCCGCCTGCGGCAGGCTTACATCGAACAGCTTATTCGGCTGGAAAAGCTCTATCTCGAAGTGGGTGACATGGCCCGCGCCAACGCCGCTCGCCGCCAGCGCCAGCGAACCGAGCAGATCGAGGTTTATCCCTACGCCACCGACAAGGCCCCGGAGCAGTCCAGCGAAGTCACCCCCGCCGAGAGCGTCGCCGAAGCCGACCGCATGTACGCCGAGGCCGACGGGCTGATCCAGTCGTTCCGAAAAATCCCGCTGGCCGGCACGCTGAAGGCGAATCAGGACAAGGCCGCCCGGGCCGTGAGCATTCTCAAGGACCTCATCCGCCGCTACCCGCGCTCCGACAAGGTCGACGACGCCGCCTATTGGATCGGTGAGTGCTACAAGGAATATCTGCGCGAAGACGACCCCGAAAACGACCTGGCGCTGCGCTACTACCTTTGGGCCATCGAACTCAATCCGCGCACGCCGCACCCCGCCCGCTTTCAGGCCGCCGTCGTCTATGACTTCCGCCTGCACGATCGCATCCGCGCCGTCGAGATGTACCGCCGCGTCATCGAAGACAACGAAGACTATCACTTCACCAATCCGCGCTACGCCGCGCAGCGCATTGCCGAATTGACCGACGACGAAAAGAGCGCCTACCGCCCGCGCCACGAGCCGCTGCCCGAAGGCGGCGCGCTCGCCGCCGGCCAGAACCCGCCCGCCGCCGCCCCGGCCGACACTCCCGCCGACGCCGAACCGCGCTCGACAACCGGCGTGCCGTGACATGCGCCTGTCGTTTCTGATTCTCGCGGTCACCGACTGGCTGCTGATGGCTGTGACCGTCTCGCTTGGCCTGTTCGTCGGCGGGGCGCTGGGAACGTCGCTTCAATCCGACGGGCTGGTGGTACGACACTTTCTGCTGGCGCTGGGCACGATGCTGTTCACCTGCTTCGTGCACGTGCTGACGTTCACCTATTTCGTCGTGTTCTCGCGGATGGCCAAGGAGGCCGCCGAGCACGCGCGGCTGCGGCCGGCCGACTACGTGATCGTCGCCGACCTCAAGCGCCGCGCTGCGCGCTGGCTGCTGCTCGGCGTCGGCAGCGTGATTCTGGCCGGCGCCACCGGTCCGCTCGTCGCCGGCGCCGGTTCGACCTCGCTGATCTGGCACATGTGCCTGGGCCTCGCCGCGCTGGCCGCCAACACCATCGCCTTCGCCGCCGAATACGCCCTCATCCGCCGCAACACGCAACTCACGGACGAACTGTACGGCCCCGGCGCCGACCTCGCCGCGGCGCAGCCGCCGGCCGGCGCCAAAGCGCCATGAAATCGAGCACGCGTCGCCCGCCGCGGGCGCGGCCCTTTCAGAGCCCCCCCGCGCGCAGGCGGCTAGCAGTACTGCCACAGGCATCCGTGTCTAACAACGTCCTGAAGCCTACGGCGGAAACAAGCTGGAGGGGGACTCAGGCAGATCCCGCACATCCCAGCCGCTCAGAGTTTGGGCGAGCTTACGACAGTCTTTGTCGTGACTATAGAACCGCTGCGCCTTGTGTGAATGGGCGGTGGGAATAATAAGACAATCCGCCTTGAGGCACTTGCGCCGGTCCGCGGCGCCCCGCGGTCGCTGGGCGTCGCCGAACTTATAAAGCCCAGCCGCAATCGCCGCGCACTTTACGTCGAACGAGGGGATGATAAAGCGCCGGCTCAACTCGGTGATGACGGCCTCGCGCCGAAGCAAATCGACGCGCACGAGGTATTCCGCAACGACCACCGCCGGCACGATAATCCGAGCATTGATGTCCTCGAGTTCCTCGAAGAGCCATTTGCCGCGTTCGAGCTTGTCGCGCTGACCTTTCTGGCGAACGCCCCAGATGAGGGCTTCCGTGTCGATCGCCGCCACAATCGGGATTCTTTCGCTCACGCGCCGCGAATCTCCGCAATCAGGGCGTTGGGGTCCTCAATCTCATCCCAGGCGTCGCCGCCTGCGTCGTGGATGCGTTTCAGCGCTTCGAGAATCGACCCGGCCTTTGGGGGCTGGATCGCGTGAATGACCAGATGCCTGAGCTGCCAATTGTGCCGATACCATGTCGCGTCGCCCCACAGGGTCACGTGCTGGTAGATATACCTCCCAAGCTCCCGGACTGTTTCCTCGTTCTGCACCCGGCAGATGACCATCCTGCGCGGCGACTCGGGAAGCCGAATCCCGCAGTGCATTTCGGTTGCGCCGCCGACCCGCTCGATCTTTGCGAAAATCGACGTCGTGCCAAAAACGAACGCAACGCGCTCAATCTCGTGATACGTTTCGGGGGTAATCCGCGCGAGCACGCTGCCGTAGCGCCGACCGCGCCCCGGTTTGCGCAGCTCGATCTCACACGTGAACGACTTGCCGATTTCACTCAACTCCTTGATCGCGGAAAGCGAAATGCTGCTCCATTCGGCGTGCTCGGGATCCTCGATGGCGGCGCCGGCCTCCTGGATGACGCGCAGCGCGGCGGCGCCTCCTGCATGCGCGGCGACGGCATACGCTGCGGATGCACCTCGGACTTGCAGCAGATGCAGCATTCGAGGCGAGCCCTTCGGCGGAACGGCCGCGGCAATCGATTCCGCGCTGTCGGCGGAGGCGTCGCCGTCGTCGTCGCGTTGGTCAACCAGCCGCTGGATGGCTTCCATCACGCGGGCCATCGTGCGCATGGGCACGGTCCACGGCCGGATCCGCGCGCCAACAAGCCGCACAACGAAATCCGCTTTTGGCTTGCGGTTCGCCACACCCATGATAAAACCACCCTAACCTGGCCTCTCATGTTATTGTAGCGATTATGGTGCGCCCGGCGCAGACCTCGCCGCGCCCCGCCTGGGCGCTCGGCCCCGGTACCGCGCCGGCTTGCAGAACTTCTGTCGCTGCCGCCCCGTAATGTCGACGGTCGTCGCGGCGGTGGCTGGCTTATGCGATATCGAGGCAATCTTCGCGCAATAATCATGGTTTGACCCGCGCCGCGCGTGTCTTAAAATCCCCCCGTGAGCAGCCCTTCGTTCCGACTCCTCGTCCTTGTATTCCTCATCCCCTGCGTCGCAATTGTAAACCCTGCACGCGCAGGGCGATGCATCGCCGTCCCCACGCAGGAAGATACCCCCGCCCCCCCCGAAGCCGCCTCCCAACCCGCCGACGATGGGGATACGCCCCCAACCCCCGCCGCCGCCCTGGCCCGCGCGCGACGCTTCATCCTCGAAGGCTTCTATGAAAAAGCGGAACAACTCCTCGACCGCGCCGAGTCCGACGCCACGCTCAAACTCCACGCCACGCTCGCACGCGTCGACATCGACGAACGCCTCGGCCGATACGACGAGGCCGCCCGACGACTCGCCTCGATCGAAGCCGAAGGCGCCGCCTCCGCCGACTGGCGCGCCGCACAAGCCGCCCTCTGCCTGACGACCGGCGACTACGCCGCCGGCATCGAGCACGGCCGCGAAGCGCTGCGCATCAACCGCGAGCACTTCCGCGCCCGCTACGTTCTCGGCCGCCTCTACGAAACCACCGGCCGCATCGACGAGGCCGTCGCCACCTATCGCTGGTTCGACGATTTGCTCAAGCGCCGCCTGCCCGACCGCGCGGGCGATCTCACCTACACCGGCATGGGCTTTCTGCGGCACACGACGCTGACGCGCCATCCCGACATCAAACAGCGCATCAAGCACGTGCTTCAGGAGGTCTATCAGGAAGCCAGCGACTTCGTCGATTCCGCCTGGTGGCCGGCCCGCATGGCCGCGGCCGATCTGCTGCTCGAAAAACACAACACGCAAGAGGCCGAGTCCGAATACGAGCAAATCCGTCGCATGAACGCGCGCGTCGCCGAAGCCGACGTCGGCCTCGCCCGCGTCGCCCTCGAAAAATGGGACTTCGACCTCGTCGAAAAGCGCGCCGCGCAGGCGCTGCAAATCAACCCCAACTGCGTCGCCGCGCACTGCGTGCTCGCCGAATGCCGCATGTTGGAACGCCGCTACGCCGACGCCGCCGAGGCCGCTAAAAAATCGCTGGCAATCAACCCCAACAGCATCGAAGCGCTGTCGCTGCTGGCCGCCGCGCGCCTGCGCTCGGGCGACGCCGCCGCCTGCCGCGAAATCGAATCGCGCATCGACAAGATCAACCCGCGCTGCGCCGAACTGCCGTTCACGATGGGTAAATGGCTGTCCGCCGCGCGGCAGTACGAGGCCGCCGCCCAGGCCTTCAAAAAGGCCATCGAGTGGGCGCCCTGGTGGTCCGAACCGCGCACCGAACTGGGACTGATGTACATGCAGAGCGGCCACGAAGACGAGGCGCGGCGCGTCCTCGAGGCCTCGTGGGCGCTCGACTCCTACAACGCCGAAACCTACAACGTGCTCGAACTGCTCGACGCGCTTCAGTCCTTCGCCCGCCGCGAATCCCCCAACTTCATCCTCTGTTACAGCAAGGACGAAGACGCCGTGCTCGTTCCGTGGATGCTGAACCACCTCGAGTCGATGCACGCCGAAGTCTGCCGCGCCTTCGAAACGACTCCGCCCCGCAAAACCCTCATCGAAATCTTTCCCGAGCACTCCCAATTCTCCGTGCGCATCGCCGGCCGGCCGTGGATCGCCACCGTCGGCGCCTGCACCGGCCCGGTCATCGCGATGTCCGCGCCGCGCCAGTACGCCTCCCCGTCGCCGTTAAACTGGAGCGACGTGCTGCGACACGAATACACCCACACCGTCACGCTCGCCGCCACCGAGAACCGCATCCCTCACTGGATGACCGAGGGTCTCGCCGTCCACCAGGAAACCGCCCCGCGAAGCTGGGACACGCGCCTGCTGTTGTGCCGCGCCCTGCGCACCCGCCGGCTGTTCACACTCGAATCCATCGACTGGGGCTTCATGCGCCCGCGCCGCCACGACGACCGCTCCCTGGCCTACGCACAGAGCGAGTGGATGATCGAATACATCATCGAGCGCTGGGGCTATCCCAAAGTCCTCGCCCTGTTGACGGAATTCCGCGAGAACCGCACCCAGCCCGAGGCGTTCAAGAGAATCCTCGGCATCGACACCGACCGCTTCATCGCCGACTTCGGCCCCTGGGCCGCCAAACAGGTCGAGTCGTGGAACCTCCCGACCGACTCGGTAGGCGAGATTGCCGCGCTGAAGGCCGCGCTGCTGTTGAAGCCCAACGACGCCGACGCCCACGCCCGCCTGGCCGAAGCGCTGCTGCTCGATGAACAACTTGAGGAATTCGAAAAGTCGGCCCGCGCCGCGCTCGAGCGCAACAAAGAGCAGCCCCTGGCGCTGGCTCTGCTCGGCGGATTCCTCGTCGAAAAAGCCGGCCAACTCGTCGAGGCCGACCGCGCCCGCGAGGCCGGCCCCCTTTTCGACGAAGCCGACCGCTTCTTGCGCCGGCTCAAAAAACTGCGCCCCAACGACCCGGCCGCGCTGAAGTACCTGGCGCGAATCGAGGAACACTGGAACGAGCCGGACGCCGCCGCGGAACTCTGGACCGCCTACAAGCAGGTCCGCCCGCTCGATCCCGAATGCGACCGCCGCCTGGCCGCCCTCCATCTGCTCTCGGGACGCCGGGCCGAATCGCTGCCGCTGCTGGAAAACGCCTTCCGCATGGACTCCTCGGACATCGAGCTGCCGCGCAAGATCGCCGAAATCCATCGCGCAAACGGCCGCCTCGACGAAGCGGCGACCTGGCTGCGGCGTGCGATCGAAACCGACTCGTACGATCAGTCGACCTACGCCGAGCTGGGCGCGGTCTGCCTGGAGCTGAAAGACTGGGAAAACGCCGAACTGGCCTTTCGCTCCATCTGCACGCTCTCGCCCGACGATCCCGACGGCTACGAAGGACTGGCCCGCGTCTTTGACGCCCGCGGCGACGATAAACAGGCCGAAAAAATGCGCAAGACCGCCGCCGTCAAGCGCGGCCTCGAACCCGAGCCGGCCGAAAAACCCTTGTAGCCTCGCTCGATGTTGTCTGGTGGGCCGATCGCATACGATTCGCCCGCCGACCGTCGTCGCCCCCGACTCCAAAAACGATTAGAATGCGAACGGCCCCGGCACGAGTCGTCGCCGCACCGCCGCGACGCCGATCGAACCACGGCCGCGGAATGACGTATGGACATTGCAGCGTTTCAACAGCTCATCGACCGAATGTACTCGCACAAGGACCGTGTGCGGGGCGCGGCCGGTACGTTTTTATGGTTGACGGAGGAATTGGGAGAACTCGCCTCGGCCGTCGCCGAAGGCACTCCCGAAGAAAAATCCGCCGAGTTCGCCGACGTGCTGGCCTGGCTCGTCACCCTGGCCAACGTCGAGGGAGTCGACCTGGCCAGGGCGATCGAAAAATATGCCCACGGCTGCCCCGGCTGCGGACAAATGGTCTGCGTGTGCGACGAAAAACCCTGACCGCGCGCCACGGCCATGGAGCACAGCCGCCCTCGGCTGTGAATGGGGCACGGCCGCCCTCGGCTGTGAATGGAGCACAGCCGCCCCCGGCTGTGAATGGGGCACAGCCGCCCTCGGCTGTGAATGGGGCACAGCCGCCCTCGGCTGTGAATGGAGCACAGCCGCCCCCGGCTGTGAATGGGGCACAGCCGCCCCCGGCTGTGAATGGGGCACAGCCGCCCTCGGCTGTGAATGG
>WYBU01000145.1 GCA_011525745.1 Planctomycetaceae bacterium | reverse complement strand
TGGCGGTGTAGGTCGTCGCCGTCCCCTGGCCGATCTGGTAACTCTCGCGATTGCCGATGGGGTCGTAGTCGTAAATGAAGTGGCGCGTGTACACCGGGTCCGTGGGGTTCTCCAGCGTCCCGCCGGTATAGCGCTTGGCCGTGGCGAGTTCATTGCGGTCGTTGTAGGTGAACAGGTCGAATCCGGTCGTGCCGGTCGTGTTGAACGCGCTGCCGCTGACCGTCACGCTCGTGCGCCGCCCCAGCGCGTCATTCGTGTACTCGAACTTGCTCACGCTCGTCGCGCCCCACTTGTTCTCGATCGACGTGATCAGGTCGCGCGTGCCCTCGAAACTGCGGATCGTGCTGGCCACGGTCGTGCTCGAATCGCTCTTCCAGGCGATCTGCGACACGAGGTCGCTGTCGGCGGCGAAGCTGTACACCGCCCCGTACGCCGGCAGCCCCGGCCCCGTCACGCGGTTGAGCTTTCCGCTGGAATCATAGCTGAAGCCGGCGCCGAATTCGGCATTCGAGTTGCGCGTTACCGCACTCGACACGGCCAAGCCCTCGCGAGCGGCCGATTGGACGGGCGGGACGCCGTTACGACACACAGCCGGGGGCGGCTGTGCCCCACGGACTGCAACTCCTTGCCACGCGACATTCCGCGGGCTGGATCACCGCGCAGGCGGGGTCGTGCCGCGCGACATCGCAGCGGGCGGCGGCTGACGCTCGCCCCGACGCTCTCCCTCAAAGGGAGAGGGCGTCTCAGCCGGGGAGACGTTTGCGCCCGCTCGCTGACGCTTCGCGGCTCTGACATCACAGCCCGGGGCGGCTGTGCCCCACGGACTGCAAGCCCGTGCCACGCGACATTCCGCGGGCCGGACCACCGCGCAGGCGGGGGCTGTGCTCCACTCGAAGTACGTGACTGTGTCGATTCTCGTTCAAGGGTCTACGCCCCGCCCGTCGCCAGCAGCCGCCGCAGGTCGGCCGCCAGCGCGCGAAACGCGCGGCCGCGGTGGCTGATGCGGTTTTTCTCGTCAGCCGGCAGCTCGGCCGAGGTGCAGCCGCGCTCGTCGAGCCAGAAATGCGGGTCGTAGCCGAACCCGCCACTGCCGCGCGGCTCGTCGATGATCCGGCCTTCGACGAGGCCCTCGGCCTCCAGCAGGATCCGCGGCCCATCCGCCAGCGCCGCAGCACAGCGGAACCGCGCCGTGCGCCGCTCCGGCGGCACGCCGCGCAGCCGCTCGATCAGCCGCGCATTGTTGGCCGCGTCGGCGGCGCGTCGGTCGTCGAGGTGATTCACACCGGCGTAGCGAGCCGAGTACACACCCGGCTCGCCGCCCAGCGCGTCGACCTCCAGGCCCGAGTCGTCGGCCAACGTCCAGAGTCCGGTCGCCGCCGAGTAGTAGATGGCCTTCTCGCGGGCAATCTCAGCGAATGTGCGGCCATGTTCGTCAGGCTCGGGCGGCGGCGAGGGCAGGTCGGCCAGGCTGACCCAATTCGGAGCGGCGGCGGGCCAGGCCTCGGCGAGGATGGCGATGATCTCGCGAAACTTGCCGGGGTTGCCGGTGGCGATCAGGATTCGCGGTCGAATGGTCGTCATAGCGCACAAGAGCGTACCCAGGGCAAGGACGGCGTACAGCCGCGGAGGCAGCAGCACCAAGACAAGGATCGCGAACCCGCTGCGCGATCATGCCGTCGCGCGTTTTCATCGCGATCTTTTTTGCGAACCGTCTTCGTCTGGTTCGCGTTTAGAATCTGACTGGCGATCCATTGACATTGCAATCGGAATAGCGATTCCGCGCCGGCACAGCGCCGAATGACGCCCGATAACTATTCCGTGTTTCCGCACGGGCTTCAGGCGTCCACACGAAATATCCGGCCGGGTGTCGACAATTTGACGGGTGTGGCCTACCTCGAACGTCTCTCTTGAACAGTGAGCTGACGCATGGCGAGCCTAAGCGGCGACCGCGATCAGGAGCTGATTGCGGCAGTCCGAGGCGGAAACCGATCCGCCTGGGATTCGCTGATTCGTCAGAACGAGCGATGGGTGCGCGGCGTCGTTTTCTCGACCACGGGCAATCCGCGAATCGTCGATGACGTGTGCCAGCAGGTGTGGGCGCACGCGTGGCAGCAGTTCGACACGCTCGCCCACGACGACAAGTGGAAAGCGTGGCTGTATCGCCTGGCGCGTAACGCCGCGATAGACGCCGGTGAACGAGCGGGGCGTCAGCGGCAGTTGTACGGCGGATCGGTCGAACATGCCGTCGTGGCCGACAGGGGGCCGACGCCGGATCAGGCGTTGCAGTTGCAGGAGCGGCATCGGCGCGTGCTGTCGGCGATTCAAGCGTTGCCGGCGCTGTACCGAGAGCCGTTTGTGCTGCGTCATTTGGAAGACTGGTCGTACGAGCAGATCGCCGAAACGTTGGCGCTGCCGGTCGACACGGTTGAGACGCGGCTGGTGCGAGCGCGGCGGATGTTGCGCGAGTCTTTGAACGGCGAGCCGGTATGAAGACTCGCACGGTCAGCAGGCCGGTAAGAATCAGAGCCGCGAAGCGTCAGCGAGCGGGATTGGGCGGCTGGGCCTCTCAAGAGGCTGTGGGAACGTGTAGCAGGCGCTCGGCGCGCCGTCAGGCTTGAGACGCACGCGCGCGAATGAACGGTGGTCTCGCGCAGGCAGTCAGCGGATTCCGCTTGCTCACGCTGCGCGGCTCCGATGGACGAAGGCTCGCACGGGCTGCAAGCCCGTGCCACGCGACAACACAGCCAAGGGCGGCTGTGTGACATTCACAGGTTGCGAATGAGTCCGACGAACGAGTTTGATTCGCACAACGCCGAGCAGGAGCGCATCGAGCGATTGATCGTGCGCTATCTCGACGGCGCGTCGACGCCGGACGAAGCCGACGAAGTCCGCGCGTTGCTGCTGAAAAGCGTCGCGGCCCGCGCGATGCTTCACAGCTACCAGAGCATCGACGACTGCGCCCGCGTGGCCCTGAACAGCGTGTTGAGCAAACCGATGGCGGCGGCCGTTGCCGTTCGCACCCGGCGCGGCTCGTGGCTCGCCGCCGCGGCGGGCGTGATGGCCGCGGCCGCCGCCATCGGTTTGTTCGTTTTTCCCTATGACGCAGGCCGCGACGCGGCGCGATCGCCGTCGCCGGTTCGGCCCATGCTGGCGGCGGACACGGGGAATCGGTCGAAGCCGATCGTGCCACAGTGGGTGGTCGACGAAGGTTTGTCGTCTCCGCAGGCGTGGCAGCAATTGGCGCCGCACCGCGACGTGTGGAATGTGTGCCGCGACTGCGTGAGCGTGTTCGATCCGCAGACGCAGCGCGTGTACATCCTCGACATCAACCGTGCCGAGGTACGCACGACGCCGGTGTGGTATGAGCATTAGGCGCGGAGTGCCTGGCCGCTGCGACACGGCCAAGCCCTCGCGACAAGCGTCGGCGTTTGCGATCGCGCGTTGTTCGCGCGAGGGCTTGACCGCGCCGCTCCGTACAATGCGGTACAGGTTGAACTCAAGGCGAGCCGAAACGTATGTCATCACAGGAGCATTCACCGGCCGGACCTTGAACGAGTGACGACGACGTTGAATCGATCATCGCGCTGATCCGCGGCGTGATGCGCTGCACAACGGCCGCGCCTCCTCGCGCGGCGGACGCACGCGATACGCGGAAGCGCGTCAAACAATTCTGACAGGAGATGTACGATGTTGGGTTCGATGATGACGTGGTTTTCCATGACGCTTCTGAACATGCTGATCGCGTCGCAGTGCGGCGCGATCAAGTGTCCCGATGAACCTCGGTCCACCGGCGGGGGCGTGATTTCCACCGTGACCGCCGATGTCGTGCCCGCAATCACGTGGGCCGCGCCGGTCCGCACCGGCGATTCCGAGCCGGCGGACGCTTCCGGCATCCGCGCGTGGCGCGTGTGGCGCGGCGAGGGACAACCGGTGGTTGCCCTGGCGCGCCCGGATGTGCGCATCCGCCGCACCGGTCCGGCCGGGCAATGGCTTGTCGTTCAGGATCCCCAAGCCGAAGAAGCATCGGAAGATCCCCCGGCCGGCAGCCCGTTCCTGGGCATTCGGTACTCGCCCATTCCCAAAGCACTGGCGGCCCATATCGGCACGGAGCAGGGCGTGTTGGTGTTGAACGTGGTCGAAGGTTCGCCGGCCGATGAGGCGAGGCTCCAGCAATACGACGTGATCACCGACGTCGGTGACCGGCCCGCGCCGCCGGACGCGGCCGGCTTCATCAAGATGGCGCAGGAACTGGGCGTGGGTGAGACGGTTCCATTCCGGATCATCCGCGGCGCCAAGCCGATGACGGTCGACATCCGCATCGGCGCGCGGCCGGCGAACGCTGAGATGAAATACAAGTACGAATCCCCGCCGGAAGAGGAAGCGGTCTCAAGCTTCATGTTCAAGCCCAATTTCTTCACTTTTGACAAGGACGGCAAGTTCATCGCGCCGGACGCGGAGAGTCTGAAGAAGATGCATGATATGCTGCCGCAACTGAAATTCGACCGGAAGGGCGACTGGTCGAAGCTGCCGGGCGGCGTTTATTCGACCTGCGTGATTGTGCGACAGAGCGACGACGGCAAGTCGGTCGAAATCCGGCGCGACGCCGACGGCAAGATCACGGTGAAGCGCACAACCAAGGACGGCCGGACCGACACGGTGACCTATGACAGCGAGGACGCCCTGCGCGACGGCGACGCCGAAGCGTTTCGGATGTTCAAGGACTGTATCTCGGAACAGGACATCACGATCGGGATCGGCGGCCTCCCTGGCGAACGGGGCAAGCTGCACAAGTTCCTGGACGAAGACATCGAGAAACGCGTCAAGGAAGCGCTGGAGGCCTACCAGGAGTCAATGAAGGGCCACGGCGCCACGATGAAACACCTGGAACGCACGATGCGCGACATCGAAAAGCGCTACGGCGTTTCGACCTCGATGCAGCGGCATGAGGGCGTGCGCTTCGAGAAGCTGCCCGACGGCTCGATCAAAGTGACGACGCGGCGCGGCGACGATGAGATGACCGAAACGTTCGCCAATGAAAATACGATGAAACGCGAAAGGCCGGAGCTTTTCGAGCGTTTTAATAGCTTGCAGCAGCGCGACGACGCGGCGAGTGAATAAGAACTCAGCCGCGGCGCGGTGGTAAACACAGACTCCCACTCCACCCTGGTCACCGATCGGGTTCACAAGCTCGGTCGGCTGGCGACGTGACCGCACCGATTCCGGCAATCCTCACCGGATTGAAGGAATCGAATGCGGTCATGTTTTTTTGGTCGGGTCACACCCGATGGCGCCTGTGCCGCACGCGCTGCCGAGCAAACCGACGCGTCATTCCCGCGCAGGCGGGAATGACGAACGGAGGATCGCCTGCGCGGGGGACCGTTTGTTCCGGTGCTCATCATCGTGAACCCACCGCAACGCGGTGGGCCACCCGACATAATCCGAGCCGCAATCGCCGGCGCCTCGGTCACGCCACGATGCGAGGAGCGCCCCGGCGCCGGCGCTTGAGACTCGGTTCATGGAACTCGCGTGGTCGCGCGCGGTTCGCTGCGCTAGCATCCCCGCGCCCTCCCGGCGGCGGTCGTCGGCCGGACGCGCTGCGGCGGGCGTGGAGTGCACTTGTGAAGAACCGACCCGCCACGCTGGGCGAGTTGCGCGACAGCGGCTATCGCTATCGCAGCGTCAAGGATGAAATCCGAGAAAACCTCATCGCCCGCCTGCGCGAGCGACAGCCGCTCTTTCCCGGCATCGTCGGCTACGACGAGACCGTCATCCCGCAGATCATCAACGCCGTGCTGGCCCGACACGACATGCTGTTCCTCGGACTGCGCGGCCAGGCCAAGACGCGCCTGCTGCGCGGATTGCCGGCGCTGCTGGATGAGTGGATGCCGGTCGTGGCCGGCGCGGACGTGTGGGACGATCCGCTGAGTCCGAAGTTCCGCGTGGCGCGCGGCATCGTGGCCGAAAAGGGCGACGACACGCCGCTGCACTGGGTCCATCGCGAGGAGCGTTATCGCGAGAAGCTGGCGACGCCCGACGTGACGATCGCCGATCTGATCGGCGAGATCGACCTGATCAAGCACGCCGAGGGGCGCTACCTGGCCGACGAGTCCGTGATGCACTTCGGGCTGATTCCGCGCACCAACCGCGGCATCTTCGCCATTAACGAACTGCCCGATCTGGCGCCGCGCATTCAGGTGGGTCTGTTCAACGTGCTCGAGGAGCGCGACGTGCAGATACGCGGCTTTCCGGTGCGCTTGCCGCTGGACGTGATGCTGGTGTTTTCGGCCAATCCGGAGGACTACACCAACCGCGGGCGGATCGTCACGCCGCTGAAGGACCGAATCGGCAGCGTCATCCGTACGCACTATCCGACGCGGATCGACGACGGCATTGCGATCACGACGCAGAACGCCTGGCTTCAGCGCGACGGCGGCGACTACAAGCTGGACGTGCCGCGCTACATGCACGAGATCATCGAGGCCTTCGCGCGGATCGCGCGCGGCAGTCCGCACATCAACCAGTCCAGCGGCGTGTCGGTGCGCGCCTCGATCGCCAACGCCGAGGTGATGGCGTCCAATGCCGAACGGCGGGGAATCGTGCTGGGAGAGTCGCTGGTTGTGCCGCGCATCTCGGACCTGTCGCACGTCGCGGCGAGCTGTCGCGGGAAGATCGAGCTGATGCTGGCCGAGAGCAACGACGCCGAGGACCGGTTGATCGGCTCGATCGTGGGCGAGGCGGTCAAGAGCGTGGGCGAGGACTACCTGGACGAGGACGTGCTGACGCCGATCATCGAGTACTTCGGCCGGGCCAAGGGCAGCGTCGAGATCGGCGACGATTTGTCGAGCGAGCAGATCGTCAGCAACGCCGAGCCGGTGGAAGGGTTGCTCAAGGCGGCCAAGGCGGTGTGTACGCAGGCCGGAATTGAGTCGCCCCGGCCCGCGCACCTCGCGTCGGCGGTCGAATTCGTGCTGGAGGTGCTGTACGTGAACAACAAGCTGTCGAAGTACGTCTATCGGGGCAAGACGATGTTCAAGCGGTAAACAGTAGGGTCCGCTGCGCGGACCAGAAGCCATCAGCCAACAGCTATCAGCCGTCAGCCATCAGCCGTCAGCATTTCGTGATGATTGGTCATTCCCGCGCAGGTGGGAATCCGGTTCCCAGCGCCCTCTGAGTCGCTGGGAGAACCTCCAGTTTTCGATTTTTCAGCGTTTCGACTCTTTGACTTTTTGTTTCGACTTTCGACTTTCTGCTTTCCCTTCGTGCCTTCGCGCCTTCTTTTTGCACTTCGACTTTTTGACTTTTCCCCGCGTCCCCGCTTTGTTGTTGCGGCGATGAACGATGGGCTGACTTTCGACGCAGGCGGGCGATCCGACGCAGCGCGGACGCTGCGCCGGCGGTTGCTGCGCGGATTTCTGCGCGCGGCGGTGCGCATCGCGCCGCATCTGCCGGATGGCGCCATCGGCGCGCTGCGCGCGTGGGCGAGCGTGAATCTGACGAGCCTCGGCGTCGGCGTGCTGGGACCGGAACTGCGGCGGCGGTTCCGCCAGGCGGGCGCGGATCATCCCGGCGCGGCGCGCGAATTTCTGCGACAGGCCGTGCTGCATTACACCGATGGTTTGTTTATCCTCAAACATGCCCTGGCAAGCGGCCTGGATGACGAAACGGCCGAGCCGACCGGCGCGCCGCGGGCGTTGTGCGAAGTCATCGATCTGGCCCGCCGCCGCATCCGTCTCGACGATTCGATGAGGATTCTTCACGATGCGATCGCGCGCCGCCGCGGCGTGCTGCTGGCGCCGGTTCACGCGTGCCAGTTTCTGACCGGCCTGCCGCTGATCGCGGCAGAGGCGCCGTTGACCGTTTATTTGCGATATTCGCAGGACGAAACCGACCGGCGGGCCAAGCTGGCCTGGTGTCGCGCCGGCGGGTTGGACGTGATCGCCGAGCGTTCGCGCCCGGGCGATCCGGCCGCGCGGCCGGCGCGCATGGCCGAGGCGCTGGCCGAGGGGCGCGTGCTGGTGATCACGCCGGACATTCCGCAGCGTCGCGGTCGCGGGGTGCCGGTGCGTTTGTGGAACCGCGAGGTGCATCTGGCGGCGGGCGTGGCGTCGCTGGCGGTGCTGACCGGCGCGCCGGTGGTGCCGGTGACGGCCCGCACCGATCGCGTCAACACGCCGCGCGGGCGCGTCGTGCGCAACACGATCGTGATGCACCCAGCGCTGGAAGCGCCGACGATTCCGCGCCGCCGGGGCTGGCGGCCCGAGGCGCTGCGGCAGTTGCAGCAGCAGTGGACCGACGTATTCGCCGAGTTCGCGCGCAACTATCCGCACCTGTGGCTGCACTGGCTGGACAACCGCTGGGGTCGGGTGTTTCGGCGCGATTCGAGGTACACGGCGTGAGGCGCGGTGCGATTCCGAGCCGCGAAGCGTCAGCGCAGCGGCTGATCCGAGCCGCGAAGCGTGAGCGAGCGGGATCGGGCGGCCAAGTCGTCGACGCAAACGCCCGAACGAGCAGGGCGCATGCGGCGCGCCGTCAGGCTTCGGGCGCACGTGCGCGAGCAATGGTGGGCTGAGTACAACCCACCCTACCCGGGCGCCCGTGGGCGAGAGGACGGGTCATCTCCCTTCCGGCTTGCATATCCCGCTTGCTTACGCTGCGCGGCTCGGATTGGCGCGTAACACGGGCTTGCCGCCTGCGCGCATCAGGACACCGGGCGCAAGCCCAAGGATGATCCGAGCCGCGAAGCGTGAGCGCAGCGGCAGATCCGAGCCGCGAAGCGTCAGCGAGCGGGATCGGGCGGCCAAGACCGCGACTGCGACACTCGAACGCGCGGGGCGCGTGCGGCGCGCCGTCAGGCTTCGGGCGCCCGTGTGCGAGCAATGGTGGGTTGAGTACAACCCACCCTACCCGGGCGCACGTGGGCGAGGGGACGGGTCACTTTCCCTTCCGGCTCGCGGATCCCGCTTGCTGACGCTGCGCGGCTCGGATGATCATCGGAGCGGGCGTTTTGGCGCGGATTCGCAAGATTTGCACCGCCGCGCAAACGGCGGGACTTGCACGGACGGCAAGCGCGTGGCACGCGAAACGAGACGCGCACGCAAGCAAGCGTAATGCCGCCACAGCCGAGGGCGGCTGTGCTACATAGCCGACTCGCGAACTTCCTCGATCAGCTCCACCCATGCTTCGGCCGCGCGGTCGGAGGTGAAGCGCCGCTCGAACGCGGCGCGGGCGAGGCGGGACATTTCGACGCGGCGGTCGGCGCCCGCGAACAGCTCGCCCAGCGCGGCGGTCAGACCGGCGGCGTCGCCCTGATTGACGTGAACGCCGCAGCCGGTTTCCTCGAACAGCGCGACGATTTCCGACTCGCGCGGACCGACGAAAACGCACGGCCGCCCGGCCGCGAGTATGCCGTAGAGCTTGTACGGCAGCGACAACTCGGCCATGCCCTCGGCCTGGCTGATCAGTGCCACGTCGGCCGCGGCGAGCACCTCGGACAGGCGCTCGGCGGGCTGATAGTCGAGCAACTGAATGGCAACGGGCCGCTCCGCGCGGGCGCGCTCGATCGCCGCGCGGCCGGGTCCGGCGCCGATGAACTGGAACACGATGCGGCGGCCGCGACCGGCGGCGTCGCCCGCGGCGGTCAGGCGGCGCGCCGCTTCGAGGATCGTCTCGAACGGATGGCTCAGGCCCATGTTGCCGGCGTACTGAACGACGAACGCCTCGCCCAGACCGCACTCGGCGCGAAAGGCCCCGCCGCCCGGCGGCAACGGCTTCACGCGATTCGGATCGAATCCATCGTAAATCAGGCGGACGCGCCCCGGCGGCAGGCCGCGCGTCTGTCCGATCCGCCGCGCGATGCCGGCCGAGATCGGCACGACGGCGGCCGACGCGCGCATCGCCGCGGTGTCGAGCCGCCGCCACATCGCGGCGATGGGCGAGCCGCGCGACAGCACGTTGAGCGCGACGGCGCAGTCGGGATAGAGATCGAGCACCTTGTAGATCAACGGGCAATTGAAGTGTCGCGCCAGTTTCAGCCCCAGGCGCCCGCCCAGCGGAGGAGCGGTCGATGCCATGATCACGTCCGGCCGCGGCAGGCGCCGGCCGGTGCGCGTGACGCCCCGGTGAAATCCGGCGAAGCCGACGCCGCGGCGCCAGAGCGTGCGTCCGACGGCCGGCCGATTGACGCGAACGATGTCGATCGTTCCGAGGCGATCGCGCGCGGGCCAGGTGACTTCGGGGCGGTCCCACGCGCGGTTGCCGGTCAGCACGGTGATTCGCCAGTCGGGCCGCAGGGCGGCAATGCGCGGCAGGTGATCGGTGAGCACGGCGCTGGAGGCGCACACGTCGGGAAAGAAGAACTCGTTGAGCACGAGCAGATGCAGGGAAGAGTCGGATCGCGTCACGCGCGGTTCCCGTGCGAGAGTTTTGCCGGCAGGTACGGCGGTCGCGGGCATGATAGCGGGAGGCGGGAAAAGTCTCTTGCGATCGGATGAAGTCGTCGGGATGGCGAGGAGTATTGCGGGCGTCGCCGGAGATGCAAGGCGAATTGATCCGAGCCGCGAAGCGTGAGCGAGTGACCAATCCGAGCCGCGAAGCGTGAGCGAGCGGGATCGGGCGGCCAAGTCGGCGACGCAAGCGCCCGAACGCGCGGGGCGCATGCAGCGCGCCGTCAGGCTTCGGGCGCGCGTGCGCGAGCAATGGTGGGTTGAGTACAACCCACCCTACCCGGGCGCACGTGCGCGAGGGGACGGGTCATTTTCCTTCCGGCTTGCATATCCCGCTTGCTTACGCTGCGCGGCTCGGATTGGCCCCGGCGCTTGGGGCCGGGTTCCGCACGGCCAGGAAGCCCGTGCTACGCCGGCTCCACGGGCTGCAAGCCCGTGCCACGCGATTACGCACTATGATCGCCTGTGGAATCGAGGAGCGCATGGGAACCCATTCGAGTCGACCGGCGAACCGCGCAACGTGCTGCGCGATCGCCTGGAGCGTGTTGATGGCCAGCGTCATCGGTGATGCCGGCGGACAGTCAGGCGACGGCGGCGCGTCACCGCAGCAAGGCGGCGATACCGCCGCGCAGCAACGCCATCCGCCGACGTCGCAGCCGCCCGATCGCATCGGACCGAAGCATCGGGCGCGTCACCCCGAGCTGCCGCCGGGATTTGTTATCAAAAAGCTCGACAATTCGCCGCCCGGCATGCCGCGCGAATTCGCGCTGTTCGTGCCGAAGGCCTACGGTCCGCATCGTGAGTGGCCGGTGCTGCTGTTTCTGCACGGCAGCGGTGAATGCGGCGCCGGCACGTACGAGAACATCCGCGTGGGACTGGGTCGACAGTTCACCCGGCCCGAGTTCAAGGACTATCCGTTCCTGACGTTGTTCCCGCAGGTTTCGGGCATGTGGTTCCGCGGCCCGCAGGAGGACTTCGTCCTGCGGGCGCTGGACCAGGTGCTGGCCGAGTACCGCACGGACCGGCAGCGCATCTATCTGAGCGGCATTTCGATGGGCGGCTTCGGTACGTGGGAAATCGCAATGCGCCATCCCGACCGGTTCGCCGCCATTGTGCCGGTCTGCGGCGGGGCGATCGAACCGGACCTGCTGTCCAATATCAGCGGGCTGCCCGTGTGGGCGTTTCACGGGCGGCGCGACAAGCGCGTGCCGGTGAGCATGACGCGCGATCTGATTGAGGCGTTGCGCCGCAACGGTGACGAGCCGCGCTACACCGAATATCCCGAGGGCCTGCACGCCTGCTGGGATGACGCCTACACCGGCATGGACCTTTGGAAATGGCTGCTGGAGCAGCGGCGGCGCGAGCGGCCGATGAAGATTGCCTACCGTCTGCCGGCCGAGCATGTGACGATGCCCTGGGCCGTGTGGTGGTTTCGGTTCGACGCGGTTGATCCGGCCGAGCGCATCGTGACGGTTGCGTGCAATGCGGCCGACGACGGCCGCGTGGCGGTCGTGACGCGCGGCGTGAGCGGCGCGACGCTGCTGGCGGAGCAGATGCCGTATGAGGCCGGGCGAGAAATTCGTGTGATCTGGAACGGCCACGAGGCGTTCGCGGGGAAATTGGCGGGCGATATCCGACTGCCATCAGGCGCGAGCGCGCCGCGCGGGCCGTGATGTCGCGGATCGTGTGGTATGCCCGCACGAATCCGAGCCGCGAAGCGTCAGCGCAGCGACCGATCCGAGCCGCGAAGCGTGAGCGAGCGGGATCAGGCGGCCAAGCCGTCGACGCAAACGCTCGAACGCGCATGGCGCATGCGGCGCGCCGTCAGGC
>WYBU01000144.1 GCA_011525745.1 Planctomycetaceae bacterium | reverse complement strand
CGGGCTGGAAGCCTGTGCCACGCGACGTGTTCCGAGCCGCAAGCGCCAGCGCTGCGATGTTTCAGAGCCGCGAAGCCCCACGCATTCGCGGGGACAGGCGTCAGCGAGCGGGATCGGGCGGCGCGGCTCACTGGGCAACGTTTCGATCTTGCACGGTACGTCCGGCGCGCCGGCAGGCTTCGCACGCCGGTGCGCGAAATCACCGTGGGCTCTCCCTTCCGGCTTGCGGATCCCGCTTGCTGACGCTGCGCGGCTCTGACTAACACGGACTACATGCCCGCGCCACGCGGAGTTATTCACGGGCTGGAAGCCCGTGCAACGCGGACACATCATCCAGAGCCGGCGCCCTTACGCCCCGGGATCCGCTCCTCACCGCCCATTGGTTCGCGGTGCCGTCGCGATTTCGTAGATGTCATACAACGGGCAGGCCGCGACGTTGAACTCGACGCCGTCGGGCCGCGGCGTAAAGGGCACGTCGGACCGCGCGCCGTCGGCCGGGACGTGTCGCGTCACGCGCGTCGCCGCGCGGTCGGGCGGCAGGCGGACGCGGGCGCGGGTCGGGCGCTCGGGCAGGCGCGGATTGAAATTCACGATATGCAATATCGTCGTTTGGCCATCCGCGCGGCGCGTCAGCTCGCAGACGCCGCCCTCGGTCAGCGGGCACTCGAGCGAGAGCGCCCCGCCGGCGGCGTACCGCAGCGCGGCGTAAAAGTCGTCCTCGTGCGGCGGCGTCTGGCCCGGCGGGCGCACGCCGGCGCGCCGCGCGATGAGCCAGACGTTTTCCGGCGGACCCGGCCGATCGAGCAGCACCACGCGCCCCTGGCCCACGCGAAACGCTCGGCGCGGCGACGAAACTTCCGGGCGCGACCGCGGCGCGGTGGATGTCGCCGGCGCTTCGGCAGTCGGCCGATCACATGACAATTCAGGTCCGATTCGCGACCGCCCGTCCCATGCCGCCAGGCGGTCATTCAGCGACTCGCGCCGCGTGTTTCCCAGTTCATCGCGCGTGCCGGCGGCGCCGATCGCGACCAGCCCGCCGCCGGTCCGGACATGGCGCTCGATGCGTTCGATCTGTTCATCGCTCAGGCGCGAAGCGCCGGCCAGCACCAGCGCCTGCCGTCCGCTCAGCGTTGGCAGCGCGGGGTCCAGGCAGACGGTGAACGGCACGCGGTGGGTGACGAGGGCGCTTTCGGTCTGGAGATACAGCGGGTGCTCCTCGGGCGGGCGGCCCGCGTCGACCAGCGGCGGGCGCCACAGGACAACATCGGTAACGGGCTGCACGTCGCGGAACAGGTCGCGGTGGGCGGCGAAGAAGCGCGCCAGCGCGACGGTCTGCGGGGCGAGTTCCACGCGGGCCAGCGGATCGGCGAATGGCTCGCCCCAGTGGAACCACGCGATGCAGCCGATGGCGTCGCGGCCGAAGGCCATGGCCTGCGCGGCATCGATCGGCCGCTGGCACTCCATGATCACGCTTCGCCCGGCGTCGCGCAGCGCCTTGAGCGCGGCGATCTGGTGGTTGACGCGGTCGCGCACTTCGATGCGCACAGGTTGCACATCGCGCAACAGATCAACGCGGTCGGCGACGTCGCGCAGCTCGAAGCAAGGGCCGATGTCGCGCGACGGGATCACGGGGCGGATGGGCATCTCGACCGCAAGCAGCGCCGCCGGCGCGGCGCGGTGCAATCGCTCGCGCGCGGCCGCAACATGCGTGCGCACGATGTCAGCCCGAAAGTCGAGCCAGCAGCGCAGCAGCACGGGATCATCGGCGTCAAGGCGCGGCGGTTCGATCGCGGTCGGATCGAGTTGCCGCAACGAATCGGCCCAGGCGGGCAGTTCGCGGCGCGCCGTCACAAATCGGCGGAAGGCGTCGACCGCGGCGCGCTCGTACCCGACGGCCGGCGACGGATCGGGCAGCAGCAACATATCCGGCTGCAAGTTTCTGGCCGCTTCCTCGACGAGACGCAGACATTCATTGACGTATTCCGGGTGCACGCGGCTCGCGTGGAAGTGACCGCGCAAGGGCGCGACGATCGGGCCGCCGGCGGCGTCGCGCACCAGCCAGTCATCCGCGGGACGCGACGCCGCGGCCCACGCTTCGGGCCGGATACGACCGGCCGGCAACTGCACGCCGACGAACATGCCCGCCGCACGCAGCCGTCGGGCGAAATCGGCGGCCAGGCGGCGTTCGTCCTGCTCGTCCTGCGGCGGGCCGAAGCCGCCGTAGGGGAAGATGACGAGGTTCACGCCGCTCTCGCGGAGTCGCTGGATCATTTCGTCGGAGCGCTCGCGCAAGTACGCCTGCCGCTCCTGAAACGTCGGCTTGTCGGTGCGGCCTTCCGAAACGCGCCAAGCGCGCTCGGCCAGCGTCAGCGACACCTGCGCGGCGACGACGCCGGCGTCGCGAAGCGAAGCGGGACGAGACTGGGTTGCAGGCATCGAAGCACGGGATGTCGCGACGTCAGGCGGTTCGGCCGAACGAGTCGACAGCGCGAAACCCAAGGCCCACGTCGCCGGTGCGACGATCGCGGACGTCCCCGCAATGAACGCAGCGCAGCGCGTGATTGCGCGTTGGATTGCGGCGTGACTCATGATGAGCATTTGAACGCAAAACGCGCGGAGATTGAAGTGTGGAATCAGAACTGGCGATAGTACCGCGTCGCGTCGCGAACGGGTTGGCGCGGGACCCAGTAGCTTGCCGCGTTCGGCTCGAAGCGCCGATGCAGCGGATCACGGCCCATGAGGCGGAAGACCAGGCCGACCGGCGTCAGCACCACGTAGAACACGATCGCCATGATGACGTGCGACAGCACGAAACCGATCGGCAGACTCACGGCCGTCAGGGCGACGTAGAGCGGCTTCAGCGCGGCAGGCGCGGCCAGCGCGAGCAGGCCGCAGCAGCCGGCGAGCGTCCACAGCACCAGCGCGGTGTTGCGGGCCGTGGCGGGCTGCATCGCCGCGCCGAAGAGGCTGCCTCGCCAGGAGACCCACGCGCCGATGAGGCCGAAAGCGACGAGGGCGATCCAGCCGAAGCCGCGAAGCTGACGGGGTGGCGGGTTCCAGTTGACGGAAATAAGCGACATAGTTTAGTCCAAATCAAACTGCGCCAGGTAGGCGTCGATTTCGTGTTGTTTCGCTTTGGGCTGTTCGTCCTTGAGCAGAACGAAGTTCTCGAGCACCAGCACGTCCATGTTGCACGCCATGAAGCAGCGCCAGGCGTGCTCGGGCGAGCAGACGATCGGCTCGCTGCGGACGTTGAAGCTCGTATTGATCAGCACCGGGCAGCCGGTCTTTTCCTTGAAGCGCATCATCAGCTTGTACGGCCGCGGATGGCGCAGCGGGTCGACGGTTTGCACGCGGGCCGAATAATCGACGTGCGTCACCGCGGGGATCGTCGAGCGCACCACCTTGAGCAGACGGTCGACGCCGGTCAGGCCGTCGAGCTGGCCGTCGAGCGGCAGGCGGTGCTCGGGGCGCACGTCGGCGACGAGCAGCATGTAGGGGCTGTCCTCGTTGGGGCGCATCTCGAACCATTCGTGAACGTGTTGGCGCAAAACGATCGGCGCGAACGGGCGGAACGACTCGCGGAACTTGATCTTGAGGTTCATCACCGACTGCATGCGCGGCGAGCGGGCGTCGCCGATGATCGAGCGCGAGCAAAGCGCCCGCGGGCCGAATTCCATGCGGCCCTGGAACAGGCCGATGACTTTTTCCGACGCGATCAGATCGGACACGACTTCGACCAGCTCATCCTCGCTGTCGCAGTAGCGGTATTTCGCGCCGACGCCGTCGAGAAACGCCTTGATCTGCTCGTTGCCGTAGGCCGGCCCCAGCAGCGAAGCCTTCTGGCGGTCGTGGACGTTGTCCACGGCGCGCGGTTTGCCCAGAAGCTGGTGCCAGACGAACAACGCCGCCCCCAGCGCGCCGCCGGCGTCGCCCGCGGCCGGTTGAATCCAGATATTGTCGAAAATCCCCTCGGACAAGATGCGCCCGTTGCCGACGCAGTTCAGCGCGACGCCGCCGGCCATGACGAGGTTTCGCATGCCGGTTTCCCTGGCGACGTGCCGGGCGCAGCGCATCATGATTTCCTCGGTCACGGCCTGGATCGACGCGGCGATGTCCATCTCGCGTTGCGTCAGGCGGCTCTCGGGACGGCGCGGCGGGCCTTCGAACAGTTCCGCCATCTTCGGCGCGGTCATCGTCAGGCCCTGGCAGTAGTTGAAGTACGCCATGTTCATGCGGAACGAGCCGTCGGGCTTCAGGTCGAGAAGCTTGTTCAGAATGACGTCTTTGAATCGCGGTTCGCCGTAGGGGGCCAGGCCCATCAGCTTGTATTCGCCCGAATTGACCTTGAAGCCGGTGTAATACGTGAACGCCGAGTACAACAATCCCAGCGAATGCGGAAACCGCAGCTCGTGGCTCAATTCGATGCGATTGCCGCGACCGACGCCGTAGGTGGCGGTCGACCACTCGCCCACGCCGTCGAGCGTCAGGATGGCCGCTTCATCGAAGGGCGACGGGAAAAACGCGCTGGCGGCATGGGACTCGTGATGGTCGGTAAAGACGTAGCGGCCCTTGTATTGATGACGCAGGCCGCGGTCCATTTCGCGCGGCAGGTGCAGCTTCTGCCGCAGCCAGAGGGGCATACCGGCTAGAAACGACTTGAACCCCACCGGGGCGTAGGCCAGATAGGTTTCGATCAGCCGCTCGAATTTCAGCAGCGGCTTGTCATAGAATGCAACGTAATCGAGTTGGGTCGGCTCGATCCCACCCTCGGACAGACAGTATTCGATGGCGTTTTGCGGGAAGCGGTAATCGTGCTTCTTGCGAGTAAATCGCTCTTCCTGCGCGGCGGCGACGATCTCGCCATCGCGGACCAGGGCCGCGGCGCTGTCGTGATAGAAGGCGGAAATGCCCAGGATGTTCATGCGCTTGTGCAGCTCCTGCGTTCGTACCGCCCGCGTCGTGCTCGATCGGCCGGCGGCGCGAATCCCTCAATTGAAGTCGGTGCGACCGGGGAGCGTGACCGTCGCCCTGGCCCGGACTTGTACAAGCCCGGATGCCCCCTCCGAGCGTATCGGAATTCTAAAGGACGCGATGCGATAAGGCGAGGAATCAGCATGGGCAACACCTACGCAACGAATTCCGGACCACCGGACGCCGACCGCCGCAAGGGTGCTCCGCAGCGACGCACCTTGTCCCGGCGGAAAAAAGCGTTCTTCACGCTGGTGGTCTTCGGCAGCTTGTTCCTGATTCCCGAAACGCTGACGCGCATTATCGCCCCCGAATACGCACACCTGCGATTCGGGCCGGGGCTGACCAGCGGATACGCCATCGGCCAGCGCGGCGCCAACCATGGCTACGAAAAAGCACTGGAACCGAAACAGCCCGGCGAGGTCCGAATCGCCATGCTGGGCGACTCGGTCATGTGGGGTTTCGGGCTGCCGATTGAGCAGTCGATTCCGGCCCGCGTCGAAGCGCGGCTGGCAGCGGTCCGGCCGCATGTGAGCTGGCGCTGCATCAACCTGGCGGGCATGGGGACAACGCCGGGGCTGAGGAAGGACTTTGTCCTTCAGAACATGGACGATTGGCACGCCGACGCGATCATCGTGCAATTCAATCTCAACGACGTCGGCTGGGACGATCATGAATATGCGCAACGCCAGATTGACGCGACGCCCGGCGTGGCGGGGCTGTTTTCCAACGGCGCGATCCGGTTGCGGCAACGCTATCTTCGGCTCAGCGCGTTTCTGGCGCTGATTGAGGAACAGTGCAAGCAGGCGATCGTGCAGGCACGGCCGCCGCGCGATCCGGAGAAAATCGGATTGGCGGCCAACTGTGATTCGGCAAAGATCCGTGCACGGTGGTAGCATCAGTTCGAGGCGATGGCCGAGATCATGCGTGCATGCGAGGCGCGGGGGATGGGTTTTGCGGTTTATCTTTATCCGGATTCCGAGCGGCTCAGCGACGATCGGCGCGACAACGTGTTCAACGTCGACAAGAGCCGGTTTACGGTCGATCCCTACGCACGATTCGACGAGTACATGAAACGCTACGGCCTGCCCGGCCGGCACATCTTCGATCGAATCAAGTCGGAGCGCGACGCGATGCTGGCCGGAAAGAAGCCGTGGGTGCGGCTGTATCACATTCAGGACAGCAATCATCCCGACGCGACGGGCGCGGACATCATGGCCGAGGAGATCGCAGCGGACATTCTGGCGGGGCGGGTGGCGCCGTTGCCCGGACGCTAGTCGGCGCGAGCCTGCTCTCCGATCGCGATCACATGGCCCTGCGTGCGGAAGTAGAGCACGCCATCGACGACGGCCGGCGTCGCCATGCAGACTTCGCCCAGTGAATTGCGGTTCAGCAGCTCGTAGCCTGGGCCGGCCTTCAGGACGAACACGTCGCCCACCTCGCTCGTAAAATACAAACGGCCGCCGGCGGCCACGGCCGAGGCCGTGAAACCGCTCCCGGCCGAGAGACGCTCGCGGTACTTCTGGTCGCCGGTCTTCGCGTCGAGCACGGTCAGCACGCCGCTGTCCATGCAACAGTAGAGCAGCCCGCCGACCGCCAGCGGCGTCTGCATGTAGTTGCCGCGCCGATCGCTCCACCAGGCCACGTGCTGCCGGCCCTTCTTGCCCTCCTTGACCGACAAAGTGCCTTCGGCCGACGTGCGAATTGCGTAGACCGGCGCCATCATGCCGTGAGCGTTGGTGATGTAGATCAGCCCGTCGGCGACGACCGGCGTCGGCACGGGAATGTCGCCGCCGCCGCGCAGCTTCCATATCTCCCGCCCCGTCGCCAGGTCGTAACCGGCGATGCGCTTGAAGCCGTTGCAGATGACCTGGGCGCGGCCGGCCTCGACGTGAACGGTCGGGGTGCTCCAAGTGGGGACTTCGTCTCGCGGCGTGCGCCATATTTCGCGGCCGTCGGCGGCGTCGAACGCGGCGAGGAACGAGTTCTGCTGCACGTCGCACTGCACGATCACCTTGCCGTCGTGCATGACCGGCGAGCTGCCGAAGCCCCACTGCGCATCGGGCACGACGTAGTAGCCGGAGTCGAGCAGGCCGAAGTCTTTCTTCCAGCGCAGCTTGCCCTCCATGTCGTAGCAGTACAGCCCCTCGGAGCCGAAGAACGCGACGACGCGCCGGCCGTCGGTGGCCGGCGTCGAATTGGCGTGGCTCGATTTCGGATGTCGCTTGACCTTTGGAACGCCCTTGTGAGCGTCCTGCTGCCAGAGGACCTTGCCGGTGTTGCGATCGAGGCAGATGACGCGCCACGAGTGTTCGATCGGTTCGTCGAGCGGAGCGATGTCTCCGTAGAGGCCGACTTTGACGCGCGACTCGCCTTCGCTTCGCACCGCCGTCGTGATGAACAGCCGGTCGCCCCAGATGACGGGGCTGGAGTAGCCCAGACCGGGCACGGGCGTCTTCCAGCGAATGTTGACGCCTTTTTCGACGTCCCAAGTCGTCGGCGGCGGGCGGCCGTCGGCGATGCCGCGCGCCGACGGACCTCGGAAAGTGGGCCAGTTCGGCGGAGGAGGATCGGCAGTGGCCGCGGCGGCGAAGACGAGGAGCGTCAGAGAGGAGAAGCGGATGTGTTGTGTCATGTGAATTCCCTGTCGGTCCGCTGCGCGGCTCGGTTGCGCGGCGGGCGCCAAGCCCGTACCATGCGGCACAGCCGCGGGCGGCTGTGCCCCAATTGCAGCGGGGCGTTGTGCGGTTCAGCCGTTACACCCTCACCCCGACCCTCTCCCTTGAAGGGAGAGGGAGTTGGTGCGGGTGCTGTGCTTCACGAAGGCGGCGGCTATTTCAGTCCGATCCAGCCGAATTGCGGCGGGTCCTGGTTGACGAAAAAGGCGAGTTGCTTTCCGTCGTAATACAGGCCGCGCGGCCGCTTCACGTTGCCCTGGTTGGTGCTGTAGATGGCCCTCTCCATGACACTTGAATCCGGCGGAAAGATCAGGATGCCCCATTTGCCGTCGGCGTCCATGTCGCACACATACACCTTTCCCGACGGCGCCGCCAGCGCGCGGTCCGGGTCGCGCCGGTTGGGGATCGACCTTTGAAAAACGGGGCGGTCTCCGCTCGCGTCGTATATCTGAATGCGCTTGTTGCCGTAGTCGGTCACGGCCAGCCGGCTGGAGGCGAACCCCAGGGCCATCGGCTCGTTAAATTCGTCCGGCGCATCGCCCTTGCGGCCGAAGGCGAAAAGGAGTGTGCCGGCGTCATCGAACGCCTGCACTCGATGGTTCATGCGATCGGCGACGTAAATGCGCCCGCGGTCGTCGATGGCGACGTCGCTGGGCTGATTGAAGCGGCCCTCTTCGTCGCTGATCGCATCGGGCCTGCGATCGGGGTGGCCGACGAGGCGGATCAGCTCGCCGCGGTCATACCAGGCAAGTTGATGATGGCGCGCATCGGCGATGACCAGCAGCTTATGCGCATCGATCGCCGCGCCGGCGGCCGACGGGCGGTAGCCGCGAAACTCCGGCCGGATCACGCGCAGGCCGAACGGCCGGAAGTAATGCTGCGGAAATCCGGGCCGCAGGATGCTCAGCAGCATCGGCAAGTCGTCGCGTCCGGAGACGGGGATGAAGATTTCGTTGTCTTCGTTGACGGCGAAGCGCAGGCATTCGTCGATGGCGGGGACGAACTGGGCGTCGGACAGCGGGCTTTCGCGACCGTTCGGCGCGACGCAGGCGACGGCGAGCCACGTGTCGTGCGAGTACAGGCCGTCGAATTGCAGCTCGTTTTTGTAGTTAATCCACGAAGCGTGCGGCGGGTCGGGCGGCGCGGGTGGTTTCGGCATTACCACGTCGACCAGCGTCCACGGCTTCGTTTCATCGCCGCCCAGGCTGGTGCGCTGGTAGACGTGGTAGGACAGGATCGGCGGCGTCTGCCCCGTGCCCCAGTGCGGCCATTGCAGGCTGACGCGGTCGGGCCGCAGATGATCGAAGAAGAACATCCGGCTCATGTCGATCGGCTTGGGCGCATCGGGCGGCGCGAAGCGCGTCGGAATAGCATGCACGTATGAGTCGACGTGGCCGCGAAGGGCCGCGACGTTGAAGTCGAAGATGCGCAGGAAGTGGTACTCTTCGCCCTCGGGCCGGCTGAGCCGCGCCAGCAGCAGGCCATTGACGCCGACGACGTCGACGAGGCCCCAGGGATTGGGCCGCAGGGTGTAGCCGCCGACAGTTTGATGTTCCGGCGCGGGGCGATTCGGCAACTCGAAGCGCCCGTCGGGGCCGGACGTGCCGACGACCAATGCATCGTTGTTGATGAAGCCGCTGTACTCGCCTTCGGACTGGCGCTGAAAGATTTCGACGCGCACGCCCGGAAGCGGCTGGCCGTTGTTGCCGCGGATTTCGAGGATGCAGCGCGCGGGCAGCGCGTATTGGTAGTCGCCGTAATAGCCGCGCGGCCGGCCGCGGGTCTTGTTGAGATAACCCGCGCAGACTTCCGAGAACAGGTGCGGGCCGTGCCAGTGCATCATGGTCCGCGGCCAGGGGAAGAAATGATGCCGCTGGACGAAGCGGTCGGCGGCGTCGCGCACCAGGCAGTCGTTGAGCTGCGTGTTGTACTGGTAGATGTCGATCAGGCCGAGCTGATGTCCCAGCTCGTGCGGCAGGCCCCAGTCCATCTGGCAGGCCCATTCGGCGGCGTGGGCGTCGTCGCGGACCCTGGGGAACAGCCACGTTCCGCCGTATTCGATCAGGCCGTCGAGTTCGCCGTTGCGGCGGCGCAGCCGTTCCCACTCGGCCTTGGCGGATTCGTCGCGGGCGTCCTCGACGACCACGATGCGGTCGATGCGGACGCGCTCGGTGATGCCCTGCGGCGCGGACGGATAGACCGAATGTTCGAAGAGCCAGTTCATGGTGTGAACGTGGTACTGCGCCCAGTCTTCGAAGCTGAACGTGTCGACGAGGTTGCGCGTACGGGCGAAGCTCTCGATGACGTTGCGCGACACGCAGAAGAAAAACGTGCGGGCCTGCACGGGGTCGATGAACGTGTTGTTCCACTCGGCGATTTCGTCGATGGAACCATCGGTGTCGAGTGCGACGCGAAGATCGTGCTGCTTGTCGTCCCATTTCCAGGCGGCTTCGAGCGCGATTGTCTGATCGGGCGCCAGCGTGGCGTCGGTGCGGCCGTGGGCGATTCGCCGGTCGTCGAGATGGATGGTCCAGGCAAACGCCGGCGCGGGGGCGGCGCCGACGTTTTTGACGTGCGCGATGAAGCGTACCGGCTGGTCCGGCCGGGGCGACCAGGGATCGGCGTGGGGATCGACCGTCAGCACCCCCAGCCCTTTTTTGTCGGAAAGGTCGTACTTGACGAAGTCGTGCCAGCTTGGATCGCGCGGGATCCGCTCGACCCAGGCGACGGTGAGGTCGGGCTTGGATGGCTTGGTTTTCCAGCCTGCCGTGGCGTTGAATTCGATGCTGTCGACGTCGCGGCGGTCGAACGTGACGCGGTTGCCGGCGGGGTCCCAGACGTGGACGAGCGTTCCCCACTCGAGGACTTTTCCGACTCGGCGCGAGCCATTGCGCAGCTTGAGCACGTCCTGATGGTGCACGCCGGGGTGTTCGCAGCGATACAGAAAGTGCGGATTGGGCGGATCGTCGAGCGGAACAGCCGGCGCGCCATCGGCGGCGATCAGCGCGGCGGCCGGCGGCGCCGGCCAGCGGGGGGTGGTGGAGGGCTGGGCGGCGGCCTGTGCGGCGGCGGCGAGGAGGGCTGCGAGCAAGGCCAGGCTGGTTTTGACCGAACCGCGACTGTGAGGGAGCGGCTCTGATTTTCGCGGCGGGGTCGCCGCGTGTTGGCGCGACGCGGTTTCGCGCGCCGTTGAATGCGGCCCTAGTATCGACGCGCCGAGGGCGGCGTCGTCGCTGTATGCGCGCTGCGTGTTTGATCGAATCCTTTCGCCGATGGGCATGAGGCCGGACCTCCTGATGGGGCGGAGTGTAACGGATGGCGCGGCGTGGGGCGACGCGGGGATTCTCGCAGAGGCGCGGAGATCGCGGAGAAAGGCGGTGACGGGCGGCGCGGACCGTGGGGCGGCGCGACACTCAGGGCGGCGGTCGCCAGTTGTCGAGGGTGATGTCGGGCAGGAGGGGAAGGACGGTCGTGGTCGCAGGAAGCGTTGCAGGCACGACAAACGACTCTCTGGCTGGGTCCCAAATTATCTGCACGGGTGGATTCCGACCGATTTCAAGCCAGCTTGTACACCAGGAAGATGGCTTTCTTTCGAGTTCGAGCCTACTCGAATCAGAGATATTCAGTATGTTGTTCCATCGGTCGTCGCGGTAAATCCACACGGCGCTTTCGATCGTCAGCGGTGATGTGGGGAGTGCGCTGATTCGCGGAAGAACAAAGGCTGTCAGGCGAGCACCGCCACGTGACGGTAGGTAGAACGGCTCGGGCGTGCATGCGCCCCAATCGGCGTCGGGGAGGACCGTGATCGGCGGCAAGCATGGACGGCCCTCGATATCGAACAGCACATGGAAATACGGCGGACCTGAGCCACCGTTCCAAGCGAGACAGATTGGATCTCCGGCGAAGCTACCTGCGTGCGCGCGGCCGCCTATCAGCGCGACGTGCTTTTCGATGCCGGCGTACCGTGCCAGCGATGCAGCGGCGCGGGTCGCTTCAAGGCGTACGTGCATTCGATACGCCTGGCCCTCGACGATTACTCGTTGCGGCCGCAGGGCGAGACGTGCGACAGGCCAAAGCAGAACCCCCCAAACGACCGCGCGGGCGGCCCAATGCGGCCATCGTTGCACGCCGGCTGTCCGTGTCATTGAAATAGCCACCAGAATAAGTGACGCCATTCCTCGACAACGAACAGCATGTGGAATCTCAGGTGAACGAGCCGATCGAACAACAGTAAGTACATCGCCAGCAGCCAGCCAGCCATCAGCACGCGTTACACGTGTCGCTGAATCGCCGCGTCGAACCGTCGTAGGTCCTGCTCATCGACTCGAACGAAACGTCGCATCCCGAGAAACTGCAGCGTGACGAGCGCGGCCAGCATCCAGCACGGCCAAGGCCAAGAGCCGATCCAGCTCCAGCCGCCGGTATTTCCCCAGAGCCAGTCGCTGTCGATAAATCCGAGAAGCGAGTTTCCGAGACCTGGCATCAACATGCCCGGCCAGAGCGACCATGCGAGCATGTAGAGCCAGGCGATCAGAATCAGCCGGAACTCCCGGCGGTGTTTCAACAGTACCAAGTCGAGTACTGCGAGCGTAGGAAGCCAAACCAGCACGTTGGCCGATAGCAGCGCCGCGAAGCGCAGCGCGGTGCGGATGAGCGTTGCGACCTCTCTGTTCAAGTGCAGGTTCAGGACGGAAAAACCGACGTATCTGCTTCGGCTCAGGGTCAGCGCGATCACGAAGGCCAGGAGCACGGTCAGCAAGGCCCAGGCGATAGCAGCTCCCAGTCGTCGCTCGTCCGTGATGCCCGCCAGCAGGCGGCGCGGGCGGAAGGTGGCGGTCAGGAGGGTGGCGAAGAACGCGCGGAAGCGGCCGAGGTAGACGCGGCGCTCCCACGGCGGGGCGACCGATAGGCGCGAGAGGTCGGACCAGATTTCGGGCGGAAACTGCTCGCCGCACTCGGGGCAGCGCGGTTCGATCAGCCCCAGCAGCACGTAGCCGCAAATCGGGCAGCGGGGATGGGCGATTGTCTCGGACATGGAGACGGGTCCGTACGATGGGGCGTATTATGCTCGAGATTCGGTTTTTTGGAAGCGCCGGCGGCGTATCGGCGGCGCGGCGGCTGGGGTCGACCGTCAGCGGTGATTCGTCGGGAGCCGAGTGAAATCTCGGATTCGAGACATGAGGTTTGAGATTCGAGATTCGAGATTTGAGATTTGAAATCCCGGGATTTGAATCCGAATTCTCAAGTCCCGAATCTCAAGCCTCAAATCCTTGCTCAGAGACGCGATGGCCACGGCAGAGGGCTGAGTGACATTCCGTCGTGTCGGCCTTCTGCCCCGGCGGGCGACTCAGCATGGGCAGACCCTCGCGACGATGCGACATTACGGGCGGGACGCCCGTACCACCCGCACTGCGATGCCCGTACCACCCGCACTGCGCCGCGCTTGGTGCAGCTTGTCCCTGCGCTTTCCACGCAAGCAAAAGCTGGTCGTCCTTGCCCTTGTGACGAAATTCACAATCGCTACACTTTGCGGCTTATGCCGAGGATCATCATCGACGGACAAACGATCGAATGCCGCGAGCGCGTGCCGGTGCTTCAGGCGGCACTGGAGGCCGGCTGGGACGTGCCGCATTACTGCTATCACCCCGGCCTGTCGATCGTGGCGTCGTGCCGGCTGTGCCTGATGGAAATGAAGATGCCGGACCCGAAGACCAAGGAGCTGGCCTGGTCGCCGAAGCTGGTTCCGAGCTGTCAGACGCCGGTGCGGGACGGGATGGAAGTGCGGTTCGATTCGCCGCTGGTGCGCGAGAACCGCTCGCACTGCATGGAGTATTACCTGCTGAATCACCCACTGGATTGCCCGGTGTGCGATCAGGCGGGCGAGTGCTACTTGCAGGATTACAGCTACAACTTTGGCAACGCCACGAGCCGAATGGTCGACCCCAAGACCAAGAATCCCAAGAAGGACGTCGGCAGCAAGACCTGGCTGTATCAGGACCGCTGCGTGATGTGCACGCGGTGCGTGCGGTTTTGCGCCGAGGTGGCGGGGACGGCGGAGTTGTGCGTGACGAACCGCGGGAACCGCGCCGAAATCGACGTGTTTCCCGGCATTCCGCTCGAGAATCCGTTACAGGGCAACGTCGTCGATATCTGCCCGGTGGGGGCGCTGCTGGACAAGGACTTCCTGATGAGGCAGCGGGTCTGGATGCTGCGCTCGACTGACAGCGTCTGCCCGGGCTGCTCGACCGGCTGCGCGATCGGCGTCGATCACAACGAAGGGCGCATCTGGCGGCTGAAACCGCGGTTCAATCCGGGCGTCAACGACTGGTGGATGTGCGATGAGGGCCGCTTCGGGTGGAAGTACGTTCACGATCCGCGGCGCATCACGCGCGCGATGATCCGTCGCGGCGCCGACGAGGAACGGCCGGACTGGCAGGAAATCCCGGACGTGCTGCGCTTTCGGTTTCGGGCGATCGAACAACAGCAGGGCGGCAAGACGATCGCGGCGGTGCTGTCGCCGTTCATGGCGTGCGAAGAGGCGTGGCTGCTGGCGAAGTTCATTCGCGGCATCGCGTCGGAGGCGACGCTGGTCGTCGGGCCGGCGCCGGTCGTCGGCGGCGATCAGTGCTTTCCGCGGACGCACAGCAGCGGCGGTAACGGAAATGGAGACGGCGCGCCGCCGGCCGACAAGGCGCGGTTCGTGATTCGCGCTGAAAAATGCCCGAATCGCCGCGGTGTCGAGCGGATCGTCGAGCGGATGGGCGGGGCGCGACTGAGTTTCGCCGAGTTCATCGACGCCGCCGGGAAAGGGCAATTCGCCGCGGCTTGGATTTCGGGCGGTTCGCCGACGCCGTGGGTCGAAAAGCCGCTGGTCCAGGCGATGGGCAAAGTGGGGTTCGTGCTGCTGCATGACATCCTGCCCAGCGATCTGCTGCCGCTGGCCGGAGCGGTGCTGCCGGCGTGTGCCTGGGCCGAACGCGAGGGTTCGTTCATGAATCACACCGGGTTGGTGCAGCCGTTCGAGGCGGCGTTGCCGCCGCCGGAGGGGGCGCAGCGCGATGGGCAGTATCTGTATGCGCTGTCGGGGCAGGTGGGGTTGTATCGAGCGGAAACGGTGCGAGCGATGATGGCACAGGAGATGCCGGAGTTTGCGCAGGTGCATGAGGCGCCGGCAGCGGCGGAGCATGCGCATTAGGGATGGCGTCGCTTCGTGGACTGAAGCGAACCGCGACCGTGCGGGAGCGACGAGGGCGGCGCGAATGCGAAGGAGCGGTACGGCTTGGTGAATTGAGCCGACGGCGCGTACGTAGTTGAGCGGCGGAGCGGCTGAGGAGCGCCGGCACGAGGCGTCGTCGGCGGACGCGGCGGGCAGCGTTGATGTGAATGGCCGCGGCGCGTTCTTCGCGCTCCCGCCTTGGTCGCGATCAGGGTCGCGGTTCGGTCAAGCAGGTGTGTCGAGTGAAATGATCGACTGGCTGAAAGAAATCCTGGCGTCGCAGTTCGGGCTGAGCATGCTTGTCATGTTGCTGGCCGTGGGCGGCGTGATGGGCGCGGCGGCGTGGTTGATTCTGTTCGAGCGCAAGGTCGCGGCGTGGACGCAAGACCGCTACGGTCCGAACCGCGTCGGGCCGCGCGGCCTGTTCCAGCCGATCGCCGACGGACTGAAGCTGTTCCTCAAGGAGGACATCATCCCCGGCAAGGTGGACCGGGCGCTGTTTATCTTTGCGCCGTGCATCGCGCTGATCATCGGGATGCTGGGGGTGGCGATCGTTCCGTTCGGCGGCGTCATGCGCTGGAGCGACGGCGGGCCGCTGTTGAAAGTGCAGGTGGCGAGCATCGACATCGGCCTGCTGTACGTCGTGGCCGTCGGCTCGCTGGGCGTTTATAGCGTGGTGCTGGGCGGCTGGGCGAGCAACAACAAGTATGCGACGTACGGCGGGATGCGGGCCGCGGCGCAGATGCTCTCGTACGAAGTGCCGCTGGGGCTGTGCCTGCTGGTGTGCATCCTTTCGACCGGGCAGCTTCGGCTCGAGGGGATGGTCGAGCGGCAGATTCAAAGTTGCTGGCTGGGAATCCTGCAACCACTGGTGTTCGTGCTGTTTTTCACGACAGCGCTGGCCGAGGCCAACCGCGCGCCGTTCGACCTGGCGGAGTGCGAGCAGGAACTGGTGGGGGGATTTCACACCGAATACAGCGCGATGAAGTGGGCGCTGTTCTTCTTCGGCGAATACGCACACATGGTGTCGACCAGCGCGGTGATGGTGGCGCTGTTCCTGGGCGGCTGGGAGCCGATTCCGTTCAGCCTGAAGATTGGCGGCTGGCTGGAGAGCGTGTCGCCGCTGGCGTGGCTCGGCGCGATGTTGAAATGGATCACGCTCGATCCGTCTCCGTGGGCGGCGCTGGTGCGCGGCGGCGTGTATGTGGGCAAGGTGGGCTGCCTGATTTTCTGCTACATGTGGGTGCGATGGACGCTGCCGCGCTTTCGCTTCGATCAGCTCATGCGGCTGGCGTGGAAGGCGATGGTCCCGACCGGCATGGCGCTGGCGGTGTGGGCGGGTTTTCTGGTGTATTGGGGCCGCCCGATGTCGGCGTGGGCGCTGGCGGGCAACGGCATCTTGTTGTTGCTGTGCGGCATGATCAGCGTGGCGTCGGGCCGGCCGACGACGGGGCGGCAGGATTCGCTGCCCAAGGTCGAGGGAGTGTCGTGATGGGCCGCAACTGGAAAGAGACCGACGTGCTGGTCGTCGATCAGCCCGAGTTGAACATGGCCGAGCGCCTGTACCTGCCGATCCTCGACGGCCTGCGCGTCACGCTGAAGCATGTCGTTTCGCCCGGTCGTCGTAAGCGGATGGTCGTGCAATACCCCGAGCAGCAGCGCGTGCTGCGCACCGAGACGTATCGCGGCGTGCATCGTCTCAACCGCGACGAGCAGGGGCGCGTGGCGTGCACCGGCTGTTTCATGTGCGAGACCGCCTGCCCGGCGCACTGCATCCACATCGAGGCGGGCGAGGCGCCCTGGCCGGACCGCGAGAAGTACCCGATCAAGTTCGAGATCGACGAGCTGCGGTGCATCTATTGCGGCATGTGCGAGGAGGCCTGCCCGGTGGACGCGATCGAGCTGACGCCGGAGTACGACATGGTGGGGCGGTCGCGGTCGGAGATGGTCTTCGACAAGGAAAAGCTGCTGGCGGTGTTTGATGCGACGAAGAACGTCAAGCCGCGGAAGAACCCGGCGATCACGGGGTATTGAGCGGCGCGGCGCAGTGCGTACCGAACCGCGACCGTGAGGGAGCGCCGGGGGATCTACCGACGTAGGAGAAACGTGCCGCATGTTGATGCGGCGCCGATGGCGAGTACGCGTCTGAACGGCGACGCGGTCCGGGACGGCTCGAAGAGTGTGGAGTAGGCGGTCCCGGCGGGCAGTGTTGATGCGGATGGCCGCGGCGCTCCATGACGGTCGCGGTTGGGTTCAGAAGATGGGTAACGCATGTTGACGTCGACGACGGCGGTCTATAGCAGCTATGGCCTGGCGGTGCTGGGGGCGCTGGGCGTCTACCTGGCGATGCCGGGCGGCGGTCGGCGGCGCGGCGTGCCGGCGCTGCTCATCGGCATCATCGCGGCCTTCGGGCTGATGGTGCTGCTGCTGACGCAGTACGCAGGGACAACCGGTCAGTGCGTGAGCTTTTTCGTGCTGGCGACGACGAGCCTGCTCGGTGCGGTGCGCGTGATCACTCACGCGCGGCCGGTCTATTCGGCCGTCTATTTCGTGCTGGTGGCGCTGTCGTCGACAGGCCTGGTGGTTGCGAGCGGCGCGGAGTTTCTCGGCGCGGCGCTGGTGATCGTGTACGCCGGCGCGATTCTTGTGACGTACGTTTTCGTCATCATGCTGGCGCAGCCATCGGACTCGGAGATGCTGACGCGCGGCGGGCCGCTGGATTACGACGCCGAGGCGCGCGAGCCGGCGCTGGCTGTCGTTGCGGGGTTTCTGCTGATCGCGGTGCTGGGCGGGATGTTGCTGGGCCGGTCGTGGCCGGCGGCGGCGGCGAGTGAGTCGGCGGCGGTCGGCAACACGCTGGGGGTCGGTCAGGTGATGCTGACGCGCTACGCGGTGTCGGTCGAGCTGGCGGGCGTACTGCTGCTGGTGGCGATTGTCGGCGCGATCGCGCTGGCGCGCAAGATCGTGTCGCCCGACCCGGCCGCCCGGCCGCCGGAAGGGATGGCGGTGGGCGAGATCGGGCGGAGGGTGAAACCGTTCTAGCGGAAAGTCGAAAGTAGAAAGTAGAAAGTCGAGACAAGAACATCGAAACATCGAAGCGTTGAAACGGGAAGCTCACTCAGAGGCGCGGAGGCCGCTGAGAACTGACAACTGATAACTCTTTTTTCGCCGACAGCTGATGGCTGAAGGTTTGAATCGATCGGATCCGGACGACGGAAGATGGCTCCACAACCGCTGATGGTGATAGGCGCGGTGCTGTTCGGATTGGGCGTGATCGGATTTCTGACGCGCCGCAATCTGATCATCATGTTTCTGTGCACCGAAGTGATGTTTCAGGGTGTGCTGCTGAATCTGGTGGGGATGGGGGCGTTGCACGCCAATCTTCAGGGGCAGGTGTTTGCGCTGTTTGTGCTGGTGATTGCGGCGGTCGAAGCCGGCCTGGGGCTTGCGATTGTGGTGCTGCTGTATCGGCGCAAGGGCACGCTGGATGCCGAAGCCTGGAGCGCGTTGCAGGGGTGAAGTGATTGGACGACGGGAGGATCGCATTCGCGGGAAAGGATGCCCGCGGAATGGGGGTGCGGGATGGGAATCCCGCACCAGCGGTCAAGGACACGGCCGGGGGCGGCTGTGCCACATGCGGTGAAGGACACAGCCGGGGGCGGCTGTGCCACATGCGGTGAAGGACACAGCCGGGGGCGGCTGTGCCACATGCGGCGAAGGACACAGCCGAGGGCGGCTGTGCCACATGCGGTGAAGGACACAGCCGGGGGCGGCTGTGCCACATGCGGCGAAGGACACAGCCGGGGGCGGCTGTGCCACATGCAGTGAAGGACACAGCCGAGGGCGGCTGTGCCACATGCGGTGAAGGACACAGCCGGGGGCGGCTGTGCCACATGAGGCGCGATGACGATTGAGCTGATTTCCATCCTGATTCCACTGCTCCCGCTGGCCGGGGCGGCGCTGATCGGCGTCGTCGGCCTGCGCGGCCTGCGCGATCGGTCGCACTGGCTGGCGATCCTGGGCGTGGGCGCGGCGCTGGTGCTGGCGGTGCTGCTGTACGAGCAGGTCCAGGCGATTCCCGAGTCCGAGCAGGCGGCGCGTTATTCGACGCCGATCGTGGTGTATGAGTGGTTCCGCGCCGCCGAGCCGGGGACGGGCTGGTTCAACGTCGAGCTGCGCGTCGATCCGCTGACGTGCGTCATGCTGCTGACGGTGTTGTCGGTGTCGCTGCTGGTCGTGATCTACTCGGTCGGCTACATGCGCGATCATCACGGCCACGCCGAGCGGGGCTATGAGCGCTTCTTCGCGTTCCTCTGCCTGTTCGTCTTCTCGATGTGCATGCTGGTGCTGGGCGGCAACTTCGTGCTGCTCTATCTGGGCTGGGAGCTGGTGGGTCTGTGCAGCTATCTGCTGATCGGCTTCTACTACCAGCGGCCGTCGGCGGCTGAGGCGGCCAAGAAGGCGTTTCTGGTCAACCGCGTCGGCGACTTCGGCTTCGGCCTGGGAATTCTGCTGATCTACTACCACTTCGGCCGGCTGGACTACGCGTATGTGTTCGAGCACGTCGGCGAGCTGATGAAGATTTCGCCGAATCAGGTGACGATCATCGCGCTGCTGCTGTTCTGCGGCGCCGTCGGCAAGAGCGCGCAGTTGCCGCTGCACGTGTGGCTGCCGGACGCGATGGAAGGTCCGACGCCGGTGTCGGCGTTGATCCACGCGGCGACGATGGTGACGGCCGGCGTCTATATGGTCGCGCGGTGCGGCGCGATCTTCGCGGAGTCGGCGCTGGCGATGGCGGTGGTCGCGCTGGTCGGCGGGCTGACGGCGCTGTTCGCGGCGACGATCGCGCTGGCACAGTACGACATGAAGCGGATACTGGCGTACTCGACGATCAGCCAGCTCGGCTACATGTTCCTGGGGCTGGGCGTGGGGGCGATGTCGTCGGCCATCTTTCATTTGTTCACGCACGCCTACTTCAAGGCGCTGCTGTTCCTCGGGGCCGGCAGCGTGATGCACGCGATGGCGGGCGAGATCGACATCCGGCGTTTCGGCGGGCTGCGTCGCGGGCTGCCGTGGACGTATCGGACATTTCTTATCGGCTCACTGGCGCTGGCGGGTTTCCCGCTGTTGTCGGGCTTCTGGAGCAAGGATGAAATCATTCACGCGGCTTTCGCCGAAGCGCCGCCGCTGGGCGTGCTGGCGCTGCTGACGGCGCTGCTGACGGCGTTCTACACGTTCCGCATGGTCTTCCGGGCATTTCACGGCGACGAAAAGCTGCCTGAAGGGGTCGAGCACGCCCATGAATCGGGGACGTGGATGGTCGCGCCGTTGTGTGTTCTGTCGATCGGCGCGATCGCGGCCGGCTTTGTCGGCGTGCCGGCCGGTCACGGTACGTTCCATCATTTCCTGTCGCCGGTGGTGCACGGCGTGCACCACGAGGAGGGCGGACTGGAGATGATGATCGTGTCGGGAACGCTGGCGCTGATCGGCATCGGCGCGGCGTGGTTCGTATACGTGCGGCGGCGCGATCTGGCCGTCCGCGCGGCGGCGGCGATGCCGCACGTGTTCGACGCGTTGAACCGCAAGTATTACGTGGACGAGTTGTACGATGCGCTCGTTGTGGGTCCGCTGCGGCGGCTGGGGCGATTCTGCTACGGCTGGGACACCTACGCCATCAACGGGTTGCTGTGGCTGATCGCGGCCGTGCCGCGCGCGGTGGGGTATGGACTGACGACGTTCCAGCGCGGCGCGTTGCAGGGCTATGCGATGGGGATGACGATCGGGCTGCTGCTGTTGATGTGCTGGATGTTGTGGGCCAACGGACGAACATAGGCGAAGCATGCCGCTTCCCGGCGCGGGGGCGGCCTCGGGACTCACGATGGGCGACTGGATTGCGGAACATGTGCTGACGCTGCTGATTCTCACGCCGATCGTCGGCGCGGGGCTGGTGGCGTTGTTGCCCTCGGCGGCCGAAGCGTCGATCCGGCGCGTGTCGCTGTCGATTGCGACGGCCACGCTGCTGCTGGCGATCCTGGCGTCGGGCCGCTTCCTGCAGCAACAGCCGCTGTTCGGCGTCGCGGGTGAGACGGCGCTGCACGAGCGGGCCGATTGGCTGGTATGGCCCGACTACACCGAGGAACAGACCGAGTCCGGCGCGCGGCCGTGGCTGCGTCTGCAATACTCGGTGGCGGTCGATGGCATCAGCGTTCCGCTGATTCTGCTGACGGCGCTGCTGACGCCGCTGGCGATCCTCGCGAGCTTCAGCGGCATCCGGCAGCGCGTCAAGGAATACTACGCACTGCTGTTGCTGCTGCACGGCGCGATGCTGGGCGTGTTCTGTGCCCGCGACCTGCTGTTGTTCTACGTGTTCTTCGAGTTCACGCTGGTGCCCCTGTATTTCATCATCGCGATCTGGGGCGGCTCGGAGCGGCGCCGGGCGGCGAATATGTTCTTCATCTACACGCTTGCCGGCAGCGTGTTCACGTTCGCCGGCGTGCTGTATCTGGGTTGGATGTCGTTCACGCACGCGCCGACCGGCGAGGCGATGGTGTCGTTCGACATGGATCGGCTGTACCTGCTGGCGGCCGACGGCGTGCTGAGTCCGGCGGTGCAGGGCTGGCTCTTCCTCGCGTTTTTCGCCGGCTTCGCCATCAAGGTGCCGATCTTTCCGCTGCACACGTGGCTTCCGCTGGCGCACACCGAAGCTCCGACGGCCGGTTCGGCGATTCTGGCGGGCGTGCTGCTGAAGCTGGGGACCTACGGCTTTCTGCGGATCAGCCTGCCGATGTTGCCCGAGGCGTCGCTCAGCTTCGCACCGTGGATCGCTTGGCTGGCGATCGTGGGCATCATCTACGGCGCCTTGGCGGCGTGGGTGCAGCGTGACGTGAAGAAGCTGGTGGCCTATTCGTCGGTGTCGCACCTGGGCTTCTGCATGTTGGGCATGTTCAGCATGAAGATGGCCGGGCTGACCGGGGCGCTGCTGTACATGGTGAATCATGGCTTGTCGACGGCGGCGCTGTTCTTCGTCGTTGGCATGATCTACGAGCGCTATCACACGCGGCGCGTGGACGAGCTGGGCGGGCTGGCGCGGAAGATGCCGGTGATGACGTTCTTCCTTATCGTGTTTGCGCTGGCGAGCGTCGGGCTTCCGGGACTGAACGGGTTCATCAGCGAGTTTCTCGTGCTGCTGGGGACGTTTACGTCCGATCAGGCCACGCCCGATGGACCGGCCGGTTCGCTGGGCATTACGTACGCGGCGTTCGCGGCGACGGGGATCATTCTCAGCGCGGTGTATCTGCTGTTCATGTGCCGCGCGGTGCTGTTCGGGCCTGAGAAAGAGCCGGTGCACGGTTTCGACCGGCATAGCGGCCTGACGCAGGACCTGACGCGCAACGAGGTGGCCGTGCTCGCGCCGATCGCGGTGCTGTGCCTGGTCCTGGGCGTCGCGCCGAAGCCGCTGATCGAGATGATGCAGCCGGCGCTGAAGCAGCAGACGCTTTCGCGGCTGTCGGCGGCGGCGTTGGTTCGGGCGTCGGCGGAGAAGGAGCGTTCGTTGGCATGGCGGAGTCCTGAACCGAACCGCGACCGTGAGGGAGCGGCGAGCGGCCCGCAAAAAGCGGGGTACGTGCCCGTACAACGGTTCGCCCCGAATCGCTCTTCACGCGATCCTTCCTGGCAGATTCGGTCGATGGCGGCGCCATTACGCGACAGGACAGACCCAAGATCGGTATCGGCCGGTGTTGAGCGTGACAACGTGCATCCGATTGCGAGTAAAGGAGCTTCGCGATGACGATGCACCCCGCCGTAGCGGCGCTATCGCCCGAGATCGTATTGTCGCTCGGCGCGGTGTGCTGCCTGTTTCTCGGCATGTCGCGTCGCAGGGGTGTGCGCGAAGCGACGCCGACGGCGGCGCTGCTGGGGCTGGCGGCCTCGCTGTGCTGCGCCGCCTGGCTGGAGTTGCAGCGGCAGGACGCCGTCGTTTCGCTCGTTCGCGACAACGATCCGTTGCTGTGGTACGTACGGCTGCTGACGGCCGGAATGGGCGTGCTGATCGTGCTCGTGAATCGCCACGTGCCGGCCGACGCCGAGCGCGGCGAGTATTTCTGCCTGCTGCTGTTTTCGCTGGTGGGGCTGACGCTGACGGCGGCGGCGGACGATCTGCTGCTGCTGTTCCTGGCGATCGAGCTGGTCAGCGTGCCGACGTACATCCTGATCGGCCTGTCGCGGACGAATCCGGCGGTGCAGGAGGCGACGGTCAAGTACTTCTTCCTGGGCGCGTTCGCGGCGGCCCTGACGCTTTACGGCTTCAGCTTCCTGTACGGCGCGGCGGGGACGACCGCGATGACGGTCGCGGATGAGTCGCGGCGCAGCATCGAGGCGGCGCTGTCGCAGGCGTCGCCCGGCGATCTGATGGTGCGCATGGGGCTGCTGCTGGCGTTGTCGGGACTGGCGTTCAAGATTGCAGCCGTGCCGTTCCATTTCTATGTGGCCGACGTGTATCAGGGCGCGGCGTCACCGGTCAGCGGCATGTTGGGATTCGTCCCGAAACTGGCGGGGTTTGTGGCGTTGATTCGCATCCTGGACCTGACCGGCTGGCGGCACGACGCGACGCTGTTCTGGCTGCTGTGGGCGCTGGCGGCGGCGACGATGACGGCGGGCAACACGTTGGCGTTGATGCAACGTCAGAACGTGAAGCGCGTGCTGGCGTATTCGAGCATCGCGCATTCGGGATACATGCTGCTGGCGCTGCTGGCGGGTCCGGGCGGGAGCGTGGGGCTGGGGATGGAATCGCCGTTGCGCAACGGCGTGGCGGCGCTGCTGTTTTACATCGTGATTTACGGGTTGATGAACCTGGGCGCGTTCGCGGCGCTGGCGTTCTTCCGATCGCGTGCGACGGGCGAGCCGGTCGAGACGTTCGACGATCTGTCGGCGGCGGCGCGCGAGCGTCCGTGGGCGGCCGGATCGTTGGCGGTCTGCGCGCTGGGACTGATGGGGCTGCCGCCGACGGCGGGGATGCTGGGCAAGCTGTATTTGTTCTCGTCGGCGTTGTCGAGTCCCGAAGGGGCGGCGTGGCGCGGACCGCTGATCGTGCTGGTGGTCATCGGTGTCATCAACGCGGCGATCGGCGCCGTGTATTACCTGCGCATCGCGTCGGCGTGCATGTTGGGCGAGCGGCGCGACGACGTGCCTTCGCCGACGTCGTGCGACGCGCTGCGGATGGGGCTGCTGGCGTCGGCGGTGCTGGTGATTGCGGCGTTCATCTGGCCGGGACCGCTGCTGCGTCAGGCGCAGCAGGCCGCGGCACGTTTCCACGCGCGGTCGGTGACGATGGCGGCGCAGAGCGGAGTTGTGGAACGGTAAGGGCGCGCGCCGATTCCACTACGGAGTCGCGCACAAATAACCAGAATAATTGTGCCGGGTGGTACGGGCATCTTGCCCGTTCCGGACGGGCGGGACGCCCGTACCAGCCCTCTTCCATTCGTTCACCTTATTTCCGCGCGATGCCTAGACACGATTGGTTCATTTGCAAGGGGTGGATTACGCCACGGGCTGCAAGCCCGTGCCACGCAGGCGACACAGCCGTGGGCGGCTGTGCCCCATGAAGGCGCCCGGCGGACAGGCCCTCGCGATGACTCAACAAGACGGGCGGGAAGCCCGTAGCACCCGGACCCAACCGGCCTGCGGTGTGAGATCTTGGCCGTGCCTCCCCGCCGGAATGGAGTACCTGATTTCTCGACGATTCCTTACTTGGCCTCTTTCTGCGTCGTTCCCTTCAACGCATCGAGTTCGGCCCGTAATCCTTCGAGGCGCTCGACTTCGCGGGCGTGCTCGGCCTCGGCTTCGGCTTCGATCATGCGGTCGATCTCGTCGTCGGTGACGACTTCGGCCGGCGTGGCGGCGGTGTCGGCGGCGGCGGCGCTTTCGATGGATTCGAGGAACATCGACATCCGCTCTTCCATCGTCTGTGACTGGGCCATGGCCTTTTCCCAGTCGGTCTGCGTCTTGACGAGGTCGGTCTCGCCGAACATGCGGCTGATCTCGCGGGCCATCGTGCCCATCGCCTGGGCGAAGTCGGTCGAGGCCTCGGCCTGCCGCTTAATGAGCAGGGCGTTCTTAACCGCCAGTAGCTGGCGTTCGAGCATCTTTTTGATCGTCGCGGTTTTTTTGAGCGAGTTGCGGATGAAGACGTACTGAGCGGTGTCGCCGATGTCGCGGGCGCGGCGAGCGTTGCGGACGAACTCGTCCGTGAACTTGTTCTGCTCGGCGATAGCCTTCTCGATGCGGCGGATGCCCTGGCGGATCTTGATGTCGCGTTCGATGCGGCGTTCTTCGGAGGATTTGAAGAGGGCCATGATTGGGCTTTCCATGCAGGGCGTTGTCAATCGGATTATTGGGTACGCGGCCGCGCACGCCCGCAAAGACTCTGTACATCACTCAGTATGGTGCCACGCGTTCGTGCGCAACTTCGCGGCGAATTCACACGAATCGGCGATATCCGTCCGATTGCGCCACATGCCAAAATAGATCGATTGTAGAAGCTGGCCCAGCGTCGAACTGCCTTCCTGCTTCCGCGAGATAACGACGACGACCAGGTCCGTGGGACCAACCGGCCCGTCGGCGGGCAGTGTAATTCGCATCTCTCGGATTGGCGGCACGTCGGCAGTGATATTAATTGTCTTGACCATCTCTCAAGGCCTTTTTGTTCATCGAAGCACTTTCCATCGTAGTCGCAATGAATCGCCGCGGGATCCTCACGCCCCCTCCGCCGAGGCCTTGTGCCGCTCGCGAACGCGCCGGTCGGCTTCCTGAAACGCCTGGGCCGGGTCCTTGACGGCGCCGGTGTCGAGCCGTTCCCACATGTCGAGCACGTGCTGACCGGCCTCGGTCAGGGCGCCTTCGGGCGCTTCCTGACCCATCGTCAGGATCGCGTCGAGGCGGTCCTGGTACATCTCGGCCGTGATCGTGTCGTTTTCGATCATGCGCTCAAGCGCGATCAGGTCGCGCTCGCCGACGAGTCCGAGCTTGCTGCCGGACTGCTTGGCCCGCTCCATATTCTCGCGCAGCATCCGCAGGCGCGTGACGGTGAGCAGTTCCTTGCTGCGGATGTTGAGCTGACGGGCGAGCATGAGCTGCTCGGTCGTCTTCAGCTCGAATTCCTGGGCGAGAATGCGGCGCACTTCGGGGGTCTTTTCGATCGCCCCTTTTTCGAAGATTTCGTGCTTGGACTTGGCCAGGTCCTCGACACGCTTCAACAGGCGGCCGCGCTCCTTTTCAAGCAGCAGTTCCTGGCGGCGCAGCTCGCTGCGCGTCATTTTCGACAGGGGAGTCCTGCGGTTGGTCAGCCAGTCGAACAGGCCCATGTAAGAGTGCCGCCCTTCGCGGATGCAGCGGTTTTGCTCGATATCGCCGTTCGTCGTGCGCGGGCCACAAGCCCGTGCCACGCGGGCAACGAAACGCGCGTCAGCAAGCGTTGCCGCTTCGGCGCCTCGCGTGCCGTGGTACTTCGATTCGCGCAACTCTCGCACGGGCGATAAGCCCGTGCCACGCAACACAGCCGAGGGCGGCTGCGCCCCATCAACAGGCGTCATTCAGCCGCCGGGCCGGATCGTTCCGATTCCTTTGCCCGCTCCGGCTTGCGGGCAGGCTCGACTGGCTTTGGACGCTCGGCCTGCTTTGGTTCGTCAGGCTCCATCGGCCATTCGAGCAACTCAGCCGCAGCCTCGCCGGCCGCTTCGGTTGAAGCATCGGCGGCAATCGCCTGGGCCGTCGGTTTTTCGCCTTCGAACTCACGCAAGATGGCCGCCTCTTCGTCGGTGAGCATCGTCTCGGCGACGCCGGTTTCGAGGCCGGTGACCAAATCCGTTTCGGCCCGCAGCGTTTCGAGCAGTTCCTCGGCCGCCACCGCGTGCTCCGTCAGTTCTTCCGACGACGGCAGCCTGGCCATCTGGCCCTGCTGAATCAGCGTCAGATTGTGAATGTCGGTGGAGATCACGTTGATCTGCTGATTCAGCATTGCCGCGGTCGTGTTCTGACGCGAGATGTCGCGGCGAAGCTGAGCGACTTGCGCGGCCAGCCGGCGGCGCACCACGGCCGACGTGGATTTCTTGCCCTCTTCGACGAGGGCGTTTTCCTTCGACTCGAGCCGGCCGATGTCCTCGTACAGGCGGTCGCGGCGCTGCGCGAGTTGCGCGCGGCGCGCGGCGAGTTCATTGATCTTTTTCGCTTCGTTCCCTTCGCGCGAGAACAGCGAACGGACCCATTCAGCGACGGACATCGCACGACCCTCCCGCGCGTCGTCGACCGGCGCGCCGCGGAATACCAGCAACTGACCCTGAACGCGCCGCGCCTGAAGCTCTCGCTCGCCGCGGCAGATGGCCTCGAAGGCCTGCTCGACGAGCGAAATCGGCAGATCCAACTCCGACGCCACGGTGCGCGCCGAAACGCCGCCGGTCAGCAGGTCTCCGCCGCGCTCCTCCAGGGTATTGCGGATGCGCTTCAGTTTATCCGTGACGGCCTCGGGATCGAAGAGGCGCGCGATCCGCAGATCGGCCTGCTCCCATAACGGCCGGACTTTCCAGCCGCCGTCACCACCGCCGTCGCGTGGCGATACGAGCACGACTCGGACGTTGGGCTGGTCCCAACGCGTGTTCCAGGCTTCCGGCTCGAAGCCGTGAGGAGCGCACACGGCGATGAGCGTCGGCGTGCGTGTCGATCCGACGTTTTTCCTCACGTGCGCCTTCAGGTCGGCCAGCGTCACCGGGCGCGGCGATCCTCCGTCGAGCAGCGCCTCGGGCGGCGACAGCACCGTCACGATGGTGCGCGAGGCCTCGCGCCGAAAGAAGATCAACCGGCGTTCGAAGCCGCGCAGGATGATCCGGCGGCAGCCGGGGAACTCTTTTTCAAGCCCGCGATCGAAGATGCCCGCGTCGATCAGGGCGGCGCGGACCGCGGATGGATCCTGATCCTCCGATCGCTCGAACCACGAACCGCGCAGCAGTCGCGGCGCGGACTGCGTCAGGTTGGCCTGAACGCCGGCCAGGAACTCCGACTCGGACTTTAGCGCGCGGCTCCGTGCCTCGTTCATGATCTCTTCCCAGATTGAAGCCGGGGCATGGCACGGCCGCAACGGCGGCAATAACGAGCGTCGCGCGGATTGGGCGCGCGGCAGTCCGCGTGGGCGCAGCGACGATGGTCACTGGCAGGGGCGGTTTGGGGGTCTTGCGCAGGGCCGCAGGAGTCGCGGACCTGATCCACGAAAGCGCGGAAAATGATGAAGAATCCGGCTAACAGGATCAGGACAAAGGCGATGAAAACGGGCCACGAGAGCCAATAGTAGACCATTCGGCACACGGCTCCAGAATGCCGACGCGCGACGGCGCGGCGGCCTTATGCGACGCGGGCTTCGACGGGCGTTCCGCAGAAGATGCAGAAGCGATCGTCCGGATCGGGATAAGCGCCGCACGCGCTGCATCGGCGCGGATGTTTTGCCAACTGCTGCCCGCACGTCGTGCAGAAGTTGTCGTCGGGCAGGATCGCGCCGCCGCAGCTCGAACACCGGCGACCTGCCGCGGCAGGACCGAATGCACGGTCGGAGCGCATCGCGCCGGCGTAGGCGGCCACTACGGGCGGCTGGCCCGACTGGGATACGGCATCGAGCACATCGCGGGCCGAGGCGAAGCGGCGATCGCGCCGGGTATACAGGCGCGAGAACACGGTGTCGGTCCAGCTTGGCAGATCGGGCCGCAACTGTCGCGGCATGTCGCCGCCGCTGGGCCGCTCGCCGGTGAGCATCTCGAACAACACGATCCCAACCGAGTAGAGATCGCTGCGGGCGTCGGCTTCCTCGCCGTCGCGTTGCTCGGGCGCCATGTAGGCGAGCGTGCCGGAGATGCTCTTGCCGGCTTCGGACAACATGCTGCCGGACTGCATGATGCTGTTGGCGGTAATGGTCTCAGCCCGCCCGAGGCCGAAGTCGGTGATCTTCACGTCGTCGGCGCTGAGCGTGTCGAGCGAGCGATCGGCGCCGGAACTGATCAGAATGTTGGCGGGCTTTATGTCGCGGTGAATCACGCCGTTGTTGTGCGCATGGTCGAGGGCGCGCAGAATCCCGATCAGCAACTCGCGCGCGACGTCAGGAGTCATTCCCTTGGGATGGCGCTCGATGAGCTGCTTGAGCGATACGCCATCGACGAATTCCATGACAAAATAGGGTGGATCGGCATAGGGGTCGAGACCGATGGCGCGAACGATGTTCGGATGGCGCAGTCCGTGAACCGTCGCACCTTCTTTCTGGAGGTTGCGGACATACTGTGAGTCGGTCGGGACCTTGATCGCCACCCACTGGTCGGACCAGATGTGATGCTGGGCTTTCCAGACCTGACCGAAGCTGCCCGATCCGACGCACTCGACCAGGACATATTCGCTGATTCGATGACCGGCTTGTGGAGCGTACATCCCTTCACTCCTCCAGCTTGCGCGCCAGTGATTCGCAGATCACGAAATTATACGCCCCGGCCGCCATGAAACCAAGCAACAGCACCGACCACGCCAGCGCGCCGTTGACGTGCCAGCCGCACAGCCACAGCGCCATGACGATGTCGATGATCCATAGACCGATCAGCAGCACGGCGCTGGCGACGTTCGACTCCTGACGCAGCACCCACGGCAGCACCGCGAACGAAATCCACGGCAGCGCCGCGGCCACGCCGAGCCAGGCCACGCCGTACTTGATCGTGGTCCACAGTGTGGCCAGCGCTTCGGGGTGACGCCAGAAATAAATCAGCGCCATCGCCGAGGCGACAAAGCAGATGGCGCCGACCACTTTGGCGCCGACGTATTTGCCGATGCTCTCGATTACCATGTCATTAAATATATCGCTCGATTCGGCCGTCGGCCGTTCCAATTCGCAGGCGGAATTCGAATCGCTCGGCCCGGTAGCGGCCGGCCGTGCGGCCGGAAAGCGCGCAATGCCCGTGGGGACCTAAGGCCACCCTCGCGAGATTCAGCGTTCGGTATGCCCTGGCCGGCGGGCGATGACGCGCGAGATTCACTACGAATGCGGATCCTCCCGGAGCCGGGCCTTGCAACGGTATCGCTCAGTCATCCCCCACGGACCGTCGTCGCTCCGGACGTGCGGGTTTTCCGGCGCCGTCGGGTGTGCCGGGCGCCCGGCAGAACTCCGCGATTAACTCAATCACGCGCTGATCGACGTAGCGTTGTTCGATGTACTCGGTCGGCGTGGCCTTGCCTTTTCCCTTTGCGAACAAATGGTTCAGGTCGTTGAACAGCTTGAATTTCGCCGCGCGATGGTCTTTGAGGCCCGCTTTCCACACGTCGTAGTCAGCGCGGGTGGCTTGATAGTCGCGACCGCCCTGGATAACGAGGATGCGACAATCCAGCGACGCCGCCGCGGCGACCAGCTTCTCGGCATCGTGGTCACAGACGTCATACCAGTAGGAAGCGTCCGCGCCGATGAGGTTTTCTCCCGGCTTCATCTTTCGCTCACGCAGCCGCTGGATTTGTTTCTTGAGTTCGCCGATCTGCCGCTCGGTTTCGGGGCCGGGACTCAGCGATGCCAGATAACCGAACTGGTCATCCAGCACGTCCTCGAACGGCCGGGCGACGGCGGCCAGCATGATGATGCCGTCGAGCTTGCCGTGTTGAGCGGCAATGATCGGCGCGAACGTCGCGCCCAGGCTGTGGCCCAGCAGGAAGATGGGGGCATTCTTCAGTTCTTCGCGCTGTGACAGGAGGCGTAACGCGGCAAGCGCATCGTCGATCACTTCCTCCTGCACGGTGATCGACGTGCCGCGTTCGAGCATTCGTTTTCCGTGGACCTTTGTCCGCTTGTCGTAGCGAAGCGTGGCGATGCCGTGCGCCGCCAGTCCCAGCGCCAGGTCGCGAAACGGCTTGTTGGGGCCGACCGTCTCATCGCGATCGTTCGGCCCGGAGCCGTGCACGAACACAACGCCCGCGCGCGGGCGACCCTGACGCGGCAGTGTCAACGTTCCTGGAAGTGTCCATTCGCCTTCGCCAACCGTGACCTCCTGCGAGATGACCTCGGTCTTCAGGTAGGGCGGCGGCTCCAACGGCGGATCGTCGGTCGCGGGCGGGAGGAAAAACAGGCCGGCAATCCGCAGGTTCGAATCGATGGTGACCTGCATTCGGAGCTTGCCGCGTTCGAACACGGCGTCGATGAGCACGATGTCGTAAGGATCCATTCGCGAAACGGTGGCGCGTCCCCACGATTGATGGGGTCCGTTGGCGCCGATGAGTTGAACCCATACGGCCGCAAGCTTGTCCGCCGGCACGGCGGCCTTCATCGTGTCGTCGAATCGCGAGACGGCGTCGTCGAATCGCCGCTCTGCGAGGGCCGCGGCGAAAGTTCGAGCCGCTTCGGCGGAGCGAACGTCATCGGCACGAACCGCCGCGGTGACGATCGTGAGGCACAGGCTGGACGTAACGAGGTGGGCGATTTTCATGGGGGCACCTGGTCAGAGAGGATCGTATTTTCCGGACGAACGTAACGGTGGACGCGATTATCCACGCCGGACCACAAAAAATCGCCTGGCAAACGCCGCCAGGTCGGCGGAACGTGTGTCGCTCCGTCGAATTGTCGCCTAAGCTCACACAAGCAACCCGCGTGCCGATAATAATGGTAGAAGGAACGAGGTCGTCTCGGCGGAGATAGTCCGCCCGCCGCCGGCCGAAGGTGCAGGTATCCCGTGGGCAAACCTCACGAACCCGATCGCGACGAGCACAACGGGAAAGACGAAGCTGCGCCTTCTCCGGAGCGCATCTGGCCACCCGCCGGTCCGCGTCCCAGCGCTGATGATCTGGAACGGCTGATCGAACCGCCTGCGCCTCCACCTCCACCATCGCGGCCAATTGAAAGCGAGCGGTCGTCGCCGAGCGGCGCACAACCCGATTTACCAGCCGAAGCCGAAACCACGCGCGAGCCGCAACCGGTGGGCGCGCCGGAAGGTCGGGCGCCGTCGGAAAGTGCGAAGACCGACGACGCTTCGGCGGGTGGTCGACCCACGGAGGGGGGCGAAGTCGGACCCTCGTCCGGCATTCCCGAATGGTGGCAAACTCCACCGCCGCGACTGGACGTTGCAACCGTGCGTGAACAAGTGACGACGGCGGGCGGCGCGCCTGAGCGCGGATCGCGTCCGGGCGAACAGCCGCAGGGACAGGGTCCGGCAGGCGGCGCGTACGGTGCGATGCCGCGCACGACCCGGCGTCAGGTTCTGCGTCCCGCTCTGACGGCGCCGGCAGAGCGTCTGACGGGGCGCGAGCCGCGTACCGCGCCGGTTACTGGATCGGCGCCTGCGGCGCCCGCGCGACCGGCGGAGCCGGGCAGTCTGCCTGGTGAACCGTACGGTGACGCGGAGCAGCGGACGGAAGCGGGCGCTGCCGCGGTGAGTGCTGCGCGGCCGGCATGGGAAACCGAGCGAGAACTGAGTCAGCTCTGGGGCCGGTTGTTTCGCGGAGGTGATTGCGATGCGCCGCGGCGCGTGATGTTTACGGCGGCGAGTCGGCGCGAAGGCGTGACACAGGTCGTCGCGTCGTTGGCGCTGGTGGGAGCGTCGGTGCATCCGCAACAGCGCATCGCGCTGGTCGAGTTCAATCTGCGGCATCCGAGTTTGGCGGCGCTGTTCGGCCTGCCGCCGGGGCCGGGCGTGGTCGAGCTGCTGACGCAACTGGCGACAATCGAAGACTGCGCCCGATCGGTCCGACCAGCGCTTGAAGCGGACGACGGGGGCGTTTCAGCGAACGGAGACGCGGGAATCGTGGACGTGTTTCCCGCGGGACTGATCGTGCGACAGCCGCTCGGATTGTTGCAGGGCCGCGCGACGCATCGGCTGCTGCAAACGCTGGCGGGACGATACGACCACGTGCTGATCGACGCGCCGGCGGTGAACGTGTACCCGGATTCGCCGATCGTCGGTGCGAGCGCGGATGGGGCGGTGCTGGTGTTGCGAGCGGGCGTGACGCGTCGTGAGACGGCGGCCGAGGCGCGAAAGCGGCTCGAAGCGGCCCGCGTGAACGTGCTGGGCATGGTGCTCAATCAGCGGACGTATCCGATTCCGGCGTTTTTGTATCGCAGGATGTAAGGAGGAAAAGTCGAAAGCAGAAAGTCGGAAGTCGAAAGGAAACGTCGAAACGGGTGGCTCACGCGGTGGCGCAGGGGCCGCTGAGAACGGGCAACGGACATTTTTTTTCGCTGACGGCTGACGGCTGATTGCTGCGCGGACGACTTACAACTGCCTTCGGCTTATGGCCTGATGCTCATGGTCCGCACAGCGGACCCTACTGAACCCCGAGTACCACATCCCTTGTCTCTTGTCGCACAGTCCGATCGACACATGCCTTTGGCGATCCTGACGCTGGTGGCGCTGACGAGTCTGGCCACGCTGGCGCTGCTACCGGTCGAGCTGGTGCCGTGGTTCTGGGCGGGCGTCGGTGGGGTGATGGTTATTGTCGCCTACTGCGTGCGCGGCGATCTGCTGACGGCCATTTTGATCTGGTTCGTGACGCTGGTCTGTTTGCACGAGGAGTTCTGGCGCGAGCGCATTCCGCTGTTTTTCGCAGTAACGATTCCGCGGCTGCTGATCGTCGTCTTGGTCGTGCTGTGGGCCGGCATGAGATTGCTGGGACGATTTCGCACCGTGACCGCGTGGCCGCTCAGCGGGCTGATGGGGACAATGCTGGTCTATTTCACCTTGTCCGCGGCCATCAGCGGTTTCGAGACGCGCTCGCCGATCACGGTTCACTATCGGCTTATCGGCGGCTACGCGTTCCCATTGGCGATCTTCGTGCTCATGCTGCACGCCGTTCGTCATGACCGGCACATCCGGCGAGTGACGATCTTTTTCGCAGGGCTGGGAGCGTATCTGACGTTCACCGGATGGTGCGAACATTTTCAATTGTGGAGCCTGGTGTGGCCGCGATTCATCGGCGATCCGACCGTCGGCATTCACTGGGGTCGCGTTCGCGGGCCGTTTGTCATGTCGGCGGCGATGGGCCTGGCGCTGATATTCTGCTACTTCAACAATCTGATCCTCGCGCGACAGACATATGGCCCCTATCGTTGGAGTCTGTACCTGCTTAACGCTCTGATGATGCCGGTCGTATTCTGGACGCGCACGCGGTCGGTCTGGCTGGCGATGCTGCTGTCCGGCGCCGTGTGGGTGGCGTTCGCGCGGCGGCGGACCAGCCGGGCGGTGTGGATCGCGTTGCTCATCGGCATCGCCGTCGTCGTGGGTGTGCTGAACGTCGAAAACTTCCTGTCGTCGGACCGCACCAAGGGCGGATTCACCGATATCGAACCGCTTTACGTGCGCATCGGCCTGGCGATGATGACGTGGCGCATGTTCATCGATAGCCCGCTCGTCGGCGTCGGCTTCGGACACTTCCGCGACCACGCACCGACCCAGGCGACCGACCCGGCCAGCCCGTTTTATGCGTTCGCGTCGACGGCGATGGAGCACAACAATTTCCTGAGCATCCTTGCCGAAACGGGTCTGATCGGGCTGATCCTGTATCTGGCGGTCTTGTGGCAGCTCCTGCGCATGAGCCGCACGCTCTTTGCGCGGCTGCCGGCCGAAGCGCCGGGCTTCATCAACCGCGATCTGCTCGTGCTGTACTGGGTGCTGATGATGGCCTATCTCATCGACTCGATGCTGCGCGAGACGAGCGACAATCCGTTTGCAAACAGTCTTTTCTTCGGTCTCAGCGGAATGATCGCCGCGATCAGTTTCAGGCTAGGCCCCGCGCCGCTATTGGAAGGGCTCGAGCCGCCGCCGCGATTTGGTTCGCGAACCGAGGCGGGCGGGCCTGCATCCGGCAGTGGGGGGCCTGCGAGTTCTGTTGAATGGGGACTGGGCGGCTTCATGGCATCCAGCGACGCCGTTTCGGCCGATGTCCCCACTCACGCGCGTACCGACATGCCCGCCTCCTCGCGCAGCCGCCGCGCGTCGACCGCGGACGAGCGAGTGGATGCCGACGCGAGTGTCTCGTTGCACGGTCGTCCTGTGATTCACTTGCCGGAGCGTCCCCAATGACCGCACGCGGCGCGCCAATGGCCGATGCGACGCTGGCCGGCTCGACTGACGCCGCCGGCGGGCAGGCGCTGCCGATGCGGCGGCCGGTCCTGCGCGGTCTCTTTGCGCCGACCAGCGTCACCGGATCGTTGTCCGCCTATGTGCCGGCGACGATCGCCTTTCGACTGATCAATTTCGTCCGGCTGGTGCTGATGACGTGGTGGATGACCCAGTCTCAATACGGGCTGTTCAATCTGCTGTTGATCGTCATCAATGTGTTGACGCCGCTGTGCAGTCTCGGCCTGAACGAGGCGGTGACGCGCTATGCGCCGATGCACGAAACGCGCGGCTCGCTCTTCGACTTCGTGCGCCGCAGCCTGGTGCTCATTTCGCTGCTGGCCGTGCTGAGCATCGCGCTGCTGGCGGTCGCCGCGCCGCTGCTGGGTGTACGGTTCTACGGTCAGTTCACCGTCGATGCCGCCGTGCTGGCGCAGATGCGCGCCGATCAGGGCGAGCTTGCGCGGCTGTCGTCGATGGTCATCGGCCTGCTGATGTTCTATTTCTACCTGCTCAGCGTCATGAAGGGGCTGCGGATGTATCGGGCGCTGGCGCTGATGGAACTGTTCCACGGCGTCGTGTTCCTGGTGCTTGCCGTCGTGGCCGCCGTCACGCAGCATCGCAGCGCGTTCACCATGACGGCGTGCTACGGCCTGTCGCTGGTGGCGGCGATCATTCCGTTCGGCATCGGGTTGTGGAGCGTGCTGCGCCAATTGCCGGATGCGCGTCTGCCGATCGACGATCCGACGTTCGCGGGCCGGTTGCTGCGGTTCAGCCTGTGGGCGACGGTAGCGAGCGTGTTGTGGCAAGTGTTGCAGTACTACCCGGCGTGGTACCTCAACAAGATCAGCGGTCCGGAATCGGTGGCGGTCTTCAGCGCGGTGCGGCAGATCGGGCAATTCGTGCTCGTCGGCGCGGTGGCGATCGTGACCGTGGTGATGTCGCAGGTCACGAAGACGTGGGAACGAGAGGGTCCGATCGAGGCGCAGCGGCAACTCTCGCTGGCGTTTCGCGCGGTGGGTCTGGTACTACTGATGGGCTGCATGGTGCTGGCCGTGGGACGGCACCTGGTGATGCGCCTTTATGCGCACGGCTATGCGGTGGGGGCGGACATTCTGCCCGTGCAGTTGCTGTTCTTCCTCATGGGCGGGCACCTGGCGTTTCTGGCGATTCATTTCAACCTGATCGAAAAGCCGCGGCACTTGTTCTGGCCGTGGGCGATCGGCGTGGGTTCCAACGTGCTGCTGGCGGCGCTGCTGATGAACGACGCGTATTCGCAATGGCGAGCATCGGCGATGTGGAAGGCGATCGAGCCGATGCTGGCGGCGGTTCTTCCGCTGGGCGTTTCAGACGCCATGAAGTTGGGCGCCGCGACGTGGTCTGGATCGCTCGCCGTGGTGCTGTCGCTGCTGACGTGCCTGTGGCTGCTGCGGTACGTCGGGCGGCGGCTGGATGGCGGCTCGTGGCTGATTCTGTCGGCGACGCTGCTGCTGGCGATGCGATCGGAACTGATGCTCGCCGGCGGTGTGGCGATCCTCCTGATTGCCTGGCGGACCGGCTGGCTGTTCTCAGACAATGAACGGAGGCAGTTGAGCGGTTACATGCGGTCCATGCTGCGCATGCGAAATCCGGTGGCGCGGCCATGAGCAATCGCGATGCGGTCGTGACGATTGCCGCCGTCATCTGCACAAGGGACCGTGCGGAGTCGCTGCGCGCGGCAGTGGAATCGCTGATTCGCCAATCGCGCCGGCCAGACGAACTGCTCGTAATCGATGACGGCGCGCTGCCGTTTGCGGAGCGACATGCGCTGGAGGAAGCGTGCACCGGCGCCGGCATCGCCTGGACCTACGCGCGCGTCAGCGGCTCGGGGCTGACGGCGGCGCGTAACCTGGCCGCGAGGCTGACGGAATCGGATGTGCTGTTCTACATCGATGACGATGTCACGTGCGATTCGACTTGTGTCGCGGAGCTGGCCTGCGTGCCGTTTGAAAGAACCCGAGCACGCGCGACCACTCGGGACGCACCCATCGCAGCCGTTGCGCTGTGCGTCGAAGAGCCGGCCTGGTCAACGTTCAGCGCGCGGTTGTATCAGTCCGTATATCTCGCGGCGGGCTGGTGGGCGTTGCGTCCGGACGGACGTAGACGGCGCGTCTTCCTCAGCGGAGCGGCGATGGCGCTGAGTCGCCGCGTTGTTCTCGACGACCCGTTCGACGAGCGGCTGCGCGGGTATGCCCTGGGCGAGGATCGCGAAATCAGCCTGCGTCTCGCGCGACTGGGGCATCGCATCGCACGATGGCCGGCGGCACGCGTGGTTCATCATCGCGCGCCGTCGGGTCGGGCCGACGCCTTCGAGTTCGGTCGCATGACGGTTGCCAACTATCTGCGGATACTTCGCGACAACGACTGTCTGCGAACGTGCGACCTGCCGCGAATCGTCTGGACGTTCGGCGTCCTCATCGCCGCGCACGTCGCTTTCGCCGTGGCCGGTCGGCGCCGGCATCATTTACAGCAGGCCGGCGGCATGTGCGCGGCGCTCGGCGGCGTGGCGCGCGAAAAACTTGAGCAGATCATTCACACAAGCCGGCATCGGAGCCGCGACGGCGGCATGGCTCGCGCGCGCGTCACGGCTCCCCGCGTAGGGCTGGTTACGAATCGACTGGAGCACGGCGGCGCGGAATGGATGCTGCTGACGCTGGCCCGGCATCTGCCGCGCCTGGGCGTGGCCGCGGATGTCATTTGTCTCAAAGACGCCGGTCCTTTGGCGATCGATTGCGAACGGCTCGGCATTCCCGTTTGCGCTGGATTGCTGCGCCACAGGTTCGACGCCGTGGCCCTCTTTCGCCTGGCGCAGCTAATTCGCCGACGACGCATTCGCGCACTCATCGCCGTCGGCAGCGGCGGCGATCGGATGTTCTGGTCGACGCTGGCGGCGGCGATGACCGGGCGGCGCATGATCGTCTGGTCGCACTGGCATCCGGCGCAGGACGACCAGCGTTTTGAACGAGCCAACCGGCTGCTTTATCCGTTGGTTGATTCTTTCGTGGCTCTGGGGACAACCCATGCCGATGCGCTGGCCCGATGGGAGCGTATTCCGTCGGTCAAGATTCGCGTGATAGCCAACGGACTTGATTCATCGCGCATCGCCGATCCGGCCACGCGTCCGGCGGCGAGAGCCGCGCTCGGCCTGCGGGATCGCGAGTGTGCCGTCGCCTTGATCGGCAATCTGCGGCCGGAGAAGCGACATGACGTGTTCATCGAAGCCGCCCGTCAAACGGCGCGGATGCGGCCCGAAACCGTGTTCTTCATGATTGGCGACGGCCCGGACGCAGCGCGTGTGCAAATGCTGATCAGTCGATCGGAGCTTGCACCGCATCGACTTCGCTGGCTGGGGGCGCGGGACGACATACCGTTTCTTCTGCCCGGGCTGGACATCGTGTGCCTGTGCAGCAGTGTCGAATGTTTCAGTGTGACGATGCTCGAGGCGATGGCGGCGGGGCGTGCTTTTGTCGGGCCGGCCGTTGGATCGTTGGGCGACGTCCTCTGCGACGGAAGGACGGGGCTGATCGTTCCGCCCGCGAACGCATCAGCGCTGGCGGCGGCGCTGGATCGACTGGCCGGCGACGCCGCATTACGCGAATTGCTCGGCCGCGGTGCGCGATCGCTGGTGCTCGCACGATTTACGGCTGATCGCATGGCGGATGCGTTCCGGGACCTGCTGCGCGAAGGCCGCGGATTCGCTCACGAACAGCACCGCCAGCATTGATAAGGCCGAAAGGCGCGGTACAAACCCACGTCCTGTAACACCGAAGACCGATGTCGGAAGACTCATAACCTTCGTAACTGCAATTTGTTTCGCGCCAAACCCATTTGTTTATATAATACGGTTGAGGAGCTGGCCCACGTTGCTGGATCGAGACGAGCGGCAGCCCATTCGCGTCCTGCACCTTGTCTCCACATTTGCTTTGAAGACCGACACCAAGTGGCTGGTCCAGCTCGCGGATCATCTGGAGCGGGATCGGATCGAACTGTCCGCCGCGTGCTTCTACGAAGGAGGGCCCATTCAGGACGCGCTCAATGAGCGCGGCATACCATCGGTCAATCTGAACGTACGCTCTCCGCTCGATCCACGGGCGGCGATACGCGCAGCGCGGTTCATCGCATCCGGCGGCGGAAGGCCGGATGCGCGCGCGCGACCGTTCGATGTCGTGCATACGCACTTGTTGCGTGCTGATTTTTTCGGCGGGGCGGCGGCTCGGCTGGCGCGTGTGCCGGTCGTGATCTCGACCGTTTACGCGTTGGGCGCGTATCGGCGTCAGCGGCGACGGCTGGCGGACCCGCTTTTGGATGCGTTGTGTCGGCAATGGCCGACGGCGCTGGTGGCCGTGTGCGACGCCGTTCGCGATGACTGTCGCCGGCGCGGCTGGCCGCCCGAGCGCGTACACACGATACACACGGGCGTCGCAGCGCCGAAGGCGATTGACGAGCGGCGCGTGGCCGAGTTTCGCGTGCAATGGTCGCCGGATGGGCGGCCGGTCGTGCTGACGATCGCGCGGCTGAGTTACGAAAAAGGCGTTGAGGTGCTGATCGAGGCGGCCGCGCTGTTACGACGAACGCATCCGACGGTTCGCGTAGTCGTCATCGGCGAAGGCCCGCAACGAGCGGCGCTCGAACAGCGCATCGCACGGCTGGGGCCAGGCGACGTTGTTCGGCTGGCGGGCTTCACGCCGCACGTGTGGGAGGCACTGAGCGCAGCCGACGTGTTTTGTCTGCCGTCACATTCGGAGGGATTGCCCAACGCGCTGCTGGAGGCGATGGCGGTCGGGAGGCCGGTCGTTGCGACGCGCGTCGGCGGCGTGCCGGAAGTCGTGGCGCAAGGCATCGACGGGTTGCTGACTCCGCCGGGCGACGCGGCGGCGATGGCCGCGGCGATCGGGCTGTTGCTGACGGATCGTCCGCTGGCTCGACGACTTGGTGAAGCAGCGGGGCACACGATCGAGCGATGCTTTTCGGCGCGCGAAGCGGCCCGGCAGTACGCGGCGTTGTACGAGCAATTGAGGCCGGTGCAGCGACGATAGTGCGGCCGGCGCGACGCCGGCCGCAAGTTCGAAGACGGGCAGGGGAGGCGGATGAGCCAGTGTTCCGCGGAGAACGTGGAGCTTAAGGAGGCGGTCGACGTGCTCGGCCTGCCGGTGCGGCCGTATTGCATCGACGAATTCATCGAGACGCTGATAGCGCGGACGGCGGCGGGCCTTCGTACGCGCGTCTGTTATCTTAACGCCTACACGTTCAACCTGGCCCGGCGCAATTCGGCGATGTGGCACGCGCTGGCCGGCGCCGATCTGTTGTACGCCGACGGACAGTCGATCGTCTGGGCGGCGCGGATGCTGGGACGCCGTCTGCCGGAGCGGATGACATCGGCCGACTACTTCGCGCGCTTCGCGCGTCGATGTGCCGAATCGGACTTGTCGCTGTTTCTGTTGGGCGGTGAGGCCGACGTAGCGCATCGCGCGGCCGGGGCTTTGTGCGGGGAGATTCGCGGGTTGCGCGTGGCGGGAGCGCATGGCGGTTATTTCGGTGACGAAGCGTCGGATGGCATGATTGATGCGATCAATGGCAGCGGCGCCGACGTGCTGACGGTCGGACTCGGCTCACCGCGCCAGGAGTTGTGGTTGGCGCAGCACGCCGCGCGACTGCGGCCGGCGCTGCTGTGGTGCGTCGGGGCACAGTTCGATTATCTGGCCGGCTGCGAGCGTCGCGCGCCGACGTGGCTGCGCGAGAGAGGCTGCGAATGGGTGTATCGGCTGTGGCGCGATCCGCTGCGAAAGTGGCGGCGCTACGTGCCGGGGAACGCCGCGTTCGTGCTGCACGTGCTGCGTGAAATGGTCCGGGCGCGTCGCGGAGGAGTTGCCTGGCCGCGCACGGGCTGAAAGCCCGTGCCACGCGGAAACGAGACGCGCACGTACGTAAGTGTTTTTCGGTCCGAGCCGGCGCAAATGTGCGACGGAACACAGCCGAGGGCGGCTGTGCCACACGGGCTGAAAGCCCGTGCCACGCGGAAACGAGACGCGCACGTACGTAAGTGTTTTTCGGTTCGAGCCGGCGCAAGTGTGCGACGGAACACAGCCGAGGGCGGCTGTGCCACACGGGCTGAAAGCCCGTGCCACGCGGAAACGAGACGCGCATGTACGTAAGCGTTTTTCGGTCCGAGCCGCTGCAAATGTGCGACGGAACACAGCCGAGGGCGGCTGTCCCACACGGGCTGAAAGCCCGTGCCACGCGGAAACGAGACGCGCACGAACGTAAGCGTTTTTCGGTCCGAGCCGCCGCAAATGCGCGGCGGAACACAGCCGAGGGCGGCTGTGCCACACGGGCTGAAAGCCCGTGCCACGCGGAAACGAGACGCGCACGTAGGTAAGTGTTTTTCAGTCCGAGCCGCCGCAAATGTGCGGCGGAACACAGCCGAGGGCGGCTGTGCCACACGGGCTGAAAGCCCGTGCCTCGCGGAAACAAGACGCGCACGTACGTAAGCGTTTTGCGGTGCGAGCCGCTGCAAATGTGCGGCGGAACACAGCCGAGGGCGGCTGTGCCACACGGGCTGAAAGCCCGTGCCTCGCTGAAGGAGAGGGAAGCATGCCACGTGTCATTGCCGCGGTATTGCAGGGGCGGCCGATCGACCGCCTGTGGCCGGCGCTGATCTGGCTGTCGGCGGTGCGTGCGCGCGCCGCTGTTACGCTCAGCGCGGCGACGAAGCGGTCGATTGACGTAACAGTCGCCGGCGTCGCGCTGCTTTTGGCGCTGCCCGTTTTGCTGGCCGCCGCGCTGGCCATTCGAATCAACGGCGGACCCGGCCCGATTCTGTTCCGTCAACGTCGCGCCGGGCGCAACGGCGCGCCGTTCGTGATGTACAAGCTCCGCACGATGCACGACGGCGCCGACGACGACAAGGAACTGTTCCGCCGCTTCAATGAGCTGCCCAGCGGGCCGTGCTTCAAGATGCGGCACGATCCGCGCATCACGCCGGTGGGGCGCTGGCTGCGGCGATCGAGCCTCGACGAGGTGCCGCAACTGTGGAACGTGTTGCGCGGCGAGATGAGCCTCGTCGGACCGCGCCCGTTGCCGCTGGACGAAGTGCGGCGCGACACGGGGGACGAACGCGCCCGCCTGATGGTTCTCCCCGGCATGACGGGGCTATGGCAGGTGAGCGGCCGAGTCGAGATTCCGTATCCGCGCTGGGCGGCGATGGACGCCTGGTACGCGCGGAATCGATCGCTGGGGCTGGATGTGCTTTTGCTGGTGAAGACTGTTCCGGCCGTGCTGTCGGGTCGGGGAGCATATTGAGGGAGCCGTCAACCGTCAGCCCTAAGCCATAAGCCGTTAGCCATCAGCTTAACGGCCGTTGTCGGCTGCGAGCCGTCATTCCCGGACAGGCGGGAATGCAGTATCTCCGCGATCTCTGCGCTCCTGCGTGAGCTTCCCGTTTTGACTTTTCGACGTGCTGGATTTTTAGCCTTCATTTCGAATTTCGATTTTCGACTTATTCATATCCAATGCCCTGCACGATGTCGATGCGGCGGACGGCGCGAAGCGGCAGGACCGACGCACCAAGCGAGATCGCCAGCGCTGCGGCCATCGCGGCCGCCATGGCGCCGACGGGAACGACGAATGGCGGCGCGATGCCGCTGGCTTTGATCATCATCGGCAATATCAGCCAGCGCGCCGTGATGAGTCCCAGCACACAGCCGCACACGCCGCCGGCCAGGCCCACCAGGGCGGCTTCGGTCGCGAGCATCCGGCGGATGTGCCCAGCCGATGCGCCGATGGCGCGCAGCAGGGCGATCTGCCGCGACTGCGTAATGACCGAGATCAGCAGCGTGTTGGCGACGCCGACACCGCCGATGATCACGGCCAGCAGCAGTTGCACGTTGGCCAGGCGAAACCACTCGCGCATGATGCGGACGCCGTAGTCGATAAGGTCCTGGGTGCGGTTGACGAAGACGCCGTGCGAGGCGTTCCATCGCTGCGTCAGTTCGGCGCGATAGGCTTCGAGGTCGGCCGCAGGCGCCAGTCGGATGTCGATATAGGTGAGCGTGTCATCGTTCCACAGTTCGCGATACAGCGTCAGGTCCATGAACAGCACGCCGCGAAACCACGAGTGATCAATCTGCACGTGGGCGATCTCAAACGCGCGCCGGCCGGCGGGCGTCGCCAACTCGATGCGGTCGCCGATGTCGAGACCGTGAATCACGGCAAAATTCGTGGAGACGGCGATCTTTCCCGCGCGCATCGCGGCCGCGGCGGCCAGATCGCCGGCCGGATCGCGCGATTTGCCGCGCTGCACGCGACCGCGCTGAAACGGTTCGACGTCGTAGGCGATCAGCAGCACGTCGTCGCCGGCGTATTCGAGGAACGTCGCGCGCACGCCGTAGGCTTCGCCGCATTGCGGATCGCGGCGCACGACGTCGATGAAGCTGCCCGGCATACGGCCCGTCGCATAGGGCGAGGCGGACAGCTCGTTGACCTGAAGCGAGAGGTCGAACGCGAACACGTCGTTCATCCACGCGACGATGTCGCGCTCCAGCGACTGAATCGTGCCGGCCAGCGCGACGACCAGGCTCAGACTGCCGCCCAGCGCCACGACCGTCAGCGACGTGCGCGCCGGGAACTTCACGACGCTGTCCGCCGCCAGAAACAGCGTCGCACCGCGCGATGACGACCAGCGCAGCAGCGGCCGGCCGAGCAGCGACACGACGTGCGGACCGGCCAGCACCAGCGCGATCAGCCCGGCGATCAGTCCGGCGACGGTCCATTCCCACGTCGTGCGCGGATGGCGCACGAGAACGAAGCAGGCGGCCAGCAAGGGCAGCGACGTCATCAGCCCCAGCCGCGTGCGCGTACCGTTGCGGCGCTCCAGCGCGCCGGATTTGATGACCTCGACCGGCGGCAATCGCGCCGCCATGCGGGCGGGGATGAACGCGCCGAGGACCGCGGTCGCCATGCCGACGAACGGCGCCGCCAGCCAGGCGTCGAGCGGTATGACCGGGTGCAGGCGGCCCAGATCGAGAATGATGCCGGCGGTCGAGCCGACCTGGCGCAGCGCCTCGGCCGCCACCAGGCGGCCGGCGACTGCGCCCAGCGTGCTGGCGATCGCGCCGATGAGCGCCGCCTCGACGACGAACACCGCCAGCAGTTCGCGCGGCTGCGCGCCAAGGGCGCGGAACGTGCCCAGCATCCGGCCGCGCTCGACGACCGACAGGGACATCGCGTTGTAGACGATGAACGCGCCGATCAGCGACGCGACGATCGTGACGGTGACGAGAATGGTCTGAAACTGGCTGTAAAGATACTCAAAAGTCGTGTCGCGCCGCCGCGCGTCCTGCAATTCGCAGCCTGGGGGCAGGGCGGCGCGCACGGCGTCGCGCGTCGCCGGCCTATCGATCGCCACGTCGATGCGGTCGAAACGCTCGCCGCGTCCCAGCAGCCGCTGCGCGGCGGACATCGGCATGAACAGCAGGTGTCCGTCGAAAGCCGCGGCGACGCCGGTCGAATCGAGCAGGCCGGCGATCGTCAGCCTGCGCGCACCGTCGGTCCCGGTGACGTCGAAGCGGTCGCGCAGCTTCCAGCCGTAGCGGTCGGCCAGCACGCGCGGCACGACCACGGCGTCGGGTTGCAGCAGCAGCGTCGGCAGGTCGAGCGACAGCGCGGCGTCCGGGCGATAGGTTCGCAGGCGCGGATCGCGCAGCGGGTCGATGCCCCAGACGCCGATGGTGCGGCGCTGCTGCGTCAAGACGACGGAGCCCCAGACGATCGGCGCGGCCCGCGCGCCGGGAATGTTCTCGATGGCCGTCAGCACTTCCGGGCCGACGCGGCCGGGCGAGGTGATCGTGATTTGCGCATCGCCGTACTGCGCGTCGAGCTGTGTGCGAAAGGCCGTCAGCAGGCTGGCTTGCGTGACGCGCATCGAGACGAACAGGGCCACCGCCAGGACGATCGACAGAAGCGACAGCGCGTATCGCATCGGTCGCCGCCGCACGTGATGCGGCGTGAGGCAGGCCATTTGGCGGAGAATGGGAGCAAGTGACGCCATCAGTAGGGGCTGCTGTGCGGACGATGAGCCATAAGCCGTAGGGTCCGCAATGAATCGCGAGCGTTGAGCCGTAAGCCCTAAGCCATTCGCTGAAGGCAGTAGTCGTGTGTCAGTCCTCGGTTGCCAGTCCGGGTCCCCAAATCTCGGATCAAAAATCTCATATCCGAAGCCTGACAGCTGATATTTAAGATCAGCAAATTCAAGTCACCTTCATACATCGATGCCTCCGTGCCTATGTGCCTTTGTCTTGACGTTTCGATGTTCATGCTTCGATTCTGCCATCCCGCAGACGGATGATGCGGTCGGCCTGGCGGGCCACGTCGGCGTCGTGCGTCACGAGCAGCGTCGTGCGGCCGTTTTGGTGCGCCGTCTGGCGGATCAGGCGCATGATGTCGGCGGCGGTAGCCGAATCGAGGTTGCCGGTCGGCTCGTCGGCCAGCAGCAGCACCGGCTCGATGATCAGCGCGCGGGCGATGGCGACGCGCTGCATTTCGCCGCCCGACAGCTCGTCGGGATAGGCCGCGGCCCGGGCGCGCAGCCCGCAGCGGTCGAGCAGCTCGTGTACGCGCGGCCGCACCGAGGCGAATGAGCGCCCGTCGATCAGCAGCGGCAGCGCCACGTTGCGCTCCAGCGACAGCGTCGGCAGCAGGTTGAAGAATTGAAACACCAGCCCTACGCGCCGGCGGCGCAATTCGGTGCGTTGTTCCTCGGACAGCTCGTGCGTGGCGCGGCCGTCGATCAGAACGCGCCCTTCGCTGGGCAAGTCGAGCGCCGCGGCCAGGTGCAGCAGCGTGCTTTTGCCCGAACCGCTGGGTCCGACGACCGCCACAAACGCGCCCGGCTCGACGCTCAGCGACAGGCCGGATAGCGCGCGGGTCTCGACGCCGCGTCGTCGGTAGGTCTTGATGACCGAGTCGAAAGTCAGCACGGGGGGCGGTTCCAATCGCGAGCCGGTTTTGTAAGCGAGCGGCCCGCGCGTTTTCCGTTATCTCATGCAAACGGCGCGGCGTCGCATTATAGAGACGCCGGAATATGCTATATGGACGGAGTCTGGGGAACGCTGTTTTTCGCGCTGTTGGAGCTGATCCTGGAGATCAAGCCGGGTTGGACCGAATTGTGCGGCCGACTCGCCCGGCGGAGAACGACGCGTCTGTCAACCGCCAGCGGCGCCGCGCGGCGCCGCCGCAAGTGAAAGTGAATGTGCACAATGCACTGCCCACGATGCACAAACGTCGCGCTGAACGAGGCGCCGGCCGGGCCGGTAAGCGTCGATCGATGTCCGAAATGTCACGGCCTGTGGCTCGACGAGCTGGAACTGGAAGCGCTGCTGTCGGCGCGCCCGCGCACGCTGCTGGCCGACGATCGAGCCGTGACGACGGCGGCCCCGGCCGAGGACGCGCGGATCAACTGCCCGCGCTGCAGGAACGTGTACCTCATCAAGCTCAACAGCCGCGCCCGCCCGGGGACGATCATCGACAGTTGCACCGTCTGTTTCGGCGCCTGGCTCGACGCCGGCGAACTGTCCCGCCTGGCCCACGCCGACCTGGCGGGGAGGTTGAGGGAGTTTTTTGGTTTGAAATGAGCCGAGCATCGGACATGCCGACGCGATCGCTTGAAGGGCCGACGGTTCCGCCGCCGAAGGCGAAAGGGGAGGAAGTCGACTTCATCCGTGGGCCGCCGCCGCGGTTCCGAATTATGCCACCGGCCACGTGCCTCTATGTAGGCGTGATGTCCGGCCTGGTTGGGGTGTGCTACATCTTGTCCGTGTACGTCGCGCGAGGGTTTGGTGTCGAGCGTGGTTGGCCGCCGCTCTGGCCTCATTCTTATTTCTGCCTGCTTGTTTGCGCATTGCTGCTCCTGTGTCACTGGCGCGACTGGCGCGAGGTGAGGGCGCTTCCACGCAGGACAAAGGTCACGTTGTCCCGGCTGAGTTGCATCAGTTCGCCGAGGCGTTTTCATGCGTTCGGACCGCTGACGGACGCATCGTTCGAACCGCAAATGTTTCGCGCGCCCTTCGCCTTTCGACTCTCCTGGCCGGGCGTGTTTTGGACACTAGTACGACAGCGCTATTGTTGCTCAAGTTTTTTGGGGTGTCGAGCCGATGGGTCCTTGGAAGGCAATGTTGGGAGCGCGCTCTCCTGAAGCCAAAATCAGGAGACCCTGTCATGACTGCGGAT
>WYBU01000016.1 GCA_011525745.1 Planctomycetaceae bacterium | reverse complement strand
TCGGCATGAAGGTGTAGGCACGACATCCAGAGAGGAGGCACAGCAATGAACACCGAGAGGACGACCGACGCGAACGACACGAATGCCACGAACGCCACGAATGCGACGCGCGCTGGCGACGCATCGAGCGCCGGCAAGCGGACGCTGGCCGAGATCGCCAGCCTGATCGACTGGTTCGAGTGCGAGCTGGCGAAGCAGGACGACGAGCCTGAAGCGACTTGGCCGCGACTGGGAACGCTGACAGAGGTGCGCGAACGGCTCATGGATGCCCTCGCGCTGTTCTCGGGATTCGACCGCGCGGAGATTCAGCGCAGCCTCGACGAGCTGCGCTGCTGAACCCCGCCACAAGGAGACACACATGAAGAAGAAGGACGTACAAGTCGGCAACACCTACGCCGCGAAGATCGGCAGCCAGCTCGTGCCGGTGCGGCTGGACGCCGAGAGCCGATTCGGCGGGTGGGACGCGACCAACCTGCGGACGAAGCGCCGCGTGCGGATCAAGAGCGCCGCCAAACTGCGGTATGCGTGGCGGGCGATCACGGCGGCCGACCGGCCGCCGCAGGATATCGATGAGCGCATTGCCGCCGCGCCGCCGAGCATTGTGCCCTATGAGCAGCGACGGGCACGCGCGGAGGCGGCGGCGAAGGCGACGGCGAGCGAGGACGTCGGCGACGAGCCGACCTACGACCCCGACCGATGCGCGACGCAGCGCTGTCGCGGCACGCCGGTCATGACGCACCTCGGCCGGCCGTTGTGTCAAGTGTGCTGGGAACGGCACTGCGTCGATGACGCGGCGGCCCAGTTCATTGAAGAGATGGATCACGAGTTGAATCCCGCGGCGGAGGTGCCCGATAGGGCCGACGCCACTGTCGCCGCGGCGGAGTCGATTGAAACCGCGTCGGCCCCGGTTCAAACGAATGAGGAGACAGACATGGCTACGAAGACAGCGAAGAAGACCACGAACGCGAGGAAGGCGTCTGCGAAGCGCACTGCGACGAGCGCGACCACGAAGAGCACGACCACGAAGTCCAGCAACGCCGCCACACCGAGCAAGACCGGGAAGGTCGCAAAGGCCGCTGGTACGAGCAAGGCCGATGGCGCCGCGAAGGCCCAGAGCGCTGCGAAGACCGCCGGCGCTCAGAAGCCCAAGCGCACCAGCGCCCTCGACGCCGCCGCCCAGGTGCTGGCCAAGGCCGGCAAGCCCATGCACGCGCAGGAACTGATCACCGCGATGGCCGAGCAGGGCCTCTGGTCCAGCCCCGGCGGCAAGACGCCCCACGCCACGCTCTACGCCGCCATGATGCGCGAGGAGCGCGACAAGGGCCGCGAGTCGCGCTTCCGCAAGGTCGACCGCGGCCAGTTCGCGTACGCGGGCTGAAGCGCCGGACATCACGACCCCTCCACCGACGCCTCCGCAACGACGGAGGCGTCTGTCGTGCCCGGAAGGTACTTCATACGTTGGGACTTGATATGCCAAGGTCATCTGGGTACCCTTCAGGCTCGCTGTCGACGGGCTACGAGCGACACCCACACCGCTGGAGGCGGTCCAATGCGTTATTCGTTTTCTGCGTTGTGTCTTTTCGCAGGTTGCCTTGTCGGTTGTCACCCAACGATTCGGGACTCGAGCACAACCTGGACATCGCGCAACGCTCACGTGTGGTTGCAGGCGAAAGTCACTCCGGGAACGAGCGCGCTTCAAAGCGTCGAGGTAACGCACGATGCCTACGGAGCAAGCCAGACCATTCAGGCGAGCGAAATCCCGCCGGGCGGAGAATACGCGGCCAAGATCCCGAAATCGGGAAATTGGACCGAGGGGCAGAAGATCAGCTACGAGTGGGTCGTACGCTACGACCTGAACGGACCGAGGACGAAAAGCGAGTCGGGTTGGGCCGTTTGGCTCGTTGATGATCCGCGGCCGACACTCGTGTCGCCGGCAGTTGGTGCCACGAGCGTCGGCACTCAGGCTGTCGCCGGCATCAAAGTTCCGTTTGAATGGCAGCCAGTGCCGGGCGCGACCACCTACGGCCTGGAGGTCAGACGTGTCTCTGACAGAACTGTTGATTTCAATGGACAGCTTCATGCCACAAGGACCCCGGCAGGCACGCTGCAGGGCCAGCCTCCGGTGGAGTTTCTCAGAAACACGGCGTATGAATGGCAGATGGTCGCGCAGTTTTGGTTCACGCCCCCGAGGTTCCGCCCCGGGCCTTTCTCGGCTACCAGAAGCTTCACGACAAGAAACTGATCTCGTCGCTGCAACTGCTCCGCAAGTGTGGAACAGGCCAGCCATTACTTCCTCTTCACTTCGGTACTCATTTGATTGAGCGACATGCCTGTGCGTTGGTTGACCGCCTGCTTGCCCGTAAATCGCCGGTAGCGATCAACGATGACGTCGCAGTACAACGGGTCCAACTCCATCAGGAATGCGCGACGACTCGTCTGCTCCGCGGCGATCAGCGTCGAACCGCTGCCGCCGAATAGATCGAGCACGTTCTCGCCCGCGCGGGATGAATACTGCATCGCGCGGACCGCGAGTTCGACGGGCTTCTCGGTCAAGTGGATCATCGACTGCGGGGTGACCTTTTTCACATGCCAGAGGTCGGGCACGTTCGGCGGACCGAAGAACTTGTGCGCCGCGCCCTCGCGCCAGCCGTAGAAGCACCACTCATGCGCGCCCATGAAATCCTTGCGCGTCAAAACAGGATGTTGTTTATCCCAAATGATACTTTGCGAAAAGTAAAGCCCGCACCCCTTCAGAACTGGAGGATAATTGGCGCAATTCGCGTAACCGCCCCAAATGTAAAACGCACGCCCCGCCGCCAGCACGCGCGCAACGTTGCTGAACCACGCTCGTAGCATCTGTTCGAAGGCCTCGTCCGATACGAAGTCGTTCGCCAGCGGACGGTCCTTGGCGCGTAGCTTCTTCGTCGTCGCCTTCTTCGGACCCTGCCGCGCCACGTCGAAGCCCTGATGATGCATCAACCCGCCGCCTTGGCGCGCGGCTTCGGTCGAAGGAAAACTCGACAACCCGGCCGCAATCGCATTGTTCGAGCGCGGCTCGACCTTCACGTTGTACGGCGGGTCGGTGTTGCAAAGATGGATCGGCAGGAGCTTCGGCTTATCGTCCGAGCCTGCAGGTAGCTCGGCCGCCTTCACGGAATCGACCGTGATGAGCAGATCGATGTCCGACGCGTTAGCGCTGTCACCGCAAAGCAGCCGGTGCTCGCCGAGCACCCACAGGTCGCCGGGTTGCGTGATCGCTTCGTCGGGCGGCTCGGGCACATCGTCCGGGTCGCACTCGCCATCCTTCACGCCGGGGTTGAGCAGTTGTGCCAACTCATCAACGCTGAACCCGAGCGAATCCAGGTCGACCTGAAGCGCTTTCAATTCGGCCAGTTCGACGGCCAGCAGGTCGATATCCCACCCCGACAATTCGTGCAGCTTGTTG
>WYBU01000143.1 GCA_011525745.1 Planctomycetaceae bacterium | reverse complement strand
GGATGAAATCGCCGAGCGCTGCACCTATTACCAGGCACGGAATCGGACGTCCTACGAGAGCCGCAAGCGAATGGCCCACCTCCGCGCAAAACGACGCAGCAACGAGTAGATAGCGCTGTCATACTAACACCGCGGCGAGGGATGTTTGAAATCCGGGCCTGCGTGCCGGTTCCCCCCCGCTTGCGCGCGGGGTGCTGATCCGGCTCTGACATTGAACCAGTGCCGTAGCGCCCGCGCCGCCGGGACCGGTCCGCCTTTGTGCCGCCTCGCCGCGCGCGGTAGGCTGAACAGCTTCATGCACCAGGCGGGTCAGGGCGGCGACAACCTCGATTCGTTTCGTCGTGTCAGCGCCGATGCGGGGCCGACGAACGGCATCGCCGCGCGCGTCGCGCGCCTGCGTCGGCCGCGGCTGATGCTGGCGGCGCTTGTGTGCGGATTATACGGGCCCCTCGTGATCGGGCCGTTTTACCTGGACGACTATCGAGCCGTTCGGCTGATGGGCGATTATCAGCGCGGCGATCGTCCCGCTTTGCGGTTGTACGAATTCCTGGCCGATCCGCAGGATGCCGCGGAGCAACGCCGCGCGGGCACGCTGCCGTGGTGGGTCGCGGATGACATGCGGTTTCGTTACCTGCGGCCGGTGAGCGACGTCGTGCTGTATGGGCAGTTCAAGGTATTCGGCCGAAACCCCATTGGCTACCGCGCATTCAGTCTGTTGCTCTATGTTTTGTGCGTTTGGAGCGTTCTGGGATTGTGCCGCGCGTGGCTGGACGACGAAGTCATGGCGCGAACGGCGGCGCTCGTGTTTGCCGTCGCAAGCTTCAACGCCGTACCGGCGACGTTCATTGCCGCCCAATGCGACCTGCTGGCGCTGCTGTTCACCGTGGCGACGATGGCGGCCGTGACGCGGTTTGTGCGCGGCGGCGGGGCCGGTTGCCTCCTGATGGCGTTGATCGCGTACGCCGCCGCGCTGGGCGCGAAGGAGGGCGCCGTGGCGGCTTGCGTCGTTCCCCTGGGGCTGCTGTGGATCGAACGGGATCGCCGGCGCCTCGGCACGTTGACCTGGCCGGCCGAGAACCATGTTCCGCGCGTGTTGGTGGGCACCGCGGCGATGCTCGCCATGGCGTTGGCGTACATGGGCTATTACGCCGCGTCGGGTTACGGCAGCAACGGCGTGCTGATGCTCAATCCATTCTCGCACCCGTTGGACTACCTGCTGCGCATGCCCGGACGTTTGTTGATGCTGCTTTCGAGCTGGCTGATTCCGGTCAATCCGGCGATTACGTTCATGTTCAACGATCGGCCGCTGCTGCCGGTGCTTTACACGACCGTCGGAACCGCGGCGATGGTTTTCGTCGCGTGGCTGCTTCTGAGACTGGACGGAAGGTGCGGGCGCATCCGGGCGTTTGCGTGGTGGGCCGTGCCGTTCCTGCCGTTGCTGGCCTGCACGCCGCCGGACAACCGCGTGCTGATGCTGCCGGCCGTCGGGCTGTCGGTGCTGGGGGCGGCGCTGACGCTGGGACGGGCGCCGCTTCGAAACGCGACGGACGCTGATTTCGGCCCAATCGCGGGCACGTCGTGCGCGGGGGCGAAGCCGGCATCGGTCGCCTCGGAATGGCCGCGACGAATCGCGGTGCTGATTTTCGTGCTGATGCCGATGGGCGCCGGGTCGTTCTCGGCGTGGTCGCTGAAGTGGATCGAGCGGCAGCGGGCCGAAACGTTCCGTTCGGCGCTGGCCTCAGCGGAGGGCGGCCAAACGCGGGCGACGCACGTGTTTTTCCTGAACAGCGCGTGGGTGTTCGATCTGCTGTGGTGCCAGGACACGTGCGCGGCGTTGTTCGGCGATGACGCGCCACGCGTGCACTATCTGACCGAGACGGCGGGCGTTCGCCCGGAAACGCTCGGTCCGCGCACGCTGCGCCTGCACGCAACGGATCAACCGTTCCTGACGACGTTCCTGGGCCGCCTGGCTCAGACGAGAGAGGCGCCGCCGCAAGGATCGACATTCGACGCGGGGGAGTTCGTCGCAACGATTCGGAAGCGAGATGCGCGCGGCGTAACGGTTGTGGATTTCGAGTTCGCGAAGCCGTTGAACAGTCCGGAATATCGGTTCTTCTTGTTGGATCACACAGGCCCGCCGATGCCTTGGGGGGCGGCGCCGAGCGACTCGTCGCACGGTGACTGAAAACTGATCACGAGAGCCATCGTGCCGCGCATCTGCCGTGGGCGCTGGATAGCTCAGCGGACGGAGGGTGGCGCGCGTTTGAGCGAGATGTTCCGGCTCTTGTCATCGAGAGCCCACGGCAACGCGGTGGGCCGCCCGGAAATGATCAGAGCCGCAAGCGCAAGCGCCGCGGTTCACTCGCATTCGTGCGTGCAACCCCGGCGCTTGCGCTTGGGGCTCGGATTGGACGCGGCTATCGGAGCAGTGCCGGCAGATCGTCGAGCGTCGTGATGACGTGATCGGCCGCGCCGCCGGCCGGAGGCGTCCGATCGCCGTAGAGCGAATCGCGGCGTCGGATTTGGATGCTGCGCCAACCGAGCTGTTTCGGCGCGACGAAGTCTTTCTCGGGATTGTCGGCGACGTAGGCCAGCTCGGCGGCGCTGATCGACCAGCGGGCGGCCAGCTCCTCGAACGCGCGCGGATGGGGCTTCCAGTAATCGCGGCCCCACGCATCGGTCAGCACAATCGGATCGAACCAGCGCTCCAACTCCAGCGCGGCGGCCTTGTTCTGCTGCGACGTCAGGAAGCCGTCGCTGATCACGGCCAGCGCGTAGTGTCCGTGCAGCGCGGCGACGGCCCGCGCGGCGTCCTGATACAGCTCCACGATCGGACAATGGGCGCGATAGACGTCGACCATGCGCGCCACCAAGTCCGGATCGTCCGGCCGGCCGAGTTGCGCCAGCAGCGCGTTAAAGACGCGACGGCGGTCGCCGGCGTTGAACAGCTTTCGCAGTATCGCCTGAGTCTCGCGCGGCGGACCGAATTCGTTTTCGAATGCAACTGCCACCGCCCGGAAGCCGCCTTCGACGAAGCAGGCCTCGGGCGCAAGCGTATCGTCGAGATCAAAGGCGATTCCGCGAATCACGGCGCGTCAAAAGTTGAACGTGAATGAGTCGAAGAACGCGGCCAACTGCGTGAAAATCGTATTCAACAGGCTGTTGATGAAGTTGGACAAGCTTGCTAGAAACGCGTTCAGCGACGATGCAAAGTCGAGATCGAACACGGGCGATTCCTCCTAGCTTTTCCCGAGGAGCGACGTCGGCCGCTCATGGTATGAATCGGCCGTTCTTGCGTCAACAGTTGACCCAATAACGGGCGGACCCATCCGGCATCGCGTTGACGCCGCGACGGCGTTTTCCTACTGTAACCGCCTTGCACCCGGCCGATCGGGCGATTCAGCCGCGCGAGGAGATTGTTATCGCATGTCTACTTCCGCCAAACCGAGGGAACAGTGGGGAAGCCGTGTCGGCATGATTCTGGCCGTGGCCGGCTCGGCCGTCGGCCTGGGGAACTTCCTGCGATTCCCGGGACAGGCCGCTCAGAACGGCGGCGGCGCGTTCATGATCCCCTACTTCTGCGCGCTGCTGTTTCTTGGAATCCCGATCTGCTGGGCCGAGTGGACGATGGGAAAATACGGCGGGCGCTTCGGGTTCAACTCCTGTCCCGCCATCTTCGGACTATTGGGCCGTCACAAGGTCTGGCGATATCTGGGCGTACTGGGCCTGCTCATTCCCATCATGATCTACACGTACTACGTGCTGATCGAGTCGTGGTGTCTCGGCTATGCCTGGATGTATTTGTACGGCGCGGTCGACCTCGGGAGCGATCCGAATCAGTACGCCGCCAACAGCACCGCGATGTTCAACAACTTCACCGGCGCCAATCAGGACGGCCTGATGCTCGACGGCAAGCTGCACATCAGCGTGATCGTCTGGATGATCGTCTTTGCGCTGAACTTCTTTCTGATTTATCGCGGCATTACCAAGGGCATCGAGTCGTTCTGCAAATTCGCCATACCGCTGATGGCGTTGTGCGCGTTCGCGGTGCTGATTCGCGTGCTGACGCTCGGCACGCCGAATCCGGACAAGCCCGATCTGAACGTGCTCAACGGGCTGGGCTTCATGTGGAACCCCCACGACAAGGGCGGCGGACCGTGGTACACGGCGCTGGGCAGCGCGCAAACGTGGCTGGCCGCGGCGGGTCAGATTTTCTTCAGCCTGTCCGTCGGATTCGGCGTCATCGTCAACTACGCCAGCTACCTCCGTCCGAAGGACGACATCGTGCTGTCCGGCCTGACGGCATCGTCCACGAACGAGTTTTTCGAGGTGTGCCTGGGCGGACTCATTACGATCCCGGCGGCCTTCATCTTTCTGGGCGCCGCAGGGGCTTCGGTGACGGGCACGTTCGATCTCGGATTCAAAACGCTGCCGATCGTGTTCCTCTACATGCCGGGCGGTCGAATCTTCGGATTCCTGTGGTTCTTCATGCTGTTCCTGGCGGCCATCACAAGCTCGCTGTCGATGCTCCAGCCGGCCATCGCGTTCCTGGAGGAAGGGCTGGCGATCGGACGACGCGCGTCGGTGGCGCTGCTGGGAATGATCACCTGCCTCGGCTCCCTGTTCGTCATCTTCTTCAGCAAGGACCTGGCGGCGCTGGGCACGATCGACGACTGGGTCGGGACGGTGGCGATCGTGCTGCTGGCGACGGTGCAGGTCATCCTGTACAGTTGGGTCTTCGGCGTTCGGCGCGGTTACGCGGTTGCGATGGAAGGGGCCGAGCTGGGTCTGCCGCGATTGTTCAACTTCATCATCAAGTACGTTGCGCCGGCATATCTGATTTTCGTTTTGGGTTACTGGTGCTGGAACGACATGCCCGGAAAGATCCAGGTCTTGCGCGAACAGCAAGTGCCCTTCCTCGCCATCTGCGTCGTACTGGCCGTACTCATCTTTTTGTTGATTCTCATCGCCGTTGCCGGCCGGCGCTGGCAGGCGGAGACGCGTGACACAACGGCGTTTCGTACGAAAGCGTTTCCCGCGGAGGTGGTCTCATGACGGTCGGAGGCTGGATCTTCATGACCTGCTCGGTCGGTTTCGTCTTGTGCCTCATTGGCTACTGCTTCTCCAAGGTGCTGTCGAAGCCATCGGCGGCAAACCACATGCAGGCGCCGCTGGAGATCAACACGCACGATTTCAATACGTGACCATCGCCCGGCACAGCGACGGTTTCAGCCCGCACACCGCGCGCCCGAACGACGGGGAACGGAGTCGCCGGAGCAGGTCTTTCGGGGCCGCGCGGAGCGGCGCGTTGGTCGATTGAGGACCACGACACGCTGCAATGCTCTTCAAGGCGCTACGGATCGCACGCCGATCGCCGTTCGCGCCGTCCGCGGATGAATGCGGTGCAGATGGCCCGACGGCGTCAGGCCGCGTTCTTCGGGCGATCGGTCGTCGAGCACACCGCGCAAATCTTCCAGTACATCGGGACTGCTTCCGTAGTAGATGTGACCTATGACGCCACGGTCGACCGGCGAAGCGTCGACGATCTCGATGCGGCCGGCAACCTGCTCGATGTCGCGCCAAAACGTCGGCTGCCCCAGCCGCGGGTACTTGTGCAAGAACTGCGACGAGCCAAGCGCCCAATCCACCGCGGAGGCGTAAATCGTCATGCGCCGACAGGCCCGCGCGAGATACGGCGCGTAATCGCGCTCGAAGATGCGGGCATCGATGTCGGCCGCGGCGAGAATGATCTGATCGAAACCAGGGCGATCGGTATTGGGGCGCGACAGCACGAACTGCCGCACGGCACGGGCCACGACGCGGCAGCCCATGCTGTGCGCCAGCAGATGGAGGCGCTCGGCGCCCGATTCGTCAGCCAGCATCGCCAGAAACTCGATCATGTGCGGCTCGGTCCATTCGACGTTGACGGCATCGACGAGATAGCTGAGCAACCACCCTTGCGCAGGCCAGCTATAGACGATGACGACGCCGTCCAGGTCGATGTCGTGGGCAATCTGGGCGGCCCGGCGCGCGGCCTCGGAAAAGAGCATGGCGTAGCCGTGAACAAAGACGAGCACTTCTCGGCGTTGCGACTTTGCGATCTGTTGCTGCAAGGCCGCCAAAAACGCGGGACGCGGCATCGGGGCGGATACGTTCATCAGCACGACGTGGCGGTCCGGATTCTCGGCCAGTAACGGCGCCGGCGTTTCGATCCGCCCGAGTCCGTGCCCTTCCGGGATGCTCACGCGGCAAGTGCCCACGCGCAGATCGTCGGCCCGCTCGGCGCCGTAAAACAACGCCGGCTGGCTGATGCCGGTGCGCCGACGGTCGGTGGCGTAGAACAGCTTGACTTCAGCACGACGACCGACCGCCTCGCCCAGCGCATCGCTGACGTGCGGCGGACATGGCTCGTAACGATAGGGATTGGCACAGCCGGAGGAAGTCAGCAGCAGCGCGAACGCAGCAAGACCGGCGAAGCGTCGCGTTCGTGGCGCGTGGTTCATTCGTGAAATCCCGTGTGATCGAAGCGGGGATGGTACACGAGCCTGCGTGTGTCATCGAATGGATGCAGCACAGGCGTGGTGCTGCGCAACGGCAACCGTGCAGGCCGCATGGCCGCGGGGAAGCAAGCGGCAGCTTCGATGTGCTGCGAATTCGAGCAACCCATGAGCCGCAAGCGGCGTTCATGGGGTTGCACTTCGGTCGCGTGCACGTGCCATGCGGCAACTGCAAGTCAGCGCCGCACCAGCACGACCGATTCCGACCGGTTGCCTTCCGCGCCGATGAACAACGTGCCCAGAAAGCGCCCGTCGGGCTGGAGGCTCACATCGAGGCGATACGGAACGACGACACCGTTTTCTTGAACCTCGAAATCCAGCATCAACCGGTTGTTCTGAGCGACAGCCGGGGAGGACCGGGTAATCGCCCAGCCGGACCCGTTCTGGCACCCGGGTCGCCAGGCCGAGACCGCGCTATTGCTGATCGTGACGCAGGCCGAATCGCCCTTGGAGAGCGAATTGAAGGTCCAATCGCCATTGATCGCCGGCGACATGAAGGACGCCGGCATGCCGGTGTTGCATCCGGCCAGCAGTCCCAAGACAACGATCGTGCCCCATCGTTTCATGTTGAACCTCCGATGCGCGAGCAAGGCGCGCGGCCACAGGCGATCAAACCCCCGGCCGAACGAAGGCAGCCCCGCGCTGCGCGAACCAAGCTTTGAACCGAGATCGAACTGAAAAACACCGCGAACGCCAGGCGCGCACGAACAGCCCGCCCCGAACGAAGCCGACGTACGCCGCCGCGAGGCGCACCGACCAGCCCCGTCCGACCTGTATACGGCCGTCTATTCCTATTAGTCGCAAAAGGACGCCAAACGTCACGAGTTTTCCCAAATTTTTTTCCTTGCCATCCGCTTCGTGCGCCGCCGGCCGCGGTCCTTACAATCCATCGGGCCGATTAACCATGAAACCCGCATCCCCCCTTTCCGTCGCGCCCGCACTGGTCCCCTGGGAATTCGCCGGGCTGATGCTCACCTACTGGTGCAACGCAAAGTGCGCCTTCTGCTACGTTTACAGCGGTCCCGACCGCGGCGGCCGGATGTCCGTCAATGACGCGCTGGCCTATTGGCGCGGACTGCGCGACGTCGCCGCTTCGGCCGGCAAGTCGATGCGGATTCATCTTTCCGGCGGCGAACCCTTCGGCGACTGGCCGCACCTGCTGGCGATCGCCCGTGCGGCCCATGCGGAGGGTTTGACGCGCGACGGCGGCTTCGAGAAGGTCGAGACCAACGCCTACTGGGCGCGCGACGACGACGAAACGCGCGACCGGCTCGCCGCACTGCGGGATTGCGGCATGACGATGCTCGTCGTATCGGCCGACGTCTATCACCAGGAATACGTGCCGTTCGATCGTGTCGAGCGGTGCGTTCGAATCGCGCGCGCGGTGCTGGGCGATCAGGGCGTGCGGGTGCGCTGGTGGGACTTTGTCGCCCGGCCGGTCGACCTGCGCCACGCATCACCCGACGAAAAGCGGGCCGCGTTTGCCGACGCGTTGCAGCGCCATCGCGAGCGGCTGACCGGTCGCGCGGCCGACGAGCTGTGCGACTTTTATCCCGGCCAGCCGCCCGAAGCGTTTGCCGACGACGTATGCACGCGCGCGGTACTGGGCGGCCGACACGTTCATATTGATCCGTACGGCAACGTCTTCCCGGGCGTGTGCAGCGGAATCATTCTGGGCAACGCCAAGGAAGAACCGCTGCCGCAGATGTGGCGGCGATTGAGTGCCGAGTGGCGGAATCACCCGATCGTCGAGCCGGTCGTTCGCGGCAGTTCCACGGCGCTGTATGACGCGGCGGCGCGGCTGGGCTACGAAACGCGGCCGCGGGGCTACGCGAACAAGTGTCACTTGTGCACTCATGTGCGGCAGTACTTGTTCGAGCGCGGCGGGTGGGAGCGATTCGTTGGACCGGCCGACTGTTACGCCCGGCCGACGGACCGGTCGGTACATCGTCGCGACGTTGCGCTGCCGGTCGTACAATGATCCGTTGGCCGGACGGCCCGCGACCTTCGGCCGCAAACGATTGGAGCGTCCCGGGATGGACTGCCTGGGCCAGATCGCAACGATTCTGTATTGTGCGCTCGCCCAGTCGGCGCATGGCTCTGCGCCGGCCTCGCAGCCTGTCGCGACTTCGCGGCCGGCGACCGCAACCCATTCGGCGCCGGCGGTTGATCCGGCACACGTCGAGCGACTGATTCTTCAGTTGGGCGACAAGGACTACCACGTGCGCCGTGCCGCGCATGATGCGCTGGTCGCCCTGGGCGACGCGGCGGTCGATGCGTTGCTGGCCCATCTGAGCGATCCGGATCACGAGATTGCCGGTCGCGTCAGCGCCATTCTGCCGACGCCGGCCGACCCCGAACTGCGCGCACTCGTCGCCATCCGCCTCATGGAGACGGGTCGCCTCGACCTGCTGCGGAAGGCGATCGACATTTTGTTCGATGACCCGGAATCGGCCATCAAGGCGTTCCGCGAGAGATCCGGCGAAGCCGCTGCACACGCCTACGTGCGGTTGCTGGCGCCGGATATCGTGCGAACCATGGAGGATTGGATCGGCTTCGCGCAAATCGGCCGCCGACTGATACAGTCGGCGGAGGCGCGCGGCGACGCCGACGGCGTCGCTCAGCAGAAAAGCAATATCGAGGAACAGCGCCGCAGCCTGAAGACCGTGGCCTACCTGTATTCCGAGGCGACGTTGGTCGAGCACCTGACCGGACGGCGCGATTCAGGCGCGGAAGCTTCGACGATTTCGACTTCTCAGCCGAAAAAATCCGAAGTCAGGAACGCGCCGCCATAGCAGACATTTTACAAACGACGGCGGTCCGGGCAATCACCCTGACGCGATGTTCGCGGCGCGCAAACGACCCTCGACGAGTTCAATGCGTGCACGCTTGATCAGGCCGCTAGAGCATGTCCGCCACGGTTGACGTGCTTGCCGCGCTCTGGACGCTGGCCATGATCTGCTCGTACGCGCGATTGAGCATCTTGCGAACGGCCGGCGGGTACTGCTTGAGGCGGTCGCCATGGTCGGCCGTCAAGGCGCCGGATGCCTCAAGCACATCCCACAGCGTGATCTTTTCGGCCCGTCGCGCGAGGCGAAATCCGCCGTTGGGACCGCGCTCCGAATCAAGCACACCGTGCTTGGCGAGATGACTCATGACCTTGGCGACATAAGCGGTCGGCAACTTGTATTTGCGCGCAACGTCGCGCGCAAGAATTCCCGTCGACGCCTTGTCGCTCTGTGACGCTTTTGCGATCTCATAAATCGCAAGAAGCCCGTAAGCACTCGACTTGCTTCTGATCATTTTGGAGCCCTCTTTGGGTAGCCCCCGCACCATGCGGCATTCTGCAAAGGTTTTTCGAAATTGCCAAGGGAATAATCCCTCGGCTTCGACAATTCTTGCGACCCACGGACGGATTTTGGATGAAAGAGTCTCCAATTAACCTGCTGCGCCGATTCTTCGTGCCGATCGTACCAAGAATCGACCGCCGTAATCGTCAACCGGGGTCACGAATTGGCGGGGCGCTGGGGCTGCCCGCCGGTTCATCGGTCCTGCCCGTTATCAGGCCGGAGCGTCAAAAAGCATCGGCTGTTCCTTCAGCTTCCTGATCCGGTCGCGAAGCTGGGCGGCACGTTCATACTCCAATTCCTCGGCCGCTTCAAGCATCTCCTGCTCCAAAATGGCAATTGTCTCGGCCGTTCCGTATTGCTCTTCCGACAGGCGTAACGCCTCGCGAGCGGTTTTTCGAGCAGAAATCTCGGCTTCCAGACCGGTACGGATGGCTTTTTTGACCGATTCCGGCGTGATTCCGTGCTCCTGGTTGTACGCCAACTGGCGCACCCGGCGGCGCTCGGTTTCGTCGATCGCCCGTTGCATCGAGGGCGTCACTTTGTCGGCGTAAAGCACGACCGTGGCGTTGACGTTGCGGGCGCAGCGGCCGATGGTCTGCAAAAGGCTGGTTTCGCTGCGAAGGAAGCCTTCCTTGTCGGCGTCAAGAATCGCCACGAACGATACCTCGGGCAGGTCCAGCCCCTCGCGCAGCAGGTTGACGCCCACGAGCACGTCGTACTTGCCCTCGCGCAGCGAACGCAGAATCTCGACCCGCTCCAGCGTGTCGATCTCGTTGTGCAGGTATTTGCTCTTCATGCCGGCCTGCTCCATGTAGGCCGCCAGGTCCTCCGCCAGGCGCTTGGTCAGCGTGGTGACGAGCGACCGCTCGCCGGCCGCGGTGCGCTGCTGGACCTGGTGCATCAGGTCCGGTACCTGCCCGCGCGCCGGGCGGACTTCGATCACGGGGTCGATCAGCCCGGTCGGGCGGATGACTTGTTCGACGACCTCGCCGCCGCACACTTTCAGCTCGTAAGGCCCGGGCGTCGCCGACACGAACAGCACGTCGTTCCACATGCCCTCGAATTCCTCGAAGCGCATCGGGCGGTTGTCGAGGCAGCTCGGCAGGCGGAAGCCGTGATCGACGAGCACCTGCTTGCGCGCCCGGTCGCCGTTGTACATCCCGCCGATTTGCGGAATCGTCACGTGCGACTCGTCGATGATGAGCAGAAAGTCACTGGGAAAATAATCTATCAGTGTGTAGGGCTTGGCGCCGGGCGGGCTGCCGGCCAGGTGACGGGCGTAGTTTTCGATTCCGGAGCAATAGCCGACTTCGGCGATCATCTCGATGTCGTAACGCGTCCGGGCGGCCAGCCGCTGGGCCTCGAGCAGCTTGCCCTGGCTGCGCAGTTCGGACAGCCGATGGTCCAACTCGGCCTGAATCGACTGGACGGCCGCTTCGATGCGGTTCTGAGGCATGACGTAGTGGACGGCGGGAAAAATGAACGCCTGGTGCTGCGTGGCCAGCGTCTGGCCGGTCAGCGGGTTGATCAGCTCGATGCGCTCGATCGAATCGCCGAACAGCTCGATTCGGTAGCCGAATTCCTCATAGGCGGGATGCACCTCGACCACGTCGCCACGCACGCGAAATGCCCCGCGGCGGAACGTCAGGTCGTTGCGTTCGTATTGAAGATCGACGAAGCGCTTCAGCAGGTCGTCGCGATCCATCGTGCCGCCGACGGTGACTTCGATGACGCTCGACTTGTAATCTTCCGGCGAGCCGAGGCCGAAGATGCAGGAGACGCTGGCGACGATGATCGCGTCGCGACGCGAGACAAGCGAGCTGGTGGCCGCCAGACGCAGGCGGTCTAGATCGTCGTTGCGCGAGGCGTCTTTCTCGATGTAGATGTCGCGCTGCGGGATGTAGGCCTCGGGCTGGTAGTAGTCGTAGTAACTGACGAAATACTCGACGGCGTTGTGCGGGAACAGCTCCTTGAACTCCTCGTACAACTGCGCCGCCAGCGTCTTGTTGTGGCTGATGACGAGCGTCGGCCGGTTCAGCGCCTCGACGACGTGCGCCATCGTGAAGGTCTTGCCCGAGCCGGTGACGCCCAGCAGCGTCTGCCGCGCGCGGCCGTCTTGAAAGCTGCGGAACAGTTGCTTGATCGCCTGCGGCTGATCGCCGGCGGGTGTCATCGTGCTTTGAATCTTGAAGTCGGGCATGGCGTCTCCATTGTACGCCGGCGGAATCGCCCCCGCGTTACACTCTCCCCGTGGCCGACTATCTGATTCCGCCGACGAAACCCGCGACGCGCGCGGGCGGTGCGCCGCTGTTTGATGCGCCGGTGGCGCGGCGGGGGCCGATTGCCGGCGTCGCGCCGCTGGCGCCGATCGATCGCGTTTATTCCTACATCATTCCTGATGAGTTGACTGAGCGCGTCGTTCCCGGCGTGCGCGTGCGCGTGCCGATCGGCGCGACGGGGAGGCTGACGCCGGGCTACTGCATCGAGCGCAGTGAGGGCGAGTGGGACGCAACGCTGCGCGCGGTTGCGGAAATCATCGACGAAAAGCCGCTGTTGTCGACCGAGATGCTCGAACTGGGGCGGTGGATCGCGCGCTATTACGCCTGCCCGATCGGGCCGACGCTGTCGGTCGTCGCGCCGCTGGCGGCGCGCGGCGTCAGCGGGCACCGCAACGTGCGCTATGTGCGGTTGCTGCGGCCGCCGGCCGAGGACGAAGCGAAATCGAAGCGGCAGCGCGCCGTCATCGACCTGCTTCGAAAGGCGCGGGAGCCAGCCGCGTCTTCGAACACAGACAGCGCCGGACAAAAAGGAGCAAAAGCACAAGCGCAGGACGCCGGGCCGATTTCCGTCGAGTTGCTGCGCGAATCGGTCGGCGCCTCCAACGCCGTCATCAGGTCGCTGAAGCGCGCCGGACTGATCTCCGTCGAGATTTGCCGCGAGCCGCGCGAGCCGGACTGGCCCAGCGTGGCGCCCGACGAGCCGGCATTCGACCTGAACCCCGAGCAATACGCCGCCGCCGAACGCGTCATCGCGGCCGTGGCCGCGCGACAGTTCCGCGTGTTTCTGCTGTTCGGCGTCACGGGCAGCGGCAAGACCGAAGTCTATGTTCGCGCCATGCGCCACGCGCTGGCCGAAGGCCGACAGGCGATTCTGCTCGTGCCCGAGATCGCCCTGACGACGCAGGTCGTGCAGCGATTGACGAAGCGCTTCGCCCGCGTCGCGGTGCTGCACAGCGGCATGACGCCGGCGCAGCGTTCGCGCGCCTGGACGGCCATCGCCGCCGGGCGGGTTGAGGTGGTCATCGGCCCGCGCTCGGCGGTCTTCGCGCCTTGCCCGCGGCCGGGCGTCATCATCGTCGACGAAGAGCACGAGGCGAGCTTCAAGAACCAGGCCGCGCCGCGCTACCACACGCGCGACGTGGCCATCAAGCGCGGGCAGATCGAATCGATCCCCGTCGTGCTCGGCTCCGCCACGCCGTCGCTGGAAACGTGGCACAACGTCGGCCGGCTGCCCCACTACGAACTGCTGCGGCTGCCGCGGCGCGTCGCCGACCTCGCTCCGCCGCGTCTGCACCTGGTGGACATGCGGGCCGAACATCGCCGCGTCAAGCGCGTCACGCTGTTGTCGGAGGAAATGGAGCGATATCTCAAGGCGACGCTCGACCGGGGCGAACAGGCAATCTTGCTGTTGAACCGCCGAGGTTACGCCAATTACCTGTTTTGTCCGAAATGCCTGACGCCGATCGTCTGCCCGAACTGCGGCGTCTATGTCGTGTTTCATCAGGGCACCGACCTGGTCCACTGTCATTACTGCCACGAACGGATGCCCGTCCCGCGGAAATGCGGCATGGCCGGCTGCGGCGGGACGCTGGTGCGCTTCGGCATGGGCACCGAGCGCGTGGAAGAGGAGCTGCGCGTCAAGTTTCCCAACGTCCGTGCGGCGAGGATGGACAGCGACGTGATGGTCAAGCCATCCGACTACGCCGACGTGCTGGGCCGCTTCGAGCGGCGCGAGTTGGACGTGCTGGTCGGCACGCAGATGATCGCCAAGGGGTTGGACTATCCGTTCGTGTCGTTCGTCGGCATCGTCAGCGCCGACACCGCCCTGGCGATTGACGACTTCCGCAGCACCGAGCGGACCTTTCAGCTTGTGTTGCAGGTGGCCGGGCGCAGCGGCCGGTCGCATCGGGGCGGCGACGTGGTGGTGCAGACGTTCAACGCCGATCTGCCGACGATCCGCCACGCGCTGAACCAGGACTACGAGCGATTCGCAGCCGAGGAACTGGGTTTGCGAAAAAAAGCGGCGCTGCCGCCGGCGACGCGCATGATGCGGATCGTGCTGGCCGACGCGCGGCTGACGCGGGCGCGGGACGGCGCGATCGGGCTGGCGTCGGCGCTGCGCGAGCGACTTTTCGCCGCGGGCATGCCGACGCGCATCTGGGACGCCCAGCCCTGCGCGTTGCCGCGACTGCGGAATCAGTACCGGTACGAGGTGATCCTGACTTTCGAATCGGCGTCGGCATTGTTGTCGGCGCTGGATCGGTTGCGATCAGAGAATGCGTTCAAGGCCCGTGTCAGGACGCTGACCGTCGACGTCGATCCGGTCGCACTGCTGTAGGCCGCTCCATTGTTGGAGTATGGCATGGTCAAGGCGTTGCCGCTATTCAATGCTCTTTACCGTGATGAATAGTGCAGGCTGGCGTCTTCGCGGCGTCTTCCGCCGCTCTCTCACGGTCGCGGTTCGGTTAAGTCCGCCACGGCCGCGCTTACTCGCCCGGCGGCAGGCGATCGCCGGGGCGCGGCAGCGGCGCCAGCACGCGGATGGAGGCGGGATCGGGCGGTCCCTCGATCAACTTGTGTCGCGGAGTCACGAGAAGCTGAATGAACGCCAGCGCAACCGGAATCGTACTGATGGCCACCGACCACTCGGCCAGCCTGCGACCGGTGGAATGGCGTAAGCGGCCGATGAACTCACATATGATCACGACGAGAATCACCGCGCCGAACTTCACGGCCACGGCCCCCGGCACCCCGTATCGCTGCAACACGTGATCGGCCAGCCAGTTCAGTTCGCGCCCGCCGATCCACAGTATGAGCGTCGTGAAGATCACGTCCATCGCGGCAAGGAATACGAACCACGTGTATAGGTTGGGGAACAAGCAGCGGCGAAACAGGAACGGCTCGCGGCGAAGCGCGACGCCGCCATCGGCAATGCGCGTGTCGGGCGGCAAGGCGCCGTCGCGATCCGGCTGCTCTTTGGGAATCGACATACCATGCCGCCTTCTGCACCCAATTATTCCGCATACATGACGCGGATTCAATTGTTATAAACGTGGCACGGAGCCGAATCTCGCGGGGTTCCGCCATCAGCGCGGCGCTTTCCGGAGGAATGGGGCGGCGGCATTCGCAGCTCGGATTATTTCACACCGACGGAACTCCCGAGTCGGGCGCAATGAGCATCGTCGGCGCTCCGATGTCGACGACCTCGACCCGGCCGGTGAGCGCCGGGGCGCCGGGCTGCAAAAAGCCGGCCTTGAGCGTGACAAAAGTGATTGTCATATCAGCCTGCACGCAGACGCCGCAGGGCAGGCCGGTGTCGCAGTCCATGCCGGAGGGCAGGTCGATCGCCACGATCCTGGCCGCCGGCCGCCGCGCGTTGATGCGCGCGATCACGTCGGCCGTCAGCCCGCGTACCCGGCCGGTAAAGCCGGTGCCCAGCAGCGCATCGACGATGACCGACGCTGCCGCCAGCGATTCTTCCACCACGGGCAGGTCGGCCTCGCCCGCGATCTCGCGCATGGGCGTCGCCATGCGACATACGATGTCGTAATTGATGCGCGCATCGTGCGGCAGACGCCGCGGCGAGCCGATGACAAGCACCTCGACCGGCACGCCGCGGTTGACCAGATGCCGCGCGACGACGTAGCCGTCGCCGCCGTTGTTGCCGCCGCCGCAGGCGATGACGTGCCGGCCGGCGGCCGTGCCGCCGAAAGCGCCGACGATATGCTCGGTCGCGCCGCGACCGGCGTTTTCCATCAGGACGATCCCCGGTATGCCGAATTCCTGGATGGCGCGGCGGTCGAACTCGCGCACCTCGGCGCGGGTCAGCAAAATGGCGGAGGCGGGCGTCATGTGCGGGGTCATAGGCCGTACTCGCGCCAGCGGCGCGTGACCAGCTCGCGGACTTCGCCACACATGGTCAGTTCCGTTGGCCAGTCTCGCACGACGCCTTCGCCGGGGATCTTGCGCGTGGCGTCGATGCCGATCTTGCTGCCGGCCGCCAGGTAGGGCGTGGCGTGGTCGAGGATGTCCATCGGACCATCGACAATCATCGTGTCACGGCGCGGATCGACGTTGGCGCCCATCGCAAACAGCACGGCCTGCTCGTCGTGTACGTTGACGTCCTCGTCGACGACGATGATGAACTTGGTGAAGCTCATCTGCCCCGCGCCCCAGATCGAGGACATGACGCGGCGGGCCTGATACGGATATTCCTTGCGAATGCGGACGAACGCGCAGTTGTGGAACGCGCCGAACATCGGCAGGTGGTAGTCGATGACGTCGGGAATCAGCATCTGAAGCAGCGGCAGGAAAACGCGCTCGGTGGCCTTGCCCAGGTAATAGTCCTCCATCGGCGGCTTGCCGACGATCGTGGCGGGGAAAACGGGATTCCGCCGATGCGTGATCGCGGTGATGCGGAACAGCGGGTACCGCGCCGCGAGACTGTAAAAGCCGGTGTGATCGCCGAAGGGACCCTCGCGCACGGTCATGCGCGGATCGACCCAGCCTTCGATGACGAATTCGGCGTTGGCGGGCACTTCGAGCGGAATCGTCTTGGCAGGCGTCAGCTCGATCGCGCCGCCATTGAGAAAGCCGGCGAACAACAACTCCGACACGCCGGGCGGCAGCGGGCAGGTGGCGGCGTAGGGCAATACGCTCTCGCCGCCGAGCACGACGGCCATTGGCATCGGCTCGCCGCGCGCGGCCCACTGGCGCTGGTGGCGAGCGCCGTCGTGATGCACGTGGCAATGAAACGCCGCTTCCTTCGGGCCCAGCAACTGAATGCGGTACATCCCGACGTTTCGCTCGCGGCCGTCGTACGACTTCGTGTAAATCCCGGCGAAGGTGATGTACCTTCCCACCGGATGTGAGCATGGCGTGACCGTCCCTTCGTCGCTCCGTCGCTTCGTCGCTTCGTCGCATCGCTCTGATTCCTGTTCGCTGTTCCCTGTTCCCTTCGTCGTGCCTTCGTGCTCGAACTGCACGATCACTTCTTCATCCGCCCCCCCATCGAACGGCCAGCATTTGATCGCAGGCAGATCGAACAGATTGGCGTCGTCGGTCTTCACGACTTCCTGACACATTCCGCGCTTGACGACTTTCGGCGGAAACGACGCAAGCTTCATCAGTTCGGGCAGGGCTTTCATCTTCTCCATCAGCGTCGTGGGCGGTTCGGGCTTGGCCAGACGTTGCACGCGATCGGCCAACTCTTCCAGCGTGTTGCAGCCCAGCGCGAGCTTGACGCGCGCGTAGCTGCCGTAGGCGTTGATCACGAGCGGAAACGCCGAGCCGCGCACCTGCTCGAACAGCAGCCCCACGCCGCCCCGGCCGCCATGCAAAGGATCGGTTCGCGGAGCGCCGGCCGCACCCTCGGGCGAAGGAGACTTGCTGACGCGGTCGGCGATTTCGGTGATTTCGAGTTCGGGATCGACCGGCACGCGGACGCGGCGAAGTTGGCCGCGCTGCTCGAGGTCACGCAGAAACGATTGAAGGTCGGGATAGGGCACGGTTTTCACTCGCTCCGGTAAACGACGGTAACGGCCGTGCATTCTATCACTGCTGCGCTCATTGTCGGAAACCCGGCCCTTCGGACCGGTCCCCCCGCTTGCGCGGGGAGTACTTTCCGCGTGGCACGGGCTTGCAGCCCGTGGTTTCGGTCCCCCGCATGCGCGGGGGGTTCCGATTAGGCTTTGACGTCGATCCGACGCTGTAGTACTAACGTCGTACGTGCCGATGCGTTGCATCGACGTTTCCCAAAGCGCAGGGGCAGCGGCCTACAATGCGTCGGCATGTTCCGGGTCGCCATCGGCCAGATTGCATCCGCGTTCCTGAATCGCGAGGCTGCGACCGCGCGCGTCGTGGCCGCCATTAACCGCGCGGCGGAAGCGGGCTGCCAACTCGTGGCGTTCGGCGAGGCGCTGATTCCCGCGTATCCCCTCTGGATTTGCCGCACGGACGGCGCGCGGTTTGATAATGCGGAACAAAAAGCGCTTCATGCGCTCTATCTCGATCAGGCCGTGGCGCCCGATCGAGGCCATCTCGATCCGATCAGCGATGCGGCGCGGCGCGGACGCATCGCGGTTGTGCTCGGCATCGCCGAGCGGGCGGCTGACCGCGGCGGGCACAGTCTGTTCTGCTCGCGTGTCGTCATTGACGGGGGCGGAAAAACCCTGTCGATTCATCGCAAGCTGATGCCGACGTATGAGGAACGGCTCGCGTGGGGCATCGGCGACGGCGCCGGGCTGGTCACGCACGCGATCGGGCCGTTCATGCTCGGCGCGCTGAACTGCTGGGAGAACTGGCTGCCGCTGGCCCGCGCGGCGCTGTACGCTGCGGGCGAAGATTTGCACGTCATGCTGTGGCCGGGCTCGGCAAATCTGACTCGAGACATCACGCGTTTTGTCGCGATGGAGTCACGATCGTTCGTGCTGTCGGCATCGGCGATCGTGCGCGAATCGGATCTGCCAGCCGACATGCCGTTGCGCGAGCGGATCGCTCAGCCCGGCGAGATGCTCTGCGACGGCGGTTCGTGCATCGCTGGTCCGGATGGTCGCTGGATGGTTGAGCCGGTCGTGGGGCGCGAGGAACTGCTGGTGGCCGATCTCGATCCCGCTCGGGTGCGCGAGGAGCGTCACAATTTTGATCCAGCCGGGCACTATGCGCGGCCGGACGTGCTGCGGCTGATTGTCGATCGGCGACGGCTGCGGGCGGCGGATTTTCTTGATGATGAGACATGATTGAAGATGTCCGCTCCGAGGCTCGCGAAAACCGCGGCCGAGCGGCCCGCTTTGGCGAGGCAAGCGCAATCCGGGCATGGTGCACCTCTGAAATTGACTTGCCCGAATTGCCGCGCTCGCGCGTAGCGAGACGCAACACGGCCAAGCCCTCGCCTCAGGCGTTTCCGGGATTCGCCGAACCCACACGGAGCGAGGGCTTGACCGTGCCACCCCACAGGTACTCGCGAACCGCGCGATCTTGCCTCAGTTGAACGCGTTCCCTACATTCCGACCATGAATCCGGCGGAGCCGCTGCACGAATGACGGTCATTCTCGAAGCCGAGCGAATTCGCGTTCACTACGACCGGCTCGTCGCCGTCGGCGGCGTCGATCTGCGCCTCGAAGCCGGGCAGCTCATGGGACTCATCGGTCCCAACGGCGCGGGGAAGACGTCGTTGTTTCGAGCCTTGTGCGGCCTCCAGCCGCTGGCGGCCGGCCGCGTGCGCGTGCTCGGCGCCGAACTGACGCCGTTCAACCGCGGCGTGATGCGCGCGATCGGCTTCGCGCCGGACACACCGCCGGTCTACGAAACGCTCAGCGTCGAGCAGTTTCTCGAAGGAATCGGCCGCGCCTACGGCCTGCCGCGAAACACGATCGAGGAGCGAATCGACTTCTGGCTCGATCAGCTCTGGCTCTCCGAGAAGCGTACAGCGAAAGTCGGGGCACTGTCGCGCGGCATGCGCCAGCGGCTGACGATCGCCCGCACGCTGCTGCCCGATCCGGCGTTCATCCTGCTCGACGAGCCATCCGCCGGCCTCGATCCCGCCGGGCGCGTGCAATTTCGCCAACTCTTGACCAGCCTGCGCGAGCAGGGCAAGGCACTGATCGTCAGCTCGCACATCCTGGCCGATCTGCATGAGTACTGCTCGCACATCGGCATTATTGAAGCCGGCCGGCTGCGGCAGTTCGGCACTGTGGCCGAGGTCGTGTTGGGGCACGCGGCGGACTGGACGCGCTATCGGTTGACGCTGGCGCGGCCCATGCCGGAGATCGCGGTGCTGCTGCCGGAGATCGAGGGCGCCCGCAACGTGCGCGTCGACGGGCGGGTGGTGTTGTTCGAGTATGCCGACGATCCCGACAAGGCCGCTGCTTTGCTGGCCGATCTGGTGCGGCGCGGGTTTCCGGTGGCATCGTTTTCGGCGCTGGAGCTGAATCTCGAAGAGGCCTATCTGCGAGCCGGAATCCGGCAGGTGGATTGAGATGGAGTCGAGCGGCGCATTGTCGAATCCGCTGGGTTGGGTGCAGGCGCAGCTTCAGGGCGGGTGGCGCCGGGCGCTGACCATCGGAGGGGTCTATTTCCTCGGCGCGGGCGCCGCGTTGATGATCATCTACCGTGCTTTGCCGCACGATGCGCCGCCGCGAGGCGTGAGTCCGCAAGCGTTCGCGCGAGGCGTGTTGCTCGTGCTGCTGATCCTGCAAGCGGCCATCCTCGTCCTGGTCGGCGCCAGTTCCGTGCGCCGCGCCGTGCAGCGCGACCTGACCGGCGGGATGATCGACTCGCATCGGCTGACGCCCATGACCGGTTGGTCGGCCGTGGTCGGCTACCTGAGCGGACCGAATATCGTTCTGCTACCGCTGACGGTGGCCAACTGGCTGCTGTCGATCGCGGTCAGCCTGTTCGGCGAGTTCCCGCCGCTTGCGTGGACCGCGGGGCTGGCGGTGATTCTCTGTTTGGCGTTGCCGATTTCGGCCATGAGCCTGCTGGCGGGCCTCAGCTCCAAACGGCCGACGAATGTGGCCGCAATTCTGCTGGTGTTGGGCCTGACGGGCGGCACGGCGCTGCTGTTCCTCGTGCCCGGCCTGGGCCTGTTGCTGGGTTTCTTTTCGACGTGGAGCATGTTGCGCAACGTCACCGGCACGGTGACGTTTGACGCGACGATCCTGTTCAGTCTGGCGGGGCAGCTTGTACTGGCCGGAATATTCTGCGTTGCCGCGGCGCGGCGGTTCGTGCGCGAAGACGTGCAGGCCTTTCCGTGGCCGCTGGCGCTGATGCTGTTGGCATTCGTCGCGGTCTTCGGGGGAAGCGGATTGCGCGTGTGGCCGGAGTATGAAGGACAATTCATCGATTGGGACCGCGCGGAGTTCGGTGTGTCGATACAGTGGATCGCCACATGGACGGTCACTTCGCTGTTTGCGCTGTTCCCGATCGCCGCAGCCGCGCAGGACTCGGCCCGTTGGGAACGGCGAGCGGCGCTCGACGAGGCACTGGCCGGCCGACGACCCACGCATTACGCGCTCGTGCTGGTGCTGGCCGCCACGGTGGCGATCGGGATCATGACGCTGTCGGCGGGTGACGCGACGCCATTGATGATGAAAGACGCGCGCACCGCGTTTCTGTCGCTGGTGTTCGTGCTGCTCGCCCTGTTGACAGGCGGCGCCGTGCTGCGGTTCGTTTACGGCCTGCGCGAGCGCGTCGGATGGATCGTCACGTTGTGGGTGGTTCTCACGTGGGCGTTGCCCCCGCTGATCGACATGATTCGGGCGGTGTATGCGGATGAATCCGGTCCCACACAGCCGTCGTGGCTGATGGGCTGCTCGCCGGCCGGGGCGTGGGTATTGATCTGGTACTTTCCCCACATTACGGTCCTGCCGGGGCTGATCGTGCAAACTGCGTTGGCGCTGGCGACGTGCGGGGGGCTGGCGGTGCTGCGGCGACGCAAGATCGTGCGACCAGCGACGTAGCGTCAACCGGGACAAGCCAGTCGCAAAAGCGCTTGGATCCCGCTCGCTTGCGCTTCGCGGCTCGGATCTGCACGGTGGCGCGCGTTTCAGGGCGATAGCGCCGCCCGCAGCAGCGTGCGGACGCGATCGTAGATGCCCGGCGTGGTCGATTCGCGCGGGCCGGCGACATTGAGCACCGCCGGGCGCGCTTCGGCCAGCCATTCGCGCAGCACTCGCACCGCTTCATCATCCGAAAGCCGTTCGAGGTTGACGTGCAGGCACTCCTTGCCGTGTCGCCGCGCCAATCGCTTGGTCGTCGCCGAGCCGCCGGTCAGTGCCCCGACCGAAACGATCAGCGTCGCATCCGCGGCCAGTACGTTTTGCTCGGTGCGCTCGTCGTAGCTGTCGGTCGGCAGTTCCGTCACGTCGTAGTGATCGGAGATCGGACCGTCCTCGGCCCGCCGACGGGCCGGAACGAATCCGCCGTGGGGAATGTTCAATTCAATCGCGGCATCCAGCGCCGCGCGATCGGCGCCGGTCTGGCCGCCGGAGATGATGCGCTGGGGAAGATACGTCGGCTCAGTCATCATGGGGCCGTCGACACCGTGCGAATCAGTTTGCCCGAGTCGGTCTCAAACAGGAACGCGCTGCCGTTCCAGCCGCCCGCCGCCGTCAGTTTCGCGTCGCCGCTGAACACCACGCGGTACAGCCAGTCGCCCTGCCCCTCGCACGAACGAATGGGGCCGCCGTCGGGATTCCACAATTTGACGACGCCGTCGGTGCCGCAGGTGGCGAGCATCGCGCCGGACCAGGTCAGCCCCAGCGCCGCGCCGTTGTGTGCCTGCCACTGGCGAAGCGTCCGGCCTTCTTCCATTTCCCACATGCGAATCACGCCATCCGCCGCAGACGCCGCCAGCGTCGCGCCGTCGCCGCTGAATGTCACGCCCGTCAGCGCGGCCGGCACGCCCGACAGATTGTGCACGGTGCGGCCGGTGTCGGCCTCCCAGACGAACAGCACGCCGGCACGATCGGCCGTGGCCAGCAACAGCCCGTCGGGACTGAACGCCGCGGCGAAGACCCAGTCGTTGTGGGCGGTGAATTCCTGAAGGCGGGCGCCGTCGAAGAGGTCGAAAACGCGCACCTTCTTATTCGTCCCCCCCACCGCGATCATGCCGCCGTCGGCACTGACCGCGCCGGCGAACGCGGCGTCGTAGAGCTTGTCGAAACGGCCCAGCCGCGCCCCTCGTTCGACATCGAACACGACAACCGAGCCAGCCTGGCCCGGCTGCCCCCCCACAACGATGAGCTGCGTTCCATCCGACGAAAACGTCAGATGCTCGACGCGCCCTTCGGGAAAGGCCAGCACGCCCAGCCGCTCGCCCGTATCCGTGTGGTAATACAGCACGCAGCCCTCGGACCCGATGGCCAGCAGCGGCGCGGCCGGACTGAGGGCCAGCGCCCGCGCAGGCGGCGCGTGGGCGGCCGTGACTTCAGTGTCTTTGGGCAAGGCCGTTGGAACGGGCGGTGCATCGGGATCGCGCGCCACCGCGTCGATGGCCGGCTCGAAGACGACTCGCGGCGCCGCTGGCGAGACTTTGCCAACGGCGGCAGCGCCGCCGTCGGCCGGAGCGCCGGCGGCAATCCAGCGGCGGATCAGGTCGATCTTCGCGTCGTCGAGTCGCGACTCGTGCGGCGGCATCTCCGGCTCTTCGACATGGCTGACCAGACGGAAAAGCCGGCTTTGTTCCGGCGCGCCGGGCACGATCACTCGGCCCGAGCCGCCGCCGGCCATCGCCGATTCGTAGGTCTCGAGCACCAGCCCACCCTTGGCCTTGTCGGGATTGTGGCAGCCGATGCACTTGGCGGCGAACAGTTGCGAGACGTGCTCGCGGAACGTCACGGTCGCGGCGGACTTGGCGTCGGCCTGGGGCGCGGCAGCGGCGTTCGATGGCGCCATGGCCGCCTGGCTTGGGGCGCTGGGCGGCGGCTGCGCGGACGGCTCGGGCGGCTTGGGCGGCAGCGACGGCATGTGGTTGCGCGCCTTGAGCAGGCCGTCGAGGAAGTTGACCCACGCGGTCAGACGCGGCAACTCGGCTTCGTGCGCGGCAAGCTTTTGACGCATGGGCGTCAACTCGTCGTTCAGCGCTTTGATGCGGGCCTGTTGCGCCGCGAGGTGATCGGCCAGCGATTTCGGCTCGGCCATGAGGAACTGATCGAGCCATTGATCGAGCGGCGGTCCTTGTGCCGGTTGCGGCGGCGCGGGCAGCGGCGGTCCGTCGCCGCGGGCTTTTATGATGGAATCCAGGAGATTCGTCCGCCGCGTCACGGCGGCCAACTCGGCTTCATGTGCCGCGATGGCCTGACGCAGCGGCGCCGCTTCGTCGGAGATCACCTTGAGTCGTGCGTTGAGTTCGTTCAGTCGGTCGGACAGTACTTTCGCGTCGAGCGCGGCCAGTTCGGGGAGCAGGCGCTCGAGGCCGGGAGCGGGCAATTCGCCCGACGGCGCGGGCGCAGAGGCCGGCGCGCTGGCGGGCGGCGGCGCCTGCCGCGCCAGCAGCGGAGTGGACGGTGCGACGACAACGAGCGCGATGATCGATCTCATCAGGTTGCCGCGTCGAGCCGTGGTTCGATTCGGTTCTTGATGATGGTGCACCATGAACTCCATGCCGGTTTCATTGTATCGTATGAGGGGGAGGCAAGGCAGGAGGTTCAACCGCGGCCGAACGCGTCGAGGAGACTTTGGTTCAACACCCTGGCGCGGGGTCCGCGCGTCGCACCGCGAAAACGATGGCCGCCGCAAGATCGAGCGTAAAGGAAACGTCGCACAAATGAAATCGGCAGTCGGTTTCGGATCCTATCATCGTGACGCCACCGCGACGCGGTGGGCCACGCGAGCGAACCCGAGCCGCAAGCGCCAGCGCGTCGGCGCAGCCCGCTGCGAAGGACAATTCCGACGCCTGAGCTTGAGGCTCGCATCGAATATCGCCATGCCAAATGGTGGGCCATCTCCGCGCTTGCCGAGCGCGAGCGGGGCATCTACACTCGCGCGGCGCTGTATTCACTCAAAAAAGGTCGGCTCATGCGCATCGGCTACTTCGACTGTTTCAGCGGCGCGGCCGGGGACATGATCGTCGCCGCCCTGCTCGACGCCGGTTGCCCGCAGCAGGAACTGCTCGACGGCCTGGCATCGCTGCGGCTGTCGGATGCGCGCATCGAAATCGCCAAGGTCAAGAAGCAGGGCTTCGCCGCGACGCGATTTGTCGTACACACGTCGGCGCCGGCCGGCCATCGACACCTCAAACACATCCGCGAGATCATCGCCGCCGCGGCGCTGCCGCCGCGCGTCGCCGAACGCGCCCTCGCCATCTTCAAGCGTCTGGCGCAAGCCGAGGCCGAGGCGCATGGTACGACGATCGAAAAAGTCCACTTTCACGAGGTGGGGGCGGCGGATGCGATCATCGACATCGTCGGCGCGGCGCTGGCCGTTGAGCTGCTGCGGCTGGAGCGGATCATCTGCTCGTTCATCCCGACCGGCTCCGGCGCCGTGCGCTGCGAGCACGGATTGATGCCGGTTCCCGCCCCGGGAACCGCCGCTCTGTTGCGCGGCGCGCCGATCGCAGCGAGCGACGAGCCGGGCGAGCTGACGACGCCGACGGGCGCGGCGGTGCTGACGACGCTGGCCGACGCCTATGGACCGTTGCCGGAAATGTCGCTGTCCTCCGTCGGCTACGGCGCGGGCACGCGCGAGGGCGCCTCGATGCCGAATCTGCTGCGGATTTTCATCGGCGAATCCGCCGGTTCGCCCGACGACGCCGACGCCGACGTCGTCGTCGTGCTCGAGGCGCAGATCGACGACGCGACGGGAGAACAGACCGGCTATGCGCGGGAACGCCTGATTGCGGAGGGCGCTCTCGACGTTTACGCCACGCCGGTTCAGATGAAAAAGGGGCGGCCCGGCGTGCTGCTGACGGTGCTGTGCGCCCCGGACCGGGCGGATACGCTGGAAGAGATACTTTTTGTCGAAACGACGACGTTCGGCGTGCGGCGCGCCGTCAACATGCGTCACAAGCTGGCGCGCTCGATCGAGCGCGTCCCAACGCCCTACGGCGATATCGGCGTCAAGGTCGGGCGGCGCGGCGGCCGGATCGTAACAGCGTCACCGGAGTACGAGGATTGCGCGCGGGCGGCCCGCGCGCATGACGTGCCGTTGCGCGACGTGATGGCCGCCGCGCGGCGGGCCTACGACGAACGCGCGAAAGGGGGAGTGCCGTGATCGTCCGGCTGCCCCTGCTCGCCGCCGGTCTGACCGACATTCCGCCGCGCGATCTGCTCGCGCTGGCCGCCATTCTCGTCGCGATTTTGTTGATGATGATGAATGTGCGACGGCGCATCAACCGCGAACGGGATAGCAGCGCCTCGCAAGTCGCGGCCGCGCCCCGTCGTGGCGATCCCGCGCTGCGCGACGGCCACGGCGTCCGGCGCGACATTGAGCAACTGATGATCGAACTGGAAGAACTGTCGCGGCGCATCAGCGGCGAGGTCGAAACACGCTATCGCAAACTGGAACAGGTCATCGCCGACGCGGAGCGCTGCATTCGCGAATTGAACGTTCTTGTCGCGGCGTCACGACCGAATAAGGAAGGCGCTGCCGGCGACGGGCAACGCAATCCCCAGGCCCCTGCCGCGGACGAGCACCCCCAAGGAAACGGCGAACTGGATGAACCGGCGACAGGCGCACGTGCCGCCCGTTCGTCGCCGCCTTCCAACGCCAACGAAGACCCGCGTTATGTTTCGGTTTATCGTTTGGCCGACCAAGGTATTTCAGCGCTGGACATTGCGCGACAACTCGGGCGGCCGGTTGGCGAGGTCGAATTGATCCTCGACCTAAGGCGGTCGTGAATTCGATGCGGTTCGCCGAAGCACGGCGGCGAATTGAACGATTCGACTGAATCGGTCGGCAACAGAACTTGGCGCGCATTTCCCGGCGAACTGTGCGTTCTTAGCAACAAAGACCAGGCGCGGAAGCGCGACCCTGGCGATGAGGCGCGTTTGACGTCGCAACGCGCCACATCATGCATGTCGGCCGGCCGGTGCAGCGGTTGACTTGCCCGCGGAAGGACTGGACTTGTGCGGCGGAACGACCACGCCGAACCCGCCGCTCTTTGAAGCCGCGACTTCCTCGGGCGGCGCCATGTCCGCGGTCGTAATGACCTTGGGAGGCGGCGGTGCGCCGAGGATGTCCGCTTCTTCGTCGTCGTCAAGCGGATTGTTCAGCCATGCGACGACCGAGTCATCCAAAGACGGGCCATTCTCGGCGGCCGGCGTCGGTTTTCGCCGGTCGATCGTGACCGCCGGGATTTCGAACGCACGGGCGGCAATCGTGTCTTTGATCGATGCGGCCGTCGCGACAGGCGTCGGGCGATCTGGCGGCCGTTGCGGCGGGGCCGACTGCACCGTCGTGGTTGCGGTTTGGCGCAACTCGGCGGCGATGAACTTCTGCCCGCATTTTTTGCAGGACGCTTTCTTTCCGAGAAACTGACGGGGCATGGCGTACTGAGCGCCACACGACGTGCATCCCACGGCCACGCGATCCGACATGATTGCCACCTCCACCCGAGACGATTGCCGCGAAACACCAGGCGAGCCGCTCACAATCAGCGCGCCATGTCCGTTCCGAACACGGTTTTGATGGGAAGCACTCGGAACGATGTCGAATCGCAGCCTGTCTCGAATACCCAGGGGAACGTGACTACACAAACACGCCGGTCGGATGAACGAAAGATAAGTTAAATGAGGCCAGACGCGTTCATCACCTCGTTTATTTAAGCATCATAATCGCGAGCCGTCAAGGATACTATCGGATTCTTTGCCGAGTGATGTGAACTGCCGCCGGTGGCGCCGGCCGCGCGGCGAAAACGCGCGTTTGGAGTCGCGCGCGGCGTTTCGGAATCGCAGCCAGCCGAAGGCACATCCGTTTTACCCGTCACGGTCTGTTCGTGCGCGGCTCCCACGACGTACTTCGGCCGTGCAGGTCGAGTGCGCGTTTCGCAGTCACATTAAATCGGACAATGATATCCGCTTTTATGCAACAACGAGTCGCGCGACGAGAGCGGATTCTGGAGCGCGTGATCGGCGGCGTCGCCGGTCGATGGTTGTTGATGCGCTTCACGATTTGGCGTCGGGCGGTTACCATGCGCGCGACCGGGCGTCGAGATCCCACTTCCGCCGCGACGTAACGGCGGCGCGGCTGCACCGTTCCTCAACTGCGCGGACCGAATGCGCAAGGGAGGGTCGTCATGGGCATGTTGAGCGGCAAGATCAGTCTGGTGACAGGCGGCGGACGCGGCATTGGCCGGGCCATTGCGCTGGCTCTGGCCGAGGCCGGATCAGACGTGGGCGTCAACTATCTTCAACACGCGGCGCCGGCGGAGGAAGTGTGCGATCAGATTCGCGCGCTGGGTCGCCGCGCAAGGGCCTACAAGGCCAACATCGCCAACGACGACGAGAACCACGAGATGGTGCGTCGCATTCAGGAGGATCTCGGCGTGGTGCAAGTGCTGGTGAACAACGCCGGCATCACGCGCGACAAGACCTTCGTCAAGATGACCTACGAGATCTGGAAGGAAGTGCTCGATGTCGATCTGACGGGGCCTGCGATGGTGACGCACGCGCTGCTGCCCGGCATGATCGAGCGCAACTGGGGGCGCGTGATCTTCATGACGTCGGTGATCGGCCAGATGGGCAACTTCGGGCAGACGAACTACTCCGTGGCCAAGGGCGGACTGATCGCGCTGACCAAGTCGCTGGCGCGCGAGACGGCCAAGAAGGGAGTTACCGTCAATGCGATTGCGCCGGGGTTCATTCGGACGGACATCCTCAAAGACATGCCGCCCGAGGCGTTGCAAAAGATCGTGGCCCAGACGGCCGTCGGACGGCTGGGAGAACCTGACGAAGTGGCTGAGGCGGTCCTGTTCCTGGCATCGCCGAAGGCGGGCTACGTGACGGGTTCCGTGATTAACGTCAATGGCGGCCTGTACATGTAGCGCCGCCCGGTATGGTTATCGAACGTTCGGAGACGGACTGAATGTACAAGAAGACGAAACTGGCCCGGATCAAGCACCGCAAACGCAAGAGTCGACTCAAGCGGAAGCGCCGCGAACAGATGGCGACGCGCGTCAAGAAATAACCACGCACAACCAGAGGCCGCGATTCCTTCAGCCGCGGGCGGAAGCAGGATCGCGGTGCGCGCCGACAGAATTAACACGACCGCGCAGTCGCCAAACACGTTCCCGCGGCGTGGCAGTTCCTGTCATGCGTGAGGGTTGACATTGGCACGCCGGAGCAACCCCGCGCGCAATCTGCACGCGACGGGTTACTCGCCCGACTCGACGGGCACCTTGCGACCCTGCACGACGACCTTCTTCGGAAGGCTGACCGTCAGCAGGCCGTTGGCAAACGCGGCGTGGACGCGCGTTTCGTCAACCGGCTCGGGCAGCTCGATCGTGCGCTTGAACTTTCCGAAGCGGCGCTCGGACCTCAGGCACTTCGTGCCTTCTCCCGGTTTGCGCGGCGACGGCTTCACGCCGGACACCGTGGCCGTTCGATCCAGCACGGCGACTTCGAGGTCTTCGTTCGTCAAACCAGGCAACTCGACCTGGAGCACATAACGGTCCGACTCGTCGCAGACGTCAATCGGCGGCCCCCAGTCCTGCCCGTCCAGCGGCGCCGTGCTGATTCCGCCATGCCACAAGCGGTCGACCAGACGGTCGAATTCGCCCTGCAATTCCCGCAACGAGATGGTGCCATCGCGCCCGAACGACCAGACGGCCATGTGCGGCTCCTTTCAGAAATGCGACGCGACCGCGGCCACGTCATGCCTGTACGTGATTATAGCCGGAAGGTCGGAAATGGGACTTTGCGCATTTCTACGCCGTGACGTCCAGCCCGCTCGACGCATTGGCGGCCTCGTCCGCGGGCGGAGTCGATTCATCGCCGGGCGGCGCACCGGACTCGTCGCGAAACCGGCCCGTGCCGCCCTGACCGCCGCCGTCGGGATGAACGCGGCTGTCGGCATCGGTGTTTTCGACGACGGTGTCCATCGCCTGGTCGATGGCGGCCAGTTCGCGCGACGCGTTGGCGGCGCGGTTGGTCTGAGCGTGCTGGGCCTTGGCCTCGGTCCGCTGCGCCAGCGGCGTGCCGAGCACGGAGACGATCGGGCTGGGAGGTATGGCGGACAGCGTTACACCAGCATCGGCGCCGGTTTTTTGCCGACGCTCCACCGCAGGCGTTCGAGAATGGCGGAGTGCATCTGGCTGACCCGGCTCTCCGACAGATCGAGGGACAGGCCGATTTCCTTCATCGTCATGCCCTCGTAGTAATATAGAACGAGCACGAGTTGCTCGGTCTTGTCCAGAAACCGGGCGATGGTCTCGCGCAGATCGCGGCGCTGGATTTCATCGGCCGGATCCACGCTGTTGGGATCGCGGAGGAAGTCGCCTTCGTGCCCGTCGCCGCCGGTTTCGGCCAGCTTTCGCGACAGCGGCAACATGCCGGCGGCAAACGAATCGCGCACGATGCGTTTGTACTCGACGCGGTCGACGCCGATTCGGCTCGCCAGTTCTTCGTCGTTCGGCGATCGGCCCAGCTCGTTTTGCAGGCTCTTGGTGGCCTGCTCGATGCGCTGGGCGCGATTGCGCACAAGGCGAGGCACCCAGTCTAGCGAGCGCAGTTCGTCGAGAATCGCGCCGCGGACGCGCGGAGAACAGAATGTTTCGAACTTGACGCCGCGATCGAGATCGAACGAGTCGATGGCGTCGAGCAGTCCGAACACGCCTGCCGACACGAGATCGTCGACATCGACTTCGCTGGGCAGCTTGGCGTGGATGCGCTCCGCGTTGAACCGTACGATGGGAAGATAATGCCTCACGAGTTCATCGCGTAAGCCGCGATCGGCCGACTTCTTGTACGCACGCCAGGTTTTCTGAAGGTCGACGTCGAGCGCGCTGGAAGCCATGCATTCCTCCCACGACCGAATAGTAAACTTTCCGCCCCGGTCGGCCCCCTCGGTCGAATGGCCGGAAATGAGGCGTTACATCGGCTCGCTCGGCGGCACGGAATCCGCCGCCTCCCGTGTGCCTGCCCCGTCGCTGTCGGAATTCTCGATCAGGATTCGTCGTGCCAGGTGACCGACGATGCCCGCCAGGATCGTTGCGATCAGCAATCCGACCAAGGCCCGTTTCAGAACCACGTCACCCGGATTCCCGACGTGCAGACCCCTCAGAATCATGATCGCGAACGCCGCCAAGCCGACCATGGACCCGATCAGGCGGCCCCAGGCGGAAGGAACATTCGCGGTAGAAACCATCGGCAAACCTTGCTCCGGCATCGGCCGTTTCGGCCGCGCACTTTATTTCACCGTAGTCATCGGCAATTCGACCGCGCCGAGTTTTCCGAGATAAGCGCCTACCCGCAAGTGCGGACCCGACCATCGGCGATGCCGGGATTGACGCGGAATGATGGCCGGACGTGGTCGCGACGCATACACGATTCCTCGTACCGATCTGTTTATTCGAAGGCAATCCAATGAGTCGCGGCGCCTTTCCTCGGCAGAAATCCAAGCCACTCTTCAGAGTCAGCCCATGCGCAAGTGGCTACAAATAAGCAATTTATGTTCGAGGGTATCCAAGTTGCTAAGGATGGCGGACGAATTCAGACTGCTGCGTCCGACTCGAAACGACACATCCGATTGGCGGGGACGCCCGTGCGTGCATGTCGCGAAACAGGTCATGACGTGCAGTACGTCATTCAGGGTGATGACAGCGCGAACATTCTTCGATTCAGGGACAACCCGTATCACATATGCTCGATTTATCGGCCAACTCTCCCAACTCAGAACGTGCATGAGATCGCGCAGCCGAACCGCGACCCTGAGGAAGCGGCGACTTCACCGAACCGAACCGCGACCCGGTACACGACCAGGGCGGGGGCGTGAAGGGTGCGGCGAACTGCCTTCAGGAATTCGAAGACGCACACGGCGGCCTGCTTGCGTTGTGATGCGTTTCTCGCACACGTTGTCAAGGCATGATCCAATGCCGCAGCGCCAACCTGTCAGATTGCGGCATGAATCGCCTCCGACCGCCGCGTCGCGCGCCCGTCATTCGTCGACGTCGGCGTGAGAACGCGGGTTGCGACATCCGCCAGATCGCGCGCCGCGCGGCAGCCGGGATACATCGCCGCGAAGGGCCGCCGATCCATCGCCGCTCGAACAACGTGCCGGTCGCTGCGCACGAAACCCGCGGGCCTGACATCCGCCGACAGGAAACGGCGCGCGGTGCACGATATCCGCTCAAAAACATGCTGCGCTTCGCCGGCGCCTTGCACCTGATTGACGAGGAGCATGGGCCTGGCGCCGTTGGCTTCGAGGCGAGCCATGACCTTCATCAGCGCATACGCGTCGGTCATGGCGGTCGGCTCCGGCGTCGTCACGATCAAGGGAACGTCGGCCGCCAGCGCCGGTCCGAGTACGGTCGGCCCCACGCCCGCGCCGCAGTCGAGGATGACGAGGCGCTCGTCGGTGGCCAGTTCTTCGACGATCCGAACCACTTCGCGCGGCTCATGCAGGTACGCCTCGCGAAGCGACGCGGGACCCGAGTAGCCCGGCACAAAACGCACGCGGTTGGCGATCGGTCGAACCAACTGCGCGCGTGAGCATCGCCCGCCCAGGTAGTCGGACAGCGTCGGATGAGGGTCGACGCGCAGCACGACGTCCGCGTTGGCCGCTCCCGCGTCGACGTCGATCAGCAGGACGCCGATGCCGCGCTGTCCGAGCAGCAGCGAGAGATTGACCGCCACATGCGTCTTGCCGACGCCGCCCTTGCCGCTGACGACGGCGACGATCGAACAGCCCCGTTCTTGTGATTTCCGATGGATCATCGGCGGCGACGCGGGGCGTGCCGCGGAACGATCGACCAGGCGCGTTCCCGCGTCTTCGTGGGCGATCATTCGCGGCGCCGGCGAAGTCCGCGCCGGCGTCGCCGCCGGCCGCGCCATGGGAACGTCGTGCTTCGGCCCTGTGTCCGCCGCGCGCTCCGCCGGTGCGGTCGCGGCGCGGAATGCCCGCATGGCTTCGCGAAGCTCGGACGCCTGATCCAACGGAACGGTTTCCATGACACGACCCAGCGAAGCGCTATTCGTGACAATTCCTAGGCTGCCGAATCACGCGCTGCGCAACAGTGCCTTCCCCTCATCAAGCCGCGCGGCGTCGGACGCATGAATCCGGGCGATCGGCCCGGAGTGCGCACAGGGCGGCGCATCCGAAGAAGCAACCGGTCGACGCAGGATCAACTCCGCCAACCGGCGGCCCGTGGCCGGCTCGATGTCGTTCGGAACCGATTGCCCGGTCGTCAGGTAAGAGATTCGCGGCCCGATGTGAGCAAGCACGTTGAGAATCAGTCCGACGGTTACCGCTTCGTCGATCTTCGAGAAAATCAAACGGTGCGGCGCGACAACCGAGAAACGGCGAATGACCTCCAGCGCCGCGGCCTCCGAGACGTTGCCGGCCACGACCAGGTGAACCTCATCCGGGCGCGCCGCGTCCAGGTGTCGCTTGAGTTCCGAAAGGCGCGAGGCATCACGCTGCGAACGGCCGGCCGTATCGATCAGCACGAGGTCGCACGATGCGAGCCGATCCATCGCCGCGGGCATGTCCTGCGGCGACATGACGACTTCGAGCGGCACGTCGAGAATCGACGCATACACCTTAAGCTGCTCGACCGCCGCAATGCGATAGGTGTCGGCCGTGATCAGGCCGACACGGCGGCGTTCACGCAGCTTGAACTGCGCCGCCAGCTTGGCCGCCGTGGTCGTCTTGCCGACGCCGGTGGGTCCGACCAGGGCGACAACCTTGCGCTGGCCGTTGCCGATTGTCAGGGGCGCGCCGTGCGGCAGCATCCGGGCGATGCGATCGGTTACGTGGGTCTCGACGTCGGCCGCCGAGAATGAGCCGGTCGGATGCTCCTCGATCAGTGCCGCGCGCACTTCGTCGATCAGCCGCCGGGCGATCTCGTCCGCGACATGCTGGCCGATCAGCCGCGTGTAGTACGCCAGCAGGTCGTCGCTCAAGTCCGGCTGCCGGCCGCGCCGCGTTTCGCTCAACACCTGCTGCACCATGTCGCGAATGGCTTCGACTTCGTGGGCCAGGCGATGGGACGGCCCGTCGTCGCGTTCAACATCGCGCGCCGGGGTTACGCCCAGTTCGCCGATTCTCGAACGCGCCGCTTCGACCAGCGGCGGCTCACGCGAAGGCGCCGTCGTCCGGCCTGATTCGGCCGCGGCGCCGGCGTCATCGGTCGCGGTGATTTCCACGACGTTGCGTCCGCCGACGCCCAGCACGCCGCCTTCGCAAAAGTTCCGCGTGCGCAGGATTACGGCCCGATCGCCCCAGGCGCGTTTCACCTGGGCCAGCGCGGCCGCCATCGTTTCGCCTTTAAACGTTCGCAGTTTCATTCGTCCACACCACCATTCCATGGGCCTTTACATCCACGCCCGTCACAATTTCGTTGTACGCCAGCACGGGCACGCCGGGCAGCGCCTGCGCAATCAGCCGCCGCACGAACGGCCGCACTTGCGGCGAAGTCAGCACGACCGGCTGGCGGCCCGCGGCATGGGGCACGGCGGCCTCGATTTCGTTGCGAATCGAAGCGATCAGCCGGTTGGCGAGCTTGGGCGGCAGCGTGAGATAGGCGCCGCTCTCGGTTCGTTCCAGATGGCTGTTGATGAGGTCCTCGACGCCGGGATCGAGCGTCACGACGTGGATGGCACGATCGTCGGCGCGGTGCTGCTGACCGATGAAGCGGGCGAGGGCGTTGCGCACGTATTCGGTCAGCACGTCGGTGTCGCGGCTGCGCGGCGCCCAGTCGCCCAGCGTTTCGAGGATTGTTTCGAGATCGCGGATCGAGACGCGCTCGCGGAGAAGGTTCTGGAGCACGCGCTGCACTTCGCCCGGCTTGAGCACGTCGGGAATCAGATCGTCGACGATCTTGGGACTGCGTTCCTTGAGCGCATCGAGCAGGCGATTCAGTTCCTGCCGCGTCAGTAGTTCCGCCGCATGGTTCTTGAGGACCTCGGTCAGGTGCGTCGCCAGCGCGCTGGACGGCTCGACGACGGTGTAATTGCGGTGCTCGGCGAGGCCGCGCTGATCGGCGGGTATCCACAGCGCCGGCAGCCCGAAGGCCGGCTCGCGCGTGTCGAGTCCGTGGACTGGCTCGCTGACCGCGCCGGAATCGATCGCCAGCAGGTAACCGGGCATCAGCTCGCCGCGGGCCACCTCTACGCCGCGGAGCTTGATCGAATAGGCATTCGGCTCGAGCTGCACGTTGTCTCGGATGCGAATGGGCGGCACGACAATGCCCAGCTCGATAGCGATCTGTCGCCGCAGGTTGGTCACGCGATCCAGCAGATCGCCCCCCTGCTTTCGATCGACCAGCTTCACCAGGCCGTAACCCAACTCGACCGCAACCGCGTCGACGACCAACTGATCTTCGACGCGCTCCGGCTTGCGCGCTTCGGCACGGGCCTTGACCGCCTCGGCCTCGGCTTCCTTGCGCCTGCCCCGCGAGAGCAGATAGGCCAAGCCGCCGCAGCCGCCGGCCATCGTCACGAGCGGCGCCGTCGGCAGGGGAGTCAGTGCCAGCAGGCCCAGAAAGCCCGCGGCCAGCCCGAAGGCGATCGGCCGGCTCGTGAGTTGGCCGATCATCTCCTCGCCCATGTTGGTGCGGGCGGTGGAGCGTGTGATGATCATGCCGGCGGCGATCGAGACGAGAAACGACGGTATTTGCGTGACCAGCCCATCGCCGATGGTGAGCTTGGTAAAGATTTCCAGGCAGCGCCACACGTCCAGACCCTGCTCGACCATGCCGACGTACATGCCGCCCAGGATGTTGACGAGCGTGATGATGATGCCGGCGATGGCGTCGCCGCGGACGAATTTGCTGGCGCCGTCCATCGCGCCGTAGAAATCGGCCTCGCGCGTGATCGCTTCGCGCCGGCGACGGGCCTCGTCCTCGCGGATCAGGCCGGCATTGAGATCGGCGTCGATGGCCATCTGCTTGCCGGGCATGCCGTCCAGCGTGAAGCGCGCCGCCACTTCGGCGATGCGCGTCGCGCCCTTGGTAATCACCACGAACTGAATCACCGTGATGATGATGAACACGATAAGCCCGACCGCCAGCGACCCGGAAGCGACGAACGCGGCGAATTCTTCGATGACGCGGCCGGCGGCGGCTGTGCCGGCCTGGCCGTTGCTGAGGATCAGGCGCGTGGTGGCGGTGTTGAGGACGAGTCGAAAGAGCGTGGTGGACAGCAGCAGGGAGGGAAACACTGAGAATTCGAGCGGCGTGTTGACGTACATGACCGTCAACAGAATGATCGCCGAGAGCGTGATGTTGATGATGAGCAGCAGGTCCAGAATCGGCGTGGGCAGCGGGATGAGAATGACCAGCACCAGCGCCGCCGCGGCCGCGGGGTACAGCAACCCGCGATGACGGTGCAGAAAGTCGACCCACCTTGAGAATCGTGCGGCGGCGGTCATGTCGCGTCCATGCTCCATGCGTTCATCGTGCGAATCCCTTCACAGCCGTTGTGCCGCGCACCGGCCGTTTTCAGCAGGACGGTCGAGAAACCGTGCAGCCCTTAAGGCCGCAACGTTCGGCGCTTCAGCCACGCAAGGAACCAACGTGGCCAGGTCCTCAAGAAGCTCTCATTCTCGGAATCGCAACGTCCTTCTCGCGCGAGGGCTGGACCATGCCGGCCCGCGGAGTCAGCCGCCGCGTTTTTCTCCAAGACCTATCCCGCCTTCCTTCGCGCCGCCCGGCCGGTCAGCTCATAGACGTAAGCGAGGATCTCGGCCACGGCCTTGTAAAGCGCGGGCGGCACTTCCTGTCCGACTTCCACCGTCTTGTAGAGCGCCTGCGCCAGCGGCTTGCGCTCGACGATCGGAATGCGGTGCTCTCTCGCGATTTCGCGAATGCGCTGCGCCAGATAGCCGGCGCCCTTGGCGATGACGGTCGGAGCGCGCATCGTCTTCTCGTCGTAGCGCAACGCAATCGCCAGCTCGGTCGGGTTCGTCACGACCACGTCGGCCTTCGGCACGTCGCGCCGCAGCCGCTGCGCCGCAAGCTGCATCTGAATCTGGCGTCGGCGATGCTTGAGCAGCGGATCGCCCTCCATGCGCTTCATCTCTTCCTTCACTTCGTCCTTGGTCATCCGCAGGTCGCGCTCGTGCTGCCAGCGGTGATAGCCGAAATCCAGGAGCGCCAGCCCCAGCAGCAGCACGGCGATCTTGATGCCGAGCGAAAAGCACATGCTCGCCATCAGCGACAGCAGCGTGCCGTGCTGCGCCTCGACGGCCGCCAGGATCAGCGGCATGTCCGATCGGATGGCGTCGTAGGCGACGTAGCCGACCAGCGCCAGCTTCATCAGGTTGACAGCAAGCTGCACCGCCGAGCGAAGCGAAAACAACCGGCTGACGCCCGCCAGCGGGTTGATGCGGCTCCATTGCGGCCGCAACGGATGCCAGGACACGAGCGGTCCCGTCTGCGTCATGTTGGCGACGACCGACAACACGACGAGGGCAAGCATGATCGGCGCGGCGGCCAAGGCCATGGCGCGCAGCGACAATGCCGTGACGCGCGTCAGGTCGTCGGCACGCGTCGCGGCCGGCGCGCCGTCGGACAACACGGCGCTGAGCATCCCGTGCAGCGCCTCGACGGACATCGGACCGAAGAGCCGCAGCGCCAGCAACCCGCCGACCAGCATGGCGGCGGCGGTCAGCTCGGTGCTGCGCGCCACCTGGCCGCGCTCGCGGGCTTCCTGCCGGCGACGCGGCGTCGGGGCTTCGGTTTTTTCTCCATGCTCGGCCGCCATGATTCACCTGAGTCGCGTGGCACGGGCTTGCAGCCCGTGCGAGGCAGGCGCCCCAATCGCGTATCGCCGCCACAATCACCCACACGGAGTCAACATGGCCATGCCGCCCCTCGTGAAATCGTGCGGCGACATCTTGTGCGCATTCGGACCTTCGATTCCATTCGAACCACGCCGCACCACGGTGCGCGGCGTTGGTGATTTCCGATGCGCACGGGCTACAAACCCGTGCCACGTGATGACTTTCCCGCGCTATGATCGCAGCACCTCGCGCACCGATTCCAGCGCATCGAACATCGCATCGGTCATCGGTCCCGATCCGCCCGAGAGCGTCATGGCGACGAGCAGCAGCGCCAAACCGACCTTGACGGCGAAGCCGACCGTCAGCACGTTGAACTGCGGCATCGTCTTGACCAGCAGGCCCATTGCCATCGTCGACAGCAACAGCGCCACCATCGCCGGGGCGGCCAGTCGCACGGCGAGGTGAAACGTCAAACCCAGCGTGTCCGCGCAGAATTCCGCCATCATCGATCCGGTTTCGCCGTCGGCGGATTTCAGGAACATCAGCGGCGGCACGCGCTCGAAACTCTCGAGCAGCACGCGCACCAGTGCATTCGCGCCGCCCGCGCCGAAAAACACGATCAGTCCGGTATAGAACCAGATCTGTTGAACGGCCGTCGTGTCCGCCTCCAGCAACGGGTTGAATACTTCACCCAGCCCCAGTCCCGCCTGCTGCGCCACGAACTGGCCGGCCAGTTGCGCCGCCAGGAACACGACCGATGCGGCCAGCCCGAGCAGCACGCCGATCACCAGTTCGCCCGCCATGCCGCCGGCGACGTGGCCCCACGTCAGACCCGCCGGAACTTGCGGCAGCGCGGCCGGCAGCATCATGACCGACATCGCTAGGATGAGCATGGCGCGAACAAACGGCGGGACGCTTTCGCTGGAGAACAGCGGCGTCGCCATCACGAGTCCGCCCATGCGCGCGGCAACCAGCGCCCAGGCCGGCAGCAGCAACTGCAATTTCCACGGACCGGGAATCATGGCGCGATTCCAAACATCTCGCGGCTGTAGTCGATGAGGCGCTGCCCGATCCACGGCAGCAGGATGATCGTCGCGAGCATCATCGCCGCCATCTTGGGGACGAACACCAGCGTCTGCTCCTGCAACTGAGTCACCGCCTGCACGACGCTGATGATCAGGCCGACAATCAGGCCGATGCCGAGAATCGGGCCGGCGATGATCAACGACAGCAGCAACATGTCGCGGCCGGCATCGAGTGCTGATGGCAGATCCATGCTGGGGTTCCTTCGCACGGCGCTCGTTGATCGCGACGAACGACCTGGTGCTCGCGTCGTCTTACCGGTTGTCGGCATGTCACGTAACGCGTGGCGCCGCCAAACTGCCCGCACGAGACGGGCTACAAGCCCGTTCCACGCCAACACAGCCGAGGGCGACTGTGCGGCATCGCCCTCACCCCGACCCTCTCCCTGGAAAGGAGCGGGAGTTGCAGGCGAGAGCCGCTGTCGCACATGGCCCGCGCGCTATCCGAAGCTTTCCAGCAGCGCACCAACAACCAGCCGCCAGCCATCCGCGATCACAAACAGCAGCAGCTTGAACGGCAACGAGATCAGCACCGGCGGCAGCATCAACATGCCCATGCTGATCAGAATCGCCGACACCACCATGTCGATCACGAGGAACGGCAGATACAGCCGAAAGCCCATGACAAACGCCACCTTCAGCTCGCTCAGCACGAAAGCGGGCGTCAGCTCCCAGAAGCGCACTTCGCTCCATTTCAGCGGCGCATTGACGGGCACCGGTCGGCCGCGGGCGTATTCGACGAACAGGTACACGTCGTCTTCGTTCTGCGCGTTTTCGATCTGTCGGATCATGAATGCCCGCAGCGGCTCCGCCGCCCGGTCCAGCGCCTCGCGCTGATTGAGGCGGCCTTCGAGATACGGCTCGACGGCGGACTGATGAATGTCGCGCCACGTCGGCGCCATGACGATGCAGGTCATGATCAGCGCCAGCGACGTCACGACCTGACTCGGAGGAAGTTGCTGCGTGCCGATCGCCTGGCGCAGCAACGCCAGCACAATGACCATGCGAGTGAAGCTGGTCATCATCACGAGGATGGCCGGGGCAAGCGACAGAACCGTCAGCAGTACGAGAATCGCAATCGAGGCGCTGACGCCTTCCGCGTCCCTGGCCGCGGGAACAACATTGCGCAGATCGGGAATGCCGAGGGGGTTGTCGAGTTGTGCGGACGCAGCCGGCGGGGTCGTTTCTACGCCCGACTGACCCCAAGCCGGTGCGGCGGCAACTCCGAGCAGAAGCACAATCAGCATCGGCACGCCTTGGCGCAACGCCGCGCGCCCGCGGGTTGACGCCGAGCCGACGACCGCGTGACTCCAAGACGGGGGCGGCACGTTGAAGCGGCCCTGAAGCGCGCAGCAACGCAATCCGCCGGGCGAACCCCGCGATTGCAGGCCAGGCGGGCCGCCCGGCCGTGGTCGTGCGACGCTGCCGGTCAAGCACGCAACGGCCACATCAAACTGTCCGGCATCCTGCCGCATGTCGCTTCCTGCGTATCCGCGCCGCGTGCGGCGTTCATCGAACGACGAAGCGCGCGAGTCACTTTCGCCCTCGCGAGGCACCTTCCTCGGCACGGTCAGGCGCCACTCGCGCGAGGGCCTGACCATGCCACACGTCGTGAACCTGAGCAGGTCATCCGTCCGCGATTCCTGACGTCATACCCGCGCCGCGCAGCTTCAGGCTCCGTAGCTGTTCCGTGACGCGGTGCAGTTCGCTTCGCGCCGTAAATCTCGCATCAACGTTCGGCCGATCAGAAGCACTCCCGCCACTGTCCGCCGTTCGATTTGCCTCGTGTGCCGGCGTTTCGCGGAATCCGGCCGCCGCTGAGCGCAGGAACTCTGAGAACTGCGACGAGATCGAGCCGGGTCGCGCCTGCGCCGCCGCGCCGATCAGCTCCGCGGCCTCGACCGGATCGTTGATTTCCACCAGCGTGCGCGCCTGATCGCCGCCGACTCCCAGCAGAACGACGCGCCGCCCTAGACGCACGAGACAGAGGTTCTGCCGCGGCGACAGCGCGGTGCGCGCCAGGACTTCGATGACCGGATTGCCGGCAGCCGTTGCGCCGCCGCGGCGCGACAAGCGTTTCACAATCACGGCCAGTGCGACAAGTATCCCGAGCAACGCCAGGGGCCATAGCACGTCCGACGCACGAAACAAGCCGGGGCTGCCGCGAGAAACGCGCGAGGCCGCCGCATCGCCGGGTTCATTCCGTTGTTCAACGGAACGGCGGCTGCGGCGGACGATGTCGTTGCCGGCGGCCGATTCCGGGCGATTGTCGGAAGCCGGCCCTTCGTTGGTAGCGAAGTGAGTCGCCGCCGGCGGCGGAGCTTCGTCCGCCATTGCGTGGGAACCGGCGAGTATCGTAATGAGGAATGCCGTCGCAACGACGGCGCGTGCCGCGGACTGGAAAATCGCGGAACCGCCGACCGGCGGTCGGGCGCCTCGATCCCCTGGACTGCCCGCGCCGCGAGGCGGCCGGTTCCCGATCGAAGGCGCTGCCTCGGCGAGTGCGCTTAAGGCTCGGATCAGGCGCTTGCACGGCAACGGGGGGCGGTTCGGACAATCCGCCGACACACAAATGCCCGGAAGGCATTTCGCTTCGCGCCGGTATGAACTTCCGCTTCTTGCGATCACGTTTGGCTCCGCCAAACCCGGAGCATGCGTCATGCTCCGCTTATCGATCCCACCGTGTTGCCTGCGTGCCTCTGCTCGTAGGCATAAGGCGTGTGTAAATCCTCGACGCCGGGAGTTCGCTCAAATACGAGCGAGTCGACCCATCGCAGGACCCGTCGCCGCTCCTTCACCGTCGCGGTTCAGTTCAGTCCGCCCCCCTCCCGCCGTGGCGCTCGCCTGCAGATTCGCCGTTCGGCGACGGCGTGACGATCTCGTTGATTCGGACGCAGAAATCGTCGTTGAGCACAAGGACTTCGCCTCGCGCGATCAGCCGCTCGTTGACATAGACCTCGACCGGGTCGCCCGCCAGCTTGTCCAGTTCGACGACGGCCCCGGGACCCAGCTTCAGTACGTCGTCCACGCGCATCCGCGCCCGACCGAGTTCCACTTTCACATCCAGCGCCACGTCGTTGATCAGGTCGATCGGGCCGGCCTGGGCATTGGTCCACCTGCGCGTCGCCCCCGCGTCGATCTCCGGCGGCACGTAGGACTGAGTCGCGACAGCCGCGGCGACACCTGCCGGGGCGGCCGCGCCAAATATCACGTCGCCAGCCGGCTTTCCCGCCTCAGGCTCAGACGACGGCGCGGCGCCCGTCGTTTCCCCCGCGGTCGAGACATCGAAGCCCGCCGCGGCCAGCACCGCATCCAGCTCCTGTTGCGTCAGCGCCGCTTCAGTCGGAGGCGACGCGGCGTTCGATTCCGCACCCGACTCAGGCGCAGGGGCGACATATGAAGCGTCTGACGATCCGGAGGCAGTCGGGCGTTCGTCCATCTCGCACTCCTGCTAGAACCCGGTCGGATACGGCGTGCAATCGGGAATCAGCACTTCAAGTATCTTCGATTCGTCTTCCAGCACGCGGCCCAGCTCGAAGCGCATCTGCCGCCGAAGCGTCTCCAGCCCCGGCTCGCGCAAATGCTCGGGCGACGCCGCGCGAATCAGCCGTGCGATGCGGTCCTTGATGGTGCCGCTGTTAGCCTTGATCATGTCGGCGACACTTTGCTGCTGGTCGGCCGGCACGCGAATGACGACCTCGAGCGACCAGAGAATCAGCTTGCCTTCCTTGTCGTTGGGGGTGCGGACGCGGACGACCTCGATCTCGATTGATCGTTTGCTGGGCTGCGTGGCCAGCGTCAGTTCGTCGGCATGGGACGAACCCGGTCCGGCGCCGACAAGTTTCATCGCTCCAAAAATCCCCGCGCCTTCCAGCAGCATGATGCCGCCGATGATGAGCATGATCTTGCGACCGCCGGTTTTTGCCGGCGCAGGCGCGGATTCGGCCGCATCTTTTTTTTCATCCGCCCGCGGCTTTTGATCCGCCATGATACCCTCCAGCGCGCGTTCCGAATGCAACAGGCGCGCGTCTGCGTCCATCTTTATCGGTTCTACGACGAGTGAAACTTCATCGAGACGACGCCTGAAGGCGAAATGACGCCAAGCCAGCGTCGGCAAAAGCGCAAGAATTGCCTGACCTCGCACCGCTACTGAATGGCCGACAGCATTCCGCGCCGCGCCATGTCGATCGCCCGCGGCAGGATCTCACGCTCGATCTCCGCCACGCGGGAGCGCAGCGATTCGACCGTGTCATCCGGCAGCACCGGGCAGCTTCGCTGGAGGACGACCGGTCCGTGATCGTATTCATTGTCCACGAGATGCACGGTCGCGCCGCTGACGCGCCGGCCGGACTCCAGAACGGCGCGATGCACGTGATCGCCGTAAAGCCCCTTGCCGCCGAACTCGGGCAGCAACGCCGGATGGATGTTCAGCACGCGCCCCAGCCAGCGCGGCGGCAGTCGCCAGTAGCACAACCAGCCGGCCTGGACGGCCCAGTCGCAGCCATGTTGGTCGAGCAGCGCGGCGATGCGATGACTGAACGCCGCCACGTCGGCGAACGAGCGCCGCACGGCGAACTCGACCGGCAGGCCGGCCGCGCGGGCGCGTTGCACGCCGAGCACGCCCTGCCGTGACGATATCACAACAGCGATGCGTACGCCGGTCAGTCCTCCGTCACCGATGCGGTCGACGAGATTTTGCAGCGTGGTTCCCGAACCGGAGATGAGTACGCCCAGCTTCAGCGGCGGTTGCGAGTCGGTCATGCTCAGGGCGCCGTTGGGCGATTGCGACGGAATGTATCGACGACGGGGCGAAACACGTCGGCGTTGCGCGGATCGGCCGCAATGAGCCGCTCGTGCGCGTCGATAATCAGTGCCCGCAGCCGCTCCACCGATTCGGGCGACACATCGCGCGGCAACTCGGTCCACTCCGTGGCGTCGGCCGATCCGTCCTGCCTCACGTCGAACAAGCCGAGCACGCGCATTCGCCGCAGCGCTTCACACGCCGGCGAGGAGGGATTGAGCAGATGCAGCCGCGCCGTCAGATCGGCGTCGGCGGTCGGACGCGCCATCGCGAGCAGCATCCCCGCAAACGTGCTGTCGAGCGAATCGGCCCGCGACAGGTCGATCAGCAAGTCCTCTGCATCGGCGGGGCACAGTCGGTCGACAAACATGCGTATGGCGTCGCACATCACTGCCGTGCACGCGCCGACCGGCTGCACGATCACTCCCGACGCACCGCGCCCGATCCGCACCCGGGGATGATCCGGTTCGGCCATGTTCGATCCAACTGTGGCGACGCCGCGACGGACGGACGCGCCGGCGGCACGTTCAACTGGCGAAGCGCTTCGCCACTTCGTCCCAGTTTACCACGTTCCAGAACGCGGCGATGTAGTCGAGCCGCCGGTTCTGGTAGTTCAGATAGTACGCGTGCTCCCACACGTCCAGGCCCAGCAGCGGCTTGTGGCCGGTCATGATGGGGCTGTCCTGGTTGGCGGTGCTGAACACCTCGAGCTTGCCGCCCTTCAGCGCCAGCCAGGCCCAGCCGCTGCCGAAGCGCGTCGCCGCGGCGTTCGCGAACGTCTCCTTGAACTTGTCGAAGCCGCCGAAGGTCGATTTGATGGCGTCGGCCAGCGCGCCTTTCGGCTCGCCGCCCCTGCCGGAACCCATGACCTGCCAGAACAGCGAGTGATTGGCGTGACCGCCGGCGTTGTTGATCAGCGTCTGGCGCACGCCGTCCGGCGCTTCGTTGATCTTCGCCAGCAACTCTTCGACGGTGCGTGAAGCCAGATGCGCATGAGCTTCCAGCGCCTTGTTGGCGTTGTTGATGTAGGCCTGATGATGCTTGGTGTGGTGGATTTCCATCGTGCGGGCGTCGATGTGCGGTTCGAGGGCGTTGTACGCATACGACAACGCGGGCAGGGTGAATGCCATCGCTGTGTCCTCCTTATCGCGATGAAATGCGTGTTCCGTTCCGAAAGACCACGATGGAACGTAGCCCGCGCCGCTGGGCGAGTCAAGCGGCCGCGCAAGCAGCGGAGTGGGCACGACGTACCCGTGTCGAATCGCGTGCGGCGGCGCCCGCGCTTGCACGAGATTTCCCGTGGCGCCAACGGACTCGCGCTCGCTGAACGTGAACGAAGGGTCAAATCCCGGGAGCGTCGCCGCTCAACACGGCCAAACTTTGCGAAGGCCCGGCCAGACGGGCGCGACGCCCGTATGACCCGGAATGTGAAGGCCGAATCTCCGCGAGCGCTTGACCTTGCCGTCCGTTGCAACATGACGTTGGTGATTTTCGTGCCGTTCGTCAGGCCGCCGAACGTCCCGCAGTCAGTGGCCCCCGCCGATAGAACGCGATGAAAAACAGCGACAGTATCAACGTCCCGCCGCCGTAAAGGCCGAGCAGCATCGCGCCGATCGGCGAGTCGAATGGGATCAGTTCCTTGATAGGAAGCGTCAGATGATAATGCTCCGCCCGAAACGTCGAGAGCACAATGAGCCATGCCAGCACGCGCCCGCCGAGCGGCAGCGCGGCGTATCGCGTGGCAACGTAAACGATCGGGATGAGCAGGAACACGAGGTAATGAGGCCACGACACCTGCGTGAAGCAGAGCGAAAAGACGATTCCCAGCATGACCAGTTGCCGCCGCTTTTCGGCGTCGTTTACAGCGGACGCGCGCACCGTCCACGCCCGCCAGGCGAACAGACCGACCAGCAGCAGCTTGAGCGCCTTCAACAGCATTGCCATGCTCTGCGGCTTTGGGCGCAGTCCGAACTGCGGGTCGGGACCGTACAGCCAGAAGTTGGCGAAGAATGCCAACGGCGAGGCGTTGTTCCACCACGGCACCGCCCAGCGCGTCGCCTGGCGTGAGAACACCTCGTACCACTCGCGGTGCGCATCCCATCCGAACACCGCCAGCGACAACAGCGCTTCGACGGCTCCGATTGCCGCGGTCCATGCCAGCAGCCGCCATTGCATGGCGACGAAAAGCACCAAAGCGGCCGGCGCCAGCACGGGCTTCAGCAGTGCGGCGATCGAGAAACAGAACGCCGCCGCGGCACAGCGGCCGACGACGTACAAGCGCAGAAAGAGCACGACAAAAAGAAACGCCATCGGCGTCGATTGGCCGCCGATGACGAAGCAGAACCAGAACGGCTCGAACAACAGCGCCAACAGCAGGAAGAGCGCCAGCGACCGAGGCGTCGCCGCGTGCATTTCGGCGGGCGCGCTTCCGGACGTATCTGAACCGCGACCGTAAGGGAGCGGCGGTGTGGGCGCCGACTTCTGGATCCGTCCGCGAAACTCGCCGACGCCTTCCGTGTCCTCGTGACATCGACCTTCGGCCGACGCCACCGCGGTTCGCCGCCCGTCGCTGCGCGATCCGGCCCGCGTCGCGCCGAAGAAATGCGTGTAAAGCAGCGCCATCGCCACGAGAAACGCGATGCCGCACGCGGCCTTGTACGTCACGATGGCCCGTTGCGGCTCGAACGCCCCCAGCGGCCCGAAGAACAGAGCCGACAGCGGAAAGCCCGCGTATTCGAGCTGCCCCTCCTTCACGTCGCCGAGCGGCGGGCGGCCTGCGATCGGCTCGGTCGAGCGATAAAGGCTGGCCCACTCGCCGTGCCATACGCGGCAGCCAGTGTTGTAATAATTGACAAAATCCCACTTGATTCCGGCCGTGGATGGGGCCAGGTACGCCAGCCGCGCCAGGATCAGGCCGAACAGCAACGCGGATGCGACGTAGTACCGCCGATCAGCCGACATGCGCGCTCCGAAATCAACCACTCAACGCCTGCGTGGAATGAAGCCCCACAAGCGGCCGCGACGCGCCGCCCTGCGCGCTCGCATGGCCAAGCCCTCGCGAGGCGCGTTTCTCCGATGAGCAAGGCCTGCCGCGCGAGGGCTTGACCGTGCCACCCGGGCGCAATCGTCCCTTGTGCGTTCGATCGCAACGTCAACCGCCGCCCGGCGTTTCCGCGTCAGCGCCGCCGTGCCGCCGCCATGCTCAACGCGAAGCAGGCCGCCGCCGTCAGGATCACCATCGACCCGGCCGAGTTGTCGCAGTAGAACGACAGAATCAGCCCGGCCACGCCCGACGCCAGCCCGATGCCGGCCGACCACCAGAACATGCCCGCGATGCCGCGGGCCAGGTTCCGCCCCGCCGCCGCCGGCACGACCAGCAGCGCCGTCACGAGAAACAGCCCCACCGCGCGGATGCTGACGGTCACGACCACCGCCAGCAGCAGCGTATAGGCGTAGGTCAGCCATTCGACCCGTAAGCGCCGGCTGTGCGCCAATGACTCATTCAGCCCGATCAGCATCAGCGAGTTGAATGTGGCCACGAGAAACGCGAGCACGATGACCGCCAAGGTCAGTATCACGAGCACGTCGGTTTTCGTGACGGTCAGAATGCTGCCGTACAGATAATTCTGAAAATCGGCCTTGAGGTTGGGTTGCGCGGTGATCAGCGCCAGCCCGATCGCGATGACCGACGCAAAGAACACGCCGATCACGGTGTCGGCCGACAGATCGGTGCCGCGCCGCACGGCGTTGATCCCCGCGCCGACGGCCATGCCGAACAGCACCAGCGTCAGCGACGGCAGTACGACGCCCCAGTCGGCCGCCCCCGGATAGGCGCGGACGAAGAACGGCGCCAGCAGATATCCCAGCACAACGCCGGTAAATGCCGAGTGGGCGATCGCGTCGGAAAAGAACGCCATGCGGAAATTGACGACGTGAACCCCCATTGCGGCGCACGCCGGCGCGAGCAACGCGACGGCCAGCAGGCCGTTGAGCATGAATTCGTACTGCGCCCATTCAAAAGGCAGCAGCGTGCGCAACAACTGGTAGACCGTGTCCAATCGATTGCCACTCACAAACCGCGTGGCACGGGCTTGCAGCCCGTGTGCTCTCCCATCGCGCCCGCGCAGGCGGGGGTCCGGCGATTGCCAACACGCCGCAGAATTCCCGCCCGCGCGAAGGGACTGTTGACTCCACGTCGTATCATCGTGACCCCACCGCAACGCGGTGGGCCACCCCGCCGAACCCCTCGCGCCGCTCCCTCACGGTCGCGGTTCGGTTCAGTAGACGACGCACCCGCTTGCGGCCCGCGTCGCACAGCCGCCTTCGGCTGTGAATGTGGCACAGCCACCTTCGGCTGTGAATGTGGCACAGCCGCCTTCGGCTGCGAATGCGGCACAGCCGCCCGCGGCTGTGTTGCGCCACATCACCGCGGCGGCTCGGGTCGCGCCGGGGCGGGCGGCGCGCCGTGCTCGTGGCCGCACTCATGTCCGCCATGCGGACCATGATGATGATACAGCGATAGATGCGTCCCCAGCACCGCCCGCAAGTTCTCGACCGTCAACGTCTCCAGCGTGCGGCCCTGGCACATGACGCGCTGATTGTTCAGGCACAACACGTAGTCGGCGTGTTGCGCCACGACGGTCAGCTCGTGCAGCACCAGCACCATCGTGCAGCTTAATTCCTGCTGAAGGCTGGCCAGCAGATCGCAGAACAGCCCCTGTCCGGCAATGTCGATTCCCGCCATCGGTTCGTCCATCAACAATACGTGAGGACGAATCGTCAGCGCCAGCGCCAGCAGCACGCGCTGCAACTCGCCGCCGGACAACACGCCCAGCCGCTTGTCCCACAACGCCGCCGCGCCAACCCGCTCCAGCGCCTCGCCGGCCGCCTGGCGCGCCGGCCCCGACAACCCCATCCACAACGGCCGCCGCTGCAACTGCGCGCAAAGGAAATCAGCCACGCGAATCGGCGCATCGCGGTCCATGTCGAGCCGTTGCGGGATGTAGCCGATGCGCGGCCGCCGCGGCGCGTCAGGACCGCCGAATCGCACCGATCCGTTGAAGGGAACCTGGCCGAGAATGACGCGCAGCAGCGTCGTCTTGCCGGCGCCGTTCGGCCCGATGATGGCGGTCGTCTGATGCGCGGGAATCTCCGCATTCACGTCGGCCAGAATGGTCTGACCGCTGAGATTCACCGCCACGTTGTTCAGGATGACCGCCGGCGCCATGTCCGCGTTTATAAGGCACGCTCCACGTTCCGTCACGCACGATCGCCGAATGGAGTCGCGCAAGTATGAACGGCACAAAGCCGAATGGGTGGCAGGGTCAGACCGTCGCACCGGGCGCACCGGCCGATTCTGAACAACTGACCTCGCAAGGGCTTGGCCATGTTGCGTGCTGCTTCGCGCGAAGGCGAAGTTCCATGCAGGCTTACTCTACTGCAATCCCTACTCATCATCCTCGACCAGGTCGATGTCGCGGGCCTCGCCGCGTCCGACGCGGTCGTCCCCACGGCCGGCCGAGGGCGGGCGGCGGCCGCCGAAGCCCTTGATGGCCGGCGCCTGGTCCGGCCGATCACTGGGGTGAACGGCGAACGTTTCGACGCGGCAGACTTCGTCAAACGGCACGGACACGATGAACGCGCCGACCTTGTAGGCGTCCTCGACCGCGACACACTCGAACGACAGATAGGCCGTCGTTTTCTTGTCGACCAGTCGCTTGATTTCGTACGACAGCCCGTCGCGCAGATAGACCATCGTGCGCGTTTCAAGCTCTTCGCAGTATTTCGCGACTTCCGGAGTTGCCTTGGCCTTACCGGCCGGCGCGTAATCCGGGAACTTCACCGCCGTGCAACACTCCCTTGCCAGCCGCACTTGTCGTTCGAACCCGCCGCCGTACCACCAGTCGTGGTTGAATACCATGTCGAATTCCCGTCGCGTCCGTTCCGGGCGCTTTCTCGGCTGCTCCATCGCCGACCGCCGCCGACGGATGCGAACCCTTCACCGTATGACGGGCGACACGTATCTGTCAACCATGGTGAATTCGTGAACGAAGCCCCAGGCATTCTGACATCGAACCAGCGCTGTAGTGCCCGCTCCACGGACCGCCCTCTGCGATTTGCCCGTGGCCGTTGCCTTGTCATCCCCGCAGGGGATCAACGTGAATCGCCGCGGGCGCACCTCGCGGAAGGCGGCCCCTTCCTATGGATACCGGCCCCAGAGGGGCCCCACAAGTGCGGTCATTCTCGCGCAATTCGATCCGAATGCACGTCGGGCGGAGCCGCCCATTGCATGCGCCGTGGAACCCTTTCAGGAATGACCCCGTTCGGAGACGGCGACAACGGCGCGGCGCGGACGCCGCGTCGCCGCTCAACGTGACACCGCCCAGCACACGCGCCGAAGTGACAGCACCAGCAGCACCACGAACGCACCGCCGGCCGCAACTAACGTCGTCGATCCGAGTATCGCCGGTTGCAGACTCGCCAAGCGTCGCAGCACATCTAGTCCGAGCGACGTGTCCGAATACGTCGGCGCCATCAGCCCAAGTACGCCGACTCCCAACGCCGCGAGACACACCGCGCCCCACGCGCCAACGACCGCCGCCCGCATCCAGCCCGCCGGCCAGCCGAACGCACCTCGACACAGCAGCAGCGCGAACCACGGCAGCGTTACCGCTGCGTACCAGAAATTCGTCATCGCCAGGCCGAACGCCGCCTTCAGAAGCACGACGTGATACGCCAGCGCGGCGTGGTAACACGCCAGCAGCAGCACCAGCCAGCCGGCATGAACGCCGGCGGCGCCGGACTCTGCGCGTGCAGGCGCCGTTTGTTCGCCGAAGTCGCGACGCCCCTCCCGGCCACGCCATCGCCGGGCGACGAATCCCGCCGCCGCCGCCACGATCACCGCCTCGTGCGCGGTGCGCAGCCAGCCCGGCATCTGAACGTAGCTCCACCCGCCGCTCCACAGGCTGCCGTGCATCCACAGCCGCCATGAGGCGTTGAGCCAGTTCACGTCGCCGGCCGCCTCAAGCAGGCCGCTCTGCCCGTCGCCGGCCGGCTCGTTGACGCGCAGGTCGCGGATCGTCGTCAGCGATCCGACGTGGCGCAGGTTGAACCACAGCGTCGGCGCGGCCGCGCACAGGAGTCCCGCGACGAACAAGCCGTTGGACGCCGCGGCGCGCCGCCACGCGAACGTCGTCCGCCGGCATCTCGTCACGAGCACGATCGCGGCAAAGGGAATCAACGGCAGATGAACGGCCTTCGTCACGATGGCCAGTCCCGCCAGCAGGCCGATCACTCCCGCGGTCAGTGCAGGCCCGGCCGGCATGATCCGAACCGCGACCGCGAGGGAGCGGCGAGGCGACCTTCGGATTTCATGACCGTTTATCGCAGGCTCGTGGTCATGCCTTACACGCGTCGCACACGCTTCCGGACCCGGCCGCAATCGCAACGGATCGAACGCCAGCAGCCGCACGATCGCGACCGTCGCGAAAAGTATCGCCAGCGCATCGTTGGACACGCGCGCCGCGTTGACGCCGAACAGCGGATTGAGCACGAACAGCAGTCCCGCAAGCGCCGCCACATTCGGATTCGGCGACAGCCGCTTCAGTCCGTGCAACGCGATCCAGACGGCCGCCGTCGCGAACAACAGGTTGACGAGTCGAACCGCCGCGACCGAAGCGCTCAGGTTCGCCACGCCGCCGGCCGCGGCGAACACCGGGGCGACCAGCCGGTAGTACAGCGAGGCGTGCTGCGCCTGATAGAGCGGAATCGGCCGCGACGGCGAGCGGTAGGTCGGCGGGGATTCGCAGCGCCAGAAGGCGTCGTATCCGACGACGCCGACCTCGCCGAGCTGCTCGACCGCGGCCGCCGGCGCGGGGAAGCGAACCAGCGCGCGCAGCAGCGACTCGGGCACGTCGGCGCGCCCCGGCACGGGCCGCTCGCCGCGCTCGAGCAAATGCACGATGTAGGCGACGTGCTGATACTCGTCCCAACCTTCAAACGGCGGGATCACGCACAGCAGCACCACGCCGCGGGCCAGAAACAGCAACGTCATCAGCGCCGGCAGGCGCATGGAAATCTCCAGGAATTGCAGTGCGCCCGCCCCCCGCCTCGGCGGCGTTCCGCGAAGGAGCTGACCAACCGGCGGCCGATTCAACACGCGCATTACGCGGAACAAAACGCCGCGACCGCTTGGGAATCGGCCATCATCGCGACACGCGGCTGGATCGCAAGGGGATTCGTCAGGCTCGCTGCCCAAGTGAAACGCCCGATACGGACGAAGCGCATCCGGCGCAGAGCGCCTCGCCGTGGAGTCCGGCGTATGACCTGGCCTACACTTACGACGCGGGTGGCAACCGGCTGACGAAGCACGACGCCCTCAACAACGTCACGACCGTGTATCATTACGATATCGAAGATCAGGAGACCTACGGCACGCGGAACAACCGGCTGATGTGGTACGCGGTGTCGCAGAACGGCGAAGAGATCGAGAAGGTCTATTACGCCTACCACGCCGGCGGTCATGCGGACCAGATCATCCGCAAGGCGGCCGGCGATGCGACGTATTACCGCACGTACTTTCTGTACGACAAGCAGGGGCGGACGTGGATGGCGGTGAGGGACCAGTGGCAGCTTGACGGGCAGACCGGCGAGCCGGTCAACGCGGAACGCACGTGGGCGCGGGAGTTCCGCCACGGGGGCAGCGGGCGGCAGCGGTACCTGACGCGGGCGCGCGATCCGCAGACGCTGCTGCCGGCGTCGGCGGCCGACGGGCTGTGGAGCGAATACGACGGCGAGGGGGTGTATTGCGATTACGGGGTGGACGTGGGGGTCGGCACGGCGGAGGGGGCGACGCTGATGCAGTATGAGCCGGGCGTGTGGCAGCGTGACGCGGCCGATCCGCAGACGCCGCTGGATTACTATTTCCACGGCGACCTGATCGGCAGCACGCGGGCGATAAGCGATGGCGAGGGAAGCGCGGTGCAGCGGGTGATCTACACGGCCTTCGGCGAGCGCGTGTGGAGCGACGGCAGCGTCGGCACGCGCTACGGCTACGCCGGGGCGTGGGGCTACGAAGGCGGCGGCGTGTGGGGCGACGAGAACGAGCTGCCGTACCTGCACGTCGGCGAGCGGCTGTACAATCCCGCGACGGGGCGGTTTTTGCAGAGGGATCCGATTGGAATTCGTGGAGGCTCGAACGTGTACGAGTACGTTGGAAGCTCACCTGCGCGACTCATCGATCCGTCAGGCCTCGACTACATTGACGACATTCAAAATGTCGGTGCCGTTATTGCAGGGTGCGGGGCTGTCCTTCTTTTAATACCCGGGACCAGTGGCGCTGGTACGGTAGTAGGGGCAGGAGGCGTTATCATAATTGGTATCGGGTCTGGACTGAGGTTAATTGAAGATCATCCAGGAATGGGCAAGGCGATCGATGACGCGTTTCATGATCCCATCCATGATAGCGGGCCCTACGATAAGAGGGCACGTTTCATTGGCAAATTCTGACGAAGGCAACACGCGGCGTACCGCGCGTAATGCTCGAGCACATGCATCGTATGCCGACTCATTATAGCCCACTCGTCTTCGTACTCGGGCGGAAACCCGCCGGTATGCCGCTGGCTTATTGGCTGTTCTTACGGCGCATGACTTGGATACTGGCAGGCGCAACCGTCGCTCTTGTGATCTCCGGCGCACTGGGGGTAATGTATCTCACTCATTTGCTGCTTGGGCCGCCAATCCACTGTGTCGTTGAGGCGCGATGGATGCCGCTAATTGTCGTTCCTTCAATGTTCACAGTTACTGCGCTTCCACGCTTAATGAAGAAGAGATTTTCTCGACGAGTGAAAGCGCGCGGATACGAGGTGTGCATCAGTTGCGGGTACTGCTTGAAAGGGCTTCCTGATGAGCATACGTGCCCAGAATGCGGAACTCGTTACAACAAAAGTGAATTAATCGATGCGTGGTCGATTTGGTTTTCATCGGAACAGGCTTGATGGATGCGAATGCAAGAGCTGTTACTGGTGATCGTTGTTCTGAGCATCGTCAATAGTGTGCGCAGTTGCAGCCGGCCGACTGGCGCCGCTTGTCCTATTCGTCCTTACCGGACTTCGGCTGTCCATTTGGAACTGGTCGTGGCGATGAATTGCTGAGCAATTCTCATCGCGACCCCAAGAGACAGCGTCGCTCGGCAACCAGTTGTCGCAGCCGTTGGCGTTGGTGCTGGACAATTGGTTGACAATGGCGCAGGGTGGGTGACCGGTTCAACGCTACACGAACACATTGGCACATTGTTGGGCCGCGCTTTTCCTGACGCCTGCCGATGGGTGTTCTGGTAGCAGCGTATCGCCGTGGTAGACTATTGCACGCAGTTCGCATGTCGTGTGTGGGTTTCGCGGTTCAGCGAGCCTTCGACAACGTCATGGACCTCGGGGTGTTGCCCCTTGCGGAGTTGATGCCGTGATCTCGCAGCAGGAAGCTGAAGCACATCTCGCGGTCGAAGCGAGCGAGTTCATGAGAATGAGCTTCGACGAGCTTAGAAAGTGTTTGAAAAGCCCGGAGAATGCCGATGAATGGGAATGGAACGGAGTTCTTACCCATCCGACGTGACGGACGGTCAGTGGAACCTGATCGTGCCGTGGATTCCGCCGGCAAAGCCGG
>WYBU01000142.1 GCA_011525745.1 Planctomycetaceae bacterium | reverse complement strand
CAACGTCGATGCCGTCGCGCGGCCGGGCGTGGACGTTGTCCACGATCTCGACGCCGTGCCGTGGCCGTTCGAGGACGATGCGTTCGACTCCGCCCTGTGCAGCCACGTGCTGGAGCACGTGCGCGACACTTTCCACATTACTTCAAGTTTCGCACTGATTCGTGTAATAGCATGGAAGTGGATTAGTCGAATATTCTCGTGGCGAGGCCTGTTGACCACGACCGGATCAAGCAGTTTCTCTTCAACAAGTACGACAAAAACGGGACCTACAACGTGCCCATGATCGGGCTAACGCGCCTGGAGGGAATCGAACCCCCAACCGCCGGATTAGAAATCCGATGCTCTGTCCATTTGAGCTACAGGCGCATCAAGCCGCAGTCGCGCGACCGCGCGGTTGCCGACCAACGCCGCCGCCTTGCTTGCGTTCCGGGGCGCGTTTTGGCGGCGCCATTCGCATACCCGCGAACACAGTTTAGCACGAAGGGAGCATGGGAGCAGGCGGGCGTGGCGGTCCATCACGCTTGCCGCATCCGGTCGGCGAACGTCAGCAGCCGGCGGTAGAGCTGCCGGACGATGGGGGCCGGCTCCGCGGGGAACCGGACCCGGCCGGTCATGTTGAAACGCAGGAAGCGCCGATCGACGTTTTCGATGCGAATGACGACCTCAAAGTACGGCTCGCCCGCCTCGCTCCGGCTCGGATCGACGAGAATGTCGCCGCCGGCCTGGGTCGTCAGCGCCGACAGGTCGATGCGGCGGCGGCCGGCCGGCTCGACGCGAACCACGCTGCCGCGGCAGATCGCGGCGGGCCGACCGGCGGGGCGGAACTCGACGAAGTCGCCGGGTTGCGGGCGTGCTTCGTCGAACTCGGCCTGGCTCAGCAGCGTGCGCACGTGCCAGTCGCCGGCGACGAGCGTGGCGAACGCCGTTCCGACCCGGCAAAATCTCCCGTTAATGTCGCGAATTGCGTCGGAAACGACTTCGCCGTCGAAGGGGGCCGTGACTTGCAGCGCCGCCGCGCGCGACTGCTGATAGCTCAGCGCCTCGCGCAGCGCGGCGACGCGGTCGGCCTGTTGTTGCGCATCGGCGGCGTTCTCGGCCAGCGCCGCGTTGTAACGGATCAGCGCTTCGTCGAGGCGGGCCGCGGCTTCGGTCACGGCCAGCGCGACGTCATCGTTTTCCAGCGCGATCAGCGTTTCACCGCCGCGAACGACGGCGGCCGGTTCGGCGTGATCCGAATGCACGAACCCCGGCGCCTCGTTTCGGACGACCGCCTCGCGCTCGCGCGTCAGCACGCCGCTTGCGTGAACGGCGGCGGGCAGCGGGAGCTTCGCCGCGGCGGCCGGCAGTCCGACGAACAGCAGCAGAGAGACGGCCACGGCGCGAACGCGAACCGCCCGCGTTTCCTCGGCGAACCACAGGTAGCGGGCCGCGGCGCGCAGCACGCCGATCAGGGCGCCGCCGACGAAGCACGCCGCCAAAAACAGCCCCAGGAATCCCAGCCGCCAGGCCAGCAGCGCGGCGATGCCCGCCAGCAGCATGACGCGATAGATGGCCGACGAAGCGCCGTAGATCGTCAGGATGGCCGCGTCGCGACGCGAAACCGGCGGCAGAGGCGCGTTCACGCCGAGCAGCCTGCGCGCGGCGAGGCGCTTGACGAAGGCCAAGGCGCGCTGCCGCAGATTCGGGATCGAAACCAGGTCGCTGAGGATGTAGTAGCCGTCGTAGCGCATCAGCGGGTTGACGTTGAACACGACGGTCACCGTGCCTGCCAGCAGAATGACGTTGAACGCCAGCGATCGGACAAGCTGCGAGTCGCTCGCGGCACAGATGAAGACCGCCAGCGCGGCGAAGAACGATTCGACGTACATGCCGGCCAGGCAGATGAGAATACGTTGCCGGCGGCGCGAAAGGCCCCATGACGCGCTGGCGTCGACGTAGGCGCAGGGCGTGCCCAGGATGAGATACGCGCCCATTTCGGGGACGTGAACGCCGCAGGCGCGGCAGGCGTAAGCGTGGCCGAATTCGTGAAAGAGCTTGAGCACGATCAGCGTGATCCAGATCGCCGGCAGGTTGCCGGCCGTCCAGAGGGCGTCGAGCGGCGTCGCCGTCAGCGCGGCGGTGGTGCACCCGACGTACGCGGCGGCGAGCATGAGCACGGCCCACGCGACGAACATCGGCTTCGAGAACAGGATGCGGCCGATGATGATCGTGCGCTGGAGGAACACGTCGGGTTTGAAAAGCGGAATGCGGCAGAAGAGCAGCCGCGCCAGACGGCCGCGTGCGGCGGCCTCGCGGCGGGCGGCGTAACGGCGATAAAGCTGTCGCTCGTCCGAGATCGGCAGTTGCAGAAAGCCCAGGCGGTGCAGCGTGAGGATGAACTGATAAAACGGCTCTTCCTGCGACGCGTCGGCCTCGTGCGCAGCGGCCCATTGGGTGAACACGTCGCCGAGCGGTGTGGTTTCGTTGAGCCGCACGAAGACGTCGTAGTCGGCGGCGTCGAGGCGATGACTGCGGAACGTGAGCGGATCGCGAATCACGTAGGACGGCCTGCCCTGCATGATGTGGCGGCTGACTTCAAGATCGCCGCGCACGCCGACGCAGACGTTGCGGAGACGCTCGGCGAGGTTGTCGGTTACGGCGGACAACGTTGATGCTCCCATCCGGCTGCGTGGAGTCCGCTGTGCGGACATTTCGCAGGGTCCGCAATGCGGACCGTTTCGGCTGCAATCATATGGCACAGCCGCCCTCGGCTGTGCCCCATTTACGGCTGCGGGGCGGCTGTGCCCCATTCACAGCCGGGGGCGGCTGTGCTCCATACACAGCCGGGGGCGGCTGTGCTCCATTCACAGCCGGGGGCGGCTGTGCTCCATTCACAGCCGGGGGCGGCTGTGCTCCATTCACAGCCGGGGGCGGCTGTGCTCCATACACAGCCGGGGGCGGCTGTGCTCCATTCACAGCCGGGGGCGGCTGT
>WYBU01000141.1 GCA_011525745.1 Planctomycetaceae bacterium | reverse complement strand
TGCACACATCCTCCCGGCCGTTGACGCTGTTCGGCAGCCGCCCGACCGTTCCCATGGAATAACCTTCCCATTCGCCTAGAACCTCGATAAGCTGTGAAATCGCCATCGGCAGCCTCCTGCGTACTTGATGTCGTTACGCAACACCAAGATAACGCAGGACTGCCGTTGGTCTTATTCAACCCCGGAGATTGGAGATGAACCTTCTATTTGCGGGCGCGGCAAGCCTGCCTTCTGAGTCAGCTCCGCCATCTTGAGCGTTCCGCGGCCCCAGGACTCGATCACACCGCACCGAAAAAAGACCCGCGCGATAAGCGGATTCCACGGCAACGACTCGTGAGGCTCGAACAGAGCATCGACCGTCAAGCCGAAGTGCAGCGTGCCGGACGAAGTGATCTCCAGGCGATCGTCATAGATTCCGATCGCGATTGATCCGCCGCCGATACTGTAGTCACGATGACAGATGGCGTTGGCGAGCGCCTCGCGCAGCGCAACCGGCGGGTAGAGCGGATCGTCGACCCGCTCGAAGAGGTTGGGGACAACGCGGCCGGCCACCGGAAGATGCTCGCGCATGAACCGTTCGGCTCGTACCAGGAGTTCGAATGCGTTGCCGTGAAACTGCCGATTGTCGATGAACTCAGTTTTGTCCGTGCCACGGAAGCGCGCCACCCGAAGCAGGCACTGCGGGAGTTCTGCCTCGAGACGCTCGGACTTTCCAAAAAGGACCGCTGCCGCGCGGAGTATGCGACGCGCTCGCAACAGCCCAAGGCCGCGCAGCAGAGTTTCCGGGTCGCGCGTGCCGGGATCTTCAGCGCGGCCACGCCGGATTGCTTCCGTCACCGTTCGCGTCATCTCGGCGCGATCCAAATCCTGCAGCCTGAAGTCATCAAGGGTCTGGTTTTCCCAGCGCTTCTCGCCGTGAAGCCGCTCAAAGAGCATGCAGTTGTACTCGTCCCGCGACATCTCGAGACTTGTGTTGCCGACGCGCTTGTAGGGTTTGCCCTTGTATGTGTACGGTCGCCCCTGGCCTTGCGTGACCGTGACGACGAGCACTTCGAGCCCCTTGCCAATCGGTACGCGATCAATCGAAGGAAACGCCGGCGGCTCGATCTGCTTCAGCTCATTCGTCAAGTCTTCGAGCGAGTCACGGCCGACCACTTGACCAACGACGCGACCGCCCGGCTCAACACCGATCACCACGCGCCCCCCGCGGTTGTTGAGCATGGCGCAAAGAGTCCGCATCGCCTCGCGACGCTGCCCCGTTGAGCGCTTGAACTCAAGCGTCTCCGATTCGCCTGATTCCGCCAGCTCGTCGAGACGATCTTTGTTCACGCCCATTGCTCCGCGCACGCTCGCTCGACCGCAGGTTCAGTGTCCCGCACGCGAACTTCGCCAGAAATCAGCTTGGGCAGGAGGTAGTCGCGGAGTTGGGCGAGCTTGCGGGATTCGAAGATCGCACTGACCAACAGGGTCGTCATGGCCGACACCAGATCGTTGAAGGCTCGCGCGACAGTATCCGGCGGAACCGCGATCACGTAGCGCGCCATGTCGCGCCAGTTGGTCCGCGGCATCTTCGTTCCCGTTGAGCAGGCGTTCGTATGGGCAACGAAATCGTCGCTCGATGCGTGCCCCAGCGTCAGGCCAAACCACTCGCGGGACTTCGGCTCGATCACGACGATATCGGTTGAGCACACACCGTCCAGCGGCGCGATGCCGACCTTGTGGAAGTACGGGCGCAGCTTCCCGAAGAGAATCTGCCCCGCACGGAATCGCGCCTTACCACTGGTGACCTTCCCGGCGTGTTCCCACTCCGTGAGTGAAATACATCGGCGCGGCATGTGCTCCAGTCCGATGTAGGGCGTTGTTGGCTCGACCTCGGATGGATCAACGGTTTCGCGTCGTTCCCCGGCGATGTCGCCGAGCTTCCCGGCTTCCCACCCCACCGGCATCGGCCCGAGGGGGGAATCGACCAGGCGGGTGGGGAGGGCGTCGAATTCGGGTTGGGGCATGGAGGGGAAGGAGGCGGTGCCGGCGGCCTTGGCTTTCACAGGCTCGAAGTCCACGAACCACGCCCGGAAGATCGCCCGCGCCAGCCGCTCCAACGCCGCCGACGTCCGCCGGTTCTGCTCGATCTTGTCATCCAATGCCCCCAGCACTCCGGCGATGGCGCGCTGTTCGTCAATATCCGGCGCGGGAATCTCGTAACCCTCGATCATTCCCTTGGTCAAAGCATTCCGGGTTCCACCGCCGCCCGCCATCGACAGCATCTCTGCCTGCTTGAATGGAGAGATCAGGTAATAGTGCAAGTATTGTGGGTCGAGGAGCTCGGGATCGGGTCGAATGATCGCTACGTGCTGATTGACGCGAGCGGGCAGAACATCCGCCGGTGCGCGACAGCACCTTGCTACTGAGTCACCCGTAATGTTGAGCAGTACATCTCCCGCCCGAACTTCGACGCCGGTCAACTCCGCGGCGTGAGTTTCACCGAGGTATGCGAGACCCTCGCGGTGGAAGCCGTGGTTGTACACGTTCTGACTGCGTATTAAGGCGACCCCTGAGGACACGTAGACGTCGCTGCCCCCGCGCGGCGTGGCACCGCTTCCAATCTTCGTGCAGACATCGCCGAGCCTAAGCGCCATAGCCAACCCTCGACAACTGCTCGCGAATTGTCTTTATTAGTTCGTCACCCCGTGCAAAGTGCTCCTCCAGCTCCACCACCAGCCGTGGGAACTTGTCGGCGAACGGCTCGGCGTCGTCTTCCTGCTCCTCCGCGCCGACGTAGCGGCCGGGGGTGAGGACGAAGCCGTGCTTCTCGATCTCAGCGATGGTCGCGCTCTTGCAGAAGCCGGGGATGTCGCGGTAGGCCCACTCGCCGAGCTCCTTCTCATCCCACCACGCGGGCGCGGGCTCGCCGCGCCACTGGCGGAAGGCGTAGACGATGCGGCCGATGTCGCTGGTCGGGGGCAGGTCAGCGTCGCCCGGTGAACGCTCGCCGTCGCTGAGGACGCGGAGCGTGCGCGTCTGCATCGTGCCGAGCTTGCGAGCGTCGATGAAGAGGGTCTGGCCCTTGCGGTCGCGGCCGCCCTGCTTGATGTTCTTGCCCGACTTGTCACGCGTGAGGAACCAGAGGCAGACGGGGATGCCGGTGGTGTAGAAGAGCTGCGCCGGCATGGCGACGATGCAATCGACCAAATCGGCCTCGACGATCTTGCGCCGGATTTCGCCTTCGCCGCCGGTATTGCTGGAGAGCGAGCCGTTGGCCATGACGAAGCCGGCCACGCCGCCGCCGCGGCCGTTGGGGACGGCCAGGTGGTGGATGAAGTGCTGAATCCAGGCGTAGTTGGCGTTGCCGTTGGGCGGCTTGCCGAAGCGCCAGCGCACGTCGTTTTCCAGAAGCTGGCCGGACCAGTCGGAGACGTTGAACGGTGGATTGGCCAGGATGTAGTCGGCCTTGAGGTCGGGGTGGAGATCGCGCAGGAACGTGTCGGCCGGCTGGGGGCCGAGGTTGGCTTCGATCGTGTGCATGGCCAGGTTCATGTGGGCGAGGCGCCACGTGGTGGGGTTGGATTCCTGACCGTAAATGGAGATATCGCGGGTGTTGCCGCCGTGGGCTTCGACGAATTGCTCGGACTGGACGAACATGCCGCCGCTGCCGCAGCAGGGGTCGTAGACGCGGCCCTCGTAGGGTTCGAGCATTTCGACGAGCACTCGGACGACGCAGCGGGGCGTGTAGAACTCGCCGCCGAGCTTGCCTTCGGCCTGGGCGAACTTGCCGAGGAAGTACTCATAAACTCGGCCGAGGGTGTCGCGGGCCTGCTTGTGGGTGCCTTTGAAGCCGATGGTGGCTATGAGGTCGATGAGGCCCTTCATCTTTACCGGCTCGATGCCACGGCGGGCGTAGTCGCGTGGGAGCTTGTTCTGAAGGTTGGGGTTGTCGCGCTCGACGGCGTAAATGGCCTCGTCGATCTGCTCGGCGATGTTTGGCTGGGCGGCCTGGTTCTGCAGGTTTTTCCAGCGGGCTTCAGGCGGAACCCAGAACACGCGCTCGGCGGTGTATTCGTCGCGGTATTCGAGGAGTTTTTCAAGCTGCGCGCCGGCGATGCCATCGGCTTCGAGTTCTTCGTTGAGTTTCGCGCGGCGCGATTCGAAAGAATCGGAGATGTACTTGAGGAAGAGCAGTCCGAGCACGACGTGCTTGTATTCGGCGGCGTCGACCGTGCCGCGCAGCTTGTCGGCGGCCTGCCAGAGGGTGTCGGCGAAGTCGAGATCAGAAGGTGTTTTCGTGTCGCCGTTCCTGGCCATCGTTGGTGGCCTCCGCGATCGCCGTTTCGGCACCGGTGACAAGGGGCGTCGAAAGCCGGCATGACAGCATCTTTCTCGATTCGCAAGAAACGGGCATGTCGGAACAACAGATTCCGGCGGCTCGCCCGGCGCGGAAGCACAGCAGGCTCGATACTCACTGTGCCGAAGAGCTGGACCTATCTTGGTGTGAATCGGCGGGAATGGCAAGCGGTTTCATAGGCGTTTGCGACGGCCGGCGTCGCTGCGCGAGAACGTGGAGCGGAGGAGCAGGGGAACGAGAGAACCGGCGGGCCTCCGGATGCGGTGGGTGAACGCGGCGGTTCCGTTCCCCCTTCGGGGGAAATCGGATAAAAAAAACGACGCGGTCCACGGGTTACGTTCGCCGAGGGCGAACTGCACCCGTGGCTACAGCCCGTCGCCCCGTTCGGGGCGGGGCGCTGCGCGAGAGGGTGGAGCGGAAAAGTGGGGGAACAGGAGGGCAAGTGAGTGGGCGGCTGTTTCGCGGCGTGCGGTCATCCTTGAAAGATGTGTTTTCGATGAAACTTGATCGCCCCTGGATCGGGCGGAAAACGATCGGGCACGGATAGCGATTGCCCCCGAAGTCGGTCGAGCGAACATGTCAGGCGCGCGTCGGAGGCCGTTCTATGCAGCCTGGGCGAGACGATGACGCGGAGGTCGTTGTCGAACGTCATCAGTCCGCGATCGAACGCGCGGTCGAACAGCGCGTTGAGGCAGAGGCCGTTGCGCGGGTCGGCTCGGCGCTCGACCGAGGTGCTCCACGGAATGATGTGGCTGGCGACGAGCAATTCCGGCACGGCCAGTCCGCTCACGGCGCAGCGGAAGTCGTACGACGTCAAGACGGCGGCGCGAAAGAACGACTGCACGCGGCGGGCGCGCACGATGCGCGCGACGTCGGTTTCACCCGCCGGCGGGCGTATCCCGGTCTCATCGCGCGCGGCCTGGGCGGGGTCGAGCCGCGCAAAGGCCTCCTCGGCTTCGGCCGCCAACTGCTCGGGATTCCCGGCGAATTCACTCCAGATCGCGCGATCGGCATCGCTTGCGCCGGATAGACCGCGGCGATTTGTTGCGCGGAATTGCGGATCCAAACCGGCGAAGTTACAGGCTTTCATTGCCAGCGCGTTGGCGGTGCGACCGACGCAACGGGCCAGCGCGATGATCTCGGGATTTCGGCCGTGCAGGCGGCCGAAGGGCAGCCGCATGTACAGGCGCAGGGCGAGGAGTTGTTGATCGCGGGTCCAGGGGATTCGTTCCGCCATGGGCGCATTATGACCGGTCGTGTGAAGCGCGCCATAGGGGTGGTTTGAAGTTCATCGTAGGGACACCGGGGCTTGGGAGCGACGTCGGGATTCCCGCCTGCGCGGGAATGACGGGCGGGACGCCCGCATCACCCAAGTGACGGGCGGGACGCCCGTACCACCCAAGTCGCAGGACGGGCGGGACGCCCGTACCACCCAAGTCCCCCAGGACGGGCGGGACGCGCGTACGACCCGAGTAGTTGCTTCCCCGCACATTCGGCCTGCCGTTTCGCCGTTTCGCCTTTCGACTGCTTGGCTGTTCCCTGTTCCCTGTTCCCTGTTCCCTGTTCCCTTGTCCGCCGTTTCGCCGGTTCTCCTCTCACTTCCCCTTCGTGCCTTCGTGCCTTCGTGCCTGCGTGCCTTCGCGCCTCTGCTTTGACGTTTTGCCGTTTCGCGCGGCGGTTGCGGTGCTTGACCCGGTCTGTAAAGTCCGTAATATGGCGATGTTGGACGTGCCGTACGGGGCAGCGCGGCCTCGGCGGCGGGTCCGGTGCCGGCCGCGGCGCGGAACATCCGCCCGCATCGCCCCACCCGATGGATCGCCTTCCACAACCGACCAGACGGAGGTTTGCGCTGATGACTCCCGCTTTGCGTGTATCGTCCTGCCTGCCGGGGAATTGCGGAAATGGGGCGTTGATTGATGGGGGAAGCCCGTCGATGGGGGCGGCGGGAACAGGGAACAGGGAACAGGGAACAGCCGACCGCGGGCGTAGCGTCCGGCATCTCGCCGGACGTCGCGGGAGCGGGGATCAGAAAATGACGGCGGTCAACGGCGCTGGGGCTGATGGATCCCGCTCGCTGACGCTTCGCGGCTCGGATATACGACACAGCCGGGGGCGGCTGTGCCCCACTCACAGCCGGGGGCGGCTGTGCCACATTCACAGCCGGGGGCGGCTGTGCTCCATTCACAGCCGGGGGCGGCTGTGCTCCACTCACGGGCTGGAAGCCGGAGCCACGCGGGTGTCGGCAGATTGTGCGGCGCGCGGCGAAGGGGCTGAAGGATCCCGCTCGCTGACGCTTCGCGGCTCGGATATGCACCGCTCGCTGACGCTTCGCGGCTCGGATATACGACACAGCCGAGGGCGGCTGTGCCCCATTCACAGCCGAGGGCGGCTGTGCCCCATTCACAGCCGAGGGCGGCTGTGCCCCATTCACAGCCGAGGGCGGCTGTGCCCCATTCACAGCCGGGGGCGGCTGT
>WYBU01000140.1 GCA_011525745.1 Planctomycetaceae bacterium | reverse complement strand
AGGAGCCGCGCGTAACGCAGTCCGCCGACGCGTTCGGGCGGCCCGGGCACGGGGAGGACCTGTTGGTCGGGTCGCGCTTGAGGGGTCGGCATCCGCATGGCCGCCAGTAGACCAGACGGGGGGGGGGGGGCAGCGCAAGTTAAGAATCCGTTAATTTTGCATGAGCGGTGCGTGAACCACCCTCCCGCAAAGTTCCGGACAGTATTGGCTTGTAGCCCGTGCGCATCAAAACCCTCGCGCAAGCGGCAGGCCGGGTGCGCCGCAATCAAAGCGTTTTCCGCCGCTCCCTCTCGGTCGCGGTTCGGATCAGGACAGGACGCTGCAATCGCCTGCGGACATCAGGCCGCGGTTGCGCTGAGTTGGCCCAGAATCGCCCGCCGCACCCAGGCGCCCTGCTCGTAGCTGAACCGCCGCAGCGCGATGCGCCGCTCGTTGCACGGACCCTGCCCGCGAATGACGCGGTAGAACTCGTCCCAGTCCGGCTGCTCAAAGGTCCAGTGGCCGGTATCGGGGTTAAAGCGGTACGCCGAGTCGTCGCCGGGGAATCTCAGCCCCAGCGCCCGCGCCGCCGGCGCGAAGCGGTCCACGAACCGCTGACGCAGATCGTCGTTGGTCGTCGTTTTCAGCCGATAGCGCAGGAACATCGCTCCTTGCGTCGACTTCCTGTCGGGCGGACCGAAGAACATCACCGACGGCGGCCACCAACGGTTAAACGCCTCCTGCGCCATTTGTTTCTGCTTTGGGGTGCCGCTCATCAGCGTCAGCACCATGTCCTCGCCGTGCTTGAAGTGAAACGCTTCCTCCATGTTGATGCGCTTCATCGTGCGTACGTACGGGCCGTAGCTGCCGTCGGCCAGCGTTTTCTGGTTCATGATCGCCGCACCATCCACGAGCCACGCGATCATCGCCACGTCGGCCCAGGTGGGCACGGGATAGTTGAACACGTTGTGATACTTCGTGCGGCCGGCGATCAGGTCGCGCAGGATCTCGTCCCGCGTCTTGCCGAGGTCTTCGACGACCCGATAGAGCATCTGGCCATGACCGACTTCGTCCTGCACTTTGGCGATCAGCGCCAGCTTGCGCTTCAGATTCGGCGCGCGCGTGATCCACTCGCCCTCGGGCAGCGCGCCCATGATCTCGGAATTGCCGTGATGCTCGGCCATGCGCAACATGCCCAGCCGGTAGTCCTCGGGCATCCAGTCGTCGCGCTCGATCAACTCGCCGCGGTCGATGCGGGCCTGAAACGTGGCCAGTCGCTCCGGGTCTTCCGCATGGGGCGGGCCAAGTTTGATGTCGTCGCCGGCGGAAACGCTCATGCAGCACCTCGTGGTAAATGGGTCGCGTATTCATCTTAGCGAGACGTGGCACGCGCATCCATGCCGTCTGACGCCGCCCCTCTCCGCGTCGGCCCATCCGCCCGCAGGGTCCGCTTTTCGGACCATCAGCCATCAGCCAGACAAGTTGTCCCGCGCCCGTTGTCGGCCTGAAACCTCAAGTCTCAAATTCGATACTTGAAATCTGAAATCCGCGATTCCCTTCGTCGTTCCCCCGCGAGCGCGGGGGGGCGCTTCGTCGCCAGGCCGTTTCCTGTTCGCTTGCTCTGACTTTTCGACGCTTCGACTTTCATCTTTCCGCCCGATTCCCTACATTGGTCTGCTTGTTTCGCAAAACGGAGCGCCCCCGCCGAGCCGAACGCCGCGCTCGCCGAGGCGGCTACAGGAGAGAACTTCATGAGTCAGATTCCCCCGCTGGGCGGCCGATTGGTTGAACGCCTCGTCGACGCCGACCGCCGCCGCCAGCTCGAAGCCCAGATCACCGACATGCCCGTCCTCAAGCTGCCGGAGCGAGAGTGTTGCGACGTCGAAATGCTCGCGATCGGCGCGTTCAGCCCGCTGGACGGATTCATGGGCGAGGCCGACTTCCATCTCGTCTGCGATGAAATGAAGCTGGCCGGCGGCGGACTGCCCTGGTCCGTCCCGATTACGTGCTCGACCGACAAGGAGACGGCGGACGGACTGGAGATCGGCCAGTCGATCTGCCTGACCGATGAGCAGGACCGCCCGCTGGCCGTGCTGCACTTGCGCGAGAAATTCCGACACGACAAGCAGAAGGAATGCGAGAAAGTGTACCGCACTTCCGACGCGGCCCACCCCGGCGTGAAGGTGACGATGTCCCAGGGCGACATCTGCCTGGCCGGTCCGATCGAAGTGCTCACGGCCAACCACGATCCGGAGTTCGTAGAGCATCGGCTGCCGCCGGCGCGGACGCGTGCGGCGTTCGCCGAGCGCGGCTGGTCGACGGTGGTGGCGTTTCAAACGCGCAATCCGATTCACCGCGCGCACGAGTATCTGACCAAGTGCGCCTTGGAGATCTGCGACGGATTGCTGATTCATCCGCTGGTGGGACAGACCCAGGCGGGTGACATTCCGGCCGACGTGCGGATGGCGTGTTATCGCAAGCTGATCGACGGCTACTACAACCCGCAGCGGACGATGCTGTCGGTCATGCCGTCGGCGATGCGTTACGCCGGACCGCGCGAGGCGATCTTGCACGCGATCGTGCGGCGCAACTACGGCTGCTCGCACTTCATCGTGGGTCGCGACCACGCCGGCGTCGGAAACTACTACGGCACCTACGACGCGCAGAAGATTTTTGATCAGGTCGATCCGGCGGCCGCGACGGGCGTCGGCATCGTGCCGCTGAAGTTCGAGCACACCGTCTGGTGCAACCGCTGCGAGGGGATGGTTTCAGCGAAAACATGTCCGCATGGGCAGGCCGATCACGTGTTTCTATCGGGCACCAAGGTGCGCGAAATGCTGACGCGCGGCGAGCGCCCGCCGACGGAGTTCACGCGGCCGGAAATCGCGGACATTCTGATTGCATCCATGAAACAGTAGGGTGGGTTGTACTCAACCCACCAAGATCGCCATAGGGTGGGTTGTACTCAACCCACCAAAAGCACCGTAGGGTGGGTTGTACTCAACCCACCAAGATCGCCGTAGGGTGGGTTGTACTCAACCCACCAATAGCACCGTAGGGTGGGTTGTACTCAACCCACCAATAGCGCCGTAGGGTGGGTTGTACTCAACCCACCAAGATCGTGCGACCCGGTATCTGCCCGGCGACGCTGCCGCGGGACGTTTGCGACACCGCTTGGCTGCGGCGGCGGTTGAATGAACTTTTAAACGGCATGTTCGGACACTCTCGTCCGCTGTTCGTCGCTTCGGGATTTTCCTTGAACAGCGTAGTCCGATTGAGGTATGCTGGATCGACGTCACGCCGGCGTTCAATAGGCGTGGTCAGGATCCAGTTGTAATCCAGGTTTCAGAATTGCAGGGATGGCCGCGCTTGCTGCATACAGCGCGCGCCGTGGGAGAAGCAACCATGTTGCGATTCGTTTCGGCGGCCGTGGTCATCGTGACGTTTACCTTCGCCGGCGACGCGCTTTGCGGCCCGGACTGGCTGGAACAGGGCGGGTCGGATTGCTCTTCGAATGACGCGGGCAGCTCGACCAACACGGCCCAGGTGCCGACCGGCACGGGATCGCTGGAGACCGTCTCCGGCGGACTCGGCGGAGACTGCGGTACGTTCAGCGATTACGAAGACGTGTACATGATTCGCATTACCGATCCGATGGGCTTCAGCGCGGCGACGACTCCGGCCGCGGGCGGATCGGCGGATTTCGACACGCAACTGTGGCTTTTCAGCGTCAACGGCTTCGGCCTCCTGGCCAACAATGATGCGTCGCCGCAGTCCTACATCGGGCCGACGGCCACCGACAACACCGGCCAGACGATTCCCGGTCCCGGGATTTACTTCCTGGCGGTCAGTGGATTTGGGAACGCGCCGCTGGGTTTTGCAGGGCAGAATCTACGCAGCATCTTCCGGTTCGACAGCCCCACCGAGATTTCGGGTCCGGACGGCGACGCCGGCGGCTCGCCGTTGGCGGCATGGGAGGGTCCGGGCGACATCGGCGGCTACACCGTTCGCATGACCGGCGTCGAGTTTGTGCCGGAGCCTGGCTCGCTGGCGCTGATCGCCTTGGGCGCGGGCCTGCTGGGGCGGCGCCGGACGCGACGATGATCGCATCCCGATTCCACGGCGCCTTGCGCGCCCTCGTGCATTGCCTTTCCATCGCCGCCGCGCGACACTAGCGGCATGGCGCGCGAGCGAGTGATTTCCGCCGAATCGAGGGGACCGGACGAGGAACGTGCCAATATCGCGCTGCGTCCGACGCGACTGTCCGAATGCATCGGCCAGCGCGAAGTGATCGAGCAGCTACGCATCGCCATCGAAGCGGCGGCGCGGCGGGGCGAGCCGCTGGAGCACATTCTGCTCGACGGCCCCCCGGGCCTGGGCAAAACCACGCTGGCGCACGTCATCGCAAACGAGATGGGCCGAGGGGAGCGCATCCGCGTCACCAGCGGGCCGGCCATCGTCAAGCAATCCGATCTGATGAGCACGCTGACGAACATCGAGACGGGCGACATTCTATTTGTCGATGAAATACATCGCTTGTCGAGCGTCGTCGAGGAGTTCCTCTATCCGGCGATGGAGGATTTTCGCGTCGATTACACGCTCGAAGGCGGCATCGGCGGACGCACCGTCAATTTCCGGCTCAATCGTTTCACGCTGATCGGCGCAACGACCCGTGCCGGCATGTTGACCAACGCCATGCGAGACCGCTTCGGACTGCGATTTCATTTCAACTTCTACGACGTGCCGGACCTGACCGAAATCCTGCGCCGCTCGGCCCTGCGGCTGGAGTTGACCGCCGCGCCCGACGCCCTCGATCTGCTGGCGCGGCGATCGCGCGGCACGCCGCGCGTCGCCAACCGCCTGCTGCGCCGCGCGCGCGACTATGCCGAAGTCCGCGCCGACGGAACGCTCACCGCGCCGGTCGTCGAAAAGGCGCTGGAGGTGCAGCAGATCGACCATCTCGGCCTGGACGATCTGGACCGCGCGTTTCTGACGGCCCTGATCCGCACCTACGGCGGCGGACCCGCCGGCGTCGAAGCATTGGCGGCCACGCTGGGCCAGGAACGCGACACGCTCGAGGACGTGGTCGAGCCGTACCTGCTCCAGATCGGTTTCGTCACCCGGACGCGGCAAGGGCGCTGCGCCACGCCGGCGGCGTATGCTCATTTTGGCATTCCTTACACGCGCGTCGACGCGGCGCTGTCCGAGCAATCGACCGATGAGGGCCACCTGTTCTAAGCGCGGTCAGCGTCGTCGCGTGATCGCGCACGGAGCGGACGCGGTGGACCTGCCTCGCGGGGCCTGCTGGCGCAGCGGTACCCGGCGGTGTCCCCTTCGCGCCGCTTTCACCATCGCGTGGAACTTTCGGTGCGAGCGCGCCAGCGGTGTTTTTCCGGCCGGATAACTAAAGCCGCGACTTTCGACCGCCGAACATGCACTTAGAAGCCCGAAATCCGGTTTTTCGGGACTCGAAATCCACGCCGGAAACGGCATTCGAAAGGGCCATTCATGAACTATTCCTTCGGGAACAACAACTCCAACCGCACGCACATCACGAACGTCGTCAACATGCAGCAGCAGCTTTTCAAGCGGTTCCAGCGGCGCTTCAACAACACCAGCAACTCCGGCGAGCGCACCTTCCTCAAGCAGGAGATGACCCGCATCGCCAACGAGCTGAAGAACTGCTCGCGACGCTGGAAGAACTGCGGATTCGGCGGCACGTCGTGGATCACCAACGGCTACAACGCGCCCTCGATCGGCACGACCGGCCGCTGGACCAGCGGCGGTAAGACGACGAAGACGTCGTCGAAGAATCGTCGCGGCCGCACGACCGGCTCGCGGAACAACAGCCGCGGCACGAAGTCGCGCACCAGCCGTCGCGGCAACCGCACGACCGGCGGGCGTAAGACGAGCCGCAGCTCGACGCGCCGCACCGGTTACTCGTTCGCCTGGTAAACCGCCGCGCCACGGCGGACGTACGCAACACACCAGCTCCGAGCCGCGACGTCGCCTCGCGGCGACTTCCGGCCGGAGCGATCAGGAATACCGGCCCCACGCGGCGGCATGTCGCGTCGGGGCCGGCGTGTTTTTACGAACCGCCGCGCCGGCTATAATGCTTGCGTTGGACGGGCCGGCGGCGCCGTGCGGGACGGCTGAAGGGCCGTTCGCGGTACGCGCGCCGCGTCGTATGAAGGACACCGAGAGGAACGCATGAACATCGAGATCACATACTGCGGGCGGTGAAACTACCTTCCTCAGGCCACCGGTCTGGCGGCCGAATTGAAGGAAGCTTTCGGCAACAAGGTGAAAGCGAAGCTGATCCAGGGCGACAACGGGATCTTTGATGTCTCGCTGGACGGCAAGCTGATCTACTCGAAGAAGCAGACGGGACGATTCCCGTCCTATCGCGAGATTCCCGGACTCGTCGAAGAGCGGATCGTGGCTGGTTGACGGGCGGCCCGCCCGTCCGGAATGGGCACGATGCCGCCGTAGGGTGGGTTGTACTCAACCCACCATGTGGTACGGACGTCCCGCCCGTTCGGAACGGGCAAGATGCCCGTACCACCCAGATGCCGCCGTAGGGTGGGTTGTACTCAACCCACCATGTGGTACTCAACCCACCATGTGGTACGGACGTCCCGCCCGTCCTGAACGGGCAAGATGCCCGTACCACCCAGATGCCGCCGTAGTGTGGGTTGTACTCAACCCACCATGTGGTACGGGCGCCCGCGGCTGTCGCGGCATGACGCCGCGCCGATCCGGGCCGAACGAATTGCCCGCACGATCCGCTTTCGCCTCTGTTCTCCGGTCCCTGTTTCCTGTCCCTTCGGCACTCCGACCCGTGCCATTCGCGCACCGGTTCCCGGCGACGATACAACGTTCCCCTTGCGTCCGCCGTCAAAAACGGTTCCAATACTCTGATAGCCTCGCACCTCAGCTTCGTGCAGCCGGATGCGTTTGCGTCGGTGTCGCATCCGAGCGCGGTGTGCGCGCGAAGGGATTCTCTCGCCGTAATCAATCTCAGGAAACGGATCATTCCTGCGCCGGCCGGCAAGCGCCGGGGTTGGAGACCATCGTATGCGTCCATCGGTGCTTCGATTCGCAATGTGGGGGGGCATCCTGTTCGTTCTGGTTGCATCGGGCTGCGACCTGTTCTTGCCGCAGCCCGAGCCGCCGCCGGAGCCGCAACCGCTTCCGCCGCTCGACATGTCCCAGGACGTGACACTCTTGCTCGTCAACGACGTTGACGTGGCGACGCGCACGGACGTCGTGTTTGAGTTGAGCGGCACGGTCGTGCGGCGTGCGTCCCGGTATCTCGCGCCCGATGGCCCAAACACGATGGCGCAACTACCCCCGACCGACGCCGACACGATCCGGTTGACCGTGATTGAGTCCATTCGCTTCCCGGTGGTGCGGCCGGGCGACGTGCTTGGTACGGCGGTGCTGATTCGCAACGTACATTTCCGGCCCGGCCAGACGATCCAGCTTGGGATGAGCAACATCATTTCCGGCCGCATTCCGACGCTGAACGATCCTCCTGTCGCAAACGCCGGCCCCGATCAGATCGTCGATTCCGGTGCGCTGGTCACGTTGGACGGCAGCGCTTCGAGCGATCCGGAGGGCGATCCGCTGACGTTCCAGTGGTCGCAGCTTAGCGGCACGGCCGTCTCACTGAATGATGCGACGCTCGTCCAGCCGCAGTTCACGGCGCCGCCGGTGCCCGCGGGACAGCAGGCCGTTCTTGTCTTCCAGCTTGCGGTGAAAGACGCCGCGAACCCGACCGTTACGGACGACGTCTCGATCACCGTGCTCGGCGCGGGGGCGCTGGCCGCGACCGCGACGGCCACGCCGGCTCGCATTCCGGCCAACGGCACGCTGCACCTGTCGGCATCCGCGGTCGGCGGCCTTGCGCCGTATTCGTTCGCGTGGAGCGCTCAGCCGGCGGCGGGACAGGGGACGGGAACGTTCACCGCCCCGAACCAGGGCGACACGGATTGGAAGCCGCCGCTCGACCAGCTCGGAACGTGGACGTTCCAGGTTCAGGCGACCGACGCGATCGGCAACAGCGCCTTGGCGTTGACGTCGGCGTCAGTCGAAGCGGACTGCAACACGAACGGCCTGATCGACGCCGACGAATTGGCGGCCGGCGCTGCGCCGGACTGCAACACGAACAGCGAAATCGATGCCTGTGATATCGCAGCGGGTCGGTCGGCCGACTGCGCCCCCGACGGCATCCCCGACGAATGTCAGCCGCCGGGCGACTGCAACAGCAACGGCACCGTCGACGTGTGCGAACCGTTGATCGACTGCAACACCAACGGAACGCAGGATTTCTGTGAGACGATCGTCGATTGCGACACCAACGGCGTGCACGACGCCTGCGACATCGCAGCCGGCGAGGCCGACTGCAACAGCGACGGCGTTCCGGACGAATGTCAGGCCCTGCTCGACTGCAACAGCAACGTCACGCCCGACGCCTGCGAAACGCTGACCGACTGCAATACCAACGGCGTGCCAGATGTCTGCGAGTTCGACGCGCCGCTGCCGTTGTTCGAACCGCGCGGCGGCGCCGACAGCCTGCTGTTCCCGCTGGACGGCACGTACACGCTGGCGATGGGTCCGAACGACGATGGTTCGACCGGAGCGATCGCGCTCGGCTTCGACTTCGAGTTCTACGGCGGCCTGTTCAACACCGTGTTCATCAACAACAACGGCAATCTCTCCTTCGGCGGGCCATTCGGCACCTACACGCCGACCGGATTCCCCGTCGCCGGCTTCCCGATGATTGCGCCGCTCTGGGCCGATGTAGACACGAGCGGCGGCGATGGCGCGGTGTGGTACAAGATTGTGAACAACACGTTGATCGTGACGTGGGACAGCGTGGGCTACTACAGCTCGCACGGCGATAAGCTGAACACGTTCCAGGTTGCGATTTCGGACGGCACGAATCCGGTCATCGGTCTGGGCCTCAACGTCGCGTTCAGCTACGGCGACATGCAGTGGACGACCGGCGACGCTTCGAACGGCGTCGGCGGATTCGGCGGCGTGCCCGCCACCGTCGGCGCCAATGCCGGCAACGGTATTGACTTCTTCCTCTTCGGCCGGTTCGACCATGAAGGTGTCGATTACGACGGCCCCGGCGGCGTTCCGGACGGCGTCAGCTTCCTCGACGATCAGGTGTTCTCGTTCAGCGTCGCGACCGCCACGACCAACATCAATCCCATCGTTGTCGGCATGCCGCCCGGCAACGCCGTCACCGTGCCGGCCGGGTCGGGTCAGACGTTCGCGCTGAACCTCCACTTCCTCAGCCCGGAGGCGGGGCAGACGACGTCGGTTGTGGTCAATGATGTCAACGCCGCGGCGGCAAGCGGACTGTCGATTGTGAACACGCCCGGCAACGTGGCGACCGTCAGCCTGAGCTGGACGCCCGACTGTACGCTGGGCGGCGACTATGTGCTGAATTTCACCGCGACCGACGACTTCAACCCGCCGGGCGTGACGAGCACGACGTTGACGTTGCACGTGGCCTGCCGCGCGGTCGACTGCAACAGCAACTTTGTGCCCGACGAGTGCGATCTCGCCATTGGCATCGAGGATTGCGACACGAACGGCGTGCCCGATGAGTGCGACATATCGTCGGGCGCTGCGGACGACTGCAACACCAATGGAACCATCGACGCCTGCGAAGGCTTGCCCGACTGCAACACCAATGATCGGCTCGACGAATGCGACATCGCCGGTCTGGGCGGCGGCAACGTGCTCTACGGCGTGCAGGGCGGCGATTGCTGCGGCGGCCGGCTGTACACGATCGACCCGGTCACGGCCGAGGTCACGTTGCTGGCCGATCTCGAAGCCATCTTCCCGCAATTGGATCTTTGCGGTCCGTCGGGCGTCGCGCTTTCGCCGGATCGCATGTCGCTGTTCATCAGCCTCAATTTTGAGGACGCCATCCTCAGACACGATCTGGAAACGGGACAAACCAGCCTGGTCGGCCATCTGACCGGCGGCGTGTCGCCCAGCGATATCGCCTTCCTGCCCGGCGGCACGCTGATCGTTTCCGATCCGGGCGACCGGGCACTGTACACCGTCGATCCGCTTACCGCCGTGGCCACGTTCCTCGGCACGACCGCCGTGCCCGATCCGAGCGGCACGTTCAGTCATCCGACGCGCATCAGTGGCCTGACGGTCGCTCGCGACGGCACGCTGTACGGTTCCACCGGCCGCAACAGCGGCTCGCCGTTCCCCGCGGGCGGTCTGTATATCATCAACCCGCAGCCCAACGCCAACGACGAATGCGAGCTGACGCCCATCGGTTCCGGCACCGGCTTCGATCGCGTCGCGGGCTTGTCGGCGCTGCCCGACGGGCGTTTGCTCGGCGCTTCGGCGCGCGATCTCGAGCTGTTCGAGATCGACCCCGCGACCGGCGTGGGCACGCTGATCGGCACGTTTTTCGGCGATCCGGCGATTTGCAGTATCGACGGTATGGCGTTCGGCGGCGGGTCAACCGATTGCAACACCAACGGCGTTCCCGATGAATGCGACATCGCCGGCGGCGGCTCGGACTGCGACGGCAACGCGCTGCCCGACGAGTGCGACGTGGCCGATGAAGACTGCAACACGAACGTGACGCCGGACGACTGCGATTTGCTGAATGAGGCGCCGGATTGCAACGCCAACGGCGTGCCGGATGAGTGCGATCTGCTGGCGGCAATGGACTGCAACACGAACGGTATGCCCGACGAATGCGACGCCGCGCTGGCCGACTGCAACACCAACGGCACGCCCGATGATTGCGATGCGGCGCCGGCGGACTGCAATACCAACGGCACGCCCGACGAATGCGAAATCGCCCCGCCGTTCCAACTGATCGGCCCGCTGCCCTATCTGTGCGAGACCGACAGCCCCTTCCCGCTCGGCACAACGGGCTTCTTCCTCGAGACCTTCGAGGACGGTCTGCTCAATACACCAGGTGTGTCCGCTTCCGGCGGCGGACCGACGGGTCCCGGCGGGCTGACGGATTCGGTCGATTGCGATGACGGCGTGATCGACGGCAGCGGCACGAACGGACGTGACTTCTTCTTTGGCGCCGGCTCGGTCGGCGTGACGTTCACGTTCAATGCGCAGGCGCTGGGAGGATTCCCGACGCACGCGGGGATCGTGTGGACCGACGGCAGCGGCACGATCACGTTCGAGGCCTTCGACGCCCAGGGCGCTTCGCTCGGGACGCTCAGCGGCAACCACGCCGACGGATCATTCACGGGCGGAACGGCCGAGGACCGCTTCTACGGTGTGATTCACGCGGGCGGCATCTCAGCCATCCACATCCGCAACACCAGCGGCGGGATCGAGGTCGACCATTTGCAATACGGCGTGATGGGCGGCTTCGGCGACGACTGCAACACGAATGGCGTGCCGGATGAGTGCGATGTGGTCGGTGGCGGGTTCACGGGCCTGCAATTGTTCAACGACCGCGCCGCGTTTCAGCAGGCGGCGGCAGCGATAGATGAGCCGCCGTTGCCCGACATCGGTGTGGTTCCAGGGGGCGCGTCGGCGACGTTCACGCTCGGGCGTTTGACTTTGTCGCTCGGGCCGAATGCGACAAATCTCCATGTCGGCGGCGCGGGCAGCCCCGTGGACTGGAGCAGCCTGATTCCGGGCAACGACGTCGCGATCAGCGGGCCGGAGAACCTCGTCATCGAATTGGCGCAGCCAGTGTTTGCCCTGGGTTTCGACCTGGAGGAACCAAGTCACACGGCGCCGAACGGCCAAAGCAACGGCTGCGGATCCGCTTGCATCGACTCGACCTTCCGCGCGACACTGAAGCGCGCGGGTGTGGTCGTCGGTCAGGTCGATTTCCAGCCGGACAATGATGTGACGTATTTTGTCGGCCTGACCAGCGGAATCCGGTTTGATCGAGTCGAGTTGCTCGAGATCGTCGGCGACGTCGAAGATGAGTTCTTCGGCAACTTCATCGTCGGCCCGGCTGGGAATTCAGCCGACTGCAATACCAACGGCACGCCGGACGAGTGCGAGCTGATCGACTGCAACACCAACGGCCGGCTCGATGCTTGCGATGTGCTCTCAGGGGACAGCGAAGATTGCAACATGAACGGTGTTCCGGATGAGTGTGACGACGACTGCAACTCGAATGGCACACCGGATGATTGCGAAACGGCCGCGGCGGTCTCGTACTACTTCATCGACTTTGAATCGGGCGCCGACGCAAACTGGTCCACGCAGCAAACCGAAATAACGCCCGTCGGTGCGCGACGATTCCTCGGTCGCTTCGAGAACGCGACGGCCACACTGACGTTGCCGGGGCTTCCGAGCCATGAACAGGTCGTGGTGACGTTCGACCTCTACATCATCAACACATGGGACGGGAATCTGACCGGTAGCGGACCCGATCAATGGCAGATCAACGTGGGGCCTTCCAACACCGTGCTCCTGCACACAACGTTCAGTGGCTATGCGGCTCAGGCGTTCCCTGACGCTTTTCCGGGCGGAGACAATCTCCCAAGAACCGGCGCGGCCGAGAACGACACGTTGGGCTACGGATCGGGCGCCAGTGGCGACGCCGTCTATCAACTTGAATTCACGATTGATCACACGTCGCCGACGCTCGTGCTGAATTTTATGGGCATCAACCTTCAGGCGTTTCCGGACGAGACCTGGGGCCTGGACAACGTGCGCGTCAGCCTGATCGCAGCATTGGACTGCAACACCAACGGAACGCTCGACGAATGCGAACTGATCGACTGCAACACCAACGGCCGGCTCGATGCTTGCGATGTGCTCTCAGGGGACAGCGAAGATTGCAACACCAACGGCACGCCGGACGAATGTGACATCGGCTCCGGCGCCAGCACCGACTTCAACTCCAACGGCGTTCCCGACGAGTGCGAAGGCCCGCTCGACTGCAACACCAACGGCACCGCCGACGACATCGAAAATAGCAACTGCGGCGGCAACCCTGCCTGCGAGGACTGCAATTCCAATGGCATCCTCGACGAGTGCGACATCGGCTCCGGAGCCAGCGAGGATCTCGACCTCGACGGAATCCCGGACGAGTGTCAGACCATCTTCGTCAACGCCGCCGCCACCGGCGCCAACGACGGATCGAGCTGGACCGACGCGTTCACCAGCCTCCAGGACGCCTTCTTCTCGACGCTCTTTCAGTATCCCAATGCGACGCAAATCTGGGTGGCCGCCGGAACCTACCGGCCCGATCAGGGGGCCGGTCAGACTCCCGGCGATCAGAGTGAGTTTTTCGATCTACCCTCCATACGCCTGTACGGCGGCTTCGCCGGCGGCGAAACCAGCCTGTCGCAGCGCGATCCGACGCAGAATCCCACCATTCTTAGCGGCGATCTCAACGGTGACGACGGCCCTGGGTTTGCCAATCGCGGCGACAATAGCGAAGTGGTTCTCTACGACGACGGTCTGGGTAGCAACGTTATCGTCGACGGATTCGTCATTCGCGGCGGCGAATCGCCTGGAATGGGCGGGGGGCTGAAGACCTTCGGCAGCGTGCGATTTGTGCGGTGCGTCCTTATCGACAACCGCGCAGATGCGGGCGCGGGTGTGTTCGTAGCCGGCGCGCCCACGTTCGAGAACTGCCGTTTTGAGGGCAACGCCAGCGTTCTGGCCGGCGGCGGCGCCTTTGTCAGTGATGGAACCGGCGTCTTCATCGGATGCGACTTCGTAGACTGCTCGGGCGGTTCATCCGGCGGAGGACTGGAGAACGTGTGCAGCATTGTTGACCTGATCAACTGTCGCTTCCTGGGAAACAACGCCGTTCAGGGGGGCGGCGTGACGAATGCGTGCGGCATGATCCGCATGATCAATTGTATCTTCAGCGGCAACGCGGCAAGCGCGGACGGCGGCGGTCTCTACAACGCCGACCAATTCACCGTTATTGTCAATTGTACCTTCAGCCGCAATTCCGCGGTCGGCAGCGGCGGCGGCCTCAGGGTGAACGGCTTCAATAGTGTGACGGTTATTGCCAACTCGATTCTGTGGGACAATACCGATAGCTCCGGAACGACCGAAGCGGCCCAGATCAGCGGCGGTGCGCCGTCCACGTCCGTCGTTTTCAGTGACGTCTTCGGATTGTCGGCATTTGCCGGTAACGGCAACATCGACGCCGATCCGCTGTTCGCCGATGCCGACGGTACCGACGACGTCGCCGGCAACGATGACGACGATGTGCGCCTGCTGCCGGGATCGCCGTGCATCGACGCCGGCGACAACAGCCTCGTGCCGCCCGATGTTCTTGACCTCGACGGCGACGCCAATACCAACGAATCGATTCCGATCGACCTCGACGGCAATCCGCGCTTCCAGGACGATCCCAACGCCAACGACACCGGATCGGGCACGCCGCCAATTGTCGACATGGGCGCATACGAGGCCGCCGGATTGCTGGGCTTCCACTCCGGCGATCCCGATTCGGGCAGCACCGACCCGCGGGTATCAGTGGTCGGAAACCGCCTCGCTGCGGTTTGGGCTGCGTTGCGTTCGATGATGTCGACCGCGCGCGCTCAGATGCTCTTGATGGTGGAAAGCGGTCGGCCGCATCAGCGGCCATTGCCGAAGACGTAGACCGGCCGGTGTTCCTGACATGCGTCGGCGTAAGAATCGAATAAAACGCTAATTGGCATCACCAATGGTTCGGAATAAGCCGCGAGCCGTTGACCCTCTGATAATCGAATCCGATCACCTCTTGTTAACGTTTCATGCAGCAATCAACGTGATTATCGAACCCTGCCGGCGTGCCGCCCGTAGTAATGGGTAGACACGGCGGTCGCACGTTGCGGCCGCGCCGACCACGCTTCCGAACGAAGGGAGGCGGGCCATGACCGCAAAAACCAGGACCATTGTGCAGTGCGGCCACTGCAACGCGCGCTATCGCGTCCCCGGCGAGGCGCTCGGCCGCATCGCGCGCTGCCGCAAGTGCGGCCGGCGTTTCGTGATGGCGCCGAAACCAACGCTTGACGACTCGGTCCTGGACTGGCTGCTGGACGAGGAAGAGTCCGAGGAGGGAGAAGGCACGGAAGCGAAGCCGGGAATTGAACGTCGCGGCGAGTTGGCGATGGTGCGATAGGGGCGCCTTGCGGCTGGTTTCACAGCCGGGGGCGGCTGTGCCCCCGTTCCCGCCCGCAACGAGACGCGCACGTCAGTAAGCGTCTGACCCGCCGCAAAGGTTCAACGCCATCATTTCGCGACAGGCGTCAGAACCCCTTCGGCGGCGTGAAGTCCGCGACGAAAACCTGGGCCGTGTTGTCCGGACCGCGCTTGCTGGTCCACATCAGCCGCTTGCCATCCGGGGAGAACACCGGTAGCCCGTCGAAGCCGGGATACGACGTGATGCGCGTGCGCTGCGAACCGTCGGCGCGCATCAACAGCAGGTCGTACGTCGGCGGCATGGCCGTGTGGTCGCCTTCGGTAAAGACGATGAATCGCCCCGACGGATGCCAGAAGGGGCACCAATTCAGATGCTCGTTTTTGGTCAGCGCTTTTTCGTCCGTGCCGTCGAGGCTGTTCGTGAAAATCTGCATGTTCCCGTCGCCGCGCCGGTCGCTGCGATAGATGATCCGCGCGCCATCCGGCGAAAAAAACGGCCCGCCGTCGTAGCCGGGGGCGTTCGTGATGCGCCGCGCGTTGCGGCCGTCGGCGTCCATGACGTAAATCTCGACATCACCCGTCCGATTACTGGCGAACACGATGTGGCGGCCGTCGGGGCTGTAGGCGCACTCGGCGTCGTAACCCGGGGCGTCGGTCAGCCGCCGGCGATTGCGACCGTCTACGTCGGCTTCGAAGATGTCCATGTGGTCGTTGAAGGGCCACTGATATTTTCCGTCGCGCCCGCGATAGCCGCCGGTCTCGCTCGGCCGCGGGTCCTTCTCCAACCGCGGATCGAGATGGCTGGAAGCGAAGATGATCTTCTTGCCGTCCGGCCGGTAGTACGCGCACGTGCACTCACCCGCGCCGGTGCTGACGCGCAGCAGCGAATCGGGAATCGCGCGCCCCTCGTCGTCGAGCTTCAGTGTGTAAATCTGGTAATACGGATCGCCGGCGGGTGTGGCCTGGAAGATCACCATCCGCCCGTCGGGCGAGAAGTAGGCCTCGCCCGACTTGAGCAGCCCCATCGACGGCGACGTAAGCTGCCGAACGTTGGACAGGCACTTCGCCTCCTCCGACTGCCAGCTTTCGGTGGCGACGCGCTGCATGTCGCGCTGCGGGCGGGGCGGCGCCTGCCCCGGCGCTACGCCGGTGCATGTCAGTATCGTTGCCAACCCCGTCCACCACAGGTCGAATCTCATCATGCACTCCTTCGTGACCCGCCGGCCGTCCTCGCAGGCGGCCGCCGGGCGTCACACTTCAGGCCGCTGCGTGCCTGCGCTCGCTCCCACGTCTCGACGTTTCTGTTCGACTTTCCTCACGGTATCGGATCGTAACCGCCCGCCGCCCAGGGATGACAGCGCAGCAGCCGACGCAGCGCCAGCCACCCGCCGCGCAGCGGTCCGTGCCGCCGGAACGCCTCGACGGCGTACTCGCTGCAATGCGGATGATACTTGCATGATCCGACTAGCAACGGCCGCACGCCGACCTGATATGCGCGAATCGCCAGCACAATCACAAACACCGCCGCCCCCCGCAGGCCGCGTACGGCGTGCATCGCCGCGCGGCGGATCAGCGATTCGTTGCCGTCAATCATCGTGCTGTGCGGTAAGTCATTCACGAACCACGCGCGTTGCGACCAGTGTAGTTGGTCGGCCTGTTCGAATTCCATGCATCGCGTGGTTCGGGCATTCTGCCCGCACGAACGGGCCGCTAGCCCGTTCCACGCGAATTTCAAAAGACGCACCGATTCCGACCACGACCGCTAGCGCCGCCGCCAGGCCGCGCGGAAAATCGGCCGGCCTTCGCGCTCGTACTTGATCTCGTAGTTCGTCTCGGTCCGCTCATTGGCGGTTCCGAATTCATCATCGACGAACGGCGCCGGCGCCAGCATGGGATGTGCCGACGCCAGGTTGACGATCACCTCGAAGTATCCGGCATGATCGGTCTGCACCGCCAGCCGTCCGCCCTGCGCGAGGGCACGTGCCGCCGCATCGACGAATGCCGCATTGAACAGCCGTCGCTTGTGATGCCGTTTCTTGGGCCACGGATCGGGATGATACACGTGCAGCGCCGCCAGGCAGCCGACCGGCAGCCGATGGATCACAAAATGCCGCGCATCGGTCCGCAGCAGTCGGACGTTGGTCAGGCCCCATCGGGCCATTCGGTCGGCGGCGAAACGGTGGAACTTGTTGGCCCACTCGATGCCGAGATAGTTGCGCTCCGGATGCGCCCGCGCCTGTCGCAGCAGAAACCCGCCCTTGCCGCAGCCGATCTCCAGCTCGGTCGGCGCCGCGCGCCCGAACAGCGCTGCCAGATCGGCGCGGTCGCCGATTGCCTCGGTCGCAACGGCGATGTCGGTAAGCGTGAGCATCCCATTATTATACGGTCGGGCGGATGTGCGCGTGCCGCGCGGCGGTGTTATCGCGACCGGCGCCGCAAGCCGCGTAGGGTGGGTCGTACTCGACCCACCTCTTCTGGATGCGCCGATCCCGTTGATATACGCTGATCGCCATGCCCGAGTCGCGTAGGGTGGGTCGTACTCGACCCACCTCTTATGGATACGCCGATCCCGTTGATATACGCTGACCGCCATGCCCGAGTATCGCCGTGCATTCGTCCCCGGCGGAACGTTTTTCTTCACGCTCGTCGCGGCTCGCCGACGGCCGATCCTGACGACGCCGGCGGCGCGCCAGGCGCTGCGGACCGCGCTGGCCGATGCCGCGCGGACGCGCCCCTTCACGATCGACGCCATTGTCCTTCTGCCCGACCACCTGCATTGCATCTGGACATTGCCGCCGGGCGACGCCGATTTCTCGACCCGCTGGCGGGTCATCAAAACGATGGCGACGCGCCGATACCTGGCGGCCGGCGGTTCGGAGGCGCGCCGCAGCGGCTCGCGCGTGCGGCACGGCGAGCGCGGCGTCTGGCAGCGCCGCTCGTGGGAACACACGATCCGCGACGAGGGGGCGTTCATCGGTCTGTGCGATTACATTCATTACAATCCGGTGAAGCACGGCTGCGTGCAATGTCCGCACCTGTGGCCATATTCGAGTTTCGCACGGTTCGTCCGCGACGGCCGATACGAACCGGCGTGGAATTGCGCCTGCGAACGCCCGCGACCACCGGCTGATTACAGCGATGTCGAGGCGTTCGTGGGCGAATGAGCGCCCGTAGGGTGGGTCGTACTCGACCCACCACCTCCCGTCGCGCAACGAGAAATGGTGGGTTGAGTACAACCCACCCTACGAAGCTCGCCTGAGGCGCCGTCAACTGCCCGTTGCCGAGTGCGATGCGTCGAAGAGCCACGTAGGGTGGGTCGTACTCGACCCACCACCCACTCGCGCAAAGAGAAATGGTGGGTTGAGTACAACCCACCCTACGCCGCTCTGGCCGTATTCGAGTTTCGCACGGTTCGTCCGCGACGGTCGATACGAACCGACGTGGAATTGCGCCTGCGAACGCCCGCGACCACCGGCTGATTACAGCGATGTCGAGGCGTTCGTGGGCGAATGAGCGCCCGTAGGGTGGGTCGTACTCGACCCACCACTCCTGGATACTCCGATCCCGTTGGTATACGCTGACCGCCATGCCCGAGCACGTAGGGTGGGGTTTACTCGACCCACCACTCCGTCGCGCAACGAGAAACGGTGGGTTGAGTACAACCCACCCTACGCCGCTGTAAAGCGGGCGGGAGCCCGAATCTGCGGCGATTTTATCGTGGCCGGTCGAGCGGTTGAAGAGCGTAACGCCGTAGGCCTTCAAGCACCGACCGCGGATCTTCTGTTCACGTAGCCGCGTAGGGTGGGTCGTACTCGACCCACCACCTCCCGTCGCGCAAGTCCCGCGCACAACGAGAAATGGTGGGTTGAGTACAACCCACCCTACGAAGCTCGCCCGAGGCGCCGTCAACTGCCCGTTACCGAGTGCGATGCGTCGAAGAGCCGCGTAGGGTGGGTCGTACTCGACCCACCAGCCACTCGCACAACGAGCCACGTAGGGTGGGTCGTACTCGACCCACCACCCACTCGCGCAACGAGAAATGGTGGGTTGAGTACAACCCACCCTACGAAGCTCCCAGCCGTTGAAGCTGCCGCTTCCGCGAATCCGCTCACGTCGCCAATCGCCATCCGACTTTGTAGAATCCCGCCACGATGCCCGATCCCACCCGCGCCCTCCATCCCCCGCCGCGACGCGCAACGTCTCGGCCGCGCCGCCGCGCATTGCTTGCCGCCGGTCTGCCGGCGATGGCGGGGCTGCTCGCCGGCTGCCTGCCGCCGCAGGGGAGCACGGGGCTGGGACTTTGGGCGGCCGGGCCGGCGGAAGCGCTCCGCGCCGACACGCCGCCGCGGACCGAGACCGACTACTTCTCCCAGTCGCGAAACCAGATCGAGCTTCACGGCGCGGTCAACGAAATCGTCGCGCTCCAACTCGTCATCGAGGGCACGCGCGGCGCATCGCGCATCACGCCGACATTCGAACCGCTCGCGGGCGAAGGGCCATCGCTGCCGTCCGCCGGGTTCCGTGTCTGGCTGCAACGGCCGGTCGTGGTCTCGCCCGCGCCGGCGTGGTACCTGCGCCGCCGCGGCGCGGCCGCGTCGCTGACCGTTCCCGATCTGCTCGTGCCGCTGACATCGAGCGCCCTGGGCGGCGGCGTTCCGATCTCGGCCGGCGAGAAGGCCGTGCTTTGGGTCGAGTATCTCATTCCGCGCGACGCCCGGCCGGGCAACTACACCGGCGGGCTGACGCTGCGGGCCGCCGAGCGCGTCATCCGGCGCACGGCGATCGGGCTGACCGTCTGGCCGTTCGCGATGCCCGATGCGCGGCATCTGACGATACTGGCCGGCGTCGATGCCCCGAGCGTGGCGTCGTCGGTGCTGTCACCGGGTACGGACGCCGCATCCGCGCTGTTGGGGCTGCTCTCGGACGATTCGCGCATCCGCGCCCAGACGGCCGTTCGCGACGTGTGCCGTCTGCTCGAAGAGCACCGGCTCAACCCGTATCTGACCGGCGTGCATCCGACGATGCGGTACGGCGCGACCGGCGGCGTCGAACTGGTCTGGGACCGCTACGACGCCCTGGCGGCGCCGCTGATCGACGGCGAGGCGTTCGACGATCGCGAGCCGCTGAATGCGTGGCCGATTCCCGTCGATCGCAACCGTCCGTCGGCCGAAGCGCTCGGCGGCGTCGCTTCGCCTCAATACGCGCGCGTCTTGCGCGAATACGTCGCCGCCTGCGCGGCGCATTTCGAGCAACGCGGCTGGAAAGATCGCGCCTTTATCGACATAACAGGTCCGGTTCCAGATCGGCCCTCCCCGGCCGACTACGAGAACGCCGCGCGCCTGGGTCGCATCTGCAATCTCAGTGAAACGCGCCTGCCGTTCGTCTTGAACCTGTACCCGATGAGCATGGAGGAATATGGCTGGCCGAATCACGTGTTCGCCGACTTAGGCTCTGTCGCCGACATCTGGGCGCCGCCGGCACGGTTTTTTCCCGTCGAGCGCATGACGCAGGCGCGACAGCTCGGCGCGCGAACATGGATCGTACCCGACCTGCCCGCGTTTGGCGGGAGCGTCGCCGCCGAGGCCGAGCCATCGGACGTGCGCAGCGTGACGTGGCATGCCTTCCTGAATCAATCGGACGTGTTGCTCCCTCGCGCGGTCGCCTGGCCCGATGATCTGAAATCAACGCTGGCGGCGCGACCTTACGAATCGGCGTCATGGCTGGTATATCCCGGCGCGGTCGCCGGAATGCCCGGCTGCCTGCCATCGCTGCGGCTGAAACGACTGCTGCTGGCCGCACAGGATGCCGAGTATCTGTGGCTGCTGACGCGCAACGGGCGCGAGGGCACGGCTCGACTGGTCGCAAACACACTCGTCAAAGCCACCGGCACGGACGCCTACCTCGATCACTATGCCGACGCCGCCACGCACTCGATTGTGCACGACGCCGCCATGTGGGACACGGCGCGTCGGCTGATGGGCGAAGAGCTGCTGCTGGCGACGCGCGGCGCGCCCGCGTCGCCCGACGCCGATATCAGCCAGCGGCTCGACTGGTCGCGTTTCTTCGCAAGCTGCCGGCAGGTCGTCGTGTGGAGTGAAGGCGCGCGATGGATCGAAGCGACGCCCGGTGCGCAGTCCGAGCTAAGGCTGGAAGTTCGCCTCACGGTCGAGAATCAGCGCAACCTCCCGGTCAGCGGTACGCTTTCTTTTGGAACGCTCCCGGAGGGCTGGGCCGCGGTTGCGGACCAGGTTCCGATTGGTCCATTGCCGGAGCGAGGCCGCGGGCGGTATCTGCTGTCCGCCCATGCGCCGGCCGCGCCGATGAGCCTCAACGGTCACGTCGATCTGCCGGTGCAACTCACATTGGGTCGCGACGAAACGGTCAATTTCAATGTCACGGTTTCGACGATCACGGCGATGCGTCGATTGCGCCCGATCGTCATCGACGGACGCCTGGACGACTGGGACCTCGGCCGAGGAAACGTGGCGGCCGATTTCAGGGCGATCGGCCCGGCGCCGGCGGCCGGAGTCACTTATTCGCCGCTGTCGCCCGCTGCCGCCAATACCCTGGCATACGTGATGCGCGACGAGGAGCACCTTTATCTGGGTATCCGCAGCCAGGGTGGGAGCGTCGCGGCGCCGGGCGAATTCAGCGACAATCAGGTGAGCTACGACGACCTGCTGCCGGTCGGTGACGAGCTGGTAGAGGTTTTGATCGACCCGACGAATCGAGGCGGAGACAGCTTCGACCTGTTTCACCTGGTTTTCAAGCGCCACGGCTCGATGTGGGCGGAGCAAGGGATCGGAATGAGCCGCCCGATCGGTCGTTATCGGTCCTGGGGACTCGAGGTGCTCTACGCCACCCAGCGAGACGCTTCGGGCTGGACCGTAGAAGCGCGCATCCCGGTCGCGGCGTTCGGTGCGGGCACGCTTCGTCAGGGGGTTTGGGGGATCAACTTCGGCCGTTACGCGCGCGGCCTTGGCGAGTACTCGAATTGGTCCGGCGCGGTTCGATACTGCTACAACCCCCGCTCCCTTGGCAATCTGATGTGGCAGCAGTAAAAGACGCATAGTGAAGAAATCGCGTCGGGCGCGGTTTCGAACCGGCAGGTTTTGATTGACGGGGAATTACGCAGGCGATAGAATTGCCAGCAGTAAGGTGTGTGCGCTGCGCATGACGACGGCGGGTCCCACGCGAAACTGACCCGCCCGAGGTCGGCCGAGGCCTGCGCTGCAGGGCGCGGTCGAACCGCCCGACGCCCCCCCGACGATCCCACCGGCTTGGCACTCTGAAAAAGGAGTCTTCCAGCAATGTCGAATCTTCCCTCCCGTGCTCGAACGGCCCGGCGCGGCGCTTCCCCTTGCGCTTTCGCGTGCGCGCCGACCCTGGTCCTTGCCTGCGCCGCGGGCCTCTGGACCGATCCAACCAGCATAGCGCTGGCCCAGGAAGTCAGTTACACGGTCACCCAGGACGTGGTTTCCGTGCGAGAGAGCGTCAGCGACGCGCTGGCCCGTCCGGCCCCCGAGTTTCATCGGCGAATCATGATTCAGCGCGGCGGCGCGCTGCCCCCGCTGTTTGCCGATCAGATGCCGCCGGAATGGACTTCCGAGGATGAGCCGGAAGTTCGAGGTTTCGGCGCTCGACAGAAGATGGCGCGTCAATCGCGACCGCTCGCGCCCGGCACCGGCTTCAGGACGTTTGATGGCCCGGCTTCGTCGGGAAGCACGCCGGCCGATCCGACGATCGCGGTCGGGCCGGATCTGGTGCTCGTGGCGGTCAACGGCGAGATTGCGGCGTATGACAAGGGCGGCAATCGCCGCTGGCGGATCACTGATTTTCAGTTCTTTCAGAGCGTCAATACCGGCAACGGCACGTTTGACAACATCTTCGACCCCAAGGTGCTGTACGATTTCGATTCCGAACGCTTCTTCGTCGTCTACATCGGCACCGAAGGCGCGAACAACAGCGAGTCGCGTTTTCTGATCGCGGCTTCGACAACGTCGAATCCATCCAATCCGGACGCCGCCTGGCTCAAGTTTGCCAGCACCAGCACCGTGAGCGGGGCCTGGTCCGACTATCCGGGGTTCGGCATCGACGACAACGCCATCTATGTCACGGGCAACTGGTTCAATTCAGCGTCGGGCCAGCCAGTGGGTTCTCACATCCGCATTTACGACAAGAACCAGTTTCTCGGCTTTACGCCGCCGAACCAGCTTGTGTTTACCGACAACCTCAACGTGACGACGGAACGTGGCCCGCTGGCCAGCACCATTCAGCCGTGCGTCAGCTACGACCTCGCCAGTGATGAATATTTCGTCAGTTCTCAGGACTTCTTCGAACCGGGAGGCGGCAATCGCATCTACGTTTACCAGATCAACGGCGGCACCGCGCCGCGGGCCATTCGCAAGTACACGGTCACTGTGCCGAATTACAACCCGCCGTCCCAGGTCGCCGGCCTGGACGCCCCGTTCATAGATTCCGTCGGCCTGCGTCTGTTTAACGCGGTTCGTGTCGGGGATTCGATTTGGACGTCGCACAACGTAAACGTCAGCGGCAGCGTTGCCTGCCGCTGGTACGAAATCAAAATCGATTCGCCCAGCGCCCTCTCACTGCGCCAGGCCGGAACGGTCGTTAATCCCGCCTCCAACGGCGCCGCATGGATGCCGGGCATTTGCGCCAACGCGAACGGGGACGTCGTCCTCGTTCATTCGCGCACTTCGGCGACCGAGTATCCGTCGATGTATTATTCGTGGCGACTGGGCACCGATGCGGTCAGCCAGACGAACTCACCGATGCGGGCCGCGATCCTTGCGACGGCCGGTCGTGGAGGGTATCTCGAATTCCGCTGGGGTGACTACTGCACGCCTGCCTTGGACCCCATCGACTCGTCGGTCTGGGGCTACCACATGATCGGCACCGGATTCACCTGGGGAACCAGCGTCGTCAACGTCGAACTGACGCAGGGCGACACCGGCGGCGGCGGCCCGCCTCCGCCTCCGTGCCCGACCAGCCTGACAATGCTGCGGCCCAACGGGCAGGAGAACTGGGTCATCGGCAGCACGCAACGGATCGAATGGGGCTTTTCGGGCAACGCCAGCCACGAGATTGACATCGTGCTGCTTAACGACACGCAGGAGGTCGGCCTGATCGCCGACAACATTCAGGTCGGCGACACCGCATTCGACTGGGTCGTGGGCAGCTTCCCCGATCCGAACACCGCCCCGGCGACCGGAGGCAGCAAATATCGCGTATCGATCCGGCCGACGTTCTGTGATTCGCCCGTGGCGACTTCGAACAACTTCTTCACGCTGACCGACGCGGTTGAGGCCCACGCCGCTCCGCCGGAAGCCAACACCAACAGCTCGGTTCCGTTCGTCGAGATTGCACCGGAAGAGGCCGTCACGCTCGGCGCCATTGCGCCGGATGGCACGATCATGACGGCCACCAAGGGTAAGCCGCCGTACACCTATCGTTGGACGCCGTCGGACTTCCTTGACAACACCGCCGCCGCGCGACCGCGCTGCACTCCGTTGCGATCGATGACCTACCGCGTCATCGTGCGCGACTCCACCGGCACGACGGCGACGGACGACGTTTCGGTCATCATCGGCAACCCGTTGCGCGTCAACGCCGGCCCGAACAAGGCGTTCCGAATCGGATCGACGATTCTGCTCGAAGGCGAAGCGACCGGCGGTGTACCGCCCTACACGTATGAATGGACGCCCATTCCCGATCCGACGCTGCCGCCGGGTCTCAACGGCGCGAATGTGCCGCAGCCGATAGCGCGGCCGTCGGGTCCGACGCAATATACGCTGCGCGTGACCGATTCGGCGGGCAACGTGGCGAGCGACATTGTCGCGGCCATCCCCGGGCTGGCGCTGACGATCGTCAACAATCCGGGCAACGGCGGGACGGTGTCGCGCGACATCGTGAAGGACCTGTACATGCCCGGCGATACGATCCAGATTCGCGCCAATCCGGGAACCGGATGGATTTTCTCACATTGGGCGGCGCCCGGACCCGAGTTCGATAATCGCCCGGCGAGCACGAGCACGCCGTTTACCGAGAACCCTACGCCGCTGACGTTCCAGAACAGCGACGTGCAGATCGAGGCGGTGTACACGCAGATCACCGGAACGCCGCCCGGGTCGACGCCGCCCCCGCAGCTTCCGCTGTGCGGCATGTTGACGCCGGGCCTGTTGATGGGCGGTGCGTTGGGCATGTGCCTGATGCGGCGCCGGCTGCGGGTGCTGAGGCGATAGCGCGTCGGTGAAAACCGTACGACGTACGCGAGCGATGCGTGCCTCACCGCGATCCGGTGGGGCACGTTGCTTTCGTTCCTGGGCTCCCCAGGATGATGGCATCGCGCGCGCATGTCTTCTGGTCGGGATTCCCGCACACGCCTGGTGGGACCGAAAGTCGTTTGCACCAGCACGATAGAAGTAGTGATATGCCCCAGGGGCTTGCCGCCTTCAGCCCCCGGTCTGGCGACGATCGATCAACGGACCCCAACGGGGTCCCGACGGGCGTCGCGCGGCGTTCCGCGACCCCGTTGGCGTCGATTCGCTTATGGGGGCGATGGTCCCGGGGTTGTCACGGCGTGGCACGCTGCACCAATCCCGGGCCGGAAGACGCAACGCCGTTGGCATTGAATCTACCACCGCGGGATTTCGCGTCTCGCGAGCCGCTCGTACTCGCGCGACGGACAACGCGAACTCGAGAAAAGCGACCAACGATGCTCTCGGCCAGCGGCTGTCTTGCCGCAACCTTGTCGCGCGCAGGCTGACGATACGCTAAACCGCTCAAAACACACCTGCCGCTCCGTATCAGGGTTGCCGCTTACTATCCCGCTGACGCCGATGCGGCTATGATTCACGGATCGTGCGAGCGATCATCACCGCCACGTACGATTCAAAACGTGCCGAATCGCCGAGTTCACCGGTGCCGGCGTGCTGATCCGCCCTGATCGGAGCGGCCATGTCCTCTGCCTATGACGCCCCCGCGAACGGTCGCGTAGGCGCCGCGCTTGTCGCCACGGATGATTTCGCGGCGCTGCTGCGCCTCTGCGCCGACCTGACGGCGCCGCGGCCCATCGAAGAGTTGCTCGATTCGCTTCTCGAAGACGCCCGCAAGCTGGTTCGCGCCGTCGCAGGCAGTGTTTACGTCGTCTACGGCGACCGTCTGCGATTCATCTGCGCCCACAACGACGCCTCGCCGCATGCCCGCGAGGTTGCCGCGCCGCTGAGCGAACGTCCCTGGGCGACGCTGCGCGGCGTCATGGTGCCCATCGACAGTCAATCCGTCGCCGGATACGTCGCCGCCACCGGACAGCCGATTCGCATCGACGACGTTTATGCCGTCGATCCGGCCGCGCCCTATCGCTTCGATCCCTCCTACGACCGCAAGTTCGGCTTTCGCACCCGCTCGATGGTCGCGGTGCCGCTCCGTGAGCAGGGCAATCGCGTGCTGGGCGTGCTTCAGGTCCTCAACAGAATCGGGGACGCGGGGCAGGTGGCGCCGTTCACGGCGCGCGACCAGCAGATTCTGTTGTCGGTCGGCGCGGTGGCGGCCGTCAGTCTGCGCAACGCGCAGCTCCGCGAGGAACTCATCCGTTCGCACCTGGACACGATTCTGCGTCTGGCCACGGCCGCCGAATTTCGCGACGGCGAGACTGGCGATCACATCCGCCGCATGAGTTGCTACTGCGAGGCCGTCGCCCGCAAGATGGGGTTGGGCCGCGAGTGGGCGCGGCAAATACTCGTCGCCAGCCCGATGCACGACGTCGGCAAGCTCGGAATTCCCGACGCGGTGCTGATGAAGCCCGGTCCGCTGACCGCCGAGGAACGCAAGCTGATGCAGCAGCACACCGTCATCGGGGCGCACATCCTCGAGGGCGGCGATAACGAACTGTTGCGTCAGGCGCAGCGGATCGCCCATTCGCATCACGAGCGATGGGATGGCTCAGGCTATCCCGACGGTATCGTCGGCACCGATATCCCGCTGGAAGCGCGCATCGCCGCCGTCGCGGACGTTTTCGATGCGCTGACGAGTCCGCGTGTTTACAAGTCCGCCATCTCGTTTGAGAAGTCCTTCGACATGGTCCGCGCTGGTCGGGCATCGCATTTCGATCCCGACGTCGCCGATGCGTTCGTCAGCCTCGAAGAAGACGTTCGCGCGATTCACGAAGCCTACCAGCCTGTTTGATCCGCACGTCGCGCTCCGCCGGTGCGGTGGGTTCACGACGATGGATTTCGAGTATGCATCTCGGCCGCGCGATTCGTGATCCGAGCTTCGAGCGCGATCGCCGTGGTCACGCGTCCGTCAGCGCCACTCCTCGCTGGTGCGAAAACCCGGTTCCTCGCTGGTGCGAGAATCCTTTCTCGCACCCACTTTCGCGAGAATCCCCTCTCGCGCGCCCGCAATGCCTCATCACCACGCGCGGCGTCCGCATCGCTGGCGCTTGCCGCTTGGGCCAGGCCGAGCGCCACGTCGTATCTGTTTGAACGACAATAAAAGTCAACTACCTGGGTCGCCATCCATTTGCGAAGTCGCCGGCCCGCTCGATGGCGAGGTCGTCATCGGCACGCCTTCGCCCTGGAGGTATCCCAGCTCCTCCAAACGGCTGCGCGTCTTCGGATCGGACATGTCGCCCGCACGATATCGCGGCCCCTTGGCATCATGTTCGTCCAGTAACTTCCGCAACGACGCCGCCCGATCGTGATTCGCCGCCGCAACGTCCCTCTGCTCCCCCGGATCGACCCGAAGATCGTACAGCCGCTCGAATCGCGGCTCGTCCAGCCGGCGAATAAGCTTCCAGCCGTCCAGTTCAACCGACACGAGCCGGCCCTCGGTGTGCGTCGCCGGCGCGGTCCAGTGATAGTGCGTTTCGCCAAAACACGGCCGGGCGGTCGCCTCGGCCGTTTCGCCCCGCACGGTGGCGGCCCAGGAACGGCCGGACAACTGCTCGCTTGGCGGCGGAATGCCGGCCAGCTCCATCAGCGTCGGCATGATGTCGATGTTCGACACGGGCGTCGTGGCCACGCGCGGACCGCCGACGCCCGGCCCGCGGATGATCCATGGAACGCGCAGCACTTCGTCGAACAGCGTCCGCTGATGTCCGCCCTGGCCGTGCTCGTAAAACTCATCTCCGTGATCGGCCGTGACGCAGACGATCGTCGAGTCGGCGACGCCCATTTCGTTCAGCGCGTCGAGCACGCGGCCGAGGTGTTCGTCGGTGTAGCGGACTTCGCCGTCATACAACGCGCGGACGTGCTCGACGTCGCGATCAGCCCCCGGCGGCGCGCCTTCGAAGATCGACCGCCACGGCCGAAACACGCCGTTGGCCCGGCCGCGATAGTCGGGATCGAACATCCGGTCGTACGGCGGCGGCGGCTTGTAGTCGTAGTGAACGTCCCACAAGTGCAGGAAGAGGAAGAACGGTCGCGTCTCGGTTCGATCCGGCCGCGATGCAGTCGCGTAGCGCCGCAGCCATTCGATGGCCTTGTCGGCCAGCCGCTGCGACGTTGCGAATTCCAGGTGCGAGCGTTTTTCGTCCATCCGGGCGATCTCGTCGTCGTAATAGTCGAACCCGCGCGCGAAACCGAAGACGCGGCCCATGAACGGCCCGCTGACGATGCCGCCGGTGCGGTAGCCCGCCTGTTTGAACGCCGTCGGCAGCAGCGGCAGTTCGGGGCTGAGCGTCGAGGTCGACTTGTTCACGTCGTGCTCGCGCGGATGAAGTCCGGTCAACAGCGACACGTGCGACGGCAGCGTCCAGGGGGCGACGGCCATCGTTCGCTCGAAGCGCACGCCGGCGGCGGCCAGGGCATCGATGTGCGGACTCGTGTCGCGCGAATGGCCGTAGCACCGCAGCCGATCGGCGCGCAGCGAGTCGATGCTGATCAGCAGCACGTTGGGACGCGGCCCGGCTGGCAGCGGTGGGGGGGAAGGCGATTGCGATCGGCAACAGAGCGCCGGCGGCGCGATCGCGATAAGTGCAATCAGAACCCGCCGCGCGAGCGGCGGGACAGCCCGCCCCGCATGTCGCATCGTGGTCCGACGTACCCCAAGTTTCGGAAGCGTGTGACGACTCACGACTCCATCATAAACGAGCATTGACGCGGCGCGGGCGATCTTTGACGATTCGTTTTGAAATGACGTATCCCTCCGGCGGAAAAACGTCCGAAGCGCCCCGTCCGGCGCCTCCCGTGTCGGGCGGCGCGATGATCGCTTTTTTTGCGATTGCCGTCGCCGCTTACGTCGTGTTTGCGCCCTGCCTCGAAAACGGCTGGGTCAACTGGGATGACGACCTGAACTTCGTGAACAATCCCAACTACCGCGGACTTGGCCCGCGCCAGTTGGCATGGATGTTCACCAACACGCTCAGCGGCCCGTATCAGCCACTGACCTGGATGACGCTGGGGCTGGACTACGTCCGCGGCGGCATGGAACCGCGCGGCTATCACCTCACCAACGTGCTGCTTCACGCCGCCAACGCAGCCTTGTTCGCATGGGTGGCCTGCCTGATGTTCAGCGCGCCGCGACGTCGGAGCGAACAGCCGTTGCCGCCAGGGGAGGGCTTCGATGCAAGCCATCGCTCGGCACAGCCGTCGGGGGCCGATTCCACCGCCGTCGCCTTCGGCCTGTTTGCCGCCGTGTTCTGGGCCTTCCATCCCTTTCGCGCCGAACCGGTCGCGTGGATCACCGAACGGCGCGAGGTGCTCTGTGGCTTCTTCACGCTCCTGTGCGTTGGCCGGCACCTGGCCGGCCGCGCCCGATGGCAAGTGACGCTGGCCGCTCTGGCCGCCATGCTGGCCAAGGGCACCGCCGTCGTCCTGCCGGTCTTGTTGATCCTCGTCGACGTGTACCGCGCGGGTCCCGACAGCCCGCGCGGCCTGATTGGCGCGGTGCTGTGCAGCGCGAGGCGCAACGCCGCGGTACTGCTGATGACGCTCGTCTTCGCGGGCATTGCGATCTTCGGCCAGCACGGCGCGGGCACGCTGACGCCCTGGACGCACATGGGACTCATCGACCGCCTCGTGCTCATCGGTCGCAGCCTTGGCTTCTACGTCACGAAGACCGCGTGGCCCGTCGGCCTGGCGCCCATCTACGAAATGCCGCTCAATCGCGCGCTGCTGCTGCCCGAAGGCGTGGCGGGATGGGCGATGTTTCTTGTCGCGTTGGCCGCCGCCTGGATGCTGCGCCGCCGCACGCTCGCCCCGCTGTGCCTGCTGATTGCTTATGTGGCGATGGTTCTGCCGGTCAGCGGGCTGGTGCAGTTCGGCTCGCACAACGGAGCGGACCGCTACGCCTACCCCATCGGCTGGGTGTTGTCGTTGGCGGTCGCCGCTTGCCTCGCGAAGCTCGCTCGCGTCATGCCGCGTGATTCCTTCTGCGTCGGCGTGGCCTTAGTCGCCGGGCTGGGGGCCGCCGTGTTGCTGGTTCCGCCCTGCCGCCGCCTTCAGCGCATTTGGCACGACAGCGAATCATTGTGGACGCACCAACTGTCGGTCTATCCCGACACGGCACTGGCCCATTACAACTTCGGCATGTTCCATCTGAAGGGGCTTAGCCGCGGCGAGATTCCGGCCACGACCGGCCGCGATGCGTTCCTCAAGGCCGAGCCGCATTTTCGCGCCGCCGTCGCCAAGTTCCCTCATTTTGCACTGGCGCATGTCGCTTTGGGCGAGACGCTCCGCCGGACCGGCCGATCGCGCGAGGCCATCGAGAGCTATCGTGCGGCGCTGGCGCGCGCTCCGGGAAACGTGCCGGCGATATTCCGCCTGGGTGAAACCCTGTGGGAGCAGGGCCGCCGCGCCGAGGCCATCGAGCAGTTTCGTGCGCTCCTCGTTCACGAAAAGCGTGAGCAATCTTACATCACGCTCGCACGCGCGCTGGCGGCCGACGACCAGGCCGAGGAGGCCATCGAGCAACTTCGGACTGCCGTGCGGAACTGGCCGGATTCCTGGGCCGCCGCGACCGAATTGTCGCTGCTGCTGTCGACGCATCCGTCGCCGCGCGTGCGGAACGGCGCCGAGGCGGTGCAACGGGCCGAGCGGGCGTGGCGACTGAATCCGAGCCGGCCGCCACGGCTGGTGCGCGCGCTGGCGGCGGCGCATGCCGAAGCGGGGGACTTCGATCGCGCCATCGCCGTACTGCTGGAAGTGTCGCGGCGCACCGCGCCGGATGAGCAAGGCCCGATCGACGTACTGATCGAGCAGTTTCAGCGTCGCGAGCCGCTTCGCGACGTGCCGCGATATCCGTGAAAGTTGTGCAAAGGGCGACCGGCGCCGAGTGATCACCATGCTGACGCGCTCGCTCAGGCAATTCGTCCAGCGCTCCGCATTCCTGCGAAAGCTGCTGCGCCTGGTGCGGGCGCGACAGGTCATCCTGCTTGAATATCCCGTCGACTCGCGGCCGCGTTACGGGCACGGCCGGCCGGTACATCCGGAGTTGTACGAGCTGCTCAACCGCGGTCGCCGCGACTACGCCGCGCTGCTGACGCGCTTCTGCGATTTCCGCGAACACTTCACCCGAATCGAGCTGCACGCGCGCCGCGATGTCCCCGATCCCGGCTGGATCAACGGTTACCTGCCGGCGCTGGACGCCATCGCCCTTTACGGGTTGCTGGCGCTGAACAATCCGGCGCGTTACGTCGAAATCGGCGCGGGACATTCGACTCGTTTCGCCCGGCGGGCCGTGCGCGATCACGGACTGCGAACGGCGATAACCTCGATCGATCCGGCGCCGCGCGCCAGCGTCGATGCCATCGCCGACCGCGTGATCCGCCGGCCGCTCGAGGCGCTGGACCTGTCGCTGCTGGACGAGTTGTCGTCCGGCGACGTGTTGTTCTACGACGGCTCGCACCGCTGCTTCATGAACTCGGATGTGACCGTTTTCTTTCTTGAGGTGCTGCCGCGCCTGCCGCCCGGCGTTCTGGTGCACGTACACGACATCACGCTGCCCCATGACTATCCGCCCGAATACGCCGAGCGCTATTACTCCGAGCAATATCTGCTCGCCTGCTGGCTGCTGGCCGCGGCGCCCTCCCATCCACGATGGCGCGTTGTGTTGCCCAACGCGTTCGTGACCCAGGACGCCGAGTTGCTGGGAACGCTTGATCCGGTCTGGAACGAGCCGGCCCTCGCGGGCGTCGGACGGTACGGTGGCTCGTTCTGGATGGAGTTGTGCTGAGATGATTCCCCCGCGCTTTGAGACGATCTGCATTCATCACGCCGAGGACCGTGAACGGCACGAAGGCGCCGCGGCGCCGCCGATTTACCAGGCGTCGACATTCACGTATCCCAACTGCGCCGAGTTCGAGAGCCGCGAACGTCCCGACACCGCCCGCTACGACTACACCCGCACCGACAACCCCACCACGCGCCTGCTGACCGAGAAAATCGTCGCGCTCGAAGGCGGCGAAGCCGGCCGCGCCTTCAGCTCCGGCATGGCCGCCATCTCGGCGGCGATTCTCTCCTGCGTGCGCGCCGGCGACCACGTCGTCTGCATCGACACGGTCTATGGCCCCACGCGTCAGCTCATGTTGCACTGGCTGCCGCGCTTCGGCATCGAGACGACCTTCGTGCCGGGGACCGACGCGACCGACTTCGAGCGCGCCATCCGGCCCAATACGCGCATTCTGTACGTCGAGTCGCCTTCGAGCCTCGTCTATGCCATTCAGGACCTGGCCGCCGTGGCCGACCTGGCTCGGTCACGCGGGCTGTTTACCATTTGCGACAACTCATACGCCACGCCGTTCTTTCAGCGCCCGTTGTCGCTCGGCATCGACCTGGTCGCACACACCGCAACCAAGTATTTCGGCGGCCACAGCGACCTGGTCGCCGGCGTCGTCGTCGGCTCGAAGGCCCGCATGGAGCCGCTGATTGAGCACGAAGGCAAACTGCTCGGCGGCGTGATCGACCCGTTCGCCGCGTGGCTGATGTTGCGCGGACTGCGCACGCTGGCGCTGCGAATGGAACGGCACCAGGCGTCGGCGCTGGCGATCGCACGGATGTTGCAGGCCCATCCGCGCGTCGAGCGCGTCCTGCATCCCGGCCTGCCGCATCATCCCGGAATCGAACTTGCGCGCCGACAGATGACCGGCACGAGCAGCCTGCTGTCGTTTACGCTGAAAGCGACCCACGATGTCGCGAATACGTCGCGCGCCGCCGAAAGTGCCGGCCCCGATGCGTCTCCTCCCGACGGCCGCAAGGCCGCCGCGCATCGCGTCGTCGATATGCTGCGCTACTTCAGCATCGGCGTGAGTTGGGGCGGCCACGAAAGCCTGGCGATTCCGGTGTTTCTACGCGAGCCGGGCGCAACGGCGGGCGAGTGGGGCATTCGCCTGCACGTGGGGCTGGAACACGTCGACGATCTGATCGCCGATCTGCGTCAGGCGTTGGACGGGGTTTGACGGGCCTTTCGAGACGCCGGAGTGACCGTGCGGTATTTCACCGACACAATCCCACAACCGCAAAGCATGCGATCGCCTCGTTGCGGCCGACGGCATCCACTCCCTCCTGCGTCTTGGCTTTCAGATTCACGCGCTCCGGGCCGATCGACATGACGCATGCCAGATTCGCCCGCATGGCCGACTTGTACGGCGAAATCTTCGGCCGCTCGGCGTGAATCGTCACATCGGCGCAGGCGACGCGAAAACCCTCGGCGGCCGCGCGGTTCACCGCCTCGCGCAGCAATTCCGCGCTGTCGGCGTTGAAGTACTTCGGATCGCTGTCGGGAAATAACTCGCCGATGTCCGGCAGCCCCGCCGCCCCCAGCACCGCGTCCGTCACCGCGTGAAACACCACGTCCGCGTCCGAATGGCCCGTCAGGCCGTGCGAGAACGGAACCGTCACGCCCGCCAGCCGCAGCGGCCGGCCCGCCACCAGCCGGTGCAGGTCGGTTCCCAGCCCGATGCGAACGATCGGCTCATCGGCGGCCATGCCATTCTCCTCGAAAGCATTCTTCGGCCGGGCCGGTCATGAAGACCGGCGCATCCTCGGCCGGCCATTCGATCCGCAGTTCGCCGCCGGGCAAGTGCAGCAGCGCCGTGCGGTCGAGCCGGTTTTCGAGCACGCCGGCGACCAGCACGGCACAGGCGCCGGTGCCGCACGCCTGCGTCATGCCCGTGCCGCGCTCCCACGTACGCATTCTCGCCTCGCCGCGCGACAGGCGCTGGGCCACGTGCAGATTGATCCGTCGCGGAAACAGCTTGTGGTGCTCGAACAGCGGACCCCATTTCGCGAGATCGAAGGCCCGGACGTCGTCGACAAATACGACGGCGTGCGGATTGCCCATCGAAACGCAGGTCACGTTAAACTCGAGCTGTTCGACGCGGATCGATTGCCGAATGCAGCGATCGGCGTCCATCGCGACCGGAATCCGCCCCGGTTCGAGAATCGGCGGCCCCATGTTGACTCGCACCGAGCGCACCACGCCGTCGGCCGTGAACGCCACCAGGTCGAGCACGCCGCGATCGGTCTCGATCCGCAGGTCCACGTTGCCGATCTCGCGCACGCCCAGCGTCTCGCCCAGCATCGCCATGGCCGCGTTCATCTCGGTCGGCAGCGGCGAGGGTTTAGCCGCGCGCGCCGGCGACGAACGCCGATCCGCGGCGCCCTCCCCGTCGCGCCGACGCACCAGCCCTTGTTCGACCGCGTACCTGGCAACGCAGCGGATGCCGTTGCCGCACATTTCGCCGCGCGAGCCGTCGGCGTTGTACATCTCCATCCGCACGTCGGCATCGACGCCCGGCGACGGCGGCAGAATCAGAATCAGCCCGTCGCCGCCCACGCCGCGATGCCGATCGCTGATTTCGCGCGCCAGTCTCGGGCGATCGAATCCGTCCAGCGACTGCGCATGGCCGTCGACATAGACGTAGTCGTTTCCCAGGCCGTGCATCTTGACGAAACGCAGCAAAGACATCGCTGACTCGCTCGAAGCCTTAACCGAACCACGACCGTCAGGGAGCGCCGGTGTGCGTCCGCCCCAACCGAACCGCGACCGTGAGGGAGCGCCGGGTTGCGTCCGCCTTCACCGAACCGCGACCGTGGGGGAGCGCCGGGTTGCGTCCGCCTTCACCGAACCGCGACCGTCAGGGAGCGCCGCGGAACCTGCCGCAGGGAACACAGCGTTCGATCGTGGCGCTTCGATGCCCATTCGCCGTTCGGTCGCATGCGACGCAATGATGCGGATTCCGCCGCTCCCTCACGGTCGCGGTTCGGTTCGGACAGCGTGTCGCTCCCTCACGGCCGCGGTTCGGATCATTCCCCGTCACGCCGGCCGATCACCGTAATCCCATGTCGCTCCGCCCGCGAAATCAGCTCCTCGCGCTCCAGCACCAGTGTCCGGTCCGCCTCAATCACCAGCACCCGCCCGCCGCACTCGTGCAGCCGCTCGATCGTGTCCGGACCCACGGTCGGTACGTCGAACCGCATGTCCTGATTCGGCTTGGCCACCTTCACCAGCGTCCAGCCGCCCGCAGGACACAGCTCGCCCGCGCGGCGGATCATCCGGTCGGTGCCCTCGATCGCCTCGACCGCGATCACGTCTTTGTCCTTCACCGCTACCGATTGCCCCACGTCCAGCCGGCCCATCTCGCGCGCGATCTCCCAGCCCAGCGCGATGTCGGCCTGCTCCGCCGCGCTCGGACCGCGGCACGTTAGCAGCCCCGCCGGCGCCATCGCTTCACGGCAGTATTGCGTCGAGTCGATCAAGTCCAGTCCCCGGCGCGACATCTCGTCGGCGACCGCCCGCAACAGCGAGTCGTTCCGCCGATCGCGCGTCGCGAAGTACCACACGCGGATGCTGGTCCAGTCCGGGCGATAGGCCAGCCATTGCCGCCACCACGGTAGCGCCAACATGCGGGTCTTGTCCACGCGCCCGGCCATGACGACGTCGCGAACGCCGTGCCGGCGAAACACGCGAATCCAGCGCCCGAGCTGCGCAATGCCGGCCGGCACGAACACCGCGGCCGCCTGGCGCAGCGATTCCGGCGCGCACTCACGCAGTCCGACCACCACGACGCGACGACCGGCGCGCTGCGCCCCTTGCGCCACCAACAGCGGAAACAGCCCCGCCCCGGCGATCAGACCGAGCGGCGCGGGCGACAGACTGGCTGAATGGGCCGACACGTTGGCGCAACGATGTTACGCCGCCCGCACGGCGATTCCAACCGGCCGGTGGTGCGACGGCATATTCGGATCCGTATAGGGTGGCACGGTCAAGCGGCCCGCGCAAAAGAGCGCGAGATTGTTGATGAACGGTCAAGCGGGCCGCTTGGCCGTGGCGGGACACGCCGAGCGTGTGCTTTCACATGCTTTTCCGTTGCGATGACCCATGGCCGTCACAAAGTCAATTCCGTGCCGTGCTTGGCTCAACACGGCCAAGCCCTCGCGAGAATCGTTCTTCGGAATCGCCAGGCCCGACGCGCGCGAGGGCTTGACCGTGCCACCCCTGAGAAGCGGTTTGCCCCATTTCGCTACGCACGCCCGTGGCCTTGCGCCGGCCGCCACGCATACCGCGCCAGGGACACGCGCCCGCGCGCGTCCACCGCAACGCCTTCGCTCCGAAGACGGCCCATCTGCTCGTCGCGACCGCCGCCGTCGCGCACCGCGATTCGTCCGGGCGCTGCGACGACGCGATGCCAGGGCACGCCGTCGGCCAGGGGCGAATGTCGCAGCACGAATCCCACCAGCCGTGCCCGTCGCGGCAGGCCGGCCGCGCGTGCCACGTCGCCGTAGGTCATCACGCGGCCGCGCGGAATACGACGGATAATAGCAAGAATATGCACGTGCGCATCGGGCGGGCCATCGCGGTCCGTCGGCGCTTCCGGTCGCGCCGGCATTCGCGGGCGGTTATAATCTCCGCGCTGTGCGACCGTCGAAACGCGCATGGCTTTGCCGCGCGGCGGCGCCGCGCGTCTTGCGCGTCGTCGATCAGCGTGAACGGACCGCATCATGCCCCTTTTCGAGCGTCACGTGTTCGTCTGCTGCAACGAGCGTCCGGCGGGGCATCCGCGCGGCTGCTGTTCGGCCAGGGAGTCGCCTCGGCTGCGCGAGGCGCTGAAGGAAGCCGTCGCGCGCGCCGGCCTCAAGGGCCGCGTGCGCATCAATCAGTCCGGCTGCCTTGATCAGTGCGAGCATGGGCCGACCGTGGTCGTCTATCCCGACGCCGTCTGGTACGGCTTCGTCACGCCCGACGATGTGCCCGAGATCGTCGAATCGCACCTGTGCGCCGGCCGGCCGGTCGAACGCCTGCGCCTGCCCGACGCCTGCATCAACACGCCTCAATGTCCCCACCGCCCCGCCCCGCCGACGGGCAGTGGTCCGGGCTAGCGTCGTTTGTCCGCTCGTTCGCGTCCGATGTATCGCGTGGTGCGGGCATTCTGCCCGCACGAACGGGCTGCACACCTGCGCAGGCGGGGGCGGTTCCACGCGAGTTCCATGGGATTCACCGATTCCGATCAGGGCCACCATGCTTTGCCGCCGGCCCTGGTTTCGATGGTTCGACGTTTGCGCCCTTCATTTCGACCTTCGACTGTCGATTTTCGACTTTCACTCGTCAAACTGCTTTCCCCAGCGCGCCGCCGCCTGCGCCGCCAGCTTGGTCATCGATCGCTGATAGCCCGCGAGGCTCACGCGGTCGCGCACGCGGGGCACGCACACCAAATCGAAGTCCCGCGGCAGTCCGTCGCGCCCCAGCCGAAACGCCTCGCGCAGCAACCGTTTGATGCAATTGCGCCGCACCGCGCCGCCGTGCTTGCGCCCGACGGACACACCCAGCCGCGGATGGCCGGCCGCGTTGCGATGCACGTACACCACCATGTTCGCATCCGCCGCCGAACAGCGGCGTGCGAACGCGCGCTCGAACGCGCGGCGGTCCTTCAGTCGAAAGCGGGGGCCGAAGCCGAACTGCTTCATCCTGTCAACGATCAGTTCTGCGTCAGATCGAACCAGTGGCCGATCATCGCCGTTCCACCGACCAGCGCGGCCGCCATCAGGAAACCGAAGATGCGCTTGCCCCACCTGGCCCGCCGGATCAGCTCTTCCTCCGAGCGGTGCGAGATGATAAACGGATCGCCCAGCGTGGTCGATTTCACCAGCGTATGCCGCTCGCTGACCGACGCCAGCACATAGACATCGGTCTCCACCGGCAGCGCCGACTCTTCGTACGTCAGCCGACCGTTCCAGTGATGCGCCCGCACGCCGCAGGCCGGGCTGCCGGGCGGAGCGGGGCCGGCGTCCTGACCGATCAGGTCGATCGACGCCCCATCCGGCTCGACCGTGGCCGCGCCGCTGTCGTCGACGACTTCGAAGCTGATTCGCGCGCTGTTGCTGTAGCGCGTCGCGGTGTGATGCCGCGTCACCGTGCGGGTGTTGCCCTTGGAGTCGCGCACCGTTTCGCGCGTCGTCCAGTGCTCGGTGATCGAGCACTCGAACGCCACGCACGGCACGCGCGCCAGGTCCGACAGCAGCGGGCCGTTCGACCGCACCCGACCGCGCACCTCGACGGTGCACGCCCCCAATCCGGGCAGGTCGCGGCAGGCGATCGTCGGCGTCTCGAGAATCGTGTGCAGCCGCTTCGCGCTGGACCGAAAACCCAGGTAGAACAGCCCCGACAGCAGCACCGAACCGGCGCCCGCGTAAAGTGCAGTCTCGGCGTCCATCCCCGGATGTCTCCCTGGCCCTCGTCACTCCGCCCAGTTCATGATAAACGCCGATCGCCCGGGATGCTTTCGCGGTACCGAAACCGTGGGGTCCGCTGTGCGGTCCATCAGCCGTCACCCATCAGCCGGCGAAGTGGCCAACGGTCATATGTCAATTCTCAGCGGCCTCTGCGCCTCTGCGTCAGCCTTCCCCTTTCGACCATTCGACTTTTTGAAGTCTCGACGTTTCGACGTTTCCCCGGTTGTCCCTCCGCCTCCGCCGCGACACACTGTCATTCATGTGGCGTTTACCACGACGGCTGATTCCGATCCTTTGCGTCGCCGCTTCCGCGCCGTCGGCCGCACTCGCACAGCCGCCCGCCTCGACCTCCGCCGAATCCGCGCCGGCCGCGCCGCCGGCCCTGCCCGACGCGGCCCAAGGCGCCGCGCTGCTCGCTGCCGTCGAGGATTACACGCTGCATTTCGACGATCCGGCCTTCTACTGGCTGCTGCGCCGCGTCCGCGAAGTCGATTCGCCCGGGGCCTTCGCGCCGCGCTCCGGTGAAACGCCCGTGCCGTGGACCTTCCTGGCCGAGCGCCCCGGCGAATACCGCGGCCGGATCGTGGTGGTCGAAGGCGTCGTCGAATCCTGCCTGGCCTACGAAGTGACGCCGCGCGATGGCCCGCCGCTGGGCCGCGTCTTTCAGTTGGAACTCAGCGACGCCGGCGCGCCGCGGTTTTTCACGGTGATCTCCGCGGCCGATGAACGCCCCATTCCGTTGCGCTCGCGCGTTCGGGCCAAGGGCTACTTCCTCAAGATGCGCCAATACCGCGCCGCCGACGCCCGCCCCGGTTACTCGCCGCTGATCGTCGCGCGCCGCGTCGATGTCGTCGCCCCGCCCCGCGCCTGGCCCGGCGCATCCGGCCGCGGCCTGCTGAGCAACTCCACCAATCTGCTGATCGTCGCCACCGCCGCGCTGGCCATCGTGTGGCTGATCCTCCGCCGCGCGACGGCGCGACCTTCGCCGACGAAAAGTCCCGCCCGTCCGCACCCTCCGACGCAATCACGTGAGGCGCCCCCGACGCCGGATGACCTGGATTGGATGAAAGATCGCGAATAGCAAGGCCATCGCGCCGTGGATCGCGCGTTCACCTTAACATGAAGGTAGGGCGACCCTGCCGACGCGGTTGCGCCAGAAATCGGCGTGAACACGCCCCGACGGCGTCGATCTCCATTCTGGCGAGGTCGACATGCCGCACGTTGCATTGGTCGCGTTCACCGGTATTCGCGTTCGCGAACGCGAGATGCTCGAACTCGGCATGACGCTGCCGGGCTTTCGCGACCGCGCGGCGGCGCTGGCGCGACTGCCGGCCCTGGGCTTACTGACACTGGCCGGCATGACGCCGCCGCACTGGACCTGCTCGTACCACGACACTGATCGCATCATCGGCGCGTGTGCTCGTGAATCTTCGGACAATGCTTCCGCGGAGCAGTCGCCCGAAAGCTCGGCGACGACGCACGCAGGAGACGACGACGATCGTCCCGACGAAGCACTGCTTGTCGAAGTCCTCGCGCAACGCCCTTCGCTCGTCGCCGTCAGCGCGCTGACGGCTTCGGTCCTCGACGCATACCGCTTCGCGCAAGGTATCCGCGCCGCGGGCGTTCCGACCGTACTGGGCGGACTTCACGCCACTGCCTGTCCCGACGAAGCGTTGCGCCGCTTCGACGCCGTGGTCATTGGTGACGGCGAATCCGTCTGGGGCGAGCTTCTGTACGACGTCGAAAATCGGGCGCTGAAGCCGAAGTACCACGGCACGACCTTCGATCTGTCCCGGTCGCCGCAGCCTCGCCTGGAGCTGTTGGCCGGAGCGCCCGCGCCGCGCTACACGGTCCAGACGCAGCGCGGTTGTCCGTTTGCCTGCGAGTTCTGCGCGGCCAGTCGCTTACTGGGTCCGTTCCGCGAAAAGCCGATCGAGTGCATCGAGCGCGAACTGGACGCCATTGGCGCGATCCAGCCTGAGCCTGTGATTGAGCTTGCGGACGACAATACGTTCGCGGGCCGCCGCCATCCTCGACTGCTGTTCGAGGCGCTGGCTCGCCGTCGCGTTCGCTACTTCACGGAATGCGACTGGCGCGTCGGCGAGCGGCCGGAGCTGCTGAAATCGCTGGCCGCGTCCGGCTGCGAGCAGTTGCTCATCGGCGTCGAGTCGCTGGTTCACGCGCCGCCTGGCATGGGCGCCAAGCGCGCGTCGCTGCAACGCATCAGCGATGCGATCGTCGCCATTCAGGAAGCCGGCGTCGTTGTCAACGCCTGCTTCATTGCGGGCTGTGACGGCGAGACGCGCGCATCGCTCGATCGCCTCGCCGCTTTCATTCTCGATGCTCCGTTTGCCGAAGTGCAGATTACGCTACAGACGCCCTTTCCCGGTGCGCCGTTGCGGCGACGGTTGCAACGCGAGGGGCGTCTGTTGCCGGACCGCGGCTGGCCGCACTACACGCTTTTCGATCTGACGTTTCAGCCCGATCGCATGTCCGTGGCCGAACTCGAAAGCGCCTATCGCCATCTGTTGCGCGAGGTCTACGGTCCGGTCGCCACGGCACGCCGCAGCGAATTGCGGCGTGAAATCCTGCGAAAGCGGCGTGCGGCGGAAGCGACAAACACTGCCCAGTCGGTCTCCCCGGAGCGCCGCCGATTCGATCGACGTTGCCAGTTGACCGAGTCCCGCGGGTCGACGAATTCCCGTGCGGCCGATGACGACTGCGCTGGTTTCGGCCACTGCGGTGACGATCTGTCGACAAGCTGACCCAACCGATGGCGGAGCCTGCATGATGAGTCTCAGCGTCCTTCTGCGATTCCTTGTCGGCCGGCGCGAAGCGATACTCAGCGTCGCGTCGGACCGTCGCGCCCTCGCCGTCGGCTTTCTCTTCGTGCTTTCCGCGGGCTTCGCGCGTGAGTACGACGCCGAGTTTCTCGTGCGCGAACCCTGGCACGTCCTGCTTCCACTGGGCGTTTCGCTGGCGGCGTCGTTTCTGCTTTTCACGTTGCTTTTTCTCATGGCCCGCCGGGCGCCTGGCGCCAAGCCTCGTTTTTTCTCCTGTTACGTCGCGTTCCTGCGAGTCTTCTGGATGACGGCGCCGCTGGCCTGGCTCTATGCCATTCCATACGAGCGGTTTCTCGGCGCCGCCGACGCCGTATCGGCCAATTTATGGACGCTCGCGCTGGTCGCCGCCTGGCGCGTGATCCTGATGACCCGCGCCACGGCGGTTTTGTTCGACACGTCGGCGTTCGCGACAGCCTGGCCGATTATGCTCTATTCGGATATTGCCGCGCTGGTCGCCTCGTCATTTGTACCCGTTCCGCTGCTGGCGCTGATGGGCGGCATCGACGTGCCGCCGGCCGAGAGCGTCATGGCCGGCGCGGCCTTGACCGTGTTGGCGCTGGGTGTGCTGACGTTGCCGATCTGGTTGATCGGCGCCGGGGTCGTTGCGGCAAACCGCTCGTTGCAACGCGACATACCGGCTGTCTTGAATATCGCTCCACCGCCGCCGCTATCCACGGACCAGGTTGCACATGGTTCGATTACGGCGGCCGATGCCGCCCATTCACCCTTTCGCAGCGACCAGCCGGGTCGGACGTTGCTGCATCTTGGCTGGACCTCCGTGGCCGTGTGGGCTGTGATCCTCCCGCTCACACAGCCGGAACAGGCCCGTCGCTACGAAGTCGAACAGGCGATCGAAGCCGGAAACGTGACCGCGGCCATCGAGTTGCTTTCGTTCCGGCCGGCCGGCGAGTTCCCGCCGCATTGGCGGCCGCCGCCGCGATCGCTTGAGCGCGGCGATGACGATCTACGGTTGAACCTGACCGAGGCGTCACTCGAATCGTCGGCCGACTGGGTGCGAGAGTATTACGTCGGACAGCTTGTCCGCTACGTGGAGTATCTCGGATGGGTCTACCAGGACGAAGACGCCGGGCGGCTCGTGCGCGCCGTCGATATTTTGTCGCGCGCACCGGAAGCGCGTGAAATGCTTCGACGTCGCGGGTTGCATCTTGCACGAATCGCATATCGCGATCGTGAGCGTCGGCAGGACGTTGCGGCGGCCCTGGATCAACTGGCGGAGATGGCCGATATTGACGTGCACTATCGACAGGTTTCCACCGATAGTGCTGGTTCGCAACGCGCGGAATAGCGAATCGACCACAAACGAAACACGCCATCGCTGGCGTGGCACGGTCAAGACCTCGCCCGTTGCGGATTGCGTGATTCCGAAAGACGTGGCTGGCGAGGGCTTGGCCGTGCGGAGCCGGTGCGATTTACGGACATACGGCCCGTGTTCCCGTAACGGAGGCCGCGCGTTATTGGGAGGCCATCACGTCGCGCTTTGGTCCCCACGCCCCCGCGCCTTCCAGCGGATCGAAAAAGCCCGCAATCAGGCTCAGGTAGTACCTCCGCGCGTACGCCGCGAAGCCGACGTGCCCGCCGTCGGGCAGGATGATCGCCGCCACGTTGGGATTGCTTACCGCCGCCATCAGGTCGGCCACGTCCTGCGACGGGCCGAGCGGATCGTTGGCGCCGTGTACGATCAGCACCGGCACGCGGGCGCGGTTCAACTTCGCCGTGCAGGTCTGATCGCGATAGGGCAGCAGCCGCAGGAATTGCAGCCCTTCCGCCACGCCGCGCGGCACGCGCACGCCGCAACGCCGATAGTCGAACTCGATCAGCTCGCGCAGGCTGCCCGGCTCGCGGCACAGACCGACGCGCGCCCGCCGATCGCGCACCGTGTCCTGCACGCCCGCCAGGATCGGATCCTTCAGCGGCGACACCGGCGACTCCAGCTCGTCGACCATTTCTTCCCAGCGCAGGATCGGCGAAAAAGCGACGATCCCCGCTGCAAAGCGCGGCGCAGCGGCGGGCGGAGCAAAGCACGCCGCCACCGCCGGCGTCAGGTCCGGCTCGTTCTGCTCGCGCCCGTCGAACCACGCCGCCAGCAGGGCGACGTTGGCGCTCCAGCAGAATCCGATCAGCCCAGCGCGGCGCACATGCGGCTGCTGCCGCAGCCAGTCCGAGACGAACATCAGGTCCGCCATCTCCAGCACGCCGAAAGTCGAGGAGATTTCCGGATAGCGCGCCTCGGTCTGACCGTGTCCGCGCGGTTCGATCGCGGCGACGTGATAGCCGCACTCGCGCAGCGTCACCGCCAGATCGCGCGTCCGCAGCACGCCGTTGTCGCCGAAAAAGCCGGGCATAATCACCAGCACGTCGGCGTCGGCGATGCGGCCGTCGGCCGTACGCGCGTAGCCCACGCGCGCGCACATCGAGAAGCGCGAATGAACGGGAATCCACACCGTCTCGAAACCCGGCCACGCCGGCGCTTCGACGTCGATGTACGACGAGCGGCTGGCGGCCACCGCCGTGTAGCGGATGCCGCTGAAGTTGCCGACGATCGTGCGCAGCCGCCGGCGGTCTTGTCCGAATCGCGTCAGCACATCGACGGGGCAACCGTCGCGATCGACCAGGTCTTCGGTCAGCAGGGCGCTGCCGCCGTCGGACGGCAACAAATGTTGGAATTGTGCGTGGGCGGCGCGCAGCCACGACCTCGTGGTCCGTTCGCGTATCGTTGCGGGCGCTCCGCTCATCGGGCGGGCGTCGCTCGGCGTCATGCGGATCGATTGTTCGCTGAAGCAGCCGCACGTGAACAGCGCCAGACAAACCAGTGTCGCCGCGCGCATGCGACTTCGGCGGCCGGCGCGCCGTTTGTTCGTGCGTTTCATGCAGCAGCAACCCGCCAAAACCCATCCTCCGCGGTCGTTTGCGTGTCTATGTCGACGGCGGCCGGCCCGCAATGACGCCTTCGACGCCTCATGTTAAGCTAGGCGCCCAGGCGCCGCGGGTCAACGCGACCGCGGCACGCGGAGCAATGCGCATCAGCACGGTGAACACCATCGACGATCTCGCCGTGCGCCGCGCATCGCCGCGCACGCTTGCCGTCGCGCGGCCGCGCGAAACGGTCCGCGACGCGTCGCGCCGCTTCCCGCTTGTTTCATGCGCATGTCTGGTGCTCGCCACGCTGGCCGCGCACGGCTGGAGCCTGCGCGACGGCCTGTTCATCGACGATCATCTGCACCAGCAGCGCCTGGCGAAAATCGGCTGGTCGCCGTCGGAGCTACTGTCCGTCACGACAATCGCGCCGGACGATTTCGTTCACTGCTGGTGGCAGGAGCGCAGCACGCGCTGGCAATATGCGCGGCCGCTGTCGGTGCTGCTGATGAAGGCGGTTTACGTCATATCGGGCGGCCGGCCGGTTGCGCAACACGCGGTCAGCCTGCTGCTGCACCTGGGCGTTGTGTTCATGGTGTTTCGGTTGTGCCGGTTGCTGACAGGCGACCGCTTCTGGTCGTTCTTCGGCGCGCTGCTGTTTGCCTGGTACACGCACACGATTATTCCCGTCGGCTGGGCGGCGTCGCAGAACGCGCTGCTTCAAACCGGCTTGACGCTCGCGGCGATATTGCTCTATCTGCGCGCATCCGGGCTGGAGATCGGTCCCGATGCGGCGCCGCATCCGCCGACGCCGCTGAACCGCACGGCTCTTGCCGGCGTTGTGGCGTGCTTCGTGCTGTCGCTCCTGGCGCGAGAAAACGGCGTCGTTCTGCCGCCGTTTCTCTTGGCGATGGACCTGGCCTATGGCGGACGCCGCACCGTCTGGGCGCGCCGCCATGTGCACCTCGCTCTGGCGGCCGTTGCCGGAATCTACCTGGTGTGGCGTTTGCTCTACTACTACGAGCCGCTTCCCAACTTCTACCAGCAACGCGGAACGGGACCGGCGTATCTCCTCTGGTGTTTCGCGAAGCTGCTTCACTATGTCTGCTCGACGGTCTGGCTGACGCCGATGACGGTCGGACCGACCGGCCGGTACGCGCCGTTCTCGGAAGTGCCGGCCGATTGCGCGCTGATGATCGGCATCCTCGCGCTCATGTCGATCGGCTACTACCTGGCCTGCCGCAACGTGCGCGGCTGGTGGCTCTGGCCGCTGTGGATTCTGCTGTCGGTCGCGCCGGTCGTCACCGTCATGGCCACGCCGCACACGGGTTACATGGCCGGCGTGGGGTTCGCCGTCGCCATGATGCTCGCGCCCGCGCTGCGGCGCCGCGCCCGGCCGGTGTCGATCGGCCGCTGGAGTCCCGCCGTGGCCGCGTGGTTCATGTTCGCCACGCTCGTTTATGTCGTCGTGACGCGGCTGATCTGGGACGGCATGCAGGCGGCCGAGAACTACGCGATCGCGGGCATTACGGCTCATGCCCCGCCGGATGAAGAGACGACCGACGTGTTCTTCATCAACTTGCCGTTTATCAACGTCTATGCGCCAGTGCACCTGAAGGAGCATTGGGGCAGCGCCGCCGAAAAGCCACGCTATCACGTGCTGACCTACGCGCCGGATGTGTTGCGCATGGATCGGCCGTGCCGCGTCGAACGGCTGGATGATCGGCGGCTGCGCGTGTGCGTCGAGGGCAAGCCCTACTACTCGGGCGCGCTGGGCCGGTATCTCATCGAAGCGATGCGGCCGTCGGGACCGCTGAAGAAAGGGGACGTGGTCGGCGGCGAGTGGTTTGATGCGGCCGTCGAAGACGCCGATGAGCAGGGCGTGTGGTCGCTGGTTTTCACGTTTCGCCGGCCGCTGGACGATCCGCGATTTCGGATCTATGTGTGCACCGACACCGATCCCGCGTCGCTGCTGCGGTTTGATGGACCGTCGGCCGACCTTGATCTGCTGCCGGCGGTTGCGAACGATCCGGCACGGCTTGAAAGCGAGTTTCACCGGCTGCGCGACACGTTGGAATGGGTCTATCGAATCCGAAGTGCGATCGCGCGCGTCGTGCGCACCGATCTCTACATGACCGGTCCGCCGTTCCCAGGACCGCGGGCGGCAAGCTGAACGGCGCCGGCGACACGACCAGCGAATCGCCGTCGTCCGCGCCGTCGTCCAATCACGCTCATCCCTTGCGTCCTTATTGTCCGCTTGCAGGGCCGGCGCTTGGGGCCGACCACGCGCTCCGCTAGCCGAACAAGCGCGCCACCGCCTGAGCGACATCGTGCGCGTGCCGCCCCAGCAACCACACCGGGAACAACGTGACCAGGATTCCAACGATCAGCAGCAGTGCCCCCGACGCCGAGGGAAGCTGCTCCATGCGCTCGAACTGGGCATCGAGCCGCGCGCCGATGCGTTCCGCGTGCGATGCGACGTTTCCGCCGTCCGCCTGAATTTGCACGCTGACGTTGCGAAGTTGCGAGAACGTCGTGTACGAAAAGCTCAGCTCGCCTGCCGCGTCTTGCCACGTGCGGCCGTGCCACTTTCCAACGATGCCGGCGGCGCGGGCGGCCGCTTCGAGCGCGCTGCGCCAGCGACCTTCCGAAATGTTGTAGATCACCCAGCCCGCGTGAGGCCGCGGCAGCAAACGCCAGAATGCGATCGCCGCGAGGACGAGTCCGGCGAGCAGCAACGTCCATTGTCGCGCCGCCGCCAAAGCGGGGATCGGCCAGATCACAAACGGCGCCAGCACGCTGGTCAGCGCGACGAAGTCCGTCCGGCTGCTCAGCCGCAGCGGGCGCGAGTGGCTGTTGATGAGTCCGATGACGAGGAAATAGATGCCGATCGGGGCGATGTTGAGAAACGCCAGCAGCGAATGCAACGCGGGATCCCACGTGGTCATGAAACACCCCCTGCGCGGCCGGCCGGGGGCTGCCGGACTAGTTTGCGCGGGGTCGAACCGTTCAGTCGCCGTCGGCCTCCACGGTCTCGACGGCGCCGGGCTTATCGAGGTGCTCGCCTCGTGCGGCGACCTTGCGATAACCCAGGTATTTTATCACCTCCAGCACCTCGGTCCACGTCGGGAACGGACGCCGGTTGATACGCCGGTACTCGTCGATGGCCATGACGAACTCGAACTGTTCGTCATTTAGTTCACCCTCTTCGGCCGATCGCCGCGATTCGGGCCGCCGGCGCCCCGGGCCGCGCCGCCGCTCCAGCCCGCTGCGGCGGTCGACCACGTTCTTTCGCCGGTCGACGCCCGCGCGGCGCTCCGATGCGGCATCGCTTTCGGGCGTGCCGGTCGTTGCGGCGGTCACAGGTGTTTCGGGGGTAGTCATGCTCGTCAAGAATCCGCAATCCGTCACGGCGATTTCCGCACGGGGCACAGGGCGGACAACGCGATTAGTGTCGTTTCAAGAACGCTTGCGATCCGGCCCACCACAGCGCATCAAACGCCTTCAGATTCGCGTGCCCTAGATGCGACCTCTCTCCACGCTTCCACAAGAATTCAAGCGGATATCCGCCTGCCGGCGGCGCCATGCCTCGGGTCGACTCCGGCCGACCTTGAATTCACGTCAATCTTCATCATCAAACTCGTCTTCGTCATCCTCCTCCTCGTCGTCGTCGTCGTACTCGTCTTCGTCGTCGAAGTCGTCCTCCTCCTCTTCTTCCTGCTCATCCTCTTCTTCTTCCTCTTCTTCGTCTTCCTCTTCCTCTTCCTCTTCCTCCTCGTCCTCGTCGTCCTCTTCCTCCTCCTCGTCGTCGTCGAATTCTTCTTCGTCCTCGAATTCATCCTCGTCTTCGTCTTCGACGAAGTCATCATCGTCGTCCTGTGGGCCGGACTTCACGAGCGGTCGATCCGCGTCGGTCGCGTCCCGATAAAAGTCGCTGGACGCCACGATGTCGGATGCCTCGATCAGCTTCTCCGACGGGACGAGCACCGAGATGCCGGCCAGACGGCGCATGCGACTCCCCCCCGGCTCCAGCTCTGCAGTTATTCCATGATTCGTCAACAACGACCGACACAGTTCCGCCTCGCGGCGATTATGCGCGAACATCACGGCGACAAAATCCTCCCTATCTTGCGACGCGCGGGCTGTCTTCGATTTCTCCAGTGTTTGGTCGGACATGGCGGTTGCCTCCTCGACAGTTCCACCCTGGCAAGAGTCGCGGCAAGTGTAATACTGCAACATGCCTCGTCAACCGCCAGTTTCACGCCGACGCGCTTGCGCCGTGCGTGCCCGGCAAGCAAGCCGCCTGCCAGTAACCGTCGAGTATCCAAAGGCGTCGGACGCGAAGCAAGGGGGTCGCGAGAATTGCTGAAAAACAGTGCCGGCGCCTTCGAGCGCACTGTGCATGGAGGACGGGTTTCACATCAAGGACATGCGTAGCCACGTTCGGTGATCACCTGTTCCACGCCGTCCGGGCCTCGGCCCATTCCTTTCGATACGCTACCCCTTCACCTTCAGCGGTCGCCATCGAAACGACATGGGACGAACCATCCGGGTCGTCTTGATGATCAGCAAGGGTCGATGTGCGCCTTGGGGCTGCGGTAGTTCGGGGGTGGGGACTGCGAAAGCGAATTCTTCTGATTTTTGTTGCCGATGCGTCCGAATTAGCGTATATTAGGAGTAGAAGATCGTATCATTCTGATCGTGCGCTTTGGTGATGCCGTGATACGTGTGCAGCTTTCGGGGAGGCTCGATCATGAGATTCGCCGCGTTGCAGGATCGTATTCGCGTACGTTTGGAAACGGAAGTCTGTCACAACTGTATTTATAGGACTAGAGATGGTAGTTGCGGTCTACCGGAACGCATGAGCTGCCCGATTCTGAGCCGCGTTGACAAGATCGTCGAGATTGTGCGGACGACGGAGTCGGATCGGATCGAGCCATACGTCGAAAAGCTGCGCGAGGTGATTTGTCGAAACTGCCGGATGGAAGACGAGAACGGGCATTGTCCCCTGCGCGAACATGGTGACTGCGCGCTGGACGACTACTTTGCCCTGGTCGTCAACATCGTTGAGGAGGAATTGACCGCAGCCGGCTTGTTGGGTGCGACCTGTGCGTAAAACAGGCGATGGCGGATCGGTGGAATCTCACCGGCGACCGGTCCGACATGAGTACACATGCTGCTGCGGAAACGGCCGGTGAAGATCATAGACGACGGCGCGTTGGCAAAAAAAGCAGTCGCGGGGAGCATGTCGTGTATGGGAGCCAACGCGCCGTCGGATTTTTTGCGCGCCGGTTTGAAGTCCGCCGTTGTTCATGACAGCCGCAAGACGTTGCCGACCAGGCCTTTCCCGCGCATGATGCGCCGTTCAATCGAACGAGCCGCTGCGGACGCGGACACGATCTGCCACGGGGCCTCCTTTTCGACGTTAGGCGCATGAAGCTGCTGATCACCGCCATTCTTCTGTGCGTCGGGGCGATTGCGCCGGCCCTCGCACGCGGACGGCGGCAACGCGCTCGTATTCGCATCGTCGATCAAGCGGTCGCGGCCTGGAGTGGGACACCGCCGGAAAGACGCGTGCAGGTTTTCGGCGAACGCGTGCGTCAGGCGCCCGATTCCTGCGCCGATTTGTATTTTTGGGGAGCGGCCCTTGTGCACGATCGTCGCATTTCCGACGCCGCGCGGGCATTCGGCGCCGCCTATCATCGCGACTGCGATCTCGAATCCGCCGCGTTGATGACGTTCGCCTGCCTCAAGGCCGGTGCAAGCTCCGACGTCCGCGAGTCGCTGCCGACACTGATTGAGCGAACGTGGGACGAGATGCGCCGTCCCCGCCTGGGCCGACGCCCGATCGAGCGTCGCGTTCTCGGCGTTCTGCTGCCGTCCGCGACCACCGAGACCGGCGAAATCGAGTTGAGACATTTCATCGCCGCGATGATCTCGGGCATTCGTTGACCGCCCGAGTCCCTGTGCGGCTTGCCGCCGGACGCCTTTGTGCCTACAAGGAAGTCATGACCGAGCCGACGATCGCCATTCTCGATTTCGGCAGCCAGTATGCCCAGCTCATCGCACGCCGTGTCCGTGAGCAGCACGTTCATTCGCGTCTTTTCGCGCCCGGAGTCCGCCCGGCGGAACTGCGCGCCGCCGGCGTGGTCGGCATCATTCTTTCGGGCGGGCCGGCGTCGACCTACGACTCGGCCGCGCCGCGGCTCGATGCGACGATTCTGGACATGGGCTGCCCGGTCCTCGGCATCTGCTACGGCCTGCAAATCCTGGCGGAAACGCTCGGCGGACGGGTCAGCGCCGGCGCCACGCGCGAGTTTGGGCGGGCGCGCCTGACGATACATGCGAGCGACGCGCTGTTGGCGCACGTGCCGCCCGAAAGCAACGTGTGGATGAGCCACGGCGACGTCGTCGAGTCGGTCTCCGATCAGTTCGAGTCCCTGGCCTCGACGCCCGCCTGTCCGATGGCCGTCGTTCGCCACAAGATGCTGCCGATTCGCGGCGCGCAGTTCCATCCCGAGGTCACGCACACCGCATACGGCGCGCAGATCATCCGTAACTTTCTGTACGATATCTGCCGCTGCGCGGGAACGTGGCGCACGCAGGACATCGTACGGCACGCCATCGACGACATCCGCGCCCGCGTCGCGCCCGATGCGCGCGTGATCTGCGGTTTGTCCGGCGGCGTCGATTCCAGCGTGGTCGCGGCGCTGTTGCACGAGGCCGTCCGCGACCGGCTCACCTGCATTTTCGTCGACCACGGCCTGCTGCGTTCCAACGAAGCGGATCTGGTCGAGGCCACGTTTCGCGATCATTTCAAGACCGACCTGCACGTCGTCGACGCCGCCGAGCGTTTTTTCGCGCGGCTGCGCGGCGTGACCGATCCCCAGGAGAAGCGGCGCCGCATCGGCCACGAGTTCATTGAGGTGTTCAAGGCCGAGGCAACGCGCATTCCGAACGCCCGTTACCTGGCCCAGGGCACGCTTTATCCCGACGTCATCGAGTCCGGTCACGGCCACGCCGGCACGACAGCCAGCATCAAGCTGCATCACAATGTCGGCGGCCTGCCGGCCGAGCTGGGCTTCGAGCTGATCGAGCCGTTGCGCGATCTGTTCAAGGACGAGGTGCGCCAGATGGGCGAGCTGCTGGGGCTGCCGCGCGAAATCGTCTGGCGCCATCCGTTTCCCGGGCCGGGGCTGGCGGTGCGCATCCTCGGCGAAGTCAACCCCGAACGTTGCGACCTGCTGCGGCGCGCCGACGCCATCGTCACCGAAGAAATCCGCTCCGCGGGCTGGTACGACAAGATCGCCCAGGCGTTTGCCGTGCTGCTGCCGGTTGCGACGATCGGCGTCATGGGCGACGGACGGACGTACGCTGGTCAGCATGTGCTCGTGCTGCGGTTCGTGCAGACGACGGACTTCATGACGGCCGAGTGGGTTCACATCGATCCGATCGTGCTGGACCGCATTAGCACGCGCGTGGTCAACGAAGTGCGCGGCATCAATCGTGTTACCTACGACATCACGACCAAGCCTCCGGCGACGATCGAATGGGAATAGGCTGCGGCGGCATCCGCGGTACGGACCGGAAACAGACGAAATCGGCCCGATCCGGCCGAAGCTGCGACGGTTCAGTCGCTGTCCCTCCGGCCGAATGCTCCGGGCTTCCCGTATAATCCCGCGCCCCATGACGACCGCCCTCATCGTGCCGCCCGGCATCAGCCTCGACAGCCTCACCGGCCAGTGGTGGGTCGCTCATACCAAGTCGCGGCAGGAAAAGGCGCTGGCAGGCGATTTGGCGCGACTGAATGTGTTCTGCTTTCTCCCTGTTTACACGAAACAGACCGTCAACCGCCGCACCGGGCGCGTGTTCTGCGCCGACGTGCCGCTGTTTCCGGGCTATGCGTTCATCAACGGCACGCGCGATGACCGCGAGCAGGTGTTGAAGACCAACCGGCTGGCGCGCACCATCGAGGTGGCCGACCCCCGGCGGCTCGTGCATGAATTGACGCAGGTGCAGCGCATGCTCGTCAGCGGTGCGCCGTTCTCGCGAAGCGGCCGTTTGCGGCGCGGCGATCCGGTTCGCGTCACGCGCGGACCGTTGCGCGGCGTCGAGGGCGTCGTGATCCATGTCCGCAGCCGCTGGCGGCTCGTGCTGAACGTCGACATGCTGGGCCAATCGGTTCAGGTCGAGGTTGAAGCCGACGCCCTCGAGCGCCTCTGACCTGTCCGTGGTTTTACATCGCCAGCATCAGCAATATCGCGATGATCAGGCTCACCAGCCACTGGGCCGCCAGCACGAGCATCGTTTCGTAGAGATCCAGCGCGAAAAAGTATCGCACCATCAGCAGGGGAAAGATCATCGCCAGCGCCAGCGTGAACATCAGCGTCACGCGCTGCACGAGCGGCGCGGCGAACGCCGGCAGGGGACCGGCCAGCAGCTCGAACAGCTCCGGGGTCCACGTCGTCACGGCCAGCGTCAGGACGGCCACCGCAGCGCATTTCAGTACGCCGATGTGAAGGGAACCGAAATCCGCCCCGCTCCAGTGATTGACGAGCAGGATGACCGCCACGAGTCCGGCCGTTTGAAAGACCCACGCCAACAGCGCGCCAACGGAGAATGCCAGGGGGCTTGAGGGTGGAAATAACAGCCCCTTGGCCACAATCGCAGCGACTCCGAAAACGAGGGTCATCAGCGGAGCGCCACGGTCTTTCCAGGGCGTGTGCTCGAATGCGAGGCGCGTGTCTTCACGTGGCGTCGCGATCGAAAATGCCGGCGCCTCCGAAGCGGGTGGAGGTGCAATGCCCATGGGCATTGCGGCCGGGCCGACGCGCCGGCCGCTGCGCAGGTCGAGTCCGCACGCCACGCACAGCACCGTTGGCGGCGCCATGCGCACGCCGCACGAGGGACAGCGGCGCACGCCGACGTCGGCGTCGGCGCGGAGTCGATACCGAACCGCACCGGCATCGATGAATTCGCCCTGTTTCAGCACGCGCTTGCGACCAGCGGGCGCGTCGGCGTTCTCGACGACGTGCCATTCCCCCTCGTCATGGACGACGACGACCTGATAGTCGAGCCGATTGGGAAGTTCGATGCGAACGTCGGCGGCGGCGTCGGTCCCCACTGTTATCGCTCGGCGCTTGAGCCGCACGAAGATCGGCGGTCGGTCGGCGATGCGCATCTCAAGGTACACGTTGGACGACTCCGGGTCCGGGAAGTCCCAAGCCGCACCCGGGCGGCCGTGACTCCTGCGCCGCCAGGGCGGGCCGCGCCGTTTATTCCGGCGCTCTCAGAATAACGGCGGTGGGACCGTCAGTTCGCGGAGGTCCGCGCCGTTGCGCGTCGATCGGCCGTGGCATTTTCGGATCATTTTGATGTGCAAATGCCGGCGCCGCAAATTGCCGCACAATTCCATTTGTTCCCCGCCTTGTTATTTCTTATGTTCGATGCGGGTCGCGTCGAAAAGCGCTGGCATGGGAGGCAAGCCCACGCCGGCGTCGCGCGAAGTCCATGCGGGCCGGCGAGGTCCGCGGAGCCGGCGACGTTCGTCGTACGGCTCGATCCCACTTACAGACACGTAGCGAGGAGACGGCGAAAGGGAAGTCGCCGATGACGTCTGTCCGCGCGTGGCGGACGACACAGTGATGTCCCCGGTCGGCAGGCATGACGCCTTGAGACCGGAGCGTTGGGGCGGTGTGAGTCCGCCTGCTGAGAAAGGAGATTCGTTCATGAGTCGTTTTCTGAATCGGGTCAAGCAGTTCCTGAAGAGCGAAGACGGTCCGACCGCGACCGAGTACGCCGTGATGCTCGCGCTGATCATCATTATCGCCCTGGGCGCCATTAGCGCGCTGGGCACGAAGGTCAGCGACGTCTTCACCAACATCGAAGCCAACATGCCGTCCGGCAGCCCGTAAGCCCGGCGGATGTCTGACTTGGGGGGCAGGATAACGGCCGGTGGGCGGGTCCGGATCGGACCCGCCCACCGGCGCGCCGTGTATCAATACCGCGCAGGAGCGTTGCGACATGCCGGGCCTGGATTATCGAGAACTTATGTTACTGGTCGTCATTCCGGCCACGCTGCTGGCGTGCTGGATCGACTATGCACAGCGCAAAGTGCCCAACTGGCTGAACGCCGCGCTGGCGGCCGCGGGCATCGCCGCGCAGGCGGCCTACTTCGGTTGGGCCGGCGTCGGCAACGCCGCCGCGGGCATGGCGGTCGGCGTCGCGGTGCTCATTATTCCGTGGGCGATGCACGGCATGGGCGCGGGTGACGTGAAGTTGATGGGCGCGATCGGCGCGTGGTTCGGGCCGTGGCTGTGCGTGGCGGCGTTCTGCGTGGGTGCGATCGTCGGCGGCATCATCGCCGTCGTGATGATCACGCTGTCGCGCAAGTGGAATTATGCCGCGGCCAACATGGCGGTGATCCTGACGAAAGTGCAGTCGAAGGAGCACGTTTTCAGCGAATTCGGATCGGCGCGGGGTTTCGGAAAAACAAGTTCGTTGCTGCCCTACGGCATTCCTTTGTCCATCGGAGCGTGGCTGGTGCTGTGGGCGAGTCATCTTGGGTGGGGGGTGCGGTCATGAACTCTGGAATTCGCAACAGTCGGTGGCGACGCCGTGCCGCGACCATCGTCGAGACGGCGGTCATGGCGCCGCTGATCCTGGCGGGGACCTTCGGGATCATGGAGGTCGGGTACGTCTTCATGGCGCGTCAAACGGTCGTGCTTTCCGCGCGCGAAGGCGCCCGCGCGGGGGCTTTGCCGGGAGCAACGTCCGCCGACGCGCAGGCGCGCGTGGATTCGACGATGCAGGGGCTGGGCCTCAGCGGTTATTCGACCACCATTAACATGGGAACCGGGGCCGATCCGACGGTGACCGTGACGGTCTCCATTCCGTTTAATCGTTGCTCCATCACGGGCAACTTTTTCGGCGGCGGATCATTCAGCATTTCGTCGTCGGCCTCGATGCGGAAGGAAGGCACGCTGACGCAGCAGGCCGCTGCCGAGTAGCAAACCCGGCACCTGACGCCTGGGTACGTGAATAACGGGCGGCCCGGCTTGCAGCATGGGCATGCTGGGCGCCCACGACGAATCCAACGCGGCCTTCGGAGGCCCACGTGCTGTCGACGCCCGTCGGCAGCTTCAACTTTTTACGCACCACCAGTTTACGGCTCGTTTCAGGACCCCGTCGCTCACCACGCGGGTGGCTGCAACGGCACGGGCGTGCCTGGCGCTGAAACGGTCGCAAGGAGTCTCTCTCATGAAGGGCAAAACCGTCATTCCGTTGGTACTAGGGCTGGGAATGGGCTTCGTGGCCATCAAGATTGGAATCAACATTCTTAAGAAGGCCCAGGCCGAACCGGTCGACACCGTCAACGTGGTCGTCGCCGGCCGGCCGATCGATGCCGCGTCGCAACTCGACAAGGAGATGCTGAAGCTGGCCGCCGTGCCCAAGGCGCTTGTGCCGCCGGGGGCCTTTTCCAACATTGATAACCTCGTTGGACGCGTTCCGCTCGTGCCCATTTCCACCGGCATCGCGTTATCCGGCGAAATGCTTGCGCCCGTCGGCGCGGAGCCGGGCCTGCCCTCGCAGATACCCGACGGCTACCGTGCGGTCGCGGTCAAGGTGGATGAGTCCACCGCGGTGGCCGGCTTCGTCATGCCGGGCCATCGCGTGGATATCTACGCATTGGAAACGCCAAAATCTCAGACCGGACGCCTCGGTCAGCCGATCAGTAAGTTGTTGCTCGAAGATGTCCGGGTGGCGGCGGTCGGTCAGTCGACCAAGACGATGGATCCGGACGGCAAGACGACGCGACTGGAGCGTTCGGTCACGCTGTTCGTGCGGCCGGAGGACGTGCCGTCGCTGGACGTGGCGTCGCGATCGACGATTCGACTGGCTTTGCGCGGCGGTTCCTCGAAGGGCGAGGACGCCGAAAAGAAACGCGAGGCCATGCGGAAGCGATTCGCGGATTTGGTGTCCGCGTTGACGAAGAGACCTGAACCGGTCCAGGTGGCCGTTGTCGAGCCGCCGCCGGCCCCGGTCGCGAAGCCGCAACCGCAGCCGCCCGTCGAGCCGCCGGTGCGGAAGCACACGCTGGAAATCTACCGCGGAAGCGACGTTGAGCGAGTCGTCTACACCGGTCCTGAGTTTCAGGAGCGGGTCGAATCGGTCGCACGAAACGAAAGACCAGGCGGCGCGCCGCGAAATGTGGACGGCGCGGCGCCGCAGAACATGCGAACGGCGCCGACGACTCCGACGCCGTTCTGACGAACGGACCACGAGGAGCCTATTCATGAATTGCGCCAGGGATGGTGACTGCCATCGTACCACGGATGGATTCGACAACGCCGGTCTGACGAGCGACGACGAAACGCGCCGCCCTGCGTTCCGTTCGCAATTCAGCACCATCCCGGCCAGGACTGCGACGCTCGTCGCCGTCCTGGCCGTTTTTGCGGCAATAAACGCCGCCGCCGGCCCTGCCCATGCCGGAACCGCGACATCGCACGTGCCGTGGATCCTGCATGCATTGTCGGGTACGGGCCTGGCGCAGCAGGAGAATGGCCCGACCGACAACGGCCAGCCGCCCGAGAACGGCGAGCCGGCGACGGCAGAGGCGACTCAAACGCCCACGCAGCCGCTGGAGACCTCGGTCACAACGCTTTCCCGCGACGTCGAGATCATCCGGCTGGTCAAGGGCCAGTCGGCCATGCTGCGCTCCAACGTGTCGATCATCCGCGCGGCCGTATCGAACGAAGAGGTGGCCGATCTGCCGACGCCGCCCAGCCCGCGCGAGCTGATCGTCACGGGGATTGAGTACGGCACGACGCAACTGACGATCTGGACCGAAGACGGCCAGCGCAAGACGTTTGAAATCGTCGTCGAAATCGACCTGCCGATGCTCAACGACGCCCTGCGGCGACTGGCGCCTCACGCTCAGGTCGAAGCACGGATGCTGTCGGGCACGCTGATCTTGACGGGGCGAGTGCCCGATTTGCTGACGGCGGAGCGCATCCAGAACCTGGCGCTGATCATGCATCCGCGCGTGGTCAACCACATGGACGTCGGCGGCCTTCAACAAGCGCTGCTGCGGTGCACGGTCGCCGAGGTCAATCGGCAGGCCGTTCGTGAGCTGAACATGAACTGGGCCATCGGCGGCAGCGACTGGACGCGGGACTTCTTCTTCGCCAATAACCTGGGCAACCTGAATCCGACGACGTTCACCGATACGGGCGTGTTCAACCTGGATCCTCGCATCGCGCCGCTCCTTCCGTTGGGGGTGGTCCCTAATATGAACTTGCCCAACAGCTTGGGCGGTCAGCTCTATTACAACCGCTTGCCCACGGCGAACTTGCCGACCACCAACATGACTTTTGGGTTCCCCCGCGCCGAGTTCCAGATGTTCGTCAACGCGCTGCGCGAGAACAATCTGTTCCGCATTCTGGCCGAGCCGAACGTCGTCGCCGTCAACGGTCAGGAAGCCTCCTTCCTGTCCGGCGGCGAATTCCCGATTCCGGTAACCCAGGGCGGCGCTGTCGCCGGTTCCATCACGATCGAGTATCGCGAATTCGGCATCCGCCTCGGCTTCATTCCGACGATTCTCGACAACAACATCGTCCGCATGAGAGTAATGGCCGAAGTCAGCGACCTGATACCGGCCACGGGCGGCGTCGCCGGCGGATTGCCGGTGTTCAGTCTGTCCACGCGGCGCGTGGAATCGACGGTCGAGGTGGGCAACGGGCAGACGTTTGCAGTGGGCGGTCTGCTGAGCGAGCGCGTGCAGGCGTTGGCTTCCAAGCTGCCGGGTCTCGGCGACATCCCGGTGTTGGGAACGCTGTTCTCGTCCGTGCAGTATCAGCGCAACGAAACCGAGCTGGTCATTCTCGTCACGCCGGAACTGGTCATGCCGTTGGATCCGCACCAGGTGCCGCCGGTGCCCGGCGCGGACATGACGACACCCACCGACTACGAGCTGTTTTTCGAGCAGAAGCTGGAAGGCAAACCGCGCGCCGAGCCGGCACGCGCCGGCGCTCCGCGCTATCGCCAACCCACGAGAGTCCGGCCTGCCGCCGAACCGCCCGAATCGGATGACCTCACGCTGCGCGGACCGTGGGGCATCTCAGATTTTGATGAGTAGGGCCTGTGGAGGTTGCAATTACACCGACTGCCGTGTCTGCGCGCTGCAATGATCCGCACGGCCAGGCCCTCGCCTGACACGTTCTTCCGAATCGCCCAGCCCGCCGCGCACGAGAGCCTGACCGCGCCACCCCGGCCATTTGCGGCAACGTCCTGCTCGCTGCTTCGATAGCGCGCAGTTCTGTCTGCGAAGTTTCCGGCCGATGTGACATGCCGCTGCCTCTATGCGCGCGGCCCGAAAACCACACGCGGATAATCTCCCATTCGGCAAGTCCTGCCGAGCGCTATTTGCGCTCCAGAATTTCGGCGATTACCGGTCGGACAATTCGATTTGCTTCTCGCGCCGCGCATATTCGAAATTAACAGTGTGATTCTTCGTGCAGGGGAAACCAGGTCCCGCTGCCGGCGCCCGTTGCGCGGCGCGGACCGACTGTCCGAACGTGGGGGGATTGTCATGAAGGGAAAAGATCGCGTTGTTCACCGCAGGGATCGCGGCGTGGCCGTCGCGCAGACCGCCATCGTCACGACAATGCTCGGCTTTGGCGCGGCCGCGTTGGCAGTCGACACCGGTCTGATGTTCACGGCGCGAGCCGAGCTTCAGACCGTCGCCGACGCAGCCGCCTTGGCCGCCGCCGCCGAACTGGGCATGCCCGACGGACTCGAAGGCGCACGGCAGAAGGCCGTTGAGTACGCCGAAATGAACCAGGTGGCCTTCAACGGGCTGACCATCAATCCGTACAACGACGTCGTCTTCGGACGCGCCGTGCCGGATGTCGCCACGGGTAAGTTCACATTCCAGCCCGGGCAGCAGCCCTATGACGCCGTCAAGATCACGGCGCGCCGAGATGCGACCGCGGCGGACGGTCCGCTTCACCTGCTGTTCAGCACGGTCATCGGCGGCAGCCCGACCAACGTCAGCGCGTCCGCGGTGGCGATGCTCATGCCGCGCGACATTGCGATGGTCATCGACCTGTCCGGCTCGATGAACGACGACAGCGAGCTTCAGCACTACACAACGTTCTTGTCCGACAACGACGGCTCGCCGCTGCCGGGCGTCAATGTCAACCTCAAGGACATCTGGATCGGACTGCCCATTCAGAAGGGCAACAACGGCGTCGGCAACGGAATCGATCCGGCCCCGCCGGGCAATCCGACCAACTACAACGATCAGCCGGGCACCGGGCCTGGCTCGCCCAACAGCCAGGGCGGCAACCCCGATCCGGGCGCCGAGCCGCTCGGCGGCAGCACGAATCCGGCCGGTCCGCGCTGGGGATGGATGACCGGCTGGGGCATGCCGCTGGATATCGGCGTGTACGTTCCGGAAACCGATCACGGTCTGTATTACATCCCGCGAAGTCAGGTCTGCACGGATCCCGACGTGATCACCAACATCACGGAAGCCGGCTACTCGTTGGCGGAGCGCACGGCGCTTCTCAGCGGGACCTATGACGGCAATTCGACGATCTACTACAACCGTGTTCGCTGCCTGCTCGGCCTGGCCGGATGGAAGAGCAAGAAGTCGGGCGGCAAGTACAACGGTGGCCCAGGCAACGGCGACAACCGCGTCGACTCGAACGAACTGACGCAGCAGGCCGGCTACGCTTTCAATCAAGGATCATGGGGCCAGTACATCGCCTACGTGTCGAGCAACACGTCTGAAATGTACCGCACCGATCCGAACTTCCGGTATCGCTTCGGCATCAAGACCGTCGTGAACTATCACCTGGAGACGCGGCCGAGCTATGCGGAGACGCCGGAGCTTTCGGGCACGCCGGAGCAACCGCTTCAGGCGGTCAAGGACGCCGTCCATGCGATGGTGGATCGAATTTCGAGCAACGACTGGCAGGACCAGATGTCGCTGGAGATCTTCGGCACGACGGCGCGGCATGAAGTGAATCTGACGGCGGACGTCCAGAGCGTGTGGGACCGACTGGCCGTCATGCAGGCCAATCACTACGACGGCACAACGAACATTGGCGGCGGTATGAACCGGGGCATCCTGGAGCTTCAGAGCCAGCGGGCGCGCCCCACGGCATCCAAGGTCATCGTACTGATGACGGACGGAAAGCCCAACATCGATCAGTATGGAAACTACGTCGGCAACGGCGCTCCGGCCGCGGTCAACTGGGCGCTCGATCGCGCGCAGTACGCCGCGCAGCAGAACATGCGGATTTACACGGTGACGGTCGGCCACGACGCCGACCGCGACCTGTGTGAGCAGATCGCGCGCACAGCCAACGGCGAGTCGTTTTACGCCTCCGGCAACCCCGACGAATACGTCGGACAGCTTTTGGAGATATTTGAGACGATCAGCGGCAAGCGCCCTGTCCAGTTGATTCAATAGCGCGGCGTCGGGCGCGGCAGCGCGCTTCCGGCGTTTGATGCGATGGTGCGACGAGCGGAGCAACAGGCCCCAGCGGGCCGATCCGCCGGAAATGGGGGCGGCAGCCGGATGCGGCTTGCCCCCTTGCTTCCGGCGGATTCTTTTTTCAGCAGCGAGGCAGCGAATGAGGGAGGTGAGGCTCGGATTATCGCGCGATGCGGCACAATGGTGCAAAAATGCCGTCGATGGCGTTCCCGACCTAATAAACAGAGTCCTCTTTTCGGTCGATGCTGGGTGAGAGGACGTACGTAATGGCGCAATCCCTGCGCGTGTTATTGTTCAACGCCGACGATTCGTACTCGTCCGAGCTGCGCGGCTGCCTGCTCCGCGTGCCCGGTCTGAAAATCGTCGCCGAACTCGACGAGCCGAGCCTGCTTCCGCAGGCCGTCGGCCAGTTCGCGGTCGACATCGTCGTCGTCCATCTCGACCCGAACGTCGATCACGTGATCGAGATCATGCGCCAGGTGCTCGAGGCCAACGCTGGGCTGGCCGCCTTCGCGTTGAGCGAGCACACCGAAGGCGACGTGGTCCTCAGGGCCATGCGCGCCGGCTTTCGTGAATTCCTCATCAAGCCGCTGACCGACGAAGAACTCGACCGGGCGCTGGCCAAGATCGAGCGCGTCGACGCCGGCCGCAAGGAACCGGGCAAGCTCATCGCGGTGATCGGCAGTGCCGGCGGCGTCGGCGCCACGACGATCGCCGCCAACCTGGCCGTCGAGCTGTCCACGCTGATCGAGACGCCCGGCCGGGTCGCGCTGGTGGACCTCGATTTCCGCTTTGGGCAGGCCGCCACGATACTCGATCTTCAGGCGCAGTTCACCATTGCTGACCTGGTCGATACGCACGAGCAGATCGAAACGGAGATGCTCAACAAGGCCATGGTGGAGCATGACAGTGGGGTGCGCGTGCTGGCCCGGCCGCACGCGTTCCAGCAGGCGGATTCGATTACCGCGGCCCACTGTGCCAGCGTCTTGACGGCGCTGGTCGATACGTTCGATTACGTCGTAGTTGACGGACCGTCGCGGTACGACGGCGGCGGCCAGACCGTGATAGATTCGGCCGATCACAGTCTGCTGGTCGTGCAGTTGCTCGTGACGGCGGTGCGAAACGCGGACCGCATTTGCCGTGAACTGGCGCAAAGCGGGTTCAATCTCGATCGCCTGCATCTCGTCTGCAACCGCGTCGACTGCGACTCCGGATTTCTGGACGCCGAGCAGGTCGAGCGGACAATCGGTCGTCCCATGTTCGCCACGATTCCCGACGACTGGAAGGCGGTCAGCTCGGCCATCAATATCGGACAGCCCCTCAAGACGTCATGGGGGCGCAGCAAGGCGCGACAGGCGGTGGTGTCGCTGGCTCAGAAGCTGCACGCGCCGTCGCGGCAGGGTCAACCTTCCGCGCATCATCGCGGCGGGTTGCTCGGGCGGCTGCTGGGCGGATCGCGAAAAGTGGTCGACTCCGGCTCGATTTCCGGCGCACCCCATAACACGGCGCCGGAGCCGGCGTAGGCGGCGCGAATTGATTCAGCGCAGCAAGTTCTCCCCCCATCGTGCCGACAAGACGTTGTAGCCCCGCCTGTCCCTGGTCGGGGCATTGCATTGGCGCGCCCGTGACGGAAAAACGGACGCACGTGACTCCGTTGGTGAGCGTTTTGAGAAGGCTGAACCGATCCGCGACCCTGAACGTGACCAAGCCGGGAGCGTGAAGCGAGCGGCGAGTCGTCGTCGCGAGGGGCGAAACGCTCCGCTGCAACGGTTCGCCCTGAATCGGCCCTGTCAAACACGCGCTCAGAGGGGAGACCTTGATGTTCGGAAAGAGCAAGCCCGCCGTGCTGCGACCGGCCAAGCCGAGCGCAACGCCCATGAAACTGTCTCTCAACACCGGTGCGACCGCCGCTCCCCCGCCACCGGCCGGCGGCGCCGCGGCTGCGACGCCCGCCCCGCCGCCGCGCAAAGGGGCGAGCAAGCCGCTGGATGATCGGCAGGAACAGTTTTACGCGATGAAGACGCGCATTCACCGCAAGCTGGTCGAGACGCTCGATCTGTCCGCGCTGAATCAGCGCGAGGAAGCCGATATTCGCGAGGAGGTTCGGCAGGTCGTTTCCAATCTGTGCGAGCAGGAGCAGGCGCTGCTCAACATCAACGAGCGCCAGCAGCTCATCGAGGAAATTCTCAACGAGACGTTCGGACTCGGCCCGCTGGAAACGCTGCTGGGCGATCCGCACATCAGCGACATCCTGATCAACGGTCCCAGGCAGGTTTACGTCGAGCGCCGCGGCAAGCTCGAACTGACGCCCGTGCGCTTCAAGGATAACGAGCATTTGCTGCACGTGATTGACAAGATCTGCTCGACCATCGGACGTCGCTGCGACGAAGTCACGCCCATGGTCGATGCGCGCCTCAAGGACGGCTCGCGCGTCAACGCCGTCATTCCTCCGCTGGCGATCGATGGCCCCAGCATGTCGATCCGGCGCTTCGGCCGCGATCCGATCACCTGGGACGATTATCTGCGCTTCAAAAGCATCGCCCCGGAAATGATCGACTTTCTTCGCGCCTGCGTGCGGGCGCGGTTGAACATCGTCGTCGTCGGCGGCACCGGCTCGGGCAAGACGACGCTGCTGAACAACCTGTCGAGCTTTATTCCGGACGATGAGCGGATTGTCACCATCGAGGACGCGGCCGAACTGGCCATGCGACAGCCGCACGTCGTCCGGCTTGAGACGCGTCCGGCCAACATCGAAGGCAAGGGGCGCATCGCGATCCGCGACCTGCTCATCAACTCGCTGCGTATGCGGCCCGACCGCATCGTTGTCGGCGAGTGTCGCGGCGCGGAGACGCTGGACATGCTTCAGGCCATGAACACCGGCCACGACGGTTCGCTCACGACCATTCACGCCAACAGCCCGCGCGACGCGATTCAGCGCCTTGAAACCATGGTCATGATGGCCGGCTTTGAGCTGCCGGTGAAGGCCATTCGGCAGCAGATCGCCTCGGCCGTGCACCTGCTGGTCAACGCCGCGCGGCTCTCCGGCGGGCCGCGCAAGGTCATGGCGGTGACCGAGATTCAGGGCATGGAAGGCGACATGGTCACGATGCAGGAGATTTTCAAGTTCGAGCAACTCGGGGTCGACGGCGCCGGAAAGGCCTACGGCCATCACCTGGCGACCGGATTGCGCCCCAGCTTTCTCGACCGGCTTCGCGCGCATGGCGAAGACGTCGATCCGTCCATTTTCGAGCGCCGCGTGCTGATGTCGGACGTGGATGAATAGTCGAACGATTGAAAGGCCGCCTCGAGGATTGCAGCCAATGGACAACTTCATCAATCAGATCGGCCTGTACGCACTGCCGCTGTCCGGTTCGACGCTGCTCGCCTACGGCGTTTACCAGCTCATTCTTGATCTGCGCAAGTCGGATCAGAAGCGAGTCCTCGACCGCCTCACCGACCGCGTCCGCAGCGAGGAACGCAAATCGGCCGACTCGATCCTGCGCCGCCGCTACGAACCCAAGACGGCGATCTCGGCCGCTTTGGCCAAGCTCAGTGTCGTCGCCTGGCTTCAGCGCGCGCTGGACCAGGCATGTATTGAATGGTCCGCGCCGCGCGCACTGCTCAATCTCGTCACGCTGGCGTTGTTCTCCTTCGTCGGACTCTACATGCTCCAGTGGAACCCGATCGTTGCCGCCTGCATCGCCGCCGCGATCCTGCTGATGCCGCTGGTCGTGATTCACGTCAAGCGCAAGATGCGACTGAACCGCATGATGAACCAGTTGCCTGACGTCTTCGAGTTGATGAGTCAGGCGCTGCGCGCCGGCCACTCGCTGGCGAACGCGATTCAACTGGTGGGTCAACAGTTGCCCGACCCGGCCGGCACCGAATTCGCCATCGTATTTCAAGAGCAGAATCTGGGCGTCAAGATCGAGGACTCGCTCAAGAACATGGCCGACCGGCTGGATCTGATGGACGTGCGCTTCTTTGTGACCGCCGTTCTGATCCAGCGAACGACCGGCGGCGATCTGGCCGCCGTGCTGGACAACATCAGCGCCGTCATCCGCGACCGCATCAAGCTGTTTGGACAGGTCAAGGCGCTGACGGCGGAGGGGCGGCTGTCGGGATGGGTGTTGTTTGCGCTGCCGATCGCCGTGTTTGGGATGGAAATGGTCGTGAATCCCGACTACGGCCGCGTGCTGCTGGAAGATCCCATCGGCCGATACTGTCTCATCGGGGCAGGCGTTTCCCAGTTGCTGGGTCTCGCCATGATTCAGAAGATCGTCAACATCAAGGTGTAGCGCATCATGGAACTCGCACTACTGGTCGCGATTGGTGCGGCCGCCATCGGACTGATTGCCTATTCGCTCTGGCCGAAGCGCGGCGACGAGGTGGAACACGTCCGCCGCCGCGCGATGGGCCTGCGCGTCGACGCGCAGCCGGCGGTTGACGTGCGCAAGCAGGCTCGCGCCGCGGTTTCGAAGTCGCTGTTTCGCCGCGCGGCGCCGCTCCTGTCGCGCCCCTTCGTCCCCAAAACCGACGAGCAGCAGACCACGCTCAAGATCAAGCTGGCCAACGCCGGCTTCCGGCACGAGTCGGCCAGCACCATGTTCCTCGCCAGCAAGACCGCCGGCGCCATCCTGCTGGCGGGTCTGGGTTTGTTCTTCGCCTCCAGCGGCGGCAAGCCGGTCCTGAACATCTTCGGCCAGGCCGCGCTGATGGGCGGCATCGGCTTCATGCTGCCGGAAGTGTGGCTGTGGCTGTCGCGACGCCAACGCATCGAGGCCATCCGCAACGGCCTGCCCGATTCGCTGGACCTGATGGTCGTCAGCGTCGAGGCCGGCCTGGGCCTGGACGCGGCCATGATGCGCGTCGGAGACGAAATGCGGCTCGTTCACTCGGAGCTGTCCGAGGAATTGCAGATTGCCACGATCGAGACGCAGATGGGCATCGCGCGCGGCGAGGCGCTGGAGAAGATGGCCATCCGCTCCGGCGTCGATGAAATGAAGGCGCTGGTAGCCGTCGTCACGCAGGCCGAAAAGCTCGGCACCAGCGTCGCCAAGGCGCTGCGCACGCAGGCCGACTCGCTGCGCACCAAGCGCCGCCAGCGCGCCGAAGAACGCGCCCAGAAGACCGCCGTGAAGCTCATGCTGCCGCTGATTCTCTTCATCTTCCCGGCGATTCTCGTGGTCCTCGGCGCTCCGGCCGGCATCACGCTCATGAAGACCATGTCCGGCAGCGGGGCGCTGGCGGGGAAATAGCGGCGGGGGAAGCTTGTGAGTTTATTGCGCACCCGGCGGCTCGGGCGCGAAGCTGTTCTGCGCCGTCGCTTCTCGGAAGTCGCCCCATTCATGGAAAGCGCCACATCGACGCGGCGACCTTTGCATTCAACATGCCGTCGCCCTCGTCGCCGACGGCTTGGTCGTGCATCGATGGACTGCGTTGGCTCGCACGTTGCAGTCGTGGTACAATTCTGAAACATGGCCCATGTCTATCTGGAAACGAGCTTTTTCAGTGCCTGCGTCAGCACTCGGACCAATCCGCGCAGCATCGCCTGGCGCGAAACCAGTACCGAATGGTGGCAGACTCAGGCGCCCCGGCATGAGCTTTTTGTGTCGGATGAAGTCGTCGCCGAGTTATCCCATCCTGATTTCGCAATGGCTAACGCCGCGCTGGAAATGTTGCGCGGGCTTCAGTTGCTGGAGTTGACGGTTGAAGTCCGCGGCCTGCGGAAATTTTCGTTCGCGAGAGAGTCATGCCCCGTCCATCCGTAGCGGGCGATGCGGTCCACGTGGCGGCTGCGACGATTCACCGGATGGATTACCTGGTTACGTGGAACGTGCAACACATGGCGAATCCGAACAAGCGATCACACTTTGCCACGATCTGTCTGAGGCTGGGCCTGTTGCCGCCGCAGATTGTCACGCCCGATCTGCTCGTGGAGTACGACGAATGAGCACTGTCAAATCAGTTCGTCGACAAGCCGACGAAACGCCTGTGGATGACGTCCGCAAGGTACGCGAGATGCTCAGCCGCGAATCGGGGAACGACGTCAACCGCCTGGCCGATCGCGCCCGCGATGCTGCGGCGCTCCTGCGCCAAGAATTGGGGTTGCGTCCCGCCAAGAACGATTGACTTCCGGGCCTAAAACGCGCGCCCTGTCGTCGCCGAGCGCACCGCGCCGAAGAACGCGCCCAGAAGACCGCCGTGAAGCTCATGCTGCCGCTGATTCTCTTCATCTTTCCGGCGATTCTCGTGGCCCTCGGCGCTCCGGCCGGCATCACGCTCATGAAGACCATGTCCGGCAGCGGGGCGCTGGCGGGGAAATAGCGGCGGGGGCGGCCCGCATCGTGGCGATGTGCGCATCGCGGTTGGTGCGTGAATTGATGCTTGCCCACGCGCTTTGCGGGGAAGCGCTGCCCGCTTTGGGCGGCTTCTGTCGAAGCGGCCGCCGCGCGTGTTACGCCGGATCGTCCTCGATCCGCGCGATCGCACGCCCCGCGCCGCATCGCTGCGCTCGGATGACTCGTAACGCAGACACCGATCATGCCGCCGGCGACCGCTCAATCCCTCCCTCGGCGGTTACGAAAAACCGCTCTCCGATGACAACGAGATCACCATCACTCGATTCATGCTCCCGAATCGCTACAATCCTGCACCAGAGAGGAGGACCGCCGGTGAGAGGTCCGATCAAACCGCGGCTGCCCAGCAAGCAGTACACGCGCGACGCGCGTTGGATCGCAAGGCACTACAGTGAGCTGTTGTGCCAATACGCGAACAAATGGGTCGCCGTTCACAAGGGACGCGTCGTCGCAGTGGGCAGCGCATCCGGCGCCGTGGAGCGCCTGGCGCGCAGGCGCACGGGAGTCCCCGACATCCCGGTGCAGCTTATCGACGATGGCACAATCATCCTTTGATTCTTCGATTCAATACCTGAATGTGTGAGGGAATCGGTGCCACAAATCGACTTGCGCATTGTTCGAGGGAATCACCCGCCGGCCTTCTCCGTCGGGCATCGAGTGACCGCGGTTCGCTTGTATGCCGATTTCAGCATCGCGACGGAAACCGGCTGGACGCATTTCAGGCCGGCCGTAGTCGACACCGGCGCACCGGTTTCAGTGTTTCCACCTCCGGTTTGGAAAGGCGCTCGCTATCGGCCCCTCGGTCACGTCAAGATCGGAGGCTTGGCCCGACGAAAGACGTGTCAGCTTGGGGCGATGCTGGCCGAGATCGACTGTGCGCTGACCGACGGGCAGCGAATGCTGGGTCCCATTGGTGTGCACGCATACCTTGTGGAAACCGAAGACGCACCGCGACTCATCGGAATGTCCGGCTTCCTCGAACGCGGTGTGCTGCATGTTGACGTCTCGCGCGGTCGAGCGACATTGCGAATGTCATAATCCCATCGACGACTTGCCAAGCGATCGCGCATGTTGTCGGTGATTTTTTTGTAGCACCGGAGCAACCCATGAGCACCATCCGTGTCCTCGTCGGGACAAAAAAAGGCGCCTTCATCCTCACCTCGGATGCTCAGCGCCGCAACTGGAACGTCAGCGGCCCGCTCTTCAGCGGCTGGGAGGTCTATCACGTCAAAGGCTCGCCCGCCGATCCCGATCGCATCTACGCCTCGCAGACCAGCGGCTGGTTCGGCCAGATCATTCAGCGCTCCGGCGACGGCGGCAGAACGTGGGAACAGCCCGGCACGCCGCCCGGCGAGCCGACCACCACGCCCGAGGGCTTTCCCAAGGGCGAAAGCAACAAATTCGTCTATGACACGTCCCCCCAAACCGGCAAGCCCCTGACGACGCATCAGCATTTCGACGGCACGCAGCGTCCATGGGAATTCAAGCGCGTCTGGCACCTCGAGCCGTCTGCGTCGGATCCCGACACCGTCTTCGCCGGCGTCGAGGACGCCGCCATGTTTCGCACCACCGACGGCGGCAAGACCTGGCACGAGTTGGCCGGCCTGCGCGGTCACGGAACCGGGCCGAAGTGGCAGCCCGGCGCCGGCGGCATGGGCCTGCACACGATCATCTTGTCACCCTCTCCCACAAATGGAGCACAGCCGCCCCCGGCTGTGAATGTGGCACAGCCGCCCTCGGCTGTGAATGTCGCACAGCCGCCCCCGGCTGTGAATGGGGCACAGCTGCCCCCGGCTGTGAATGTCGTACATCCGCCCTCGGCTGTGAATGGGGCACAGACGCCCTCGGCTGTGTCAGCCGCTCGCCGCGACGGCGGCCGAATCTTCGCCGCCATTTCCGCGGCCGGCGTTTTCCGAAGCGACGACGGCGGAAAGACCTGGTCGCCGAAGAACCGCGGCCTGTCGTCGCAGTATCTGCCCGAGGAGCCGGCCCCCGAAATCGGCTTCTGCGTCCATCGCATCGCGATGCACCCCGCGCGACCCGGCACGCTGTTCATGCAGTTGCACTGGCACGTCTGCCGCAGCGACGACGGCGGGGACACTTGGCGCAAAGTCAGCGGCAATTTGCCCAGCGACTTCGGCTTTCCCATTGCCGTTCACGCCCACGAGCCGGAGACGATCTACGTCGTGCCGATTCTCAGCGACTCGCTGCATTATCCGCCCGAGGGCAAGCTGCGCGTCTACCGCAGCCGCGTCGGCGGCAACGAATGGCAGGCCCTGACCAACGGCCTTCCGCAGAAGGACTGCTACGTGAACATCCTCCGCGGCGCCATGTCCGTCGATTCCCTGGACCCCTGCGGCATCTACTTCGGCACGACGGGCGGGCAGGTGTACGCGTCGGCGGACGCGGGTGATTCGTGGTTCCCCATCGTGCGGGATTTACCGGCCGTGCTGTCGGTGGAGGTGCAGACGCTGCCTTAGTCGCGGGCAGACATGGTTCGCAGGCGTGGCGGCGGAGAAAGAGCAGGAGTAAGATTAGGATTAGGACCAGGAGTAAGAGCAAGAGAAAGGCGAGAGCGATCGATGGCGAATATCCCCGAGTCGTTCCTAATCTTACTCTTACTCCTACTCCTAATCCTGTTCCTACTCATAATCCTACTCTTTATCTTTCTCTTCGGCCGGCACGAGTGTGCCGCTATCGCCCCGGTCCGGCAACGAGGTGATTGATGCCCCCGACCGACGATTGCTTCTTCGATCACGAAAAACTGGAAGTCTACCGCGAGTCCATCGCCTTCGTCGGCTGGCTGGCATCCGTTCTCGAGCAGACGCTTCGGGTCGGCGAAGTGAAGGACCAGTTGGACCGCGCCGCAACTTCCATTCCATTGAACATCGCCGAAGGCAACGGCAAGTACTCGAAAAAGGACCGCTGCCGGTTCCTGGACATCGCGCATGGCTCGGCCCTTGAGTGCGCGGCCGGCCTGGACATCCTCGTCGCCCGGGGCAAACTGACCAACGAGCAGATTCACGCCGGCAAAGAGCAGCTCCAGCGTATCGTTCGGATGCTCATGGGTTTGATCAAACGAAACAGCAGCCGAGATTACGAACGAAGCGCACCCACCGCATGAGTCGCGTGACCTCATACGTGGCTCGGAGTGATCCGACTTGAGCGCGATTGGAACCACGGCTTGTTCCAACCGTACTTTTCTGGCTCATACTCTTACTCCTGCTCTTACTCTTGTACCTGATCCTAATCTTACTCCTAATCCTAATCTTACTCCTAATCTTACTCCCACTGCTCCCCACGCCTCGCCCTCCGATAGATCACCCCTTGTCCTCCCTTCCGACATCGGCAGATATTCGCGCCGGCGAGCGGTTGCGCCCCTGCCCTGAGGAGGTTCCAACTCATATTCGCCTTGCGTTCCACGACAATCCTTGCCGCCACCTTCCTGTTTCCGTATTGCGCCCTCGTTCGCGACGACGGCCTCGTCGAAAAACCCCGCGCGCGCGTTGAGTATCGCGCGCATCGAGAAATCCAACGCCCGGGCCATCGCGCGCCGCGTCGATGCCGCTCGTGAAACGTACGTCGCCGACTTCGCCTTCGACATGCCCGATCGCATCAGCGTCTTTATCGAATGCGCCCCGGATCAGCCCAATCGCCTCTGGACCGACGGCGCCGATCGCGTCACGCACACGTTTTCTTCCCCGCCTGCGCGGGAGTGCATTCGGCGCGCACGGCCGGATCGGACAGCACCTGCCTTTCTTCCCCGCGTGCGCGGGAGTGCAGCCCGCGGAATGTCGCGTGGCACGGGCTTGCAGCCCGTGAATGTGCCCCCGCCGCCCCCGGCTGTGTTGAATGGGGCACAGCCGCCCCCGGCTGTTGTCGGGTGGCACGGGCGTCCCGCCCGTCCCCGCGTGGCAAGGGCTTGCAGTCCGTGGGGCACAGCCGCCCCCGGCTGTGGGCAAAGCCATCGCGCAAAGATAGGTAAGATGTACGGTCTAGCGCGACCGTCTGGTATGGTGTATACCTTCCGCGGATTCGCCGCACGGAGCGGCGAGGGGTTTTTGCGGAAGGAGTCTGCCAATGGCCCAACGCGCATCGCGTGGGAATGGACATGTGTATGTGTCGGTGGGTTCGATCGCGCGGCATTTCGAGGCGTTGCCGGACCCGCGTCATCATCGCAACCGTCGCCCTCTGCTGGCGGATGTGGTCACGATCGCGGTCTGCGAGGTGATTGTGGGATGCCCGGGGCCGACGGCGATGGAGCAGTGGGCGCGGTCGAAGCGGGGCTGGCTGAAGCGCTGGCTGAAGCTTCCGAACGGCATTCCCTCGCGGGACTGCATTCGCCGTGTGTTGTCCAGGTCGCCGTATAGCATCAATGGAAGAGCCGCGTATCGGACTGGAATGACGCCTTTCTTCTGGAAGTCATTATCGGAAAAGGACTATAGTGGGTTCATCTCCCAACTCCGGGGAACGCCGCGCGGATTTTTAGGAAGAAGTAATCTTCATCGCGGTAGCCGTAGGCCATGCGTTTGATGACCTTGATTTTGTTGTTGATGCCCTCCAGCAGACTGGT